>DBZY01000014.1:13596-39737 GCA_002311835.1 Proteobacteria bacterium UBA1148 | reverse complement strand
ACAAGAATATTTCTTTATTTACTATAGACTTAAACACCTAACAATAAGCCCTCGCTAATCGATTGCTCATCAGAGCTATATCCGGAATCACATATTCTGATAGTTAGGACCGCCGCCCCCTTCCGGGGGAACCCAAACGATATTCTGCTCAGGGTCCTTGATATCACACGTCTTACAATGAACACAGTTTTGGGAATTGATCTGAAGCCGCACAGTATCACCAGCTTCGACAAATTCGTAAACGCCTGCTGGACAGTACCGTGATTCTGGCCCGGCGTAGTTCACATAATTTTTTATAATGGGCAACTGCTCGTCTTTTAAAGTCAAATGACAAGGCTGGTCATCAACGTGATTGGTATTTGATATATAAACGGAGGAAAGCATATCGAAACTAATAACACCATCAGGCCTTGGATAATCTATAGGCTGAGACTCGGCAGCAAGACACAGCGCTTCATGATCCTTTTGTCTGTTACGTAAAGTGAGTGGAAATCTTCCCCGCAAAATAGACTGCTCCAAGTAATTAAATACTCCTCCCCAAAAAACGCCCAACTTATGTAATGCTGAACCAAAATTCCGAGCTTGATGTAGTTCATCAAAAAGCCACGAACGATGCAGTTTATCGTAGAAAGCAGTGAGCTCAGCACCAGCGCCAGCACCCTCACCAGATTCGAAAGCTTCAAAGATTGTCTCAGCAGCAACTATTCCTGACTTCATAGCTGTGTGAGTCCCCTTTATTTTTGCAAAATTGAGTGTCCCTGCATTGCAACCTATAACTAGTCCACCTCGCACTGTCTGTTTAGGTAGCGAGTTGAGACCACCTTTTGTGATGGAACGTGCGCCATAGGCAATTCGAGTACCGCCCTCCAAAACATTCCGAATCAGAGGGTTGTGCTTCAAACGTTGAAACTCTTCATAGGGTCTCAAGTAGGGATTGGTATAGTTCAAGTCAACGATCAACCCCACGACGACTTGTGAATTGTCCGTGTGATATAAAAAGAAACCACCCCTCGACTCCTTGGTCAGAGGCCAACCGGCACCGTGCACAACTTTGCCAACTTTATGCTTACTAGGCACAACCTCCCAGATTTCCTTGAGTCCTAAGGCATAGTGTTGAGGGTCAGCTTCTGTGCTTAAGTTGAATCGCTCAATCAACTGCCGTCCTAGGTGTCCTCTGGAGCCTTCCGCAAAGACGGTTTGTTTCGCAAGAATATTTATGCCAGCCTCATGGGATTCTTTCGGTTTGCCGGTAGCAGAGAGCCCCATCTCTCCAGTTGTCACTCCTCTGACAACCCCATCATCGCCCAGCAATAGCTGCGCTGCCGCAAAGCCCGGAAAGATATCAACGCCAAGCTGCTCTGCTTGTTCCCCAAGCCAACGACAGACATCGCCCAAACTAACAATGTAATTGCCTTGGTTACGCATACTGGCTGGCACGAACACCCGCGGCACCCGGATTGAGCTATCTAGTCCGGTGAGGAAATAAAACTCATCCGTAGCCACCTCTGTACTGATTGGTGCGTTGATAGTCCTCCATTCCGGCAGCAATTCGTCTAATGCGCGGGTTTCAATAACGGCGCCGGATAGTGTATGGGCACCAATCTCAGATCCCTTCTCCAATAAACAAACGTTAAGATCGAGATGTGCGGCTTCCGCGAGCTGTCGCAGGCGAATCGCGGCAGAAAGTCCGGCGGGTCCGCCCCCAACGATTAAGACGTCGTACTCCAAGGAATCACGCGACATTCAATAACACCCAGCCAGAGACTTTTACGATGAATTTCATGGCATTAGAGCCAAACCAACCTCACCCGTCCAATACTTACACTGTTAACCCTGACAAAGACAGAAATAATACTGCTTGAATTAGTGCCCTGATTGGATCCTTAAGATACTACCCCCGTTGGGATATTGATTCTGCACCTAGAAGGTAAAACCTTATACACCCGAAAACCCCACCTAGTCTCATAAAAACCAAAATTGGCACGAAATATATAAAAATAAGCATAATTGACGCTTCGCTACTGCACGGTGGCTTTCAGAAAATCGCCTCATGATTAACAATAGTCACTCCATAATCTAAAGCTCTGTTTCGGTGCTGGTATGACAGAAATTAATAAAATTCTAGTGTGTCTAAAGCGTGTAGTTGACTATAACGTCCGGGTACGCATAAAACCTGATGGTTCAGGAATTGTGCTCGACGGCGTCAAGATGAGCATCAATCCTTTTGATGAAATCGCACTGGAAGAAGCGCTCCGAATCAAAGAACGCGGTGAGGCCAAAGAAATCATCGTGGCATCTATTGGCACGCAGGAAAATCAACAGCAGCTACGAACAGGACTAGCAATGGGGGCTGACCGAGCAATTTTGGTAGAGACAACCGAAAAACTGGAACCCCTGGCAATTGCGAAAACACTAATGGCACTGGTTAATCGCGAGGTCCCGCAACTGGTGATGATGGGTAAACAGTCCATCGACGACGACAATAATCAAACGGGACAAATGCTGGCTGCTTTATGGGACCGACCACAGGCCACCTTCGTTTCAAAACTCACCTTTAAAAGCGGTACTGCAGTGGCAACGCGAGAGGTGGACGCGGGCCTAGAAGTTATCTCAGTCGACTTACCCGCTGTAGTAACAAGTGATCTACGCCTGAACGAACCAAGGTATGTGAAGCTGCCGGAAATTATGAAGGCAAAAAAGAAACCTTTAGAGACTATTGCACTAACAAAGCTCGGTGTAGAGTCAACCACCCAATTCCGTTCGTTAACTACTGAACCACCACCACAACGTCCCAAAGGAGTGATGGTTAGCAACGTGCGAGAACTAGTTCAATCACTCCGCGACAGAGGCTTAGTGTGATGTCACGCGTCTTGGTCATCGCTGAACACAATCAGAATTTCCTGAATCCAAGCACAGCAAAGTGCGTGACTTGTGCACGAAGCTTCGAAGCGGAAACAATAGATATTGTAGTGCTTGCCAAAGAGGGTGATCAGATTGCGGCGCAAGCTGCTACCCTGGAGGGTGTCACGACGGTCATAAGAATCGATCACCCAGCAAACGAGTTCATGCTCGCGGCAGTGTTAGCACCACAGATCATTGAGCTTGCAGCCGACTACACACATATCTTTGGCCCCTCGGGAACCTTTGGCAAGGATCTGATGCCTCGAGTCGCAGCACTGCTTGGCGTCGGACAGCTAAGCGATATCATGGATGCAGAGACTGCGTTCAGGTTCAAGCGTCCGATCTACGCGAGTAATGCAATCACCACTGTGGAAACGTCTAAAGATCATGTAGTAATCGCTACCGTTCGAACCGCTTCTTACGCTGCCTCTGAACAAACTGGCCAAGCTGTTGTAGAAACTAGATCCCTCTCTGCTGTTCTCCCGAAGCATACTCGTTTCATTGAACTTCACAGTAATGCTGAAAACAAGAGACCAGACCTACAGACAGCCGCACGAGTTGTCTCCGGAGGGAGGGCCTTGGGCAGTAAAGAGAACTTCAAACTTATCTATCAACTCGCCGATGTACTAGGAGCTAGCGTAGGAGCATCACGCGCCGCCGTAGATTCAGGGTATGTGGGAAATGACCTTCAAGTAGGGCAAACTGGAAAAATAATTTCGCCGAATCTCTACATTGCAGTGGGTATCTCCGGCGCAATCCAACACCTCACGGGGATCAAAGATGCTGGAACAATCGTAGCAATCAATAAAGACGAAAAAGCTCCGCTATTTGAGATTGCAGACTTCGGCCTCGCTGCAGATTTATTTGACGTTGTTCCAGAACTTATTAAAGTATTACGAGAATAGTTTTGCACAAAAAATATTTCAAATATCAGCCGATATTTATCTCAAGGGGATAAAAATGAGAGTCTGGACAATTCTGTTTGTATGGGGTGTGTCCATTGCATTATCTGGTTGTTCCGAAAGAGTTTCAATCGGTCAGCGTCCTAACATCTTATTGATAGTAGCGGATGATCTTGGATTTACTGATATTGGTGCCTTTGGGAGCGAGATTCAAACCCCAAATCTTGATCAGCTCGCATTTGGTGGGGTAAGACTTACTAACTTCCATGCGGATCGAGCGTGCCAACAAACCCGAGTGATGATGATGGCAAGCAGTGGTGTTTCCGCCGCACTAGAGTACCGTCCACCACAAGATGGGGGACAACGAGCAAATAGATTAAGTTTGAATTGGGCGACTCTCCCAGAATTACTACAGGATGCCGGTTATAGAACCTACATGGCCGGGAAATGGGATCTCGGCCTAGAGGAGGGATATACTCCAGCAACCCGTGGATTCAATCATTCCTTCGTGCAATTGGGTGCTTCTGCTAGCCATTTTGCAGAAATACTCTGGGGCGAACGCAGTCTTTATGAATTGGACGGTCATCCAGTTGAATACCAAGACTTGCCCGAGAATTTTTATTCGACAAATTATTACACACAGAAGATGCTTGAATTTTTGCAATCAAACGAAGAAGGGACACCATGGTTTGGATATCTTCCCTATACCACGCCTCATTGGCCACTACAGGTACCAGAAAACGAGTTAGAAAGTTATGCAGGACAGTATGAGAGGGGTTATGACGCGCTTCGGTTATCCCGGGTAGCGCGAGCTGATGAGTTAGGAGTTCTGCCAACCGGGTTGGCGTTGGAGGACTTCGTACCAGTTGCCCCACCTTGGATAGAACTAACAGAGGAAGAGCAGCGTCGGTATTCTAGAGCACAAGAAATTTATGCAGCAATGATTGGAAATCTTGATGCTAATGTCGGACGCTTAGTTAACTATCTAGAAGAAAGCGGCCAATTAGCTAATACAGTCATCATGTTCACGTCTGATCATGGTGCATCTTCTGGAGAACACGGTCAAAGACCAGGTGGGCGCCCTCAGATCCCAGATTTCGTTGATAATTCCTTCTCAAACTGGGGTCGAGAAAATTCCTTCGTAGATCACGGACGTGGCTTCGCCGAAGCTGCAACCGCACCTCTAAAGGGGCATAAGGGCAGAATCAGTGAAGGTGGGTTGCGAGCGGCCGCATTCATTAACTTCCCGAGGTTACTGGGTCAAAGTGAAGTTAATGGAACCTTCATGACCATGATGGATATCCTGCCTACGTTTCTTGATATAGCAGGAACCGAACACCCCGGTGAAATCATTTATAGAGGCAGGGAGATTAACGATATCGTTGGACGTTCTGCCTGGCCACACCTAACCGGGGTTACTGAAACAATACACCTTCCGATGGATACCGCTGGATGGACATCGGTAGAACGGTACGACTCCCAGGAACCCCTGGGCGCATTGATAAGGGGAAACTACAAAATCACCAATCAGATCCCCGCTGAAGGAACGAGGTCGACGTCCTGGCAACTCTACGAGATCAGTATAGATCCCGGTGAAACCGAGGATATTGCTTCGCAATATCCTGATCTAGTAGCTGAGCTTGTCGAAGAATGGGAAAATAACTGGCGGTGAGCGTCATTTTTTACGTTTTATTCTTTAATAAAGTTTCCGAAGTTCTTCACCTATGAGCTTCATACCCTCTTCAACTACTGCACTGTCCTGTGAATAAGACAAGCGCAAGCACTCATCTCGATGGCTCCAAGACTCTTTTAGTCCTGGAAAGAAGTGATGCCCCGACATAACAAAGACATCCCTAGCTTTCAATCGACAATATAAATCGTGACTGGAGATTGGCAGCCCGGGAAGCCATAACCACAGGAAAAATGCGCCCTCTGGGATATGTATTTTGAACGGAATACCATCAAGCTCGCGTTTTAAAATCTGACACGCAACTTGTGACTTGTGCTTATAGAACGGAGTAATGTAGCGACGACTTATATCGATAATCTCACCACTCTCTAGCCACGGCTGAACAAAAACAGCTCCAGCGCTCGTAACAGCAAGACTCTGAACAGCAGTCATATTCGATAGCGCCTCAATAAACTCCTCGTTTGCAACTATAATTCCAGTACGAACCCCTGGCAGCCCTAATTTTGAAAGACTCATACAAAGAACTACATTGTCGTTCCAAAATGGAGTTGCTTTCGAAAACACAATGCGTGGAAATGGCAATCCATATGCATTATCGACAATAAGAGGCACATCTGCTCTTCTAGCCATTTCATCAAGTTGCTGTAACTCTTCATCGGTGATCACATTCCCCGTTGGGTTTGTTGGTCTTGATATACAAAGTGCCGCGATGTCTTCATTAATTTTTAGAGTATCGAAATTAACGTGATATTTAAAAAAACCGTCTGGATGATCTTCTATCTCAGGTCGCTGAGATACGAAAAGATTTTCCATAAGGCCAATATCCGTATAACCGGCATACTCAGGAGTGGCAGGTAGGAGAATCCTCTTGACGCTACCATCAGAAAACTCTCCAGCCAACATATTGAATAGAAGAAAGAACCCAGTCTGGCTTCCCGCAGTTAGCGCAATATTATCTGCCGACAACTGCCAACCATACTCGCGCTTCAATAATTCGGCTAATGCCTTACGAAAAGCCACATCGCCCTTAGGATGTGGGTAATTACCGAACATTTGATCCGTACTGACGTCGCTTGCGGCAATATCGGCAAGACGACTCCTGAATAGAGACTGTATCTCTGGGATCTTGCCGGGGTTACCACCACCTAGGAGTAACGCTTCATTCCCAGCTGCGGTTGCAATTCCCAGATCTTCCATGAGTTCTGCAGCACCGGTTGGCCGTGCAAAACGCTCTCCAAATTTTGACCACTTACGAGTCATGTAGGACATCTATCCCTAAAACCATACAGAACCAATGGACACAGCGGGGAAGGCTGCCATACAAAGCACAAACGATCTGATTCGCATATCTAACTATGCAACTGTTCTCGCAAAACTACTGGATCCGGTCGGAACGAGTGTAGATATTGAGCTTATCCTTTTTTAAAAACCCGATAAGCGTCATACCGAATTCTTCGGCAAGTTCTACAGCAAGAGATGATGGAGCACCAACGGCCGCAAGTAACGGGATCCCAGCCATCATTGCTTTTTGCATGAGTTCAAAACTAGCGCGACCGCTAACCACGATACCGAAATCAATGAGAGGGAGACTATTAGCTAACAACGCCTGCCCAATCAGTTTGTCCAATGCATTGTGTCGACCAACATCTTCGCGTACAGCAGTAATATTGCCAGAAGCGTCAAAGAGGCCGGAAGCATGGAGACCGCCCGTGCGTTCGAACACCGCTTGCTGTTCACGTAATGAACTCGGCAATGAACCAAGCTTTTCGGCGCTAACACGAAACCCTATCTTATGCAGATCATAATGACCCTGAACAGCAATCGCATCTAATGATGATTTGCCGCATACCCCACAACTCGACGAGGTGTAGAAATGTCGCTCTAAACGATCAAGATCCACCTCAACATCAGTAGCTAACTCAACGCGAACCACATTAATCAAGCCATTAGGTGCCGGTGGTCCACATGGGGCAATAGACTCTATATCAGCATTCTTACTGATGATTCCCTCGGTATAAAGAAACCCAGCGGCTAACTCACCGTCATTGCCAGGCGTACGCATTGTGACAGAAATACTCTGTTCTGCTCGTTTTCCATCAGGGCGAGTGTAGGCTAAACGAATTTCAAGCGGCTCTTCAGTCGCAACTACATCCTCCAGCGTCCCTGCACCCTCCCCGATACGCTCGACTTCCAGGCGCTTAACGCTCTTCAATATTTCAAAGTCCGTAACGTTCAATTCTCAACCCGCCGTATTCGAGTGGAATCGACCTCCCCAATATTTCGACAACCTAGCAAACGCATATCTCGCTCAATATCGGTCCTCAGAATCTCCAGCGTTTGATCTACGCCCGCTTCACCGCCCGCTGCTAGCCCGAAGAGATACGGACGACCGGCCGAGCACGCCGACGCTCCTAAAGCCAAGGCCTTTAAGATATGGCCTCCCCTCCGTACGCCGCCATCAAGAATAACCTCCATACGATCGCCCACTGCATCAACAATCTCTGGCAAGACTTCTATCGGTGCAGGAGATGAATCAAGCTGGCGGCCTCCATGATTAGATATCATCACGGCACTAGCGCCCACGTCAGCCGCTCGTCGAGCATCCTCAGCAGAAAGGACCCCCTTGATCGCAAACGGGCCACCCCACTCCTCAATCATCCATGCAGCATCATCCCAACTGACTGTGCGATCCAATTCGTCATTAAAGAAACTTACCAGCGTTGTGACATCACCCTTGATCCGATCCCTTATATTCGCCAACTCGATCGGAGGATTTGTAAAATAATTCCAAACCCATCGAGGATGCATAGCAAAATTAAATAAACTCGCCAAAGTTAATTTCGGTGGTATTGTCATACCGGTTACAAGATCACGTTCACGATTCCCAGCCACTGGAACATCAATGGTCAATGCGAGCGCGTGATATCCCGCTTCCTTACACCGATGAATAAATTCATGATTAAGACCACGGTCCTTAAAAACGTATACCTGAAATAGTTTAGGGCCATCAGTAGCTGAGGCGGCCTCCTCAATACTGGCTGTCGAGATTGAAGACAATGAATACATAGTGCCAGCACGATTTGCCGACCGGGCCACTGCCATTTCCCCCTCATGATGAAAGAGCCGCGACATTGCCGTCGGCGAACAAAAGAATGGCATACTGATCTCTTGACCGAGGATAGTGGTAGAAAGATCAACCTCACTAACATCTACTAAGAACCGCGGGACAAGCTCGTAGCGATCAAAAGCATCGGTATTTTGACGCATCGTCCACTCATCACCGGCAGCACCGTCAATGTAATGAAACATCGGCGCCGGTAGCCTCTTGGAAGCCCGTTCGCGTAGACGGGCAATGTTGTAACAACGGTCAAGTGCGCGGCTCATTTTTTAAACTATCCCGTAACCTGCCGCTCTTCAATAAGCTGCGTGAGTGCCCGCTCGGCGATAGGAGAAAGATCAGCATCACCTGTTGCTATGTACCTAGCAATCTCATCAAACATAGGAGGACTCCAGAAACGACGCAGATGATCAGCCACACCAGCAACCGCTTTAGCCTGATCAGGCCCACAATCCCAATTAGCAGCAATCTGGTTAACCATTCGCACCAGCTTGGTTGGTTCCATAGCGATGTCCGTTAAACGCTAGTCGCCTGCGCCGGTGTCTTGGCCTTGCGCAAAAGTTCGAGCTGCTCCTCGGTAAACTCCTCGAATTTTTCCTGCCACTCGGAAAGCTGAGTCACTTTACAAGCCTGGACGGCAGTCACTTTATACTCAGGACAGTTTGTAGCCCAATCTGAATTATCTGTTGTAACAACATTTGCGCCAGATTCAGGGTGATGGAATGTTGTATAGACAACACCCGGCTGAACTCGTTCGGTAATGTCTGCCCTTAAAACTGTATCACCAGCACGACTCTTGAGACCCACCCAATCACCGTGCTCAATACCGCGCTGCTCTGCATCGTGGGGATGAATCTCAACAATATCCTCATCATGCCACTGCATATTCTCGGTACGGCGGGTTTGAGCACCAACATTGTACTGGCTCAATATTCGTCCCGTCGTAAGTAGTAAAGGATACTTACGAGTGGTCCGCTCATCCGTCTCTATATAGGGCGTTAATCGGAACAGCCCCTTACCGCGCACAAACTCGTCAACATGCATGGTTGGTGTGCCTTCAACTGCCTCATCATTGCATGGCCACTGTATAGTTCCTAACCGATCAAGCTTTTCGTAACTCACTCCCTCGAATGTCGGTGTGAGCCGTGCTATCTCATCCATAATCTCACTCGCATGGCCATAGTTCATGGGGTATCCCATAGCATTGGAGAGTGCCTGCGTTACCTCCCAGTCTTCGTATCCAGCAAGTGGCTCCATTACTTTTCGGACTGGAGAAATCCGACGTTCCGCGTTCGTAAATGTCCCATTCTTTTCTAGGAAGGAGGACCCTGGCAGAAAAACGTGAGCAAATTTTGCGGTTTCGTTCAAAAAAAGATCCTGAACAATCATGCATTCCAAAGAAGATAGCGCCGCGGTGACATGATGAGTGTCAGGGTCAGACTGCGCCAGGTCCTCGCCCTGCACGTACATACCCTTAAATTGACCGGCCACCGCTGCATCGAACATATTGGGGATCCGGTAGCCTGGATCGGGCATTAGCTCAACCCCCCATTCCTTCTCAAAAAGCGTACGTGCGCTCGTGTCGGAAATGTGCCGATAACCCGGAAGTTCATGAGGGAACGAGCCCATATCGCATGCCCCCTGCACATTATTTTGACCGCGCAGCGGATTCACGCCAACACCCTCACGTCCCAAGTTGCCCGTAGCCATGGCAAGATTAGCAATGCCCATAACCATAGTTGAGCCCTGGCTGTGCTCGGAGACACCTAGCCCATAATAAATCGCACCATTTGGGGCAGTTGCGTAGAGCCGAGCTGCGCCACGAACATCCTCTGCCGGCACGCCCGTGGCAGATTCCATAGACTCGGGCGAATTCTTCTCATCAAGTATGAAACTGCGCCAATCCTCGTAGGCATCCAGCTCACACCGATCTTTAATATAAGCCTTAGCCTCCAGCCCCTCTGAGAGGACTACGTGGGCCATCGCGTTGATCAACGCGACGTTGGTGCCTGGACTAAGCTGCAGATGGTAGTCCGCCTCAACGTGAGGTGATCGTACGAGATCGATACTCCTGGGGTCAACTATGATTAGGTTGGCCCCTTCTCGCAGTCGACGCTTCATTTGGGAAGCAAACACCGGGTGAGCCTCAGTTGGATTCGCCCCAATTACGACGATGACATCCGAATGAAGCACTGAATCGAAGGCTTGTGTTCCCGCTGACTCTCCCAGAGTTGACTTCAGACCGTAACCTGTGGGCGAATGACATACACGCGCACAAGTATCCACATTATTGTTGCCGAACGCTGCACGTACCATTTTTTGCACGAGGTACGTCTCTTCATTTGAACATCTAGATGATGTAATGCCACCAATAGATCCTGGTCCATACTTGGCCTGAATCCCTTTCAGCTTATCAGCTGCAAATTTGATTGCTTTATCCCATGAAACCTCTTGCCAGGAATCATGGATGGACTCACGAATCATCGGTGTGGTGATACGGTCTTTATGGGTCGCGTAACCGAAGGCAAAACGCCCTTTGACGCAGGAGTGCCCATGATTCGCCTTACCATCTTTATTGGGAAGCATACGTACGACTTCGCTTCCCTTCATTTCCGCCCGGAACGAACAGCCAACGCCACAGTAACCACAGGTCGTTATGACCGTGTGCTCAGGCTGACCCTTGTTAATTAAAGAATTCTCGGTCAGAGATGCCGTAGGACAGGCCTGCACACACGCACCGCAGGAAACACATTCAGAATCTAGAAACGGCTGGTCTTCGCTGGCAACAACCTTCGAATCGAAACCACGCCCATCTATGGTAAGCGCAAATGTCCCCTGCACCTCTTCACACGCACGAACACACCGTGAACAGACGATGCATTTGCTAGGATCGAACGTGAAGTACGGATTGCTCTCGTCCTTTTCAGCTTCTAGGTGATTCTCACCTGCATACCCATAGCGCACGTCGCGCAAGCCCACGGCACCCGCCATATCTTGCAGTTCACAATCCCCATTCGTCGGACAGGTTAGGCAATCCAATGGATGATCGGATATATATAATTCCATGATATTGCGACGAACATCAGCCAACCGATTATTCTGGGTTGTTACCTTCATGCCGTCTTGTGCTTCTGTGGTACAGGAAGCAGGAAGACCTTTAGCGCCTTCGATCTCCACTAGACATAATCGGCACGACCCGAACGGCTCGAGACTATCGGTTGCACAGAGCCTCGGAATATTGATTCCAGCAAGAGCCGCGGCACGAATGACAGTTGTGCCCTCGGGCACACTAACCTTTTTGCCGTCGAGCATGAGCGTAATCGACACATCTGACTCGATCGCTGGAGTGCCTAGGTCGTCAGGACGTCGGTACCCTTCATAAACTTCACTCATGTCTCAACTCCGTATTCCCCACCTTAGGATCCGCGGGCACGCAGATCCTCGGGGAAGTGATTCATCACGCTCAGTACCGGAAACGGGGCCATCCCGCCTAAGGCACAAAGCGATCCCACGACCATGGTATCGCAGAGCTCCCTTAACAATACCAAGTTACCGGGCTCATCGACACCTCCTAAGATCCGATCGATAACCTCCACACCTCTCACAGCGCCGATTCGGCAGGGCGTACACTTCCCACAAGACTCTATGGCACAGAACTCCATTGCAAAACGAGCCTGTTCACCCATATCCACCGTTTCATCGAAAACAACCAATCCACCGTGGCCGATCATGGCGCCGACATCGGCAAATGCCTCGTAGTCCAGAGGAGTATCGAACTGGGAGGGGTGGACATAGGCGCCCAGCGGCCCGCCTGCCTGAACCGCCCTAATAGGCTTTCCAGTAGCGCTGCCACCCCCAAAGTCCTCCAGAAGCTCGCGTAGAGTCTTCCCAAAACCAATCTCCACAAGCCCACCGCGCTTGACATTACCTGCTAGCTGAACAGTCAGAGTTCCCCTAGAACGACCCGTGCCGTAGTTTTGATAGAACTTTGCGCCCCGGGCCAAAATAATGGGCACAGAAGCAAGCGTAATGACATTATTTACGATGGTCGGTGCTCCGAACAAGCCTTTTATCGCTGGCAATGGAGGGCGGTATCGAATTACTCCCCGCTTACCTTCTAGGCTCTCCAGCATAGAAGTCTCCTCACCGCAAATGTATGCGCCCGCTGCTTCGCGGACCTCGAGGTGGAAAGTTTTGCCGCTATCCATCACGTTCTCACCCAGTAACCCGGCAGACTCAGCAATGCCAATCGCATCATTCATAATCTGAATTGCCAGAGGGTATTCGGTACGTAGATAAACGTAACCTTCTGTGGCGCCAACGGCTATACCAGCGATAGTCATGCCCTCGATAAGCACGAAGGGATCGCTTTCCATAATCATACGGTCCGCAAAAGTACCCGAATCACCCTCATCCGCATTACAGGTGACATACTTTTGGAGCCCCTCGGCACTGAGTACCGTGCTCCACTTAATACCCGTGGGAAATGCCGCACCGCCGCGGCCTCTCAAACCGGATTCCGTAACTATCTCTACGATCTGATCACACTCGAGTTCCACCGCTTTCGCAAGACCCTCGTAGCCACCATGAGCCTGATAGTCGTCAAGGGACAGAGGATCAATGATTCCGACTCGCGAAAATGTGAGACGGTCCTGCTCTGCGAGATAAGGAATGTGCTCGGTTGGGCCTAATCCAAAAGGATGATCACCAGCTGAAAGGAAATTTGCGTCAAATAGCCCCCCTACGTCACTAGATGCAATGGGGCCGTAAGCGTAACGAACACCGTCGACCTCCACCTCTATGAGCGGTTCTAACCAATAAAGCCCCCGAGAACCATTGCGTACGAGCGTGATCGAATTTCCACGGGAGGCCGCCATTCCCTCAATGGCTTTAGCAACGTCGTCGGCACCTAGTGAACGAGACGTGGTATCCCTGGGGACAAAGACTTTCACTGTGCCGCCCTTATTCAACGCTCAGATCTCCTTTACAAGCATGTCGAAGCGTTTCGGGGTCACCCGACCATACACAAAGTCATCAATCATGATGGCGGGGGAACACGCACAATTCCCAAGACAGTAAATCGGCTCAAGACTATAGCGACCATCTGAGGTCGTTTCGTGAAAATCCACCCCGAGCTTTTCCTTGGCATGGCGTTCCAGATCCCGAGCACCCATGGCCTGACATGCCTCGGCCCTGCAAAGGTAAAGGATTTGCCGTCCTGGGGGGGTCTCTCTAAGTAAATGGTAAAAGCTGATAACCCCGTGCACTTCGGCTCTAGACAGATTTAGCACCTCGGCAACAATGGGCACAGCCCTGCTCGGGATGAATCCCATTTCATCCTGGATAGCGTGCAAGAGTGGCAACAACGGCCCTGGTCGAGAGGCGTGTCGCTCAGCGATCTCAAGGATCATTACTTCACTCGAATCACTATCATTCATGGGCGGTTTGTTACCCAAGATGTGTCACCTGAAACGTCGGCAGGACAAGTATTCTAGCAGTTGGGAGGGAGTAGGCAGCCGAAATTTATTAAAAAATCATTAAAAACAGCAATATATGAAGTTAGCCTTCAAGGCGTACAGGCTCAAGATTCTATCTGATCAGGGTTTGGGAACAAGTCCCCATCCCCATCCCCATCCCCATCCTCAGCCTCTTCTCGAGGTGACAAACAAGCAAAATCCTTTTCCACCAGAATTTTCAAATTGCCTCCACCAGAGAGGGGCTGTTCTCCCTTGATGGAAATCTCATCTGGACTCTGCCAGCGCTCAACCGCATCCTGAGTAAGTACCACACTGACACAACTTCCTTCGTAGGACGCGCTAATCGTGCCCTTTGGCGCTACCTCCACCCGATAGCTCAATCGAGAGCCTGGTCCGAATTCCACGAAATCCTGAACAAGTCCCGTCACTACGATCTCAGTCATCTCAGTTTGGGAAACTCGGATACGAATCGTATTACCGCGGATTCTCAATTTCATATGTTTTCCATGGCCAAACCTAAGCGAATCTTATCTCAGCTCTTTAGACGATCCGAACTTCTACGCCGTTTTCTCCCAAGCAGCACAAAGCTTTTACTGCTGGCGAGGTGATTCCCAAATCATTATCATATAATCATGATGACCTACGGTGGGTGCTGAGCTAGGTCCCCTCGGGCAACAGAGAAAAAGCAAACTGAGGTGCTTTGATGGAAGAAGACGTCGGGATCAGCGGATTAGCGGTTCACGTACCCCCTTATCGTATAGATCTCAAAGATTGGTGCGAGTGGACCGGATCGCCCTGGGATAAGACCAGTGCGGTTGTAGGACATAGCTTTCGCATGCGTGGGCCACACCAGAGCGTGTATACCATGGCAGCAACAGCTGCCATTCGCCTATTTGAGCAATACGACATTGATCCACAGCGAGTCGGATTTCTAGGGCTGGGTACGGAATCTAGTACTGATAACTCGGCCGGCGCGGTCATCATAAAAGGTATGCTGGACGAGGGACTTAAGGCCCGAGGTCTACCCCCTATCAGCCGTCACTGCGAGGTCCCCGAAGTAAAACACGCCTGCCTGGGTGGAATTTATGCTCTTAAGCATGGGCTGCGCTATCTCGCTCTAGAGGAAGATGATCGTTGCGCAATCGTCGTCAGTGCAGATATTGCAGAATACGCTCGTGGTAGCTCTGGTGAACCTACCCAGGGAGCGGGGGCTGTTGCCATGCTGCTTGAACGGGACCCGAAACTGTTATCCATCGATCTTAAATCCATCGGCAGCGCCTCAGCATACCGCGCCGTAGATTTTCGCAAACCCGTATTGCGCAATATCATTCGCGGCAAACTCAACTGCCATTTTCAGGACTTACCGGTCTTCAACGGCAAATACTCAACGACATGCTATCTGGACGAAATACTTCACGCCCTTAATGAAATGCTGCGTCGCATGAAGGTTAGTCCCGTTGAATACTACCGTAGTCTGGGAGCAGCGTTTATGCACCGGCCTTATCACAAAATGCCCCTCAGCTCCTTTGCGATGAGTTATCTGTTCGGACTCGCGAATGATGGTGTTTCGAGCCGTAGAAAACTGGAGGCTTATTGTCGACAGGCAAACCTTGATTCGGAAGCAGTGCTAGTGGAAATGCGATCGACGCCAGACGTATTACAACTCGTACGCGATAGAAACATCGATGAGGATGTTTATCCGTTAAGCATCGCTCTCCTAAAGAAATTTCGGACTAGCAAAGTGTTCAAAAAACTCATTTCATCAAAGCTATCGCTCGGAGCCGAGCCCATGAAGGACGTCGGTAATGTCTACTGCGCTGCGCTTCCTGCTTGGATAGCCGCGGGTCTCGAGGAAGCTGCAGAACAGCAACTTGATCTATCGGGGAGAAACATTCTTGCGGTTGGCTACGGGAGCGGTGATGCGGCGGAAGCCATGCCTATGATGCTTGTAGATGGATGGGAAGACGCAGCGCGCCGTATTGGATTTCAGAAAGCTCTGGAGTCTTATCAAACTTTGACACGGAGCCAGTACGAGAGCCTTCATGACGTAGGTGATGCCAAGGGACTTACCGATCTTGAAGATGGTTTCATTATTGACTCCATTGGAGAAAGCTCCAACCCAAATTTCAGCGATGAAGGTATCGAGTATTATCGATTTATTCGTTAGCTCACTCCAAGACAAAATCAGCTCATATGGCGCTACTGTCAGTCACAACCAAGAACGGCATCTTTCATCCTTGACCATGCAAGCATATCAACTGATTTCTCTAGGCTAATTAAACGATCGCAAAACTTACTGTTCTTTGTGCAACTTAACTGATCTACTTATTTTTTTGGGGCGAGTAACTCTTCAAGATAGTGATTACTAATTTCACTCCATTCCATCTTGAGCCAAGGAGTGTAATTCTCTGGAGATGACTTAAGATCTATCTCAAGTGCGGCAATATCAACAAATCGCCAATCTGCCATTTCATCCATATTAGGGTTAACCGTACCATCGTATTGGCCGTAGTACACCCAACAGTACTCATGCTCTGCACCAACCACGCCATACTGAGCGTGATATTTAAATTTATACAGAAATGTCAACGGACACTCAAAACCAAGTTCCTGCTTAAGTCGCCTCAAAACAGCATGCTCCATGGGCTCACCCACCCATGGATGAGAACAACAAGCGTTCGACCAGTAATCGGGCCACAGTAGTTTCTTTACACTACGTTTCTGTAGCAATAATTCGCGCCGCTCATTAAAAATGAATATAGAAAATGCCCGATGCAGTATTCCATTACCCTCGTGACACTCACTTTTCGGTCGACAACCTATCTCACGGTCTAACTCATCGACCAGAATAAGCTCTTCGGTAACACTAGATACAACTTCCTCTCTACGCATCCTTAAAACTCTCTCCCACGCTGATCGGAACTGCTTCGTAACCAGCAGCTCGTATTGCCGCTGCAACCGAGTCCGTGCCATTACCATCGCAAAGAGCGATAATAGACCCGCCACCACCGCCGCCGGTCAGCTTGGCTCCTAACGCACCGCTCTCTCTGGCTATATCTACCAGCTGCTCCAGTTCTGGTGTAGAAACTTGGAGCGCATTAAGCATGCCATGACAAACGTTCATAAGCTTTCCAAGCGCTTCCATATCATGATCCTGTATGGCCTGAACGCCCCGCAGCACAAGGGTATCAATCTGATCAAAAATACGTTCGTAGAGCTTCTGCTCCTGCTTCCAAGCCTCTTTGACTCGGCCGACGGTTTTTGCAGTCAAGCCCTCATGGCCAGTCATACCAATAACTATTGGAATCGGCTCCTTGATGTTGAGCGGTTCTACTAATGGTGGTTCGCCGGGTCGATAAACCAGCGGACGCCCGTAACAGGCCAGTGTATTATCGAGCCCGCTAGGTGTACCGTGAGCAACCTTCTCTGATTCAAATGCTAGTCGATTCACCTCCGCATCCGACAAACCCAACCGAAAATGCTTATCCAGCGCCCGCACTATAGCCACCGCCATAGCTGCTGAACCACCCAAGCCCATGCTGCGAGGCACCTCCGGAAAGACCTCTATCCTCATGCTACGTCCGCTCAGTCCAAGCGCATCAAGCATGACCCCTGCGGAACGTTCAAAAGAGTGTCGTTCCCGCGGATTGACTGTAAATTGATACTCAATCCCCCAACGGGGAATCATTAAATGGATCCCCTCATCGCAATCCTCAACCAAGGCCTTAATTCTCATTGGAATGGGCACGGCAATAGCATGGCGTCCATAAACCACAGCGTGTTCCCCGAGAAGCACCACCTTGCCGTAACCAATCCCCATAGAGGACTCTTTAGCGCTGTTTAGGTTTGAAATCTCGTTCTTGTGTGTAGATTTTTCCTGTAGCTCAGTTGCAATTTGCTGAGCCTTCCAAACCTTAATCTCATTACTCAAAATAAGGAGATCTAACACTTCATCGAACAACTCCTTTGGCACACCGGCAGCAATTACAACACTGCGAGCATGCAACGTCATATGCCCCTTCTGGATACCTTCTGTCGCCAGTGCTCGGATAGCCGCAAAGTTTTGGGCAAGCCCCACCGCCGCCATGACTTGTGCCAATTCAGTAGCCGACTTCACCCCAAGCAAACGTATATTTAATGCAGCCGTGGGATTGGATCTCAGTGGTGCGCCCACGATACCAACCTTTATTGGAAGCTCAATGCTGCCGCAGAGATGTCCACACTCATCGACCCACCAATTCGTCAACGATGTATAACGTCCCCCACGGGCAGCATAAGCATGAGCACCGGCTTCAATTGCTCGCCAATCATTGCCTGTGGCTATCGCAATAGGGTCAACCCCATTCATAATCCCTTTGTTGTGTGTTGCCGCTCGGTACGGATCAACCTGTGCGAATTCAGTCGCTACGACAATACCATCTCGGACCTGCTCACCGGTGTAGTCCATTCCACCTAGTGCGCCCGCGGGTATTTTGCACTGTGCTCGAGCTAAAGATCGATCAGTTAGGTTGGAGATAATGCGTAGGAAAACTTCTCCACCAGTAATTGACTCAATTAATGGGGCAACCCCCTCGCACATACCGTTCGTAAGATTTGCTCCCATGGCATCACGGGTATCGACTAGTAGATGAACCACCAGCATAGGTTTGCCGCTGGAAGGGAGCGGGTGAACGAAAAGTTCGATGTCCCTCGCACCACCGCCTCGGGCTACCATATTAGGGTGGAAGCTATTTGCCAGATTAAGAATATCCTGCTTACGCTTGATCAGCGTAGCTTTTGCCTCCTCCATGTCTGGCAGATTCACAACCTGAATCTGCCCTATCAGTATGGGCTCGGTCGCTTGCGCATCGAACCCACCGTGCTCAGCTATCAACTTTGATGCCGATCCCAGTGCGGCGATCACGGAAGGCTCCTCAATCGCCATAGGCACAACATACCGTCGATCGTTCACTACTAAATTCATCCCCAAACCCAAGGGCAACCCTATAACGCCAACGACGTTTTCAACCATCTTATCGGCGGATTCGAGATCAAGGGTATGCCTACCCGTTACGAGCGCTTGAAAATCACTGTCTGTGACTAGCCCTCGCTCGTGAACGGCGTTAAAGCGCTCCTCCACGCTAAGCTTGTAAAACTCTGGAATTCTTCGTCGTTCGTCGCTCACTTTTCAACTGCCTCCACAACCAAGCCACTCGGATCAATCGAAAACTCTATGACCTCGCAATCCGGCTCAACAGATTTTTTGAACTTCTCCAGCGCCACGGAATCAGTACTAAAGGCCAAGCCCAGATCACCGCCCCCTGCACCACTTACTTTATACGCAATATTTAGCTGCTCGGCCTGCCTCGTCACTTTTCGGTGCTCGCTAGACACAATGTCGACCCCGATCCGCTCGCCAAGCCGCTCTAAGCAACGCCCGTAATCGATAATCGCTGCCAGAAACCCGTCAACATCATCTCCCGTGGCTGCATCGATACCGTTCTGCGCAATCTCCGTCAATACATCAATCTGTGTAACTGCCTCCACTGGAGCAGCTTCACGCCAGGCATCGTAGCGGGCCAAATAATCTGGTGTGGCAGCTGCAGAGCGGGTAAAAACACCTACGAATCCTACACTGTTAGGCAGACGAGCTACACTCGCCGAGGGCTCAGATAGCTCGAGCAACTGATAGCGGATAACTCCACCGAAAAGGCTCGCCGCCACATCAACACCACTCCCAACATCTCCCTGAATCGCCCTGTGCAAACCGACAAGAGTTTTGAGCGTCTCAGAGTTCGCTTCTAGGTTGTTCTGCCCAGAAAAAACGCTCCATGCGCCTGCCCACGATGTCAAAGCAGCGCTACTGGACCCCAAACCTAGTTTGGTATCACCAGCAAATAGCTCGCGGGAATCTAGGGTTCCACACCAAGGACTGACACCAGGTAGACTTTTAATAACCTCGTCAACGAGCCCAAAACCACTGCCCATTTCTGGGAAAAAGCTAGCTGAATGATCCTCACCGGTTCTGGATAACAAATGGCAATACACATCTTCGCTTGGGCCTATTTCTGCATGACAATACCGATCAACCGCAAGGACCATAGCCGGAGCGCCACTTAATACGGCATATTCCCCTAAAACCACAAGTTTACCTGGGGCACGAGAAACGATGCGCGCAGTAGTCAAGCTCAGACCTACCCAATGATGCCCGGCCCCAGGCCAGTTATTAGGGTCTCCAGCACGCCGGGGACATCTCGTAAGGCCTTCTCAACTTCCTGACTAAATCCTGGTGCACACACCGCTTTCAGCTGTGGACCAGCATCGATAGTGAAGAACACAGGCACTCCTGAATGACGGAGATCCCAAATTACGTGCATACAGGCAACCGTAGTAGCATTCCAATAGACCAGCGGAGGTTGTGCCGCCATTGCGACAGCATGCATCTTAAGGCAGCTGTGCTCCGCGATATTAGTCAGTTGCTCAAAATCGCGTCCTAGTACAGCTCGCCGACCACGATCTAAATCAACTGTGCTAGTAGCTACCCAGTCTGAGTAATAGGGTGAACTCAATGCAGATTGCTCCATGCCTGCACGTGAGCTCACAGATTTCTCTCCCCGTTCCGTGACAGCAATGACCACCTCAAGTGGCCATGTGTCTGCGGCGAGTAGAGACTCGGCAAAACTGTCTGAACCGTCCGGCGTTGAGCCCGCATGCATTTCAACGAATCCACCAAAAATTGACCGCGCCGCTGATCCCGAGCCCTGCCGCGCAATAATACTGAGACTTCTAGGGGAGAGCTCCAGAGCAAGAGCACGGGCAGCGGCTATCGTGAGGGCTGCAAGACCGGAGGCGGACGAAGCTAACCCTGCACCAGTGGGGAAATTGTTGTGGCTAACAACTCGTGCAGAAGCTTCAACACCGGCTCGCACCCGAAGTAGATCCAGACACTCTGTTACCCGCCCCAACTGGTCCAGCCGACTTTGACCATCTAGTATTAATGTATCGGAAGGCAACGACTCATCAAACTCAACTTCCGTCTCTGACCACAGATTACCCAGTGTGATAGAGATAGACCCAACCGCTGGAATATTGAGCGCAGTGCTCACCTTACCCCAATACTTGATGAGTGCGATGTTCGCGCAGACTTTCGCTGCCGCTTTCATTCTACGCGTACTCTACCGAGCTATCGTGAGCATTTATCGGCTTCGGCCGCCGCCAATGGCAACCCACCTGTAGCAAGATCAAGTAAGAAGCCTAAGCCCCGATTATTACCAAGCGTTAAATTAGTAGTTAGGGTAGTCATCCTAACCGTTCTACGGGAAATCTTGATCTGATCGCTGGAAATAAATCCCGGATTACCATGAATTCTTCGTAACGTGAGTACGGCCAACCCAAGCGCCCAAAAACAAAATTTACGGATGCCTGTCTCACGAGTAGGGATGTTACACGTATAATCAAATCCATCTCTTAGATGTCGATGTGAAACAGAAATCAGTTTTTTAATACCAATTTTAAACACTTCAGTACCATACAATTTATCCAACTGCTCAAGTTCAAAATCGCTATCTACGAACACAGAACGAGGTAACCAACAGGTCCCAGCCTGGCGATCGTCCCAAATATCTTTCAAGATGTTTGTCATCTGCAACCCTTGTCCAAAAGATACGGCTAGTCGCATCATCTCATCACGCTTACCACGCAACTCTGGACAGTGGACACAGAATAACTCTGTCAACATTTCTCCAACAACACCAGCAACTACATAACAATAAGCTCCCAGCTCGTCCAAACCCCTTAAACCCTTGAGGCTTTTGTTATGCTGAAATCCAGGCATACCAGAACACATCAAGGTGATGCAACGTATAAGTGCTTCCTGCTCTTTAATTGAAAACCCGTGAGTTATGCGAACAATCTTGGCAGCATTTGTAACGAGATCATACTCATCAGGTAATACACTTGACGAAAGCAAGGGAGCAAGAGCCGAGGAAAAGCTTTCAGCATTATCGCTACCCTCCACTACCGAGACAAAGCGACGATGGAACTCAGATTTCTGCTGATTACTGAGAGCAACATCGTCCTCGATTGTGTCTGCTAATCGGCACAATAGATAGGCGTTGGTCACTACCTCCGCCAAAGGTTTCGGTAATACGGGGATCGTTAGAGCAAAAGTGCGTGAAACTCCCGGAAGGATATGCGTTTGATAATAAAGATCATCCTGATAAGGGCTGATCGGCCGAATCGATTGAGACTTCACAACTAATAGGTTGGGTGAATAAATTCGATGTTACGATGAATACTTATGATAACACGATCCCAACCAGAGGCCTTTGGAGAACGCCTTGAATTCTACCGACAAAGAGTCAACGCGCACTTGGAAGAAACGTTGGCGATCAATAAAGATGCACCTCAAGAACTTAAGGATGCCATGTACTACGCCGCCCTTGGACCTGGGAAACGAATCCGCCCTCTACTCAGCTACGCGACCGCAGAATTTTTTGAACTCAAGGTAGAGTCTGTGGACTCCATCGCGGTAGCCATCGAGTTGGTGCATGCTTACTCATTAATACATGATGATCTTCCAGCAATGGATGACGATGATCTACGCAGAGGCCGCCCTACGACGCATCGGAAATTTAATGAGGCGGTCGCAATCCTAACCGGAGATGCTCTGCAAGCACTTGCTTTTGAGTCACTATCCAAGTCACCACTTTTATCTAAGCAACCGCAAACTCAAACCAAAATCATTGGGCGGTTGGCCAATGCTGCTGGCGCGTCAGGAATGGCGGGTGGTCAGCTATTAGATCTAGAAGCAGAGGGACGTTCTGTTGATGAGGTCACCCTAGCAGATATTCATTGGAGGAAAACAGGCCGGCTGATACAAGCTTCCATTATGATGCCAAGCGAACTAGCGAACTCCTCTGCAGAAACGATACGAAAACTAGATAGGTTTGGTAACGATATTGGCCTTGTCTTTCAAATTAGAGATGATTTATTAGAAGTAGAACAAGACACCGAAATACTTGGCAAAAATACTTATTCTGATGAGAATAATAAAAAAACTACCTATCCTTCACTACTGGGCTTGGAAGACGCTCGCAACCGAGCCAGTGAGGTTTACAAAAACGTACTAGAGACATTAGAGCAGCTTGGTGAGCGCGCTGGTGGACTGCGATGGGTTTCCGACTACATCATGAACCGCTCTCACTAAAATAACCAATCAAGTCTGCAAAAACTAGCCAAAAGAATAGTTTGCGAACTGTTCGCGCAATGTTTTCTTTGAAATCTTGCCGGTCGCAGTGTGTGGAATCTCGTCGACCTGGGTTATCGAATCAGGGATGCACCAATCAGAGACCTTGCCTTTGAATAACGAGAGAATACCTGTTTCGTCTGGTACCACCCCCTCGGTCGCAACTATAACCAGGAGTGGACGCTCACCCCATTTTTCGTGTTTGATGCCGATCACTGCGGCTTCCGCTACATCTGGGTGAGCCACCGCAAGATTCTCCAACTCTATTGAACTGATCCACTCGCCTCCAGACTTAATCACATCCTTTGTGCGATCCGTTATATTGAGATAACCGTATTGGTCTATAGTCGCAACATCTCCTGTAGAAAACCAACCGTCTCCATCGTGTGTATCACTATTATCATCCTGCCTGAAGTACCCGTCAGCTACCCACCAACCACGTACTTTCAAGTCCCCAAAAGCAACCCCATCTTGTGGTAGCTCGTTACTATCATCGTCAACAATTTTCATGTCCACACCAAAAGGAGCGCGCCCTTGCTTGGCTCTCACCTCATTTCGTTCGGACGCATTAAGGCTCCCCATACCGGGAAGTAATCTGTTAACCGAACCCAGAGGACTCATTTCCGTCATGCCCCAAGCATGATGGGTATAGACGCTATGCTGTTCCTCAAACTCCTCCATCATAGAGACTGGGCACGCAGAGCCACCAACAATAGTCCTATTCAGAGTTTTCACTGCCTTTCCCGATTCTTTCAAATACGCTAACAGCGCAAACCAGACAGTGGGAACGCCGAGCGCAATGGTGACGCCCTCACCTTCAATCAAGGCATGTAAGGACTCTCCATCCGCCATTTTAGGTCCTGGCAACACCAACTTAGCACCAGCAATGGGACAGGCGTAGGGGGTTCCCCAAGCATTAACGTGGAACATCGGCACCACTGGCAAAACTACGTCGTCATGCGACAGACCCAGCACATTCGGCATGCAAGCCGCGTAGGCATGCAAAACCGTCGACCGATGATCATATAGAACTCCTTTCGGATTCCCCGTGGTCCCCGAGGTATAACAGAGCGCGCTAGCGGTCGTCTCATCAAGTTCAGGCCATTCGTACGTCAAATCTTGATCGCTGAGCAAACTCTCATAACAATGAATCGGTGACAACTTTCTATCCGGCATCTTTTCTCCTCCAGTTAGAACCACATAGGCCTTCACAGAGGGCAGCTTGTCAGCCAGAGTCTCCATCAGCGGGAGAAACATTGGATCTAAAAAAATAATTCGATCTTCTGCATGATTGATTATGTAGACTAGTTGTTCTGGGAAAAGCCTCGGATTGATCGTATGAAGAACGGCACCTGAACAAGAAATCCCGTAATAAAGCTCCATGTGCCTATGATCGTTCCATGCCAGAGTAGCCACTCGGTCTCCGGGCTGAACGCCCAAGTGTAGAAGTGCGTGCGCAACCTGGTTTGAGCGTTTGAAAACCTTACCGTAGGTGCTGCGATGAACACCTTCATCTGTAGTGATCGAAATAACCTCCGTATCTTGGTAAAGTCTATCGGCAAAACGCATAATTTCTGTAATAGTGAGGGAAGTCCCCATCATCTTGCCATGCATTGTTCTATCTCCGAAAACCATGAAACTTACTATACATCTATAGAGCTAACACGGCTTATCTTGTACGCATTGAAACTCTTCACAATGCACAACAACCAAACTGAGAATAAATTTAAGTATCCGTGAAAAACAGCGCCGACCAAATCCTGCTTTTACCCAAAAGGTTACGGGTATACACGGGCAGCTGTATTCCTCACGAAAGTAGATTATTCACAAACCCCTATCGAGGACGTAGAGATCGAAACGAATAGGTTAAACTTACCGAACAACGCTCTAACAAGCAACGATCCTTATGCGTACCTATAGCACCCGAGAAGTCACCGAGTTACTTGGTATCCGTTCCGAACGTGTTCGCTCTTATGCACGGCAGGGAATCGTCACTTCAACTAGGAACGCGCATGGTCATTATCGATTCTCTTTTCAAGATCTAGTCTTACTTCGTACTGCCAACGAACTCGTCGAAGCAAAACTTGGGGCACACCGAGTCTGGCGAGCATTGAGAGCGGTCCGAAGCCAACTACCAGACGGACGCCCATTAAGCTCCGTTCGAGTCTTCGCGGAAGCCGACCGGGTTATTGTCCGGGAGCGCAACACTGCCTGGGAGCCAGAATCTGGCCAAACTATTCTGAACTTTACAGTAGATGAAATAGCCGAGAAGGTTGCGCCCCTCGTAAAAGCCTCAGCATCACTAGCCCGGGAGCAGGCCAATACAAGTGAGGAATGGTTTGACCTTGCTTTAGAATTTGATCAGATCGACGCAAAAGAGGATGCGCAAGCAGCCTATCGAGAGGCACTATTTCTAGATGAATATCACATTAATGCTCGAATCAATCTGGGGCGTCTTTTTCATAACAAACGAGACCACCAGCAAGCAGAAGAACTTTATCGGGAAGCTTTGAAAATCGATCCTGCAAACTCGATAGCAGCCTTCAACATCGGCGTAGTACTCGAAGATCAGGGCGCAACCCAAGAGGCGATGAGAGCCTATCATCATACACTGTCGATTGACCCAACCCTACCAGACGTTCACTATAATCTGGCGCGCTTGTACGAATACCAGGGCGATAAGCAGGCAGCATTGCGTCATTTCTCGCGCTTCAAAGCGCTCAACGGCCAACGTAACGATAATAACTAATTCCGAGGTATCCTCGGGGCTCTCTAACAAACCTAAAGCAAAAAATTTATATTTCTAATAAACAGACCGTACTAAGTA
>DBZY01000014.1:0-13502 GCA_002311835.1 Proteobacteria bacterium UBA1148 | reverse complement strand
GACTGGAAAACAATAGAAACGAAACTTATACCTACGTATCATCGCAATATAAGATATTCCAAAATAACTATCGAAGACTAAAAAGATTTGAACAGAATCACATGTTCAACCCAGAGTGGGTAAACCATAGGGGACTATTGGTGGAAAAGCAGGCCTATACCGAAATTCAAGAATTGCTGATGGCTAAACGAGAAGAGCTAGCTAACCGCTTGGAACGGATCAAAGGCAACCTTATAGGTGGACATAGTGCTGATGCTCAGGAGCAAGCACAGGAATTAGAAAACGCTGAGGTCGCCGATGCTCTGGGCAACGAAGCGAGACTAGAGCTCAGCAAAATAGCTCGAGCCCTGGAACAAATAAAGAATGATACCTATGGTACCTGCGTGTCCTGTGAAGAAGAAATTCCTTCTGAAAGGCTCAAAGCCTACCCATTTGCGGACCGATGCATCCGTTGTGCTACCGCAGAAGAAATAAGGACGGCCGGGTAGTGCCTATGTGACGATTGTCTTAAAAACAGTGTCTGTCCTAAGCGATCGATCTACTGAGACCGCTACCAGGCTTCCAACAACTCTTTCTCTAACGCCTTGACACTGTGCATGGCGGTGTTTTTTACAGGCCCATAACCTCGAATACTTTCTGGCAACCTCGCGAGTTCTACAGCTAAATCGAAACGTGGTTCGTCCAATTCTCCCAGAAAGCGCAATAGTAGTTCCTCGTAGCTAACGATAAGCTGTTTGTCGGCACGTCGCTCCCTTGAGTAACTAAATAAGTCTAATGGTGTGCCGCGAAGAAATCGGATGCTCGCAAGTAATCTAAATAAAAGTAATACCCAACCACCAAACTCGTACTTTCTAGGTCGGCCAGTCTCGGGGTCAACACGAGCAAATAGAGACGGTGAAAGATGAAACTTGAGTCTAGCTTTACCTACAAACTCGCTTTGCATCTTATTGAGAAAGTCCGTATTCGCGTATAAACGAGCAACTTCATACTCATCCTTATAAGCCAATAGCTTGAAGTAACTTCTGGCAACCGCATTAGTGAGGACAGTAGACTCAGGTCGAATTCTCTGCTCCACCTCTTTGACTCTCTCCACCCATGCCCGATAACGTCCCGCATACTTAGCGTTTTGGTATTTGATGAGGAACCGTTCGCGCCGCTCTATTACTTCGCCTAAATTTTTAGATAACCGCTCGATATCGATGTCTGGATTCGCCGATCGCTCCACAAACCCTGGATCAAACACCACTTGGCGACCCCACCGAAAGGCACTCTTATTCTGTTCCACCGCGATTATATTGAGCTCAATAGCCCGCTCGATTGCTGCGGGCGAAACAGGCAAGAGTCCCTTCTGGCTAGCCACGCCCATTAAAAACAAGTTTGCCGCGATGCTATCCCCTAATAACTTTGTAACAAGACGCGTCGCATCGATGGTCACAAAAGCCTCCGAACGGCACCTCTGAGAAAGCGAAGACAACATTGATGTACCTGAGTATTCCAGATCGCGATCAAAAATAAAATTTGCTGGCATTTCCTCGTGAGTATTCACCACAGAACTCGTGCGGTCAGAGGAAATCTTTACCAGAGACTCACGACTTGTAGCAACAATTAAGTCTGCGCCAAGTAGCAAATCAGCTTCACCAGCAGGAATTCGCGCTGAATGCAGATCTTTCTGAGTATCGGCGATGCGTATGTGCGAAAAGACGGAACCAAACTTCTGTGCTAGGCCTGTCTGATTCATTCCCATCACGCAGCGGCCCTCTAGATGAGCGGCCATCCCCAAAATCGCCCCCGCAGTGCTAACCCCCGTACCGCCAATGCCTGAGATCAGCACATTGTATGGAGAACCGTGCACAATCTGGGGTTCAGCGATCGAGGGTAACCCCTCCCAGACTTCTGAGAGGTTAGGCTTCTCACGCCGCACACCCTCAAGAGTCACAAAGCTAGGACAAAAGCCTTCTATGCAACTGAAGTCCTTATTACACGCAGATTGATTTATCGTACGCTTTCGACCGAACTCTGTCTCCAACGGAATAACAGAGAGGCAATTGGACACGGCATTACAGTCGCCACAACCTTCGCAAACCAGAGGATTAATCGTTACCCAGCGATTCGGGTCCTCCAGCTGCCCTCGCTTGCGGCGACGGCGCAATTCTGCTGCGCAAGTCTGATCGTATATAAGAGCAGAAACACCACTGTGCTCCCGAAGCTCTTTCTGCAAAGTATCTAACTCACGCCGATGGTGGACCGCAACCCCAACCGGAAGTTTTGTCTGTTCAGTGTATTTCCCGGGTTGATCAGTCACAACAATAACTCGTCCCACCCCTTCGGCAGTGAGCTGTTGAGCAATCTGGGATACGCTGAATCCGCCTTCAGCCGGTTGACCGCCGGTCATCGCCACCGCATCGTTATAAAGAAGCTTATAAGTGATATTGACGCCAGCGGCGACAGCAGCTCGGATAGCAAGCAACCCCGAGTGTGCGTATGTACCATCTCCAATATTCTGGAACACATGAGGAGTCTCGGTGAACGGAGCCTGCCCAAGCCAGGTGGCGCCCTCCCCTCCCATCTGCGTGAAGGTGGCCGTGTCACGGTCCATCCAAGAAGACATGAAGTGACAACCGATACCGGCGATGGCTCGACTGCCTTCTGGCACTCGCGTCGAGGTATTGTGAGGGCAGCCAGAACAGAAGTGCGGCAACCTAGTCTCGGTACACTTAGACTCCTCTAAAAACCGTTCCTGCTGTTCTAAAAAGCGTAGCCGCGCGTCAACATCTGGGCTGCTGTAAAAGCGCGAAAGCCTCCCCGCAATAACTTTCGCAATACTCCCTGGCGTTAATTCACCGGTAGATGGCAAAATCCATTCACCCTGCTCATCGAATTGACCAATAATCACGGGCCGGGAGTCGGCCTCCCAATTGTAGAGCTGTTTTTTGAGTTGATCCTCTATAACCGCGCGTTTTTCCTCCACGACTAGCACTTCCTCTAGACCTGTTGCGAAAGAACGAATCCCTTCCGGTTCTAAAGGCCAACTCATTCCAACCTTGAACAACTTGATCCCAATTTCACTAGCACGTTGCTGATCTATTCCAAGATCCTTTAGCGCTTGCAGAACGTCCAAGTAAGCTTTTCCAGTCGAGACGATCCCAATCCGCGGCCGTGGGCTGTCGATAATGAGTCGATTCAGCTTATTGGCCCGAGCAAACGCAAGCGCCGCATATATCTTGTGGCGGTGCAAACGATATTCCTGTTCATTTGGCGAATCAGGCCAACGTATATGAAGCCCTCCCTCAGGAATATCGAAATCAGGCTCAATGATTTTAAGCCCGTGTGGTACCTTGATAGTTTGTGAAGAATCCGCATTTTCCTCGGTCATTTTCAATCCTATCCAACAACCGCTAAAACGCGACAACCCGTATCCCATAAGCCCCAACCACAGCTCATCCTGCACATCAGCTGGGTTCAGTACGGGGATCATTGCATCAATGAAACTGTACTCACTCTGGTGCGGAAGAGTTGATGACTTGCAAACATGATCATCACCAGCAACAACCAACACACCGCCGTACTTTGACACTCCGGCTGCGTTAGCGTGCTTAAATGCATCACCAGAGCGATCAACGCCCGGACCTTTTCCATACCAAAGGCCAAACACTCCGTCGTAACGTGCACCTGGAAACAGGTTGAGCTGTTGTGTCCCCCAAATGGCTGTTGCCGCCAACTCCTCATTAACTCCGGGTTGGAAATGGATAGGCGCGCACTCTAAAAAATCCTGTGCCCGCCAGAGTTCTTGGTCAAGACCACCAAGAGGTGACCCTCGATACCCAGAAACAAATCCGGCCGTCTTTAACCCAGCTTCTCGATCTCGCCGACTCTGCAGTAAAAGCAGTTTCACCAGGGCCTGCAAACCTGTCAAATAAATTGATCCTTCATCTAACCTGTAACGCTCATCGACGTCTTGAACATCACGCAAATTTCTTACACCTCTTAAGGAAGTACTCATTCTGCACGGTCCTTCACGTCATGGATCAGGGTAATCATCTAGGATCTGTAGAAACCGTTTATGATCAATGTTGGCACCGCTAAGGATGATCGCGACACAGTCAAGATCCTGAGCCACTCCACCTAAAACTGCTGCTAAAGCAACGGCACCGGCTGGTTCTAGCACCAATTTTAAGTGGCGAGCCGCAAATGCGACAGCATGCGCTGTTTGTGTATCTGTCACCGTGAGACCTCCGGCGAGTGCCTCTCGATTGATCGCAAAGGTAATAGCGCCAGGCATTGGCGCCATCAAGGCATCACAAATAGTGGCAGGATGACCACAAACCATTTGTCGCTCACCAGATTCAAGAGAGCGTCTAGTATCATCGTAAGACTCTGGTTCTACTGCATAAATCTCGCACTTCTCAAAAATTGAGTTGACGCTAAGTGCACACCCAGCGACGAGACCACCTCCGCCGCATGGACAATAAAAGGCATTTAGCTCTAACCCTTTATCATATGCATGACGTGCTGTTTCTAATCCAACCGTTCCCTGTCCCGCAATGATATCAGGGTGATCAAATGCTGGAACTAGGGCAGCGCCAGTCTTCTGAGCAATCTTCGCAGCGATGTACTCCCTATCCTCCGAATAACGATCGTAAAGAATTATTTCTGCGCCGAGTATTCTTGTGTTGAACTGCTTAATCTTTGGTGCATCCTTTGGCATGACGATGGTTGCTTTCACACCCAACCACTTTGAGGCCATCGCAACACCTTGAGCGTGGTTTCCAGACGAGAAAGCAACCACCCCCGCGCTTCGTTCTTCATGGCTTAGTTGGAGAAGTCGATTGAGAGCACCACGTATCTTGAAGGTACCTGTATGCTGCAAAGACTCCGCTTTTATCAATACGCGAGAACCTGCCCTCAGACTTAGCACATCAGATTCAAGTACTGGTGTTGAGATGACCCACTCCCTCAAGCGGGTGTGGGTTTCTCCAATATTGCGTGCTGTTGGCAATACGTCAGTCATAGTCATCGCGGCTTGCGAGTCAAATTAACGGGCACTATAGTAGACGACGACGGTACCCCTATGGGGTTTGAAAGGGAACACGGTGTGGTAAATCGTTACCAATGCCGTGGCTGTACCCGCAACTGTAAGCAGCTAGTTCGTCGTCCAACATGGCCACTGGGCTTTATAGTCTGGGAAGGCCGAACGGCGGACCGCGAGCTGCAAGCCAGGAGACCTGCCGTCAAGTCGTCCATCCGGGAGGCGGGTTACCTCAACGGGGCGGTCAAACCGCAGCGGCGACACCGGCAACGGTTTGCTGCGTGCATTCACGTTTTCCATCGGCGCACGGCTTGCGTCGCAGCAACGTTGTCATGTGTGCTTATGTCCCCATGGGGTGTGCAATGGCAGCCGAACAAGACCGAGAATCTAATTTAAAAAAAGGGTTTACGCTATGTTGCGCAGGCTTGATTTTCTCTGCGTGTGCTTCAGTAGCACTAGAAGTCGATAAACCTCAACGCATCGTGTCGATCAATATTTGTACTGACCAACTACTGATTAAGCTGGTCGACCAAAAACGTATCGCCTCATTATCACGTTTAGCCTCAGACCCTCGCTCTTCGTGGATAGGTGCAGAAGCCAGCAATCTGCACTTGAACCGTGGGACTGCTGAGGAAGTCATTACTCTTAACCCAGATCTCATCATTACTTCTGCTTTTAGCTTTCGACCAACTGTAACCATTCTTGAACAACTGGGGTACAGGGTCATCCAGTTGCCAATAGCGAAGAGTCTCGACGAGATTTCGTCAAACCTTCGCATACTGGCAAACGCAGTTGGAGAACCTGATCGGGGTAGTATCCTGATCAACGAGTTTCGTTCTGAAATAGAACACCAGACTTTCCGAGGAACCGGACCACGGCCGCTCTTTGTGAGTTATGAGGTCGACGGCNNAGGACAACTGGAAAAAATTCTCTCATTGCTGACATCACGCGAATCGCTGGATTCGAGACTATAGGTGATCGACTCGGTTTCTCTGGCGGACGTAAAGTTTCTCTTGAAGAGTTACTGATTCTTCAGCCCGAGTTGATCGACCTAGGGCACCCTTGGAGTGAACCCCCTGCTTTAGCTTCTGAGAGTTTGCGCCATCCAGCGCTACGCGCACTGCTAGCGAGCACAGAGGTTGTTGATATACCTGATCCGCTGTGGATATGCGGCTCCACACGGACGCTTGAAGCGCTCACGATATTACGAGACGCACGTGACGGTATTCAGCCACGTCAAAGGTCAGCACATACCGATGGATGACCAAAAACACTACTATTTTCTGATTGGAATTCTCGCCTTTCTTGTCGCTATATTATTTACATTCTCGGTATTGGTGGGCACTACAGGATCAGGCCTCTCAGATATTTTTACCACGATTGGCCAGCATGATTCTGAGATCTCCTCGTTAATCATACGAGAAATCAGGCTTCCTCGAGCCATTCTAGGGCTGTTGATAGGAGCAACCCTCGGTCTAGCCGGCGCAACGCTTCAAGGCTATCTGCGCAATCCTTTAGCAGAACCAGGAGTAATTGGAGTGTCTACAGCAGCAGCTTTAGGCGCCGTTCTCGCGATCTACACAGGCCTCTCACTCGTGGTACCCCTAGCTTTACCATTAATGGCGATAGGAGGATCTTTAATCGTAGTGTTGTTATTACAAACACTTGCAGGCGCAGGTAGCGTCCTGACTCTCATTCTAGCTGGTGTTGCAATCTCAAGCCTCTGCGGTGCACTCACCTCTCTCGTACTTAACCTATCCGATAATCCATTTGCCTCACTCGAGATTGTTTTTTGGCTGCTAGGATCAATCACGGATCGAAGTATGGCCCACGTCTGGCTTGCAGCTCCTTTCATCCTCACTGGCTGGTTATTGTTAATCGCGAGTGCGCGCGCGCTAGATGTTCTGAGTCTGGGCGAGGAAGTCGCCTTGAGCCTAGGCGTCAACGTAAAACAGACCCGTCTCCTGGTAGTGTCTGGTACCGCGATCAGCGTCGGTGCCTGCACCGCTGTAAGCGGGGTTATAGGCTTTATAGGTTTGGTTGTCCCACACCTTCTTCGCCCTCTAGTTGGGCATCATCCAAGTCGACTGTTATTGGCAAGCGCGTTGGCCGGCGCCAGCTTGCTGCTTTGCGCAGATATTTTGGTGCGGATAGTTAGTTCTAGTACAGAACTGAAACTTGGGGTAGTTACAGCATTGATCGGCGGGCCCTTCTTCTTATTTCTTATCCTTCGACTTAAAGCGTTCTACGGCACATGAGGTTAGAGGTGTCCAACATAACAGTTCAAATCCATGAACACACGATCGTCAACGACCTCTCTATGATGCTAGATCAAGGTGAGTTGGTCGGATTAATTGGTCCCAATGGCGCGGGAAAATCAACTCTATTAAAGGCTATTATCGGCGCCAGAAAACTCTCGAACGGACGAGTCATGATTGACGGCGTACCCCTTGAACGTTTGTCGGTTATCGAGCGTGCGAGAAACCTCTCTTACTTACCCCAGGAACGTTATGTTGAGTGGCAACTGCCTGTACGGGCGGTAGTAATGCTTGGTCGTTTCCCACACCGACAAGGATTCGGTCCACCAACCCCTGATTGTGAAGTCGCGGTAGATCGCGCACTGGACGCAGTCGATGCAACCCCATTCGCTCTACGTAGCGTAACCTCTCTATCTGGAGGAGAGCGCGCTCGAGTCCTCCTCGCTCGGGCGCTTGCAGTCGAAGCTCCACTACTCATGGTAGATGAACCCATCACTGAACTTGACCCTTACCACCAGATCCACGTTATGGAAATTCTACGAAACAGAGCAGACGAAGGAACTGGTGTGCTTGCGGTACTACATGATCTTGCGATGGCGGCACGCTTCATGGACCGACTCATCCTGATGAACTATGGGGGCATCGTCTCCACAGGAAAGCCCACCGAAGTAATTAACCGGGCAAATCTGGAAAATGTCTACCGAGTCTCTCCACTAAATCAACCTGCCTCGCACGAAGCACTTACATCACCATGGCAAAAGATGGACCGAAATAACTAGTGAGGGTGAGATCTACAATCTCAGCTCGGTACCGCATACGTTTCGTTCTGTCGAAGATAGCTCTCTTCTTGCTATCTGCTGTGCCCATGCTACTACCCGCTCAAACCAGTGAATTTCAGGAAGAAATGATAGTTGTTTCGAGTAGGATCAAAACACCATTACGAACAGTAGGAACGGCAGTGTCTGTAATCACAGCCGAAGATATTCAGCTCCGAGGTTATAACTCAATGGCCGAAGTGTTGAGAACACAGCCTGGCATTGGTATTAGCAATAACGGTGGTGCGGGCAAACCAACATCTGTGAGGATCCGAGGTGAGGAAAGTTATCGAACACTCGTGATGATCGACGGCATCAAGTTCGCTGATCCGAGCGGTACTCAGGTCGGACCAACATTTGAGCATCTTATTTCAACCAATAGGATTGAGCGTATCGAGATCCTGAGAGGCGCCCAGGGTTTTATCTACGGCGCTGATGCAGGGGGAGTCATAAATATCCTAACTCGAACGGGCGCAGGCCCTGTTGAGGGAGAGGCTAATATTGGATTTGGTAAGTTTAATACCCAAAAACTGGATGGGGCCGTCTCAGGGGGCAACAACGAGGGAGACTTTTTCATCTCGGTGTCTGATCTCTCGTCTGATGGATATAACTCCAGAACATCCGACACCAATTTAATGGACGACGATGGCTACGAAAACACCACATTACATACGAAGCTTGGTTGGGAGCCTACTGACAACTTTAGACTACAGCTCGTTGCGCGTAACACCGACGCTAACAATAAATTTGATAGCTGTGGATTTCCGACGACGAATGATTGCACCGGATCAATCTCACAAACTCTTTTCAAACTCTCCGGCAACTACGAAGCAGGCAAATTTACGCACCTTCTAAGTATGGGTGTCACCGATGTTCAAAGGAGTAACCTTTGGGCTGGCGTTAACTCTTTCATGACAGAAGGAAATATCCGCCATGCTGAATACATGGGTAGTGTAAAACTGAGCGCAATCTCGACCCTGGTGTATGGCGCAGACCTCAACAAAGAACACGTCGTGAGCAACAGCGGAAATAACCTAGAGCGAAACCAAACTGGATCCTACCTTGAGTACCAGAGTCAGGTTGGAGAGAACTCCTTTTTAACTGCTGGAGCTCGTTACGACGACAATGATGACTTCGGCAAACACACGAGTGTCCGGATCTCAGCAGCACAATTCAAAGACCTAGATGATAGGTCAACCCTCAAATATCGTGCCAGCTATGGAACAGGATTTAGAGCCCCCAGTCTTTCCGAAATGGCATACAACACCGGGTCCCTCGCTTTTCCTCCTGCTACGGATACTTCGGTAATAGAAGAGTCAAGCGCTGGCTTTGATGTCGGAATTGAGTACACCAGTGTAAGTGGTTTATACGTTGGCGCAACTTACTTCAATCAGAAAATAGAGGATGAAATTTTTTTTGATTTGGTGAGCTTCTCAGGCTACCTACAATCATTCGGCACTAACCTCTCGAGAGGGATCGAACTCATCGTAGAATATCCGATCACGTCCCAATGGACTGTACTTGGCAATTCAACTACCAACGACACCGAGAACCGGGAAGGTCTTCAGCGCATTCGTAGACCGAGGCAGCTAACCAATATCGGTATCCGATTCTCCTCTCCGAATAACAGATTTAGATTGCTTGCGCATTATCGGGCTTCAAAAGGCTCCGTAGATGAGTTGTACGGTATTGGGCGCATTCCACTTAATGACTACCATATTCTTGACATCAGTACAGTCTACGCTCTAAGCGAAACACTTGAGACCTATGGTCGCTTGGAGAACGTGACTGATGAAGATTATCAAGAAGTAATCGGATTCCGCTCAGCAGGCCTTTCTGCCTATGGAGGAATTCGGATTCGGTTTAGATAAACTGTATAGAGCAATATGCACGAAGAAAGTCTTCATCATTGGCAACACTCTCATACATTCGGACAGCATGTGAAACGCCCGGGTGAAACTCGCACATTGATAGTGATCGCTATCACCTCAGTGATGATGGTCGTAGAGATTGCAGCAGGCCTTGCATTCGGATCTATGGCCCTTCTTGCAGACGGTCTACACATGGCCTCACATACAGCTGCATTAAGCATTAATGCATTCGCCTACGTATATGCCCGACGGCATGCTCACAGCAAGTCCTTTAGTTTCGGGACCGGCAAGATCAATACACTAGGTGGCTATACGGGCGCCATACTTCTCTCCGCTTTCGCGTTGGTCATGGCATGGGAGAGTGTGATGCGACTCATTTCTCCGATCGAGATCGCGTTCAATCAAGCCATTTTAGTAGCTATTTTAGGTTTAGCGGTCAACAGTATTTCCGTTGTGATCCTCGGCCACCACCACCATCCTGAAAATGAGCATGAGCACCACCACGACCATAATTTGGTATCGGCCTACTTACACGTACTAGCCGATGCGTTAACGTCACTCCTCGCCATCTTTGCTTTGCTTGGCGCCAAATATTTGGGGTTAGTCTGGGCTGACCCTGCTATGGGTATCGTTGGCGCCATACTCGTTGCACGGTGGTCTATTGGATTGCTACGTAGCACGGCACAAATTTTACTAGATAGGCAGGCGAGCGATGAGATCACCACCATGATTACAACGTCTATCGAGTCTCAAGATGACGCTCGCATCGTCGACCTGCATGTATGGGCAGTGGGTCCGGATATATACTCGGCCACAGTGTCCATTGTTACTCATCATCCAAAACTACCCAATCACTACAAAGCATTGGTACCGGGAAATTTGGGTATCGTACACACCACTATTGAAATACACACGTGTGACGATTCAGTCAATTCATAGGTGTGGTAGTGCTCTTTACTTTCAGATAGTTCGACCTGTAATTGTTTAGACAAATCGAGATGCTGAAATAAGGACTTTAATCGCCCGGTATAATCGTTGCGATGACCGACGCAATCTCCAGCAATACTGCACCAGGTGCTTCCGACGATCGGCCGATCGTTCTCCTCAATAAGGTGGACGTGGTTTTGTTGGGACACGCCGTGCTTCATAATCTCACATGGGAACTTCTCCCAGGCGAACACTGGGCCGTTGTCGGTGCCAATGGCAGCGGTAAAACCAGTTTTCTAAAATTGATTGCCGGAAATCTCTGGCCCGCTCCGCAGCGGGGTACGCGCCGTTACGACTTTGGGGAAGATCTACAAATTGACGCAGTAGAAGCACTTACCAAGATCATGCTCATCGGGCACGAACTGCAAGATCGTTACACTCAATTAGGATGGGACTTTGACGTTACCGATGTCGTGCTATCTGGGGTCTTTAAAACAGATGTTCCAAGACGTGAACCTGAAACCACTGAGCGGGACAAGGCTATAAATATTCTCACCGACCTCAACTTATCCCACTTGGAGAATCGGCCTTTTCTGGAGTTATCTCGCGGAGAACAACGCCGCGTATTGATTGCACGAGGCCTTGCTTTTGAACCCAGAGTCTTACTGTTGGATGAGCCAGTTGCAGGTTTGGATGCAAAAGCTCGACATTTACTGAATGAAATAATTGATCAAATCAGTAAAAAAATTACCGTCTTATGTTCCTATCATCAAACGACGAATATGCCGAGCATGATCAATAGAATTTTAAGACTGGACAACGGCCACGTCGTTGAATCAGGGGTCTTTGATCCGAGTGATGCGCCTCATAACATACCAACTACCTTCGAAATCTCGGCACCGCCCGAGTCGCAAACCGGAAACACGGAAGCGAAGCCAGCAACCATCATCCAAATTGAAAACGCAAATGTCTGGTTAGATGAACGTCGCGCCCTCACAGAGGTTACGTGGCAGCTCGTTGAAGGAGAGCACTGGCAGATCACAGGGCCGAACGGTGCGGGTAAGACCACCTTCTTGAGAATGCTTCATGGACAGCTCCGACCTGCGGCAGGGGGATACATTCATTTTCCTGGTATCGAGAATCCTGAAAATGTCTGGACACTACGGCAACAGGTCGCCTGGGTCTCACCCGAGTTGCAGGCTGGATATTGGTATCCCTCAACCGTGCGGCAATGTATTAGCTCTGGTTTTGACTCTAGCATCGGCCAGACTCGGCGGCTTGCGCCAACAGAATCAGCCTTGATTGATGACCTATTAGAGCAATTTGAGCTTCAGGATCTAGCTGAGCGTAACGTTAAAACCCTCTCCTATGGACAATTCCGACGTGTCCTGATTGCGAGGACTGTTGTACATAAACCCAGGGTCTTATTGCTAGACGAGCCTTGGGAAGGTCTAGACTCTGGGAATTTTGAACTCGTCACGCGAGAACTTAATCAAATCATCGCCCAAGGCACTCAGCTCGTGTGTGCAACACATCTGGAGCACAACAGCTTGCTATTTAACAGAACAATGGAGATTGACAAAGGACTCATTACTCTTTTGAACAAAGTGTCTAGCGAGTAAGATAACTTCTCATCTATAAAGATGGACGTGAACATGGACGCGTCGGACTTCCTGAAAATTAATCCAATGAGCTCTCACCAAAATCAGACTACCAAGCAAGCTAATGCCTGCTTCCAGCCAACTTGTCCACTGCCCGTGCCCTAAGAGGGCCGCAACCGTGATCAAACCCAGACCTACAGCACCCAGCATACCAAAGCCTGCCCGACTGTGTTCTCTATAACCCAGATAAAAACCAATGAAACTACTGGGGATAACAAGCCAAAGCATGAGCCCATGGAAATGGCCGGCTTCCCCAAGAGCAACGGCCGCCAAAGGCAGGAGCGCCACGAGCAACGGCACCACTAGGCAGTGAACTATGCAGATGGCGGACAGCGCAATCGCGACCCGATCAAAATACCTGGATGAGCTCATGGATAGCAAAATTTTTCCGGGGCAACGGGGCGAGGAGCATATCACGGACGCGGTTGAGCTCAATCTCTGTTTCAAGATGGCGTAACGCGACTGGTCAAAGAATAATCGCGTGGCTAAGCTTGTAACTCACATCGCTTCTATTGAAATTAAAATAAATAATAGAAGCGACGCAAGTTGCCAATTTTCAGTTTTAGCTCCCTGAATCCAGGTTATAGCCTTGCTCGTCGTGGAGCACGAGGTCCAATCCCTCCTGCTCATCCTGCTCACTCACACGCAAACCAATGATGTTATCGAGTACCTTGAGGATGATGAAGCTGACGACACCACAATAGACAATTGTTGCCCCAATACCGATCACTTGCGTACCTACCTGAGAAGCCATGCTCACACCATCAGCAAGGCCCGAACCACCGAATCTAGCATCCACGAACACGCCGGCCAACAAAACGCCAATTGTTCCACCCACGCCGTGAACACCAAAAACGTCCAGGGAATCGTCAAAACCAAGAGCGGTCTTCACTTTGACTACGGCGAAATAGCATGCCAATCCAGAAGTGATGCCGATAACAAAA
>DBZY01000050.1 GCA_002311835.1 Proteobacteria bacterium UBA1148 | reverse complement strand
ACGACGCTTGGAACTTCACACTCTAGGCGTTATAGCGCTTCCAACATTCGTACCAGTTCGTCTATGTCCGGCTCGGAGTCTCTGGTTCCCAAGCTGGCGCATTCCCATGGACGAATTTCTTCATCAGGCGACCAAACCCATTCCCGTCCGTACCTCACGGTCTCCGTATAGTTAATCGGATCGTCGATCAAGAGTTCCATCTGCAAAGTATCATCTCCCGGTTCACGCCAATAACGCTCAGTCATACGCCCCTCTCGACTAATCTGATGGCCTCTATTTGGACGTATGGACCCGCCCGTTATGTGTGTTGTCTCGACCCTCAGTTCGGCTCCTAACCAATGCCCCACGGAATAACCGAGTTTGGTATGTGGGTGGTCTGCAGCTGGTGAACCGCCATCCATGTAAATAGTGCGAACCGTACTTCTCCGCTCATAACGAATCACAATCCTTCCATTCTCTTGAGTGATCACCATAGGATCGCCTTGAAATAGAATTCCAGGCATATGCTCCTCCAAGCAGTCGTCTGTCTGATTGGGCTCTAAAACGAGCGCATCGTAGGCGTTGAATGCTTGCTCCGCCGCCGCAGTGAACGGAAACGTATCGGGCTGAGTATAGGGAGGAATACCTAAGTCTGTGGCAAAAACGGGAGCTGCGTAGATACCGAAGAAGTCTAGTTCAGAGCCTGCGGCTTGCGTACTGGGCGTCTGGGCGCTTGCTGTTGCCTGGCTGATAACGCCCATGACAAACACAAAACATAACGGCACTTTCATCCTATATCCTCCATATTGCCCGCAGCACTTCGAATCAATCATGGCATCACATATCCCATCTGACCAGGAAACTCTTCTTCAAGTGCGAGCAACGCTTGGGCATCTATCAGAAAGCACTCAGTTCTGTTGTAACTTGCATCGATGGTCCCACAGGTTGGAAGTCGTTCTCGGAGCCGGCGCATGATCGGGGTATCGCCCCGGATACCGTATGAGACAAGCAAGTGAGCAGCCTCTTCTTGGGTCTCTCCGTGCATCAACACTGCACGCAAACGGCCGCGGTTGGGAACACTGGACTGGAGAGTTGCAACGGTCACTTTGTCCCCAGGAAGAAGCAAATCGTCCCCCCAACCCTCTCGCGCAAGTTGAGCCGCCGGGCTGAGTTCAAATAGCCAACCCTCAGTTGCGCCTGTCTCGTCCGTAACGTTTAGGATCAAGGCACCGTGAGGGTTCAGAATCTTGAAAATTCTAACAGTTCCCTCGAGAACCCTAATAGTTTCCTCCCCATCCGCTGTCAGTAAAGGGGAAAAAGAATGGTGCGCAGGGGTTAACCGCGGCCAGACCACGAGTACGGCTGCGAATACCAAAGTGACGAACCTGCATGTCGATAGCAGGCCCGTAGGACATTGTCGAACACTCATTTGATTTCTCCTTACTACTGCGCCCGCCTAATCCAAGACGGTAATCAGCGAAACGGCCACACACGAACCACGGCGACTCGAAAGACGCTTTAGTGTGATTTCCCCCCAAGAAGGATGGCATATAGGCTCTCAAGTCCTTCGTGAGACAAATTTAACCGATTTCGTACACTCAAATCGATACTTGTTACATTAAGACTAAGTCTAATAGTCGAGTCTGCAAATATGTTCTTCTGCACGATCAGGAAGACAATTAGATAGGGGTGAAAATTCGAGTAAACTCTAGAATAGGGATTCGAGATCAAAACGATCCCCCTCAAGAAGAAGCGGACGTTCAAACTGTACGGATATAAGATACGAGTCGAGCATTAGAGTCTCGTCAGGGGAAGCACATGAGAATCGCAAACATCTTGGACAAACACACCCGAACATTAGTCACTGGATTTGCTTTTGCCACTGTCTCTTTGAAGGGTTAGGCGCAAGGGGAGGCACTAATACCGGAAACGCGTCCACGGTTACTATGACAAACACGGGCGAGCGGCTTTGGGAGAGCTCGACTGAGTAATAGCCGTGAGTCGTTCTCGAAGTCCTGGCTGCCAGGCTGCGCTTAGCGCGTATTAGGCGTACCCAAAGTGGCGGCCATTCAGGGTTATTGAGGCAGGAATCGTCTTGATGCTTCAGGATCGCAATCGAAGCGGGACATACTTGTTTGCGGGGAATAGATCAACTCCCTCGTATGGCTCATCGACCCCACGATATACTCGCGATCCTCGAGCATGAACTCGACCACGATCCGGGTACCATCCCCCATCAGCCGATATCGCTCGATAACATGTTTCTGAGCACCCGAGGGGAGGCCGGTTTGGTAAGGCGACCGATGATCCGCAAAGTTTCTGGTATCTACGACTAGCGTATCCCCATCCCACCGGCCGATCGAGTGACCCGAGAAGGTGCGCTCGTTAGCCTCGGGATGCTCGCGGGCATCCATATAGACTGTTCGCTCTTCGTCGAAATACTGGGTCCGAATCGCGATAGTTTCGTCGTCCTCATTGATCTGAATCTCAAGTGGGTAGTAGTTAGTGGTAACAATCATGGACGGTGTTGGCCGTCCAATGCACTCTACTATAGGGTTCTCATCGGAGTGTTCGTTGAATGTAGCCTGAGCGGTCTTCCCTTTCTCAGTCAAAGTGAGCTGAGCTTGGAAAAACCCCGCGAAGCCGCCAAGGTAGTCGACGAGCTTTGAAGTATCCGCCATCCATCGACCCTCCAGAGTAGATGTGCTGGCGGCAACTTCCGGCTCTGCCAAACGAGGTTCCCGAGTGTCGCTATCGAGAACGCTGAAGTCATCATTGAACGCTGCTGTCAGGGCGATTCCATCTTCCTTCTGAAGCGAGTTCGACAACGCGTACGGTCGCCCGTTGCGTGCGGGATGAGCCCGGACCGTGACTCGGTCCCCGATGGATAGCGATTCGGGCGTCCAACCCAGGCGTGTAGAGGAGATTGTCGAACCCATTTGCAGCGTCCACTCGGTCTGTTCACCGTGTTCGTCCATGGTCTCAACAGTGAAATAGACGTGCGGGTTCCGCCAGTTAAACCCGGTGACCGTGCCCTCGAATGTCACCAGCGAGTTCATGTCTAGGGCAGCGTCACTATGGTGGCCGGAAGCGGGCGAGGCGAGCACGATGGTCGCGGCAAAGGCCACTATGTATCTCACAAGCATCTCCCCCGCAAGAGTGGTTCTTAGGATTAATTCTACTGCATTCTCCGCTCACACATGGCAAACGATGACAGTGTCCCTTATGTCGAGTGATCAGATGAGCCAGAGACGAGATCAATTGACGAGCTGCTTGGCGACGAACAATCACCTCGGCAGACTGCAAAGAATAATCGGATTGCTGAGATCGAGGAATGGCTCAACTCGGAACTCTCACACGGGCCAGCACTGTCACTTCTCAGTCAGAGCGATCCATTCTTCCACCAGTTCGGTAGCACGTTTCTTTCCTTTATCTTTGCTCATCTGAGCTGCTTTCTTCCTCAGAGC
>DBZY01000094.1:82696-96305 GCA_002311835.1 Proteobacteria bacterium UBA1148 | reverse complement strand
TAAGTCTCCGCTAATGTGCCAGCCCTGATACACAGTATAACGTTCAAAAAGCCCGTTGGTTGACACTGATTCGTGGTGTTTTCTGACCGTGAAAAAACTGCTCATACAAGAGGTTTCCGGGGTCTCCTGGCGGGGTATCACCAGCCGATGCTTCGACCCCCATCGACCTTCAGAATCTGTCCGGTTATGTAGGGCGCGTCGCGCATGAGAAATAGGACAGCTGCAGCAATGTCTTCTGGTTCGCCGGCTCGCTTCAGCGGGATCTGTTCGATGATTTTGTCCTGAATCCGTTCTGGCATCCCTGATTCCGGCCAGAGAATAGCGCCCGGTGAAATTCCATTGACCCTGATTTCTGGGCTCAGGTCCTTCGCAAGTGCCCGAGTGAGCATACCGAGGCCAGCTTTAGCCGCACCATAAACCGAGTAATTTTTCAAAGGGCGTTGCGAGTGTACGTCGACGATGTTAATGATAACGCCGCTTGTTTCACGGAGGTAGGGTAGTGCGGCTTGGCACAGAAACAGTGGGGCCTTGAGGTTACTTCCGACGAGATCATCCCACTGCTCCTCCGTAATCGTCCCTAATGGAGTTGGATAAAAGCTTGAGGCATTATTAATTAGTGCGTTGAGCCTACCCGTCTGGGCAATCACTTCTTTAATCATGGGTTCAAGATCTGCCATCTTCCTCAAGTTACCGTGTACAGTGAGAGCCGAATCTGATCGTTCGGTGTTGAGTCGTGTAGCTAGCGCGTCGGCCGCTTCAGCGCTCGCAAAATAATGAATGGCAACATTGGCTCCGGCGCCGTGGAGCACCGTAGCTATAGCTGCGCCGATTCGCTTAGCCGCACCAGTAATGAGTACCCAACAGCCTTCTAGAGCGTCTTTATTCTTCGGCTCAACCACGGTGACTCCGGGCAGTAATAAGAATTCGTAAGGTTACACTAGACGACCCTTGAAGAGAGCGGCTCAGTGTCTATACCCCTTCCCAAACCGGACGCATATGGAAGCGACATTTCTCGCCGACTGATTGAGCGTATACGTCAGGTGTTGGTTGCGAGTGGTGGCTGGCTGAGTTTTGAGCGCTACATGCATTACGTACTCTACGATCCGGAATTAGGTTACTACCACAATGGAAGTAAGAAATTCGGTGCCGAAGGTGATTTCGTTACGGCCCCAGAGTTATCGGTGCTGTTCGCTGAAGTTCTGGCAACCCAGGTCGCTGAAGTTCTTACCCAGCTAGATGATCCGGTAATTCTCGAGATCGGTGCCGGGACCGGGCGGCTTGCCGAGGACTTGAACGTCGCATTACGTGCCCAATCGGTGAGTGCGCGCTATTGGGTGCTTGAGCCAAGCGCAGAACTTAGGGCTCGTCAGCAGGCACACCTTTCGGCATCCGAAGTAGAGATCCAATGGCTTGAGCAACTGCCTACCGAACCCCTACAAGGTTTGATTTTAGCCAACGAGGTTCTAGACGCTTTTCCCACGGTCTGCTTCATTAAGCAGGGGGGTAAGGCTAGACCGCTGGGTGTGGTTTGGGAAAACGATGGCTTTACCTGGGCCCCAGGCGAGCCGGAAAAAGGCTTATCCGATTTGATTGCTGAGCTGGAAACTAGCCTTGGATATGTTCTTCCCGAGGGGTTTCGGTCGGAGATATCGCCAACGATTCCTGCGTGGATCCAAAGCATTTCGTCCACTCTGAAAAAGGGGGCAGTTCTTACGATTGACTACGGGCTCACGGAACGAGAGTACTATCACCCGCAGCGCAACCAGGGGACGTTGTTGTGTCACTATCGCCATCGAGCCCATGCTGACCCGTTTCTATTGCCCGGGTTACAAGACATCAGTGCGTGGGTTGATTTCAGCGCCTGCGCAAGAGCGGCAAAGAATGCTGGGCTGAACGTAGCAGGCTTTACAACTCAAGGGCAATTCTTAATCCATGGGGGAGTGGCAGAGCGGTTGGGGCGTCTTGATGGAGTCACTGCGTTTCGCGCCGCGCAAGCTCTGAAGACCCTAGTTCTGCCGGGCGAGATGGGCGAACGTTTTAAGCTGCTATTGCTCAGCCGTGGTTTGCAGCTCGATCCGCTGCCGGGGCGCGATTTCCGAGATCGCCTCTGATAACAGCATTCATTGAGTACCCGTCTCTCGGTCAGAGCGCACTGATGGGAATGGCAAGTTGGGACTAAGCTGCTTAATTTTAATGTAACGAAAGGTAGGGCTATCGATCTGGATCGGTCGGAATCGCAAAGTATCGGTGCCAGTATTCTTTTCCCCATCAACTCTTGAGTTGATATGGAGTTTAGTCTGGGGCGGAGTGAATTCGATCTCTACGAGCCAAGTATCTACGGAGGAGTTTCTTCCTAATCTGCGGCGGCTGACTAATTAATGTTGTTGCCTAACGCACAGCGAATCGCCTCAATACGGCGCTCCCGGAGCCGTTCTCCGAATGCGGGGCCGGTAGAGGTGTTCTGGAGTTCTTCGCTACGCACTTTACGAGCCGCATTCAACGCGGCGCGCAGCACGTCGGCTTGAGGATAGGGCCGATCTTCTAAACCTAAACGGCCGCGTGCGTCGGCTTCACAGGCTAATAGGAAGTCCTCGAATCGTTCTGGCCGCCTTATGGCATCGACCGTTTCTATTAGTCTGTACGCGGTACTTGGCTTGAGTTCTTTGGCTCGGTGGACTATGCCATGGTGGCGTGCAACTGTCACAGCAAGTTCACGAAAGCGACGTGGTATAGGCAGTCGGCTGCAGAAGTTGCTTAGAATTTTCACCGAGCGTTCTTCATGGCCTTGGTGTTTTGGTAAGATTTCTTTTGGTGTCTCAGCCTTTCCGAGATCGTGCGTGAGCGTAGCAAATCTTACCGCCACACTTTCCGAAAGGTTGGCAGACATTTTCAGAGCCATCAAGGTATGGATACCAGTATCGATTTCTGGATGCCATTTTGCTGGTTGAGGTATGCCAAAGAGGGCTTCTATCTCGGGAAATACGACTGCCAACGCACCACACTCCCTAAGCACCTCAAAGTAGACCTCGGGATGTGGTTCAGCTAGTGCTTTTTCAGTTTCTTGCCAGACGCGGTCTGACTTGAGAGCGCTCACTTCACTTTTTACCACCATGCTAACCATAAGTTCCATGGTTTCTGCCGCGACTGTAAAGCCAAGCTCTTTGAATCGGGCCGCGAACCGGGCGACCCTCAAAACTCGTAGAGGATCTTCTGCAAAAGCTTCCGAAACATGGCGAAGAAAACCGTCTTTCAGATCTTTCTGACCACCGTACGGATCAATTAGTAGGCCCTCAGGATTTCGCGCCATTGCGTTGATGGTGAGGTCTCGCCGCCCCAAGTCCTCTTCCAGAGAAACCTCTTCGGAAGTATCAAAACTAAAACCGTGATAGCCGGGACCCACTTTGCGTTCGGTGCGTGCCAGCGCGTACTGTTCTCCTGTGTCGGGGTGCAGAAAAACCGGAAAGTCTTTACCGACGGGCTTGTAGCCATGTCGCAGAAGTTCTTCGGCACTGCCGCCGACCACAACCCAATCGCGCTCGTGCACTACACGCTTGAGCAGCGTGTCCCTAACTGCGCCACCAACTTCAAAGACCTTCATAAACACATAATACCGTAGCCGCAGCGCGTGCTATGGTCCCGGAGATGCGATCTCTCCCGTTTCTAATAGTGATTTTGTGCGCTAGCTTTTCCTCGGGATGTTCCTTGCCCTACTACTGGCAAGCTGTCGGAGGACATTTAGAGGTACTTCGAAAGAGGAAGCCCATAGAGGAAATCCTTAAAAGCCCTGACGCTAGCCCAGAGACGCGAAAAGCATTGAGACAGGTTCTCGAAATCCGAAGATTTGCGATGACCGCGCTTGGTCTACCAGATAACGGAAGTTACAACACCTACGTTGATCTCGGGCGCTCGTACGTGGTGTGGAACGTGGTAGCAGCGGAAGAGTTTTCGGTCGAGCCAATGACTTGGTGTTTTCTCGTTGCCGGTTGTGTGAGCTACCGTGGATATTTTGATGAGCAGGCTGCTCACCGCTTCTCCATTCGCCTTGAGGCCGATGGCTTGGATACCGCTGTGGGCGGGGCAACGGCGTATTCGACTTTGGGGCACTTTGCCGATCCGGTTCTCAACACTATGATCACGAACGGTGAGCAAACTATCGCAGCACTCTTAATTCACGAACTTGCCCATCAAAGAGTTTATTTTGAGGATGATAGCGAGCTGAATGAGTCATTTGCGACTGCTGTGGAGGAGTACGGTACAGAGCTATGGCTAATGCGTGCTGGAAAGCTTAGTGGGCTTGTAGAATATCGGGAGCGCATACAGAGGCGAACGGATTTCAGTAAGCTCGTGAGTGATCAACAGGAGAGACTGCGTGAGGTTTTCGCACGCCCGGATTCTGCGGAGGCAAAGCGGACGGCGAAGCAAGCTGCATTCGATCTAATGAGAAAGGAATATGGAGTACTAAAGCAAACGTGGAGGGGGGGGGCGACAGACTACGATCTCTGGTTTGCGCGTCCGTTAAACAATGCACACCTTGCATCTTTTTCAACCTACGAGCGTTGGTTGCCCGGAATGCGTAGGCTCCTGGAAGCGCTAGGCCTCGAAGGGTTCTATGGAGAGATGGAGGTTTTGGGTAAGTTGGGGCCGAACGAGCGTCGTGTGCGACTCCAAGAGTGGCTCGACACACAGGAGGTTGATACCGATTTGATCCCTAAGGTCCCGCGGTAGAATCTCCATTATAAGCGGCGTTATGATTTCCGAGACTAAACATTCATTATCAGTGTGTATCAGCGCATAAGTATCAAAACGCCACGATTTCGTCGAGAGACTTGTAGAATAACCGAGCGTGCGCCTTCAGCAATTTCCTGTGCTGCATCCACGGACCGAACTCGCTGTCGGTTAATGTGGGTGATGATGTCCCCTGTTCGCAGGCCCCGTAAGAAGGCCGTACTTCCGGGTTCAACCAGGGTTGCTAAGACACCCCCCAGGCCATTGAAGTCTGCCCTCGACTCATCGTTAGTTGCAAACTCAGCGCCTTCAAATACCGAATCAATTTCAGCAAGTTGTTGTGGTTTTGCCGAGGGACGAAGTTCCCCCAACGCGGCCGTTACAGTGCGTTGGTTGCCTTCACGAACATAACCAACCGTCACCTCATCACCTGGGCGCATCAGGCCGATTACATTTCTGAGGCCCCCGGGGTTTTCGACAGGGTTGCCATCAACGCTAACGATGACGTCGCCGATCTGAAGACCAGCTGCTTCTGCCGCGGAGTCTGAAGCGACAACCGTCACTAGTGCACCGGATGTGCTATCAAGGTCATAACTATCGGCAATTTCGGAAGTCACAGCGGCTATGCTGACGCCCAGAAGCCCGCGGCGCACGCCGCCGAAAGCCACGATCTGATCCATAACGGTGCGCGCCATGTTGACCGGAATCGCGAATCCAATCCCGATATTTCCGCCCGTACGAGAGAAAATTGCGGTGTTAATACCTATCAGCTCTCCTCTGAGATTGACCAGCGCGCCACCTGAATTGCCTGGATTGATGGACGCATCGGTTTGAATGAAGTCTTCGTAGCCTTCCGGATTAATGCCCGTTCGTCCTAGCCCGCTGATGATTCCCGAGGTCACGGTGTGTCGGAGCCGAAACGGGTTGCCGATTGCGAGCACGAAGTCCCCAACTCGAAGTTCCTCAGAGTTACCTAGAGGCATTTCGGAAAGGTCATCCGGGGCGACTTGCAGTACGGCGATGTCAGATCCGGCATCTGAGCCAACGACTGTGGCATTTAGGGTGCGATCGTCAATCAGTGAGACAGTAATTTCGTCAGCATTCTCGATGACATGATTATTGGTCAAAATATATCCGTTCGCCGCGTCGACGATAACGCCGGAACCCACACTCTGTACCTCACGTCTGTTATTCGGTGGGAAGAACCGCCGCCACTCCGGAGATTGTGAGAGTGCATTTCCACCTTCGACACTGCCTCGCACCGATATATTCACCACCGCTGGTGCGACTTGGTCGATGATGGGTGCGAAACTTGGCAATTCTTGCCCGCCGATGCTTGGGGGTAATGTTTGCCCCTGTGCATAATCAACCACCAGTACCAGACAAAGACCAAAGCACAAGTTGGCTAACAACTTGTTAATCGGGTGAGTTCTAAAAAAATCGGTTACGTTCATACACTCAGTTCCTCTCAAAGTTTCTGTCCAGCCTGATCAGTGGTCTAGAGTAACAAGCAACCACTTAGTTACATGATTTAAGATGTTCTATCAACAGATAAGGTCGCACACTCCAAGTAGTGTACAACTCTGTAGATCAATCAGCCGAATTTGATCTCGAATCGTTCGTTTTCTTTATTCCAATGTCTACAGTCGGTCCCCACTTAGTGGAACGGCCAGTAATTTTCAAGACTTGCAGTTGAAAAGGAGAGCTGTAACAAGTTTGTCTTGTATCTTAAGTTGTGAATATCCTGTTGTTTGTGCGGGGATGAGGTGGGGATATATAACACAAGATGTTGTGATCTAAGGAATTATAAAAAAATTATCGATGTCCTTAAAATAATTTCGACAAGATTAAAGGTTATTTACATAACTACATGTTATATATAGAATTATATATCAGTATAAGTTTGACACAAACTCTTGACACACACTCCGTAGGCGCCTAACCTACGGGGCCAGTGGCACAACATCTTGTGTTACTGGTTTTAGCTAGAAATAGATGAAACGGGCGGCTTGAAGCCGGCCGAGGGGATGAGTTTCACGCGAAAAAGTGCTGTTGAGTTGGAGTTAGGGAGGGGGTTTCAGCACAAATGAAATCAGCGCTCGAGTTAAATGCTGCAAAAGTTGCGGAGCTATCTCTGCAAGAGGCATCTCAAAATATCTGGGATACAAAGTATCGTCTTCGAACTAAGTCCGGTGAGCCCGTGGATAAGGATATTCAGGGGACCTATGAGAGGGTCGCACGAGCGTTGGCAGATGTGGAAGATGAATCCCGGCGTGATTACTGGTATGAACAGTTTGTTTGGGCGCTACAGCGGGGCGCAATTCCGGCGGGACGCATCATATCCAACGCCGGTGCAGGCGCGCATAAGCCAGCAACCTCCACGATCAACTGTACTGTTTCAGGAACCGTTGAGGATTCTATGCACCAAATTCTGGACAAGGTTCATGAAGCCGGATTGACGCTCAAAGCGGGGTGTGGGATTGGTTATGAGTTCTCGACGCTAAGGCCCCGGGGGGCTTATGTATCTGGTGCCGGCGCATACACTTCTGGCCCCCTATCCTTCATGGACATCTATGACAAGATGTGTTTCACGGTGTCTTCGGCGGGCGGGCGTCGAGGAGCTCAGATGGGGACTTTCGATGTTGGGCATCCGGACGCGATGGAGTTTATCCGTTCAAAGCGAGAGGCTGGCCGTCTGCGGCAATTCAATCTGTCCCTTCTTATTACCGATGATTTCATGCAGGCCGTTAAGGAAGATCGGCCATGGGCACTTGCTTTTCCGGTTACTCAAAAAGAGGTGGATGAAGACGGGATTGATCTAGATGATGAAGAGCAGGTGGTCTGGAGAGAGTGGTCGGTACAAGACCAGTACGTTCGAAACGATAGCGGGCTTATCGCGTGTCGGACCTACAAAACGATTCCAGCTCGGCGGATGTGGGACGTCATCATGTCCTCGACCTATGATTTCGCGGAGCCCGGCTTCGTGTTGATCGATAGGGTTAATGAGCTCAATAACAATTGGTGGTGCGAGAATATTAGGGCCACTAATCCCTGTGGTGAGCAGCCGTTGCCGGCTTATGGGGCATGCCTCCTAGGCTCGGTTAACCTAACGAAGTTTGTTATGGCTCCGTTCACCGATAAAGCGCACTTCGATTGGGAAGAGTACCGCGAAGTTGTTCGTGTATTTACTCGCATGCTGGATAACGTCGTCGAGATTAATGGGTTGCCATTGACTGCTCAACGCGAGGAGATTCTGAGAAAGCGCCGGCATGGGATGGGGTTTCTGGGGCTTGGGTCGACTCTTACGCTATTAGGAATTCGTTATGGATCGCCGGAGTCTGTGAAATTTACCGAAGATGTTGCCCGAGAGCTGGCTCTCTCAGGCTGGGAGATGGGACTGGAGCTTGCCAGGGAGAAAGGTCCCGCACCTATTCTAGCGGAGTCGTTCAAGGTTACAGAGGATATGCTTCGCAAGAGGCCAGCCATGGAAGTGGATGGTTGGCGAGTGGGCGACAGTATTCCAGGGCGGATTTTGCATGCTCGTTACAGCCACTACATGAATAAAGTAGCTGAAGTGGCTCCGGACCTAGTAGAAAAACTCGCAAAGGAAGGCGCCAGATTTACTCATCATAGCTCTATCGCGCCCACAGGAACCATTTCTCTTTCATTGGCAAACAATGCCAGTAATGGAATAGAGCCGTCTTTCGCTCATCACTATTTCCGAAACGTAATTAGGGAGGGGAAAAAGACAAAGGAAAAGGTGGATGTTTTCTCCTTTGAACTTCTTGCTTATCGAGAACTGATCAGCGCTGACGCAAGCCCAGATTCTACTGATCCAGCGAAAGCTATGCCGGATTATTTTGTGAGTTCAGAGGACATCACGCCGAGAGAGCATGTAGATATACAAGCGGCTGCTCAAACCTGGGTCGATTCCTCTATTTCGAAGACAGCGAACGTTCCAACGGACTATCCGTACGAGGAGTTCAAGGACATCTACCTATATGCCTACGAGAAGGGTCTGAAGGGGTGTACTACATTTCGTTTTAATCCTGAAGCCTTTCAGGGCGTACTGGTAAAGGAAAAAGACCTAAAGAACACAACATATCGGTTCACATTAGAGAACGGGAATATCGTGGAAGCAAAGGGTGACGATGAAATTTCGTATGACGGTGAGGTACATACTGCGGCGAACCTTTTTGATGCTTTAAAAGAAGGGTATTACGGAAAACTTTGATTTCATGGTAGACAACACACAGAAGGCTTTTAGAAGTGCCAAGCAGGATAAGGTGGTTTTCTGGAGGGTTGAGGATAGTGGCTTTAAATGGCTGAGGCCTATTCAAAAGGCTAATCAACAACCAATGTCATGCGAACTGTGGGGACTGAGACAACGGGAAGATTAGTAATGTCGCGTATAGAGGTGGAAGACAAAATAGTGGAGTACAGCGTCACGCAAGATGGGGCAGGCGCTGACTTAGCGTCGACGCCACTACCGGTACCGGAGCAGAGCACTGAGGAAGCGAAAGTCATCCAGATGCATGAGAAGCTTGAGCGTCCGGAGGTGCTTATTGGGTCTACCTATAAGGTGAAAACACCTGTAACCGAACATGCGATGTACGTAACAATCAACGATATCGTTCTCAACGAAGGCACCGAATACGAGAAGCGACGACCATTCGAGATTTTTATCAACTCGAAAAACCTGGACCACTATCAGTGGATCGTTGCTCTGACTCGAATTATGTCTGCTGTGTTTCGTAAAGGTGGTGACGTCACGTTTCTCGTTGAAGAACTCAAGGAGGTATTTGATCCGCGGGGAGGCTACTGGCAACCTGGAGGGAGATACATGCCTTCCATTATCGCGGAACTCGGGTATATCGCAGAACGCCACCTTATTGAAATTGGCCTTCTAAAGCCGTCAGAACCTAATGAAGAACAGCAAAAAATAATTGAAGAAAAGCGAGCCGAGTTTGAAGCTCGTGATAGCCAAAAGGATGCTTTTGCAGAGAACAAATTTCCGGAGGGAGCGCAACTTTGCGGTAAGTGCAACACGGCAGCAAGTGTAATGTTGGATGGTTGTCTGACTTGTTTGAACTGTGGGTACTCCAAATGCGGTTGATGTTAGCGTAAGCAGACGATATCTACTGTTTTAGTATTTTGTTGATCCGCCGTTGGTCCGCCCTTTAACTTTTTAAAGTAGGGCGGACCTTTTTTTCGTAAGCATTTTCCAGATAAATCTCTAGGAATTCGGTGTGTGGAAAACGTAGAATGAGAAGGTTCTTTCTGTAAGAGCAGCAACTCTGTGACACTTAATATTCCTGATTTTTCATCCCTACGAATCCTTGTTGCTGGTGATGCGATGCTAGACGAGTACTGCTTCGGGGATACGGGGCGTATATCGTCAGAAGCACCAGTACCCGTGGTCAAAACTAACAGAAGCGAGCAAAGGCCGGGGGGTGCTGCTAACGTCGCGAATAACATTGCTGCACTAGGATCCTCCACCCATCTGGCGGCAGTAGTGGGGACCGATATTCATGGGCAGGAATTAGCAGAACTTCTCGCTGCCAGCAATGTAGAGTGCCATTTTCTCCAGATTAGTGATGCCCCGACTATTTACAAGCTGCGGGTGTTATCTCGCAGTCAACAACTCATTCGGCTAGATTCTGAAGAAGTTTTTCACGGTCATGAAGAGGCTTTCGCCAAGCTGTTTGCAGGGTTATTAGCTGACAAAAATGTGGTTGTGCTATCCGATTATGCTAAAGGCTCGCTTAGTCAAGTTGAGCAGCTAATCGCTTTATCGAATGCGGCGGCGGTCCCTGTCTTGGTTGACCCTAAGGGTACGGAGTTCTACCGCTATAAAGGCGCGACCGTTTTGACGCCAAACGAGGTTGAGTTTGCGTCCGTGGTTGGAAGCTGGGGCACGGAGGATAAGTTTCTTTCGCTGGGGGAAGCCCTGCAGGATGATCTTGATTTGGAAGCACTACTCGTAACCCGGGGGGAGAAAGGCCTAACTTTATTTGCACGGGGGGAACAGGCCGTATCTTTTCCCGCAGAGGCGCATGAAGTGTTCGATGTCACGGGTGCTGGGGATACAGTCATCGGTTTGATGGCTGCTGGTATCGGTTGTGGATTAAACCTTGAAGAGGCGGCGGCTCTTGCGAATCTTGGCGCTGGGCTTGTTGTACGCAAAATTGGTGTCGCGAGTGTCAGCACATCGGAGATTAGAATGGCATTACATCGCAAGGGGACCGGTGGTTGGGGCCTTGTGAGCGCCAATGAGCTAAAGCCGTTAGTAAAGGAGGCTCAAGCATGTGGCGAGCGTGTTGTCATGACGAATGGGTGTTTTGATATTCTCCATGCTGGGCACGTAAGTTATTTGGAGGAAGCAAAGGTACTCGGTGATCGTCTGATTGTGGCGGTCAACGATGATGATTCTGTTACGCGGCTGAAAGGTAATTCACGACCTATTAACTCGCTTGCGGATCGAATGACGGTGCTCGCCGGCTTGGCAGCTGTAGACTGGGTTGTGGCCTTTTCGGCGGATACGCCCGCGGAGCTAGTCTCAAGACTTTTACCGGACATCTTGGTTAAAGGTGGAGACTATCAAGCCGACGAGATTGTCGGTGGCAAGGCCGTTATTCAAAATGGTGGTGAAGTACAAATTCTCAGCCTAAAGGAAGGCCTATCTACGAGTGCGATGATCAAGTTGATTCGTAAAACTTGACTTTAAGTTATTCCTCCAGCCAGCTGTTGATCTCTTCAAAATCTCTGATATCTAAGCTTCCAGCTGCCAGCTTGAGTCGCAAGACGTTCAGAATGTAGTCATATCGACTTCTGGCATAAGAGGTTTCCGCCTGTCTTAGATTGTTTTGAGACACGAGTACGTCAACCGTTGTTCTGGTGCCTACTTCGAATCCTGCTTCGGTCGCTCGTAACGCAGTCTGTGATGATTTGACGGCCTGGCGAAGAGCCCTGACCCGAGAAATTTCGGAGATGACGCTCAAATAGGCGTCCCGTGTCTCGCGTTCTGTGGCTCGTGCAACTTGTTCTAGTGCTTCTAGCGAGGCGCGGTGTACATAAACAGATTGTTGGATCCGGGATGAATTAAAACCACCCGAATAAAGTGGAATGCTGAAGTTAAGCGCTACCCCATAGCTTTCGGAGTTGCTACGTGAGGGAGTTTCTAGAAGCGGACAAGGTCCACTCACGTAGCATGGCGCATTATTGAGTAGATTGTTAAACCGAGTGGTCCTGTTACCTGCTTCACCGAGAGTTGCGGACAAACTTAAAGTAGGTAACCGAACGCTACGTTCGATAGCGATATCGTCGCGAGAAATATCAGAAGCTATCCGACTCGATATCAATGGTAGATTCTGATCCAGTGCGGTTTGAACCCAGGCCTCGGCGTTAGCGGGATCGGGTCGAAGTAAAGGGATTTCCTCCGCAGGCCCTGCAAGGTCTACAACTGATAGGCCAATAATTTCGCGCAGGAATTCTTGCGTGGTAGCAAGGTTTTGCCGGGCTCCTATCTCCGCGGCGATGGCCAGATCAAATCCGGCTTGCGCTTCCTGCACATCGGTGATAGCGATAAGCCCGACCTCGAAACGGAGTTCCGCCTGTTCCAACTGGCGACCAATGGCTTCCCGTGCCGCTACCTCGGAAGCCAGTGTGTCCTCTGCGGCCAAAACTAGGAAGTATGTCGTCGCAACTCGAACAAGCAAGTCCTGACGGGCAACCTGGTAATCTGTTTCGGCTTGGGCGAGATGTTTATCAGCTTGCTTCAGGGCCAAAAACTGGCCCCAATCAAATACGGTCTGTGTCAACCTAACGTTGAAATTTGAGCCTCTTCGGTCCACTTCCGTACTGATTATGTCCGGATCCGGTACCCCGGTTGCGAAACTAGTAGGACGGTTAGGGTCTTTTGAATATTGAGACGACGAGCCTGCTGAAAAAGTTAACCATGGCAGTACCGCGCTACGTGCTTGTGGTTTTATTTCTAATCTCGCAAGGTAAAATGCCTCGGCCCCACGCATGACCGGGTCGTATTCAAGAGCGCTCTGATAAATATCTAGCAAATCCTCCGCCACTGTCTGCGAAGCTGCGCATGTGAGTAAACTAATTAAGACGTATAAGTATTTCATGTAATGATTCATGGTGGCCCTACCATTTAGTTAGCTGTATCAACTTGGACTCTAAACCGGAGAACGGAAGCTACTCAGGCATCAAAAGCTGGCTCGGTTTGTGTTTTACCCATAAACCACTCCGCTGGTAATAAATCTTCCAGGATTAAATAGAGGCTTGGTACTAGGAACAAGGTCATCATAGTGGCGAATAGCACACCCCAGCCTAGGGAAATGGCCATGGGAACAACGAAAGCTGTATTTGGATTGTTAGATAACATCAGGGGAAATAAGCCCACGAAAGTGGTTAAAGAGGTAAGCAAAATAGGCCGAAACCTGACCACACCCGCGCACACCACTGCCTCGTTGATCGATATGCCCTGTCTGCGCAGTCCGTTGATGTAATGCACCAGCACCAAGCTTGCGTTTACAACTACGCCCGAAAGAGCAATCGTTCCTAACACCGAAGCCATAACCACCGGCCAGCCCATAATTAGATGTCCCAGTAAGGCGCCAACAGCACCGAATGGGATCACACTCATGATTATAAGAGGCTGGACATAAGACTTCAGTGGGATTGCGAGCAAGGAAAACATGACCATAAGGGCTAGGGGTATGAGCGACGCGAGCCCTGAAAACGCCTCAATGCCTTCCTCATGTTCCCCTCCTAAGTAATAGCTCATTCCTCGATAGCCCGACAGGATAGATGGCAGGACCTCAGTCTCCAGTGTGTCGAGTATCGCCTCAGGTGTCGTTACGCTGCGATC
>DBZY01000094.1:44668-82596 GCA_002311835.1 Proteobacteria bacterium UBA1148 | reverse complement strand
CGCGCTGTATCCGCTGAGCCTCTTCACCATAAAATGCTTGGCGGACTTGTCGTGCTAAGTCGCTTAGTGTCAGTCCCAGATTGCGTGCTTCGGGGCGCAATGACAACCTCACTTCCTGTTTACCAGAACGAAAAGTATCTGAGATATCGGCAACGCCGGTGAATCTGCTCAGCTCAGCCCGGATTCGCGCAGCAGCCTCACCTAGCTCATCTACATTGCGACCCCTAAGGTTTATGGATATTGCGTCCCCAGTATTGAATGCAGCTGCGGAGTATCTGAGTTCCACGACATCCGCGACTGGGCCCGCTAGCTCACGCCACCGTGATGCAACTTCCAAAGAGCCAACGTCGCGTTCAGCGACTGGAACCAGAGCCATGGACACTTCAGCGAGGTGACTGGCGCCTGGCGTAAAAAATGATGGTCTTGGCCCACCCCTACTTCGTCCGGCAGCTCTTCCTATCGAAGTGAGAATGTGAATAACAGCACTAGGTTCGCCCGGGTTCTCGCTATCTAGCTGGGCCTTCAACTGTAGTGCTGCCTGTTCGATTTGTTCTGCCGCGCGCACAGTTTCTTCAACAGGAATTCCTTCGGGCATGCTAAGACTCGCATAAATGCGGTTGCCCTCAATGGGAGGCATAAACTGAAAATTGATACGCCCACTGAAGAACATCGCTAGCATTAGGATTGTTATGCCTACTCCAGTAGCCAATGGCACGTAGCGCCATTGTTGCAAAACTTTTTTTAAAAACTCACCGTATTGTTGCTCAGCAAAACGTTCTAAGCCTTCTCCTAATCGGCTTTGAAACCGAACCCACTTCGTAACAAAATATTTTTGTTTGTTAGGGTCTTTCTCTATTTTTCGATGGGCAAGGTGTGAAGGCAAAATCAGTAAACACTCAATGACACTGAATATCAGACAGATAACGACAATTTTGCCGATAATGGAAAAAAATGCCCCTATACGTCCTGGTGTAAAAATGAGAGGGATAAAAGCTGCCATGCTGGTTAGCACCCCAAATACTACCGGGACCAACATTTCGTAAGTACCATTGATCGCAGCGGTACGCTGATTTTCTCCACTACGTTCATGAGCATAAACACGCTCGCCTACTACGATGGCGTCATCCACGACGATACCGAGTACTAGCATAAATCCTGCGGTGGCTAGCAAGCTCATGGTGATGCCAAAGAAATCAAACGTCATGATCCCGCCCAGCAACGCAATCGGAATACCTGCAGCCACCCACATCGCTAACCGGAATTGGAGAGGCAGAGCAAGCGCTAACAGAACCAGCACCAGTCCTCCCAGGGCTACACTAAGTATCGTGTGCAGCGCCTCGCTCACATCTTCAGATTCATCGAGCCAAATAGCTAACTCGATGCCCTCAGGTACCTGGTGCCGAGCGTCTTCAAGGTAAGCCTTGCTTCTCTCCGAGACAGTCTTCCCGTCTTCACTTGCGATCCGATACACCTTAACCATTGCAGCTGGCGTACCATCCAGCCGTACCCGCAGATCACCTTCTTCAAAGCCATCAACCACCCGCGCAATCTCTCCAAGAGTGACCGACGTACCGTCTGCCCGAGTTACAATGACAATGCGTTCGAATTCGCTACCCAGATAAGCTTGTCCTTTTGTTCTCAGCAAAATCTCGCCACCCTCGGCCTTGATCGAACCACCCGGCAGATCAAGAGAAGAACGTCTTACCGCGTCCGCCACTGCTTGCAACGTGAGCCCATAGCGACGCAACGTTTGTTCTGATACCTCGATAGAAATCTCGTCTGGACGCACGTATTCCACGGCTACTTGAGAGATTCCCTCTATGGCGACAAGATCCTCCCTCATATCCACTGCTAGTTGTTTGAGAGTGCGTTCATCTGCCTCTCCTGAAATTACAATATGGAGTACTTCATTCAGGATCGTCAGTTCGGAAATAATTGGCCGTTCTGTTTCTTCTGGAAACGTATTAATGCTGTCGACTTTGCTTTTTATTTCGTTCAGTGCTTGTACCGTGTCGTATCCAATTTCAATTTCCAGAGTTACAGTACAATTTCCTTCGTTAGCTCTGGACGTCATTCTAAAAATGCTCTCCGCACTTTCCAGTGCTTCCTCGATACGAGAGCAAACACCTTCTTCCACTTCCTCAGGTGCAGCGCCTAGATATGGGACGCTGACCTGCACAATTCCCAATTCGACATCAGGAAACTCCTCTTGGTTAAGTTGTGTTAGTGCCATCAGGCCGCCTGCGACCAAAATCACCATAAGCAAGTTCGATGCAACTGGGTTATCGATGAACCAAGCAATAACAGATTTCATGAGTTTTAGCCCTCTGTTATATCAGGATAGACTGGGCTAACTAACATGCCACTTACTACTATTTGTAAAGGTGAAATACAAACCACTTCGGCCTCATTCAACCCCTCAACGATATAGACCTCATCGCGGTAGACTCGCAGAATTTCGACCGTGCGATACTGAAGTCGATTATCCCTGTCTACCACAAGAACCTGGCTGTCATTTCGTAGTGCAGAACGAGGCAAAACGATGACGTTATCCACTAAGCGGCCTTCAATATCAGCCTGCACAAATAAACCAACCGGTGGAGGCATCTTGTCACCGTCTTCGTCTGCCTGAATACGCGCGACGGCGTGCACCATACGACTGGTAGCGTCTATTTCAGCTTCAGTGCGAACAATCCTACCAAACCATTGTTGCTCTACCCCGGCAAAGCTAGCAGAGAGAGTCACTATAGGCGCATCCACCTCGTCCAACTCACCTCGTTGTGTGAGAGGGACGCTGAGATATGCTAATTGACTATCTGCAATAGGAAGACGTACTTCCACATAATCTGACCCGTAGACACTCGCGATTGATACACCACGACTTACAAACTGACCTGTATCTACGCGTTCACTTCTTACAAGCCCTGTAAAGGGAGCGCGTATCTGTGTTCGTTCTAGATCTCGTTCTGCCTGCTCCAAAACCACGCGTGTGTCCCGAAGTACCGCCTCCGACACATTTGCTGTCCTAATGGTATTTTCAAAATCTGCCTGGCTAATAAGTTGCTGTGTTTCCAATTCGATTGAGCGAGCCAGATTAAATTGGGCCAGCTGATTTTCTGCTTCTGCTCGACTGATACTTGCTTCGGCCCGGTCAACGGCGTTTTGGTAGTCACGATCGTCTACTTTGAGAAGTAGCTCTTCCTGTTCAAAATACCCACCTGAAACTAGATTCTGGGAAACCCAAACAACTATGCCTGAAACTTCAGGAACTAGATCCGTTTCGGTTCTTGGTGCAACCGTACCTTGAGCATGTACTGCCATGCGAACCATTTCTGGACGAACCTTGATCACACGAACTGCTATCGGCACAGGATCTGGCTGTGTCGGTTCCAACCGCTGACTGGTCGCTAGCAGTGTAGCCGCCCCCACAAAAGCAACCGCCAAAATCGCAATCGGAACCATGCTTGTTGCTTTCATGTTGATTCCCTGTTTTTTGTTCATCAGTGCCTCTAAGATATTAAATGAGGCTGTCCCCAATTCTAATATTGAGGAATGGAGGAATTAATTTCTTGTGACCAGGCATCGATCCCTCCCGTGAGATTGAAAACACGACTGAATCCTGATGCCAATAAGAACTCCGCAACACGCCTACTGCGTCCTCCACTGTGACACATTACAACTACGGTCACGTCATGGTTTAGCTCGTCTAAACGATTGGGAATTTCCATCATCGGGATTTTTAAGGTGTCAGGTATAGAGGCGATAGCAATCTCCGATGCTTCCCGAACGTCCAGTAAGGTAACGCTATCGCGTTTTTCTTCAGGCCAACGACTGCAAAATTCAGTGGGGGTTAGTTCGGGGATGCTCGGCATAAAAAATTTAGAGTACGAAAAGTTCAGACTCTGTTGTGTTTAATAGTGGGGGGATCTCGGTCTCGAACAAACTTTCATGAGTACATTCCCCATCGCCAGGCGCAGTAATTAAAAGAGCCTCCATTACAGGCGTCCGACCAACTATTACGAAAAGCCTGCCTCCAGGACGTAGCATTTGGATGAAGTGATCGTCGAGTTCAGGAATGGAGCCTGTAACAGCAATGGCATCAAATTGCATTGTCTCGCTCAGATCAAATATATCTTCGGTACGTAACTCGGCATTCTTAATGTTTATTTGGTTGAGTTTTTTGCGAGCATCTATGGTGAAATCCGAAAAGATGTCAACGCTTAAGACACTATCTGATAGGTTTGCAAGACAAGCTGTCAAAAAGCCGCTGCCTGTGCCGATTTCTAGGACAGAATCTTCAGGCTTCAGATCAAGGGATTGGAGGAGTCGCCCTTCAAGCTTTGGGGACATCATTTGTTGAGAGTGGGGCAGTGGAATGTCCATGTCTGCGAAAGCTAGATCGCGGTAAGCCTCTGGGACAAAGAGTTCGCGCTGAGTTCGGCCGAGAACACCCAGGACACGGTCATCTAAAACCTCCCAGGCACGGATCTGTTGCCGAAGCATCTGGGTTCTTGCGTCCTCTATATTCATTAGATATTTCGCAAATAAACCGTCCTAGTGTCCTACAGCAAAGGCACTGACAATAGTGCCACGATATTGATAATCTTGATGAGAGGGTTGATGGCTGGACCAGCGGTATCTTTGTACGGATCGCCCACAGTGTCCCCTGTGACAGCGGCCTTGTGTGCTTCCGAGCCCTTGCCCCCAAGATTGCCGTCTTCAATATATTTCTTCGCGTTATCCCATGCGCCGCCACCTGTCGTCATTGAGATTGCGAGAAATAAACCAGTTACGATGGTCCCTAGTAGTAAGCCGCCTAATGCTTCCGGTCCGAGCAACTGGCCCACGATGATCGGTACCAGTACAGGCAGGAGTGAGGGGATAATCATTTCTTTGATTGCTGATTTTGTCAGTAGGTCGACAGCGGTGGAGTAGTCAGGCTTGGCAGTGCCGTCCATTATCCCGGGAAGTTCTCTGAACTGTCGCCTTACTTCTTCCACGACCGATCCGGCTGCACGTCCCACAGCCTCCATAGCTAATGCGCCGAAAAGGAATGGGACGAGTCCCCCGATGAAGAGTCCAATAATGACTCTGTGATCAGACAGATCAAACTGAACTGTACCAAGGCCGACTGCTTCCAGAGCGTGCGTGTAGTCGGAAAAGAGCACGAGGGCGGCCAGGCCGGCGGAAGCAATGGCATAACCTTTTGTTACTGCCTTTGTAGTGTTCCCAACCGCATCTAGCGCATCAGTTACTTTTCGTACATCAGCGGGTAGCTCCGCCATTTCAGCAATACCCCCAGCGTTATCAGTGATGGGGCCGAATGCATCAAGAGCAACAATCATCCCAGCCATGGATAACATACTGGTTGCTGCAATAGCGATTCCGTATAGCCCCGCTAGTTCAAAGGCGCCCCATATCGACGCGCAGACTGCAATTACTGGCCAGGCTGTGGCCTTCATCGAAAGACCGAGTCCTGCAATTATGTTAGTCGCATGACCCGTTGTGGACGCACTTGCTATTCTCTTCACCGGTTCAAATTCTGTGCCAGTGTAGTATTCGGTTATGAAAACCATGGCAGCTGTTAATGCTAGGCCTATCAAAGCCGCAAAATAGAGATTTGTAGCGTCTCCACCCATGAGCGCATTGGTAATTGGATAAAAAGCTATCGCAGCTAAAACGCCTGAGACAATGACGCCTTTGTAGAGCGCTCTCATTATCTTGCCACTACTTGTGCTTACAAAAAATGTTCCGACGATAGAAGCGATAATGGACACTCCGCCAAGAACCATCGGGTAGAGCACCGCGTTAGCCCCCAGTGAGGCGGCGGTCAGCCCACCCAAGAGCATAGTAGCAATGAGAGTTACCGCATACGTCTCAAAAAGATCTGCAGCCATACCGGCACAGTCACCGACGTTATCTCCAACATTGTCTGCAATGACAGCCGGGTTACGGGGGTCGTCCTCCGGAATACCCGCCTCTACTTTGCCTACTAAATCAGCACCGACGTCCGCGCCCTTTGTAAAGATGCCTCCGCCTAAACGGGCAAAAATTGAAATTAGAGAACCACCAAATGCGAGGCCCACCAAGGCATTTAGAATGTCTGTTTCTGCCATTCCCATGGTTTGGAGAGTTGCGTAGTAACCGGCCACACCCAGAAGTCCGAGGCCGACAACCAGCAATCCAGTGACGGCGCCGCCACGAAAAGCAATTTGCAGGGCGGGATTTATGCCCTGAGTGGCCGCTTCAGCTGTCCGCACATTTGCTCGAACAGAAACGTACATCCCTATATAGCCTGCTAGCGCGGAAAATATGGCTCCAATTCCAAAGCCGATAGCTGTAGCCCAATCAATTACGATTCCCAGGGTGACTAGTAGTACCACTCCGACGCTACCAATGGTTAGATACTGCCGGTTCATGTACGCCTTGGCGCCTTCTTGTATTGCCGAGGCGATTTCCTGCATGCGCTCGTTACCTGATGGGCGACCAAGTACCCAAGTAATAGAGACCATGCCGTACAGCACAGCTAATAGTGAAGCACCTAAAGAGAACCAAAGCGCAATATCCAGATTCATTCCGTTTCCTCCCAACTCATCCGTATCCAAAATTTGCAGCACCGACGTTTGATCGACATCCGATCTGTACGGAGGCGACAGAGAAATTTACCCATGAACGAACCCACAAGCACTCACGGCCAGAAAATGACCTGGGTGTTATGGAGTGCATTGTGTTTGGTTCGGACCTATTTTGTTAAGTCTCTCGACCTTTCACAGTGCCTGCGAAAGGCGCGCTATCTTAGCATAAAGCGATTCCCCAACCTTGGTGGGACAGCAACATTACGTAACTCGGTATAGTAGGGAAGGCCCTTACGGTATGGCGGGTAATCTTCTCCCTGTATCAGTGGTTCAAGGTAGCGCCGGCAGGGCTTTGTTATGGAGAATCCATCTCGACTGATAAACGTTCGGGGCATCATCTTTTCTTTGTTTGCGACGCGCTTGAGTGGTACTTGACCGATCGTCCATCGGTAAGGTGTATTCGAGGTGCGGACGATGATTGGCATAATTGCGTTCTGTCCTTTGAGCGCAAATTCAACAGCTTTTTGACCGACAGCATATGCTTGCTCAACATCAACTTTCGAAGCGATGTGTCTAGCTGAACGCTGCAAGTAGTCTGCGATTGCGTAATGATATTTAAAGCCTAGTTTGTCCCGTATCAAAGTTGCTACTGTAGAGGCAACACCTCCCAACTGCGCATGTCCGAAAGCATCTCGAGCTCCTGCCTCGGCAAGAAATCGGCCGTTTGCATAGCGAGTACCTTCAGAAACCACAATTACGCAATACTCGTAACGACCTACACATTCGTTTACTCGAGACAAGAATCGTGTTTCCTCAAATGGGATTTCTGGAAAGAGAATGATATGAGGCGCTTCACTGCGGCCTTGGCCAGCGAGCCCTCCCGCAGCAGCTATCCATCCCGCGTGTCGACCCATGACTTCCAGAATGAAAACCTTGGTGGATGTTTTTGCCATGGATGCGACATCCAATGCTGCCTCGCGCGTTGATATTGCAACGTATTTCGCCACCGAGCCAAAGCCCGGGCAGTTGTCTGTCACAGGTAGATCATTGTCGACGGTTTTTGGGATACCCACGCAGGTTACAGGGAAGCCTAGCTTGTTTCCGATCTGAGAAACCTTCTGGGCGGTATCCATGGAGTCCCCACCGCCGTTATAAAAAAGATAACCAATATTGTGAGCCTTAAATACCTCGATCAAGCGGTCGTACTCTGCGTGGTTCTCCTCTAGTCCCTTCAGTTTATAGCGCGCAGATCCGAACGCTCCTCCTGGTGTGTGTCGTAGTGCTGCGATTGTCCGTGCAGATTCCCTACTTGTATCAATCATGTCTTCCGTGAGCGCGCCGATAATCCCATTTCGGCCAGCAAAAATCTTTCCAATTTCTCCCTTTCGTTTCCGAGCAGTTTCTAAAACACCACAAGCTGTGGCGTTAATAACAGCGGTTACGCCACCAGATTGAGCATAAAATCCGTTCTGTTTCACGATACCTCCTTGCAGTCAATTTCACTCAATTAGTACAGCAGGATACCAAACAGATGGCTCGGTTTGACCATGCGCGTTTGCCAAGTTAGTTTTAAATGCCATACGTTATGAGCAAATCTTCCGGAGTACCATTATGCGAATCATTTTGCTCGGGGCGCCAGGGTCAGGAAAGGGGACCCAAGCTCAGCGCCTGCAGAAGGATTTAGGGCTACCCCAGGTTTCCATGGGTGATCTGTTGCGCGAGGCGGTTGTTTCTGGCTCGGAGTTAGGGCTCCAGGCCAAAATAGCTATGGACGCGGGCGAGCTTGTCTCTAATAGTATCGTGTTGGAGATGATTAAAGAGAGACTTAGTGCGCCCGCAGCTGGATCTGGCTATGTGCTGGACGGTTTCCCTAGGAACCAAATTCAAGCGGAAGGTTTGGATGTAGTATTGTCAGATCTCGGTCAGGTGCTTGACGCGACCGTATTTATGGATGTCAGCCGCGAAGCTCTGATGAAGCGATTGACGGGGCGTCGTACGTGCTCAAAAACTGGAAAGTTGTTAAATGTTCATTTTTCTTCCCAACAGGATCTAGATGAGTGTATTGAAGCCGGTGGTAAATTAATTCGACGTGACGACGATAATGAGGACACAATAAGGACTCGCTTGGGAGTGTACGAACGAGAGACAGAGCCACTTATCGCCTATTATCGAGAATGTGGATTGCTGCAGGTTGTCGATGCTGAGACCAGTGCTGACGAGGTTTACACTCGCCTTAGAAAAGTGCTTGTAGGTTCACGAGTCACCGAATCAGATTAGGTCACTTAACACATCCCACCGCCATCCGCCCTTCGCCACTCGCCCGGAGGCTGTTCCGACAATCAACTCACTCAGTTCCTTGCGTGTCGCTAGGATCTCTGGATGAATTCCGAGTTCTTGTGCTCTCCGTTTAAAGTCATCCTGAAGTTGTTTCAGCTTATTTTTATCAGGGCGAGGCTTATCTAATTGTTTTTCTATGAAGCTTGTTCTCTCAGACTGATCATGATTAGTAGTGGCTGCGAGAATTTCGGCACCAAAACGTTCCGTAAGATGCTGTGGCATCTCAGCAATTGACGCTAGTTTTTTTTGAGTTGTTGGTAATGTTCTGGCGATACGCAAAAGTAATGCGTCGCTTAGTATCCACCGTCGGGGGCGATTTAACTTCTGCGCACATTTTTCGCGCCACTCTACCAAAGAAAGAGCGGCATATTTAGCGCTGTCTTCCATAGAACCCAATCCTTTCAAGCGCGCCCATAGTGTAACTGCTGGAGTAACCAAGGGAGCATTCAAAGCCAGATGACAATCCTCTTCTAGCCAGCCTAGGCGATTGCGATGCTCTAACTCTGATCTCAAGGTTTCCCACAAAATAGAAAGATAACGTACGTCATCTAAAGCATATTGAATTGCGGGCCCGGGTAATGGTCGGTCAGCCCAATTTGTTCTAGCGAGGGTTTTGTCAAGTTTGACATTCAGAACCTCTTCAAGGAGATTTTGTAGGCCAATCTGCGGTGCGTAGCCGAGTAACCCAGCCGCTATCTGAGAATCAATGAGCTGGTTTGGTAATTCATCCGAGTGCTGATGGATTACTTCCAGATCTTGTCGTGCACTGTGTAAAAGCCAAATTCTCTGAGGCTCAAGCAGGTACTCCAAGAGTGGTTGTAGATCCAGATCTGCTAGACAGTCGACATAGGCTGTTAGCTGTGGTGTGGCTACTTGTATTAGACAGAGCTGAGGAAAGTACGTGCGCTCCCGCAAAAACTCTGTGTCTAGTGAGATAATTGTCTCTGCAAGGCTACTAGAAATTAAATTAGCCAGTGATTTTGTGTTGTCAATTAAAAGATCTGTGTCTCTCATGAGTTTCTTTTACACTTGGTTTCTGGTTATTTTAACCAAAGGTAGGGGTGTACAGATTTGTGGCGTCTAATACAGGTATTTTCTGAAATCGCTTTGCACCGTCGTGATCCAAGCGAACTCCCTGCGTCGCGTTTTTTGCTTAGCCTAACTTTTGTTACCTACCTCGCGGTAGGCTTTATTTCGTTGCTTGTTGGCGCCCCTGCAGAGAGTCTTATAGGGTTGATCATACTTGAGTCTTTCTTTTATCTCTGGTTTATCTGGCTAGTACTTATAGTCTTTAATCGTTCCAATCGATTTCTCCAAACAGCAACCGCTCTGCTGGGAACCGAGACGTTACTAGGCATTATCAGGATGCCTATACTGGCTTGGGTTGACGCAACAAGGACATCTGGTGGAGAGCCTACTGCGGGCGCGTTTGTATATTTTTTGCTGCTTCTTTGGTCAATAGATGTTGCCGGATTTGTTCTGTCGAGGGCGCTTCAGAACGCATATTTTGTGGGGGTTCTGATCGTGATGGGGTATGTCGCAATTTCATTTACGTTGCGCGAGTATTTTTTCCCGGTGATCGGCTGATGCATGTCCACATACTCGGGGTCTGCGGAACTTTCATGGGAGGCGTTGCTGCGATAGCTAAAGCTGCAGGGCATCGAGTCTCCGGTTCGGATGAAGATGTTTATCCCCCTATGAGTACCCAGCTGAGGAAGTTAGGTATCCAGTTGCACGAGGGGTATGACGTGATTCCGTCCAGAGATGGTGTGGACTGCGTGGTTGTTGGAAACGTTTTGTCAAGAGGCAACGCGGCGGTAGAAGCTTTGCTTGATTCAGGACTTCCCTATTACTCTGGCCCAGAGTGGCTTTTTAACAATTTCTTGCAGGACAAGTGGGTGCTCGCGGTTGCAGGAACTCACGGTAAGACGACAGCAAGCAGTATGTTGGCGTGGATACTCGATTACGCCGGACTCTCCCCGGGGTTTCTTATAGGAGGGATGCCACACAATTTTGGCGTATCAGCTCGGCTCGGAGAGTCTGAATATTTTGTCATTGAGGCGGACGAGTATGACACAGCGTTCTTTGATAAGCGTGCGAAATTTGTTCACTATCGACCGCGCACGCTTGCGGTCACGAATATCGAATATGACCATGCTGATATATATGCTGACCTAGACGCCATACTTTGGCAATTTCATCAACTGTTCAGAACCGTTCCTAATAACGGTTTAATTAGTGTAAACGGACGGGATGAAAACATTTCGAATTTGCTGAATAAAGGTATTTGGACACCGGTAGAGACTTTCAGTTCTGAAGAAGGAGTCAATTGGTCGGCGAGATACGATCACATCGGCGCGAAATCGCGGTTTAGTGTTTTTAAAGACGGGGAGAATGTTGGACAGGCTGATTGGAACCTGCTCGGGTTACATAATCTGGAGAATGCGCTGGCAGCTTTGAGTTCTGCTATTCATGTAGGTGTCACTGTAGATGTGGCGCTCGAGGCTCTTTCCAAGTTCAAAGGGGTGAAAAGACGTCTAGAAAAGAGAGGCATCTTCAAGGGAATAACCCTTTACGATGATTTTGCTCACCACCCTACGGCTATTCGTGCGACGATTCGCGCGCTCAGATGTCGGGAGAGCAACTGCCGCATTGTCATTGTTCTAGAGCTTAGATCAAACACCATGCGAATGGGTCTGCATCGAGATTCTTTGAAAAAAACCCTCAGTGAAGCAGATCTGATATATATGTTGGGATCCGATGATTTGGCATGGAACCCGGAGTCAACATTGGCATCACTTGGTGAAAAATTTTCAGTTACTTGGAGTGTTAACGAAATGCTCGGAGTTCTCTTGGAGGAGCTGAAAAGTGGGGATCACGTAGTTATGATGTCGAACGGAGGCTTTCAAGGCCTACCTAGACTGCTTCAACAATCCTTGAAGAGTCAAGACTCGGAATCAGTACGAGTCTAAAACATCGTTTCGTGTTATGGGTACCGCGCATATACCGTTGTTCCCGTTGAAGACAGTACTTTTCCCTGGAGGCCCTTTGCCGTTGAGAGTGTTCGAGCCGCGTTACTTGGACATGGTGAGCCGATGTCTGAGGGAGAATATTGGGTTTGGCGTTCTCTTGATTCGGAGTGGTACGGAGGTGGGCCCTGTAGATACCTTCAAAATTGGCACGGTGGCTGAAATTGTAGACTGGTACCAAGGCAGTGAAGGACTTTTATGTATAAAGGCCGAGGGAAGGTATCGTTTCGAGCTAGAGTTTTTGGACCGACAACTGGACGGTTGCTATGTCGGTACCATCAAGTCTATCGAAGACGAGCCAAAAATCCCTGTTCCAGATGAATATCAGTTTCTGATTCGGTTGCTGAAGAGCGTGATAGGTGAGCTAGGGAATCACTATCAGAACACCTTGAAAAATTATGCTGATGCAGCCTGGGTTGGGTATCGTTTAACTGAAATTCTTCCCCTACCATTGGAGATGAAGCAAAGCTCTTTAGAAATGAATGATCCGATAGCTCGATTTGGTCTATTGATCCCATATGTAGAGGAAAAAACTGCTTGAGTAGGGCGACCGAGGTTATAGGTAGCTTCTACATCGGGCAGATTGTTGCCCATCGCCGCTTTGGTTATAGAGGGGTTATCTACGATGTAGATCCGCGGTTTATGCTCAGCGATGAATGGTACAATCGCGTCGCGCTCAGTCGACCTCCAAAAGAGCACCCCTGGTATTACGTTTTGGTGGATAACCTTGAGCAGACAACTTACGCCGCGGAGCGTAACCTGGCATCAGATATTGATAACAGACCCATAAAACATCCGCTTATCGAAAACTATTTTGACCTGTTTAACGGAAAGTCTTATGAGCCTCTTAATCTTCGGAATTAAACGCGGGACCAACTTGCGTGGACAACCAAGGCAAGGGAAATATATGCGCCTAAATTGCAGTTTTATCTACGAGGAGGCTGGTGAATGCCCGACGTCTAATCCGTATTTTCATATCTGATTTGAAGAGCTGACCCAGTTGACCTCGGTCGTTATCTGTCCATTTGGCTCCAGCGCTAACCATCTCAAGCCTGGTGGGCGACTATCTAGCGTGAAAAATTCACTATCAGGCAGGAATTGTGAGCACGTAGAAGGAGTGCTCAGGAAACGTACACCATTTCGGTCTCGATCTGAGGCCTGATGCACATGCCCCCAGACTACACCCCTTACTTGATTGTGTCGGTTGATGATATCGAGGAATGGTTCCGCGTCCTGTAAGCCGATGCGATCCAGCCAGGCGCTCCCCATAGGGATCGGCTGGTGATGCATGCAAATCAATACATGCTCATCAGAAAATTCCTTCAGTGAACTTACTAACGCGGTAAGCCCACTAAAGCCGAGCGCACCCGCATGATTTTCTTTCTGAAAGGTGTTGAGAAGCAAGATGCGCCATTTTCCAAACTTTGCTTCCCCACACAGCTGAAACGGTGGACTCATTAATAATCCAGCCATCAGTACTGGGTCATCATGATTGCCCGGTACACATAGTACTGGGAGGTTGAGGGCCTGGAGAGTTTCCCGAAAGCGCTTGTAACCTGCCTGGCTTCCATCCTGAACGATGTCTCCCGTAACGAGAATCGCATCAGGTGGCCAACGGGGGACTTTCCGACTGTAATCCAGTACGGAAAGAAAGGTGTCCTGGGTCGTTACTCCACGCATTTGGCTGTCTGGTGCAGCATGCAGGTGTAAGTCAGTGATTTGGAGCAGTACAACCGTACCTCTGTCATTACTTTGGGCCATGGTTGAGCAAGAATGGGACTTGATGCACCAAGGAGAGCTTAGAATGCAATCATGATACTGAATTCTCCCATAGTAGGGAGCAACAAAAGATCTCTGCGCCTACTAGTTGCGGAGACCGTCCTTGCTGAGCGACAATCCTCATATTCCAGTACAGTTCCCCCAAAAAATTATTTGATAGTACTAACCGGAGAGAACACATGATAGTTGTTCGCCCGCCCCGGCGGCGGCTTGCCAACGCAATTCGCGCATTGTCCATGGATGCGGTGGAGCAGGCCCAGTCAGGTCATCCAGGCATGCCCATGGGGATGGCAGATATTGCCGAGGTTCTCTGGAATGACCACCTACGGCATAATCCCAGCAATCCTCATTGGCCAAATCGCGATCGATTCGTCTTATCGAACGGCCATGGTTCCATGCTCTTGTATGCAATAGCGTATTTAACTGGCTACGCCATTGAAGTGGATGAGCTCAAGCAATTTCGCCAGTTCGGCCAAAGAACCGCCGGGCATCCGGAACGAGCGCTCGAAATAGGCATTGAGACTACGACAGGACCGCTTGGACAGGGTATGGCGAACGCTGTTGGGATGGCGTTGGCAGAGAAAGTACTTGCTGCCACGTTCAATCGTCCAGACGGTGAGATAGTGGATCACCATACCTACGTATTTTTAGGCGATGGTTGCATGATGGAGGGTATCTCACATGAGGTTTGCTCTCTAGCTGGTACTTTGGGTCTAGGGAAACTAATCGCGTTATACGATGACAATGGGATCTCGATTGACGGTGAAACAGTGGGTTGGTTTACTGACGACACTGCAAAACGTTTCTGTGCCTACGGCTGGCACGTTGTGGATCGGATAGATGGGCATGATCCGGAAAGCGTTTCATCTGCACTTAAAGCTGCTCACGCTGACACGAAGCGTCCCACATTAATTTTATGCAAAACTATTATTGGTTGGGGCGCTCCCAACAAACAGGGGACGGCTGCGACTCATGGCGCGGCGCTGGGAGCGGAGGAGGTAGCCGCTGCTCGCAAGGAACTTGGGTGGGATCACCCTCCATTTGAAGTGCCAGAAGCGATACGTGCTGCGTGGGATGCCAAGGCGAGAGGGAGCGAGTTCGAGGCCGATTGGCAGAGTCGCTTCGATGCCTATCGTGCTAGTTACCCGGATCTTGCCGCCGAGTATCAACGCAGGATGGAGGGTAGGCTGCCTGCAGATTGGGATGATCAAGCTGCGAACGTTATTGCGAAAATTGTCGTAGAAGCGAAGGATCTCGCTACCCGGAAAGCCTCGTTGCGAGCACTGGAGGGGTATGCGCCTTTTTTACCAGAACTCATAGGTGGATCGGCGGATCTAACCGGGTCGAATAACACTCTTCACCGCCGTTCAACAGTGATCAGTGCCGGTAACGCAGGAGGGGACTATTTGTACTTCGGTGTACGCGAGTTTGGGATGGCCGCAATTTTGAATGGACTATCTCTGCACGGTGGGTTTATTCCGTATGGAGGTACTTTTCTTGTTTTTTCGGACTATGCGCGTAATGCGCTGCGAATGGCGGCGTTGATGCGTACGCGAAATATTTTTGTTTTTACGCATGATTCCATCGGGCTTGGTGAAGATGGGCCCACTCACCAACCGGTTGAGCATTTGGTGAGTCTACGCGCTATGCCCAATATGTCAGTGTGGCGTCCTTGTGATGCTGTGGAGACCGCAGTGGCCTGGCGCGCTGCGATCGAATGTTCCGACGGGCCGACAAGCTTAATTTTGACCCGACAGGGGCTTCCCCACATGAATAGGACCACAGATCAGATCGATGCGATATCCCGTGGTGGGTACATCTTGCTGGATAGCGATGGTGATCCGGAACTAGTCCTTATAGCAACAGGCTCAGAGGTCATGCTGGCTATGCTGGCAGCTCGTAAAATTGTGGAAGTCGGACATCGAGTGCGTGTTGTATCGATGCCCTGTACAAACGTGTTTGATGTCCAGCCACAGAGCTACAAAGCCCACGTTCTGCCGAATTCAAATGCCAGACGTCTTGCCATTGAGGCCGGAGCAAAGGATAGCTGGTGGCGATACATCGAGGGGAAAGGAGATGTGCTCGGTATGGATCAGTTTGGGCAGTCGGCTCCCGCCCAAGATCTGTTTGAACATTACGGTTTCACAGTTGAAGCTGTCGTTGACGCTGCTCATCGCGTACTTTCAGGCTGAGAGTGCCGTACTGATCGCCGTCGTCTTACGAGTTAGGAGAGAGACATGCCTGTAAAGATTGCGATCAATGGATATGGCCGCATTGGTAGAAATGTATTGCGTGCCCTGTACGAGGGAGATAAACGTAATGAAATTCAAATTATTGCCATTAATGATTTGGGCGATGCAAATACCAATGCTCACTTGACACGATATGACTCAGCTCATGGTCCCTTCCCTTACGGGGTCGAGGTTGGTGACGGAGAACTCACAGTAGATGGGGATGCAATTCGAGTGTGTGCGGAGCGAGATCCGGAAAAACTTCCTTGGAAGGAGCTGGGCGTGGATATTGTGTTGGAAAGTACCGGATTTTTTGCATCCAAGGAGAAGGCTTCCGCCCATCTGAGAGCGGGCGCGAACAAGGTGATCATTTCAGCGCCTGCGGGGCGGGATGTGGATGCAACTATCGTTTATGGCGTCAATCACCACATTTTAAAGTCTTCAGATCAAATCATCTCGAATGCTTCTTGTACCACGAACTGTTTAGCGCCAATGGCAAAAGTGTTACATGAAACTGTGGGAATCGAGCAAGGCCTAATGACTACAATCCATTCCTACACGAATGATCAGGTATTGACAGATGTTTATCATGGGGACTTGAGGCGCGCCCGTTCGGCCACGCAATCAATGATCCCCGCCAAGACAGGGGCGGCCATAGCGGTCGGGCTCGTTCTCCCTGAACTCGATGGCCGCCTCGATGGATTTTCTATTAGGGTGCCAACTATCAATGTCTCTGTAGTTGATCTCACTTTTATTTCTAAAAGAGAGACTACTGCGGAGGAGTTGAATGAGGCTGTACGTGTGGCGAGCAAAAATGAACTGAAGGGTATACTCGCTTATTCTGATGAACCGTTGGTATCTATAGATTTCAATCACGATCCGGCTTCCTCCACTGTTGATACTGCGCTTACGAAAGTTTCCGGAAATCTCGCGAAAGTCTGCGCGTGGTACGACAATGAGTGGGGGTTCTCAAACCGTATGCTCGACACAACGTTGGCTTTGGCCAACGCAACCTAGCGGAGGCGTAACGTATGGCGCTTGCAGTCAAGCGCATGACGGATATCCCCCTAGAGGGGAAGCGGGTCCTGATTCGCGAGGACCTGAATACACCTATCACAAACGGAGTCATTACCAGTGACAAGCGGATTAGGGCCGCTCTACCTACTATTGAGCTAGCTATTGATCAGGGCGCTCGAGTTGTATTGATGTCCCATCTAGGTAGGCCTGAGGAAGGCAGCTTCACGAAGAAGTTTTCACTTCAACCGGTTGCTCAGCGTCTCGAAGAACTTCTAGGCAGGTCTGTTCCACTTATCCGTTCTTGGTTGGAAAAAGTTGATGTTGAAGCTGGAAACTCTGTACTTTGTGAGAATGTGCGTTTTGCGCGCGGCGAAAAGGCTAATGATCAAGCCCTTGCACGTCACATGGCTAGTCTCTGCGACGTCTTTGTAATGGATGCATTTGGTACAGCGCACCGCGCACATGCAAGTACCCATGGGGTGGCGCAGTTTGCTCCGATTGCTTGTGCCGGACCGCTTCTCATCACTGAGCTAGAAGCGTTGGCCAGCGCACTAGAAAGCCCCGAGCGGCCAATGTTGGCTATTGTAGGTGGCTCGAAGGTTTCCACAAAGATAGAGGTTCTGAAGTCCTTAGCGACTACTGTCGATGAACTTATTCTTGGCGGCGGAATCGCAAATACATTGTTAGCAGCGGCGGGAATGGGTGTTGGGCGATCACTTCATGAGCCGGACATGCTAGTGTTTGCTAGGCGATTGTTGGAAGGCCAGTTTGGTAGTGTGTCAATTCCACTACCGACAGACGTTGTCGTGGCTGAAACTTTTGATGACACGGCTTGCGGAACCGTGAAGAGTGTCGCTGAAGTTTCTGATAGCGATATGATCTTGGATATCGGGCCAAAAACCGCAGAGGATTATTATCTGCGGTTACAGCGTGCGCGAACTATTCTGTGGAATGGACCTATAGGGGTTTTTGAGCACCCGGAATTCGCCTATGGTACAGAACGAATCTCGCAGGCTGTAGCTGATAGCGATGCGTTTTCAATTGCGGGTGGCGGAGACACTCTGGCCGCTATTGATCAGTTCGGTGTGACTGACCAGATTTCCTACATATCGACGGGTGGAGGTGCGTTTCTAGAGTTCTTGGAAGGGAAAAAGCTTCCGGCGACCGCTATTCTAGAAGTGCGTGCGAAAGACGAATAAAGACAACGGCCGATACCGCAATTAGGCTGGGGTTATAGTAGTCGATGAATCACTAGGAGCATGCTCGTGGCAGAAGAAACCCTTGATTCCTTTCGACGAACAAAAATTGTTGCTACATTGGGTCCGGCTACTGATAACCCCAAAATTCTCAAGGATCTTATCTCCGCCGGCGCAGATGTTCTGAGATTTAATTTTTCACATGGTGCAGCAGAAAAACAGAGGGAACGCGTAAAACAAGTTCGAGAGATTGCATTAAAGTTGGGCCGATACGTGGGGATCATGGGAGACTTGCAGGGCCCAAAAATATGCATAGAGTCTTTCAAGGAAGGGGCGGTCACACTGGCGGTCGGGCAAGATTTCGTACTTGACACGGCCTTGGCGTCCAATGATGGTGACGGAGCCTGTGTGGGGGTTGCGTACCCAAATCTGATCAATGATGTACGCTCAGGAGACGTGCTGCTGTTGGACGACGGACAGATTGTCCTTGAAGTTGCGATGATCAGCGGTAGCCAGGTCCGCTGTAGGGTGAAAGAAGGTGGAATCCTTACCGATCACAAGGGCTTAAACAAGCAGGGTGGGGGGTTGTCGGCGCCTGCTCTGACGGACAAGGACAGGATAGATATCACTGCGGCTGCAGAGCTAGAGATGGATTTCGTATCCGTTTCTTTTGCTAGGAATGCTGATGACATAAATGAAGCTCGAGATTTGCTACATGCAGCAGGTGGGCAGGGACATATCGTAGCGAAGATTGAGCGGGCAGAGGCCGTCAAAAATATATCCGAAATCATTGAAGCTAGTGACGTAATCATGGTGGCTCGCGGTGACTTGGCCGTCGAAATCGGCTATGCGGCGATGACCGGATTACAGAAAAGTCTTATTAAGCAGACCCGAGCCCAGAACAAAATATCCATCACAGCCACTCAGATGCTGGAATCGATGATCATGCATCCATCACCGACTCGAGCTGAAGTTTCCGATGTCGCGAATGCGGTTATGGATGGTACGGATGCAGTTATGCTATCTGCAGAAACTGCGGTTGGGAAATTTCCGGCACAAGCCGTGCAGACCATGAGTGAATTATGCATAGGAGCGGAAAAGCATGAAACATTCCGTAGGCCTAGGAACTATCGTATAGAAGACGTTTTCACTTATATCGATGAGGCAATCGCATTAGCGGCTATGTACACCGCAAACCACCTTCAGGTGAGCGCCATTATTGCGTTTACTGAATCTGGTGCAACTAGTTTGTGGATGTCCAGGGTACGCAGCGATATCCCCATTTACGCATTTACCAGGCACGAGGCTACACGTCGACGCGTTGCACTTTATCGAGGAGTGTATCCCGCGTCTTTTGACGTTGTTCGTATTGAGTCTGGACGTATTTACCAAAGTGCGATTGAGGTACTGGAGAAGGTGGGGGCGGTACGCTCTGGAGACCTAGTGTTATTTACGAGTGGAGATATGGCGGGTGTCGCAGGGCGCACGAACACGTTGCGAATATTGGAGGTGGGCTCCGAGGGTCGCAGTAACAGTAATTCGGGCAGTGAGGAGCGTGGCTAAATCTGAGCGGAAAGCCCTCATTCTCCCAGGAGCGGGGGCACGAGGGGCATATCAAGTCGGCGTCCTGAAGGCGATCGCAACCCTTTTGCCGAGGCGTGCAGTTAACCCATTCTCGGTAATTTCCGGCACATCAGCGGGTGCAATTAACGCCGCTGTCCTTGCGAGTGGCGCTTCTCAATTTGCTTTAGCTGTCTCAGAAATGGAGCGGGTTTGGTCTAACTTTGAGGTTCACCAAGTTTATCGTTCGGATAGCTGGACGATGCTCCGGTCAAGCCTACACTGGTTAAGCGCGGTTGTGTTCGGTGGGTTGGGCGTTAAAAATCCTCTATCTTTGTTAGACAATCAACCGCTTCGTGAGTTGCTAGACAAAAATATAAATCCACAGAATATAGAACGTTCTATTAAGGCGGGGCATCTTGACGCACTGGCGATCACCGCATCCTCTTACAGTTCGTCTCGTTCGGTAACTTTTTTTCAGGGAGATAGCTCATTGAAGGCATGGGCCCGTGTGAGGCGGTTCGGAAAACCTACGAAGATAGATATAGATCATCTAATGGCGAGTTCAGCAGTACCCTTCGTCTTTCCACCTGTAAAGATTGGTAGTGACTATTTTGGTGACGGTGCGATGCGGCACGGTGCACCATTGAGCTCGGCAATACACCTTGGCGCAGATCGAATGTTGGTGATAGGGGTGCGCGATGAACATTCTGATCCAGAGCCAAACGAGTCCATTCCGGCGGATGTACCTAACCTGGCACATTTGGCTGGGTACATGCTTGATACGTTGTTTATGGACGGGCTGTATTCAGATCTTGAGCGGTTGAAGCGGATCAATATAATGTTGGAGCAATTGGATCATGAGCTTAGTGGTTCTATCGCCCAGCTGCGTCCGTTGAGTACGCTTGTCATCGCGCCAAAGGAAGATATGCGGCAAGTTGCGGCGCGTCACGTGCATGAGCTTCCTAGGGCTGTACGTTTATTGCTCCGTGGTCTTGGTGCTATGAACCGAGACGGCATGATGCTCATTAGCTACCTCCTGTTTGAGTCTGGATTCACTCGAGAACTGATCGAGATGGGGACCCGTGATGCGATGGAGGTTGAGGATGATTTGAAGGCATTTCTCTTCGACTAAAAAATGGATTCATTAAGGGCGCATCAAGCTAGCTAGGGAGCTCATGATGACGTGTCTGGATCGGTTCATCTACTGAGAGTTTTTTTGCAACAGCCTCGGTAATGTAAACTGAGCGGTGCTGCCCTCCCGTACAACCTACAGCGACCGTCAGATAAGAACACTGAAAATCTCTATATTGCGGTATCCAGCATTCAAGAAATTGCACAATATCATCGATCATAGCTTGGACTTGTGGCTGATTGTCCAGGAAGGTTTTGACAGGCTGGTCTCGGCCGTTCAAGGGTCGAAGCGATGGCTCCCAGTAGGGGTTTGGAAGACAGCGTACATCGAAGACAAAGTCAGCATCAGCTGGGAGTCCATGTTTGTAGCCGAAAGACTCAATCAGTATAGAAATCTTGCCCTTTTTTCGACTCTTAATTCGATTGTTTATGAGCTCTCTGAGGTCGTAAACACTCGTGTGACTGGTGTCTACTATTAGGTCGGCGATATCTAAGATAGACTCTAGAAGCTCACGTTCTTTTGCTATTGCTTCTGCCAGACTGACGTCATTCGATGTAAGTGGGTGTTTTCTTCGTGTTTCGCTGAACCGAGACAATAAAATATCGTCGTTGGCTTGAAGAAATATGACTTCACAGGCTGTATTTTCTTGCCGAAGTTTTTCAACGAGCCCAGGTAAATGTTTGATATCGGGGGTGTTGCGTGCATCTAATCCCACCCCGACATTGTCATAGATAGAATCCCTTCGCGGAATTATCTCTTCCACCAGGGACCGCAACAGACCAACAGGAATGTTGTCGATGCAATAGAAACCAGCATCTTCCAGTGCGTTGAGAGCGACACTTTTCCCAGAACCTGACAGTCCGCTGATGACCACTAGGCGCATTTTTCCTCCGATATTAGGATTTGACTTGGCCGTGAGACACCGTTGAATACAGAGAATATTTTCCACATTGTCAAAATAGCGCACAAGTTTATTATCAACATGGTTACGGAGAGGAGGTGTAATATCTACATAATAATCATTAATATTTAATCGCGCGTTATAGCCCCTGCACTTATTTACCTATACCATTTTAGAGTGTTTTCTTTGACTCGAGGAGGCGATTTTCATTTCTTTCCGATACTTTGCGACGGCTCGGCGCGAGATTTTAATGCCGTTTGCGGAAAGCGACTTGGTAACCTTTTCGTCACTCAATGGTTTCATGGGATTTTCAGCTGATATGAGTTTTCGAATCTTGGCTTTAACAGCTGTTGAAGATTTTTCTCCGTCATCGCTGGATAAATGACTTGAGAAAAAAGAGCGAAATGGGACAGTACCCCTCGGCGTATTCATATATTTATCTTTTATAATTCGGGAAACTGTCGATTCCACAACACCAATTGCCTCGGCTATATCCCGAAAGACCATTGGGCGCATATGTTCTTCTCCGTGCCGCAAAAATTCTTTCTGTCTGTCCACGATGGTAATGGCTACTTTCCTTAGCGTTTCTTCTCTCTCTTTTAAACTTCGAATAAGCCACTTGGCTTCTATTAATTGGGTACTAAGCTTTTCATCATATTCCCCCTTACGTCCAAGAGCTTTCGCGTAGATTTGATTAATTCTAAGTTGAGATACAATAGAATTATTGATTTTGATAACCCAGCTACCATTTTTTTCTTGCACGTAAACATCTGGTACTACGTATTCTGCGGTGGGCACGTTTATGGAAGCGCCAGGGTAAGGGTTGCAATTTTTCACAAGAAGCAGAGCATTTTTGAAATCTTCATCGGACACTTGTAAAAGCCGCCTGAGAGTTTTGAGGGTTTTTGGTTGACGTTTGTGATTTGCATATAGTTCTAAGTGTTTATATGCGACAGTGCGCGCGAGGCTTAGTCCTGGAGTAGACGGGTCGAGCTGATCCAGTTGAAGTGATATGCATTCGCTTGGTGACCGTGCACCAATCCCCGCTGGATCAAACTGCTGTACGAGTTTGATAACTTCCTCAATCTCATCAATACTGCTTGGCAGATCTGCTGCTAGCGTGGACTGAATCGTCTCAGTGTCATCTTCCAGATAGCCGTTTTCGTTAATCCCGCCTATGACGACCTGTCCGATGGTTTTAGCTCTTGAGCTTAGATCCGAAAGATTCAATTGCCAAAGCAGGTGATCTGTCAGCGTCTCTTGCAACGGCAAGAGGTGCTGATTATCGTCAGGGCCTTGAAATTTTGGATCCGTTGGTTTGTCCGACACTTTTGTTGTCTGGATATCTGTCCAGTCGGGTTCGATGACATCGATTTCATCTAGATCTTCAACTTTTTCCAACATCACGTTTTCATCTAAAGCCTCCAGAATGTAGGCCTCGAGAGCTAAGATTGGCAGTTGCAAGAGACGGAGTGCCTGTTGCAGCTGGGGCGTCATTTTCAGCTGCTGAGAGAGCTTGAGTTGCAGCAAAGGCTTCAGCATTGGAGTCACACTGTCCTAAAGGGAGAAGCTATCTCCAAGATAGACATCGCGCACGTTCTGATTCGATAAAATCTCATCTGGAGTCCCTGCCGCCATTAACCTCCCATTATTCAAGATATAGGCGTGTCCGCAGATTCCAAGGGTCTCTCGCACATTGTGATCCGTAATCAGGACGCCAATATTTCTTTGTGTTAAGTGACGAATAATTCTTTGAATATCCAGGACGGAAATAGGATCTATACCAGCGAAAGGCTCGTCGAGCAAAATAAACTTGGGCTCGACTGCCAGTGCCCGAGCGATTTCAACTCGCCGTCGTTCTCCTCCGGAGAGAGAAATACCAAGACTATCCCGGACATGAGTGATATGGAGATCCTCCAAGAGTTTCTCCCTGAGAGCCTGTCGTGCAGCGCGATCTAGGTCTGACCGAGTCTGCAAAATGGCATAAATGTTGTCCGCCACACTGAGCTTCCGAAATACCGAGGCTTCTTGTGGTAAGTAGCCCAGGCCACGCTGGGCCCGCCTGTGTACGGGAAGGCGTGTGACATCTTTCCCATTTAGAATGATTTTTCCTTGGTCACATGGGAGCAACCCAACGATCATATAAAATGCGGTGGTCTTGCCTGCCCCATTGGGCCCAAGTAGGCCAACAACTTCCCCGCTCTCGATCGAGATAGAAAGATCTTTTACCACTTCACGTGTTCGATAACGCTTGGCGATACCAAGCGCTTCGAGTTTACTCACGGCGAGGTGGCAGTACCCGGAGTAGGCACTTCTTCATCTGCTGTCGGTGGCAGGACCGTGATTAAAATGGGCTCTCCGCAATCGGATGAACCAGACGTGATCTTTTCTTCATCAATGTCGTAAATCAGATCGCAACCTCTGAATTCATTAGAACCTTCGCTGAGCCAGGCGCCATCTGTCATTCGGAGTGTTCGCTCTACGCTGTCAAACTCTAGCAGTGACGCCCCTCCTTGTATGGTTTCTTCGCGCACAGCGCTAAAATCCTGGAACACCGCAGGATTGCCACGAAGTTTCACGACCAAGAGCGCATGTCCCTCAAACGTCAATTCAGCTGTGGAAGACTCAATGATTGCCGAATCGATCGCAATGCGCACGTTTCCCTGAAAAAACCACTCACTTTTCTCGAAGTCGAGTCCCGAAGCTTTGGCCTCATCGGCTTCAATTGTGAAATCGCCTTGAGTGATCCTTAGGCCATTGAAGATGACATCATTCGATTGTCTATCGAATGATGATGAATCAGCGTCAAGAGAGATAGGAGAAGGCCCCCCTCCTTGTTGGGCTATTGCAAAGATGGGGAGGAGAATAAAGGGCGTCAACCCCATTCTCAGATTAAGGGAGAAATTGACCATGTACGTTGGATTCTAGCGCTAAGTTATCGGTCTTCAAGTCAGCCCGCATCCCTACAGCATTCAGCCGCTGGGTTCCGATGAATATGCTAATGGATGCATTAGTTGAGGCTACAAAATTTAGTAGATCTAGTCGTAGCTGGGTTGTACGAATGATCGTAGGGGCTAACCCTCCCTCCGGGGAGGTGGCAAGTTCCACATTCCCTGTCAGATCCAGATAAGACTCATTAGTGTGTATCTCACCACGGATTGCTTTTAGGACCCATGGAACATCGTGCTCAGGCTGGAATTCAACGGTGACATTATTGAGCACCAAACGTCCTTCATCCGGGTGTTCCACGGCGCTACCTGCCTGGATCCGGTAGAGCGGTTGACCATCCTCACCCGTTCCCATGATCCTCGCATCGTTTAAGTAGTACCCTAAAGGTCCAGATATGGATGCCGCCACCCGCGGCTCATCCTCAACGGTCCGACGATTCCATAGCCAACTCAATAGCGCGATTGATACTAGGAGGGTGGCTCCAAGCACATTCTTAAGGTTTAAATACATCTTGAGGGCGTTCCTAGCGGGCTACCAGCAGTAAATCGCAGACTTCGCGTACGGCACCATGACCTCCCTTTGCTGAGGTGGAGTAGTGTGCGGATTCTTTTACCTGTTGTCTTGCATTCGCCACAGCAACTGCCAGACCTACACAGCGCATCATTGGGATATCTGCTACGTCATCACCTACGCAAGCGACTGCATCCAATTTAATGTCCAGATGTTTCACTAGGTTATTTAGAGATTCGAATTTGTCTTGGACTCCCTGCAAAACGTTCGAGACTCCCAGCTCGTCCATTCTGATGTCAACAGCTAGTGTCTGTCGAGACGATATTATTGCAACCTGTATACCTGTCCCCAGTACGACCTTTATTCCCGCACCATCGTGCACATGAAATTTTTTAAGTATTTCACCATCGGTGCCGTAGTAAAGACCGCCATCTGTGAGCACACCATCGACGTCAAGCACGAGCAACTTAATCCCTTTTGCACGCTTCAATGTCTGTTGTTCCACTACATAACTCCAGCGCGAAACAGGTCATGGATATTAAGTGCACCAACGAGTTGATCCTTCTCATTGAGCACGAGTAGGGCCGTGATCCCGTGAGCTTCCATAAGGTGCAGTGCTTCCACCGCAAGACAGCTTTGACGAATATTTTTTCCTCCCGCCGTCATTACTTCACTAATGCTGGTTGTATGTATATCAATCTGCTGGTCGATGGTGCGGCGAAGATCGCCATCGCTAAATACTCCCTGCAGCTGATCATCATCTCCGACGACGGCGGTAATCCCAAGGTTTTTCTGTGACATTTCCAAGAGTCCCTCACTCACTGGTGTATTGGAGGTAACACGTGGGAGGTCATTACCCGTATGCATGATGTCTTCAACTCGCACGAGCAGTCGTTTACCAAGGACCCCTCCGGGGTGAAAGCTTGCAAAGTCCTCTTCTTTGAACCCCCGCTTTTCCAATAGTACTATCGCGAGGGCGTCTCCCATGGCCAAAGCAGCTGTGGTACTTGCGGTTGGTGTGAGATTAAGTGGACAGGCTTCCTCAGCAACGCTGATGTCGATGTTGATAGTTGCCGCTTTCGCGAAGGTTGAGTTTGGGTTGCCCGTCATTGTTATCAGAGGCAAATTAAGCCGTTTTATCAGAGGTAGGATAGATGCGATTTCATCGGTCTCACCGGAGTTAGAAATTGCCAGAACTACATCGTGAGAGGTGATCATGCCCATATCGCCGTGTAGAGCCTCTCCAGCATGGACAAAAAACGAAGGTGATCCTGTGCTTGCTAGGGTTGCAGCAATTTTACTACCGATATGTCCCGATTTACCCATGCCGATTACCACGATCCGCGCCTGGTTTTTCTGGGCTTTTAAGCAGATCTGACATGCCTCTAGTATCTCTTCACCTAACCTGGGGATCAGGGACCTAATAGCGTCCGACTCAATTTTCAATACGCGTCGCGCCACAGTCAAAGAGTCGATTGCCTGGAATTTTTTAGACATAGAATTGCAATTCTAGCAGCCCGCACCGTTAGGTATGTTGGTTTGGTCATTGCTGACGGTGGGTTAGACTATCCGGGTTCAGGGTGTACGGGGGGTTTTGCAGTATGAATCCGAAGGAAATAGCGAGTTTGATTGAAATTGGTCTCCCAGGATCCCGGGTTGAAGTCCGCACAGATGGTCAGGGACATTACGAGGCACTAGTTGTTGCATCGGTTTTTGAAGGTGAGCGGAGTGTCCGCCGTCATCAGCTTGTCTACGAAACTTTGGGTGAGCGAGTGGGGACGGAAATCCACGCACTAGCACTTAAAACACTAACTCCCGAGGAGTGGCAGGCCTCGGACGCCTGATTGAGGTACCGGATTGGACAGGTTAGAAATCATTGGCGGCTCTGCGCTATCGGGGGAGGTACGAATCTCTGGTGCTAAGAATGCTGCGCTACCCATATTAGCTGCGTGTCTGCTTCCCGAGGGGCCAATGATTCTAGAGAATGTCCCGCACTTAAATGATGTCACCACTACGGTGAAGCTACTCCGCCGTATCGGGGCAGAGATTACCTTCCACGACGGTGTTCGGTTAGAAGTGGATCCATCCAGAGTGGCCCACTTTGAGGCACCGTACGAACTCGTCAAAACCATGCGTGCATCCGTGCTCGTGCTCGGCCCCTTACTGGGGCGCTACGGTCGCGCAGATGTTTCTCTACCAGGCGGCTGCGCTATAGGAGCCCGACCAGTGAACCTTCACGTCATGGGGCTCCGCGCTATGGGAGCAGAGATCAGTATTGAAAATGGCTATATTCGCGCACGCGCCAAGCGTCTGTATGGTGCTCGGATAGTGCTAGACACTGTGAGTGTTACTGGTACGGAGAACTTGATGATGGCCGCTGTCCTGGCGAAGGGCGAATCTGTCATTGAGAATGCGGCACGAGAACCTGAAGTTGTCGATCTGGCGGAGACTCTAGGGAAAATGGGTGCTGTGATCGAAGGGGCGGGGACTAACACGATTCGGATTCAGGGTGTGGAAACGCTTCAGGGGGTGAACCACTCGGTGCTTCCGGATCGAATCGAGAGTGGCACCTACCTTGTGGCCGGAGCCATCACCGGTGGTCGAGTACGAGTCAACCGTACTCGACCTGAACACCTAGAGGCGGTGCTTGATAAATTGTCGGAAGCGGGAGCTAGCATACAGGTGGGGCCGGACTGGATTGAGTTAGATATGCGGGGCGAACGTCCTCGTGCGGTGGATGTGCGGACGGCACCCTACCCCGCGTTTCCCACGGACATGCAAGCACAGTTCTGCGCACTTAATGCTATTGCTGCAGGCACTGGCACAATAACAGAGACGATATTTGAGAATCGCTTTATGCACGCGCTAGAGCTGCAACGAATGGGTGCTGATCTGGTCACTAAAGGCAATATGGTGGTAAGTCGTGGGGTAAAACATCTCACGGGGGCGCCGGTAATGGCAACGGATCTGCGGGCATCGGCATCTCTTGTGCTTGCAGGGTTGGCAGCGAAAGGGGTTACGATAGTGGACCGCGTCTATCATGTGGATCGTGGTTATGAGCGTATTGAGGAGAAACTGTCACAGCTTGGTGCCGAGATTCGTCGCCTCCCTGACTAGAGGGGCTGCCTAAGGGGGTTGGGCTAGCCGCCGGATGCGGCCGATGGAACAAGCACAGATGGGCGCTCTTCCAACACAGCCATTGTTTCAAATACTCCGGACCCAGGCCTGAATCCTCGGATTTGAATTGTTAGCCCAGGACGAACTCCCGCCACGAGATTCATAGCCTGATTTTGATTTAAGACACGTTCTCCGTTGATATGGGTAATGATGTCTCTGGGTTGTAAACCTGCGGCTACGGCTGGTCCGCTGATCCGTAGCAATTCCACCGCGGGGCCAGTGACTCCTACAGACTCTGCTTGGGAGCTCGGAAAGTCGCGAGTATCTACGCCTAACCAACCGCGGACGACGCGACCGTTTTCAATTAATTCTGCAATCACACCACGGACAAGATTTACTGGAATTGCAAATCCTATTCCATCCGGAACACCTTGGTTGGAGGAAAAACGCGCGGTGTTTATACCGATCAATTCGCCCCGTGCATTGACTAGGGCGCCACCAGAGTTTCCGATGTTGATGGCCGCATCGGTTTGGATGAAATTCTCGAAATTTGTCAGGCCGAGACCACGACCTGTCGCACTGATTATGCCGAGGGTAACGGTTTGGCTCAGGCCGTAGGGATTGCCTATTGCTAGGACGATTTCACCAATCTCCAAGGTGTCGCTGCGACCTAGTTCAATGGACGGTAGGTCTGGCAAATCAATCTTGAGGAGTGCTAGGTCTGTATCCGGGTCCGCGCCCACAAACTCGGGTTCCGCTACTCTACCATCTGCAAGCTGGACGACTACCCGGTCAGCATCTCGGATCACATGCCAATTGGTTGCGAGATACCCGTCTTGGCTGATAATCACGCCGGACCCTAGGCCCTGACTCGTTATGCCAGTTGTGAATCTGCTGCGTTGCCCGAGTTGAGCAGTTTGCAAGCTAACGACCGCGGGCGCACTAGCGTTTACTGCGCTCGCGTAACTGGTCGACGGAACCCCCACCCGGACCCCCAGATTCACTAGTTCGGGTTTGGCAAGAATGACTAGAAACGCCGCCGCCAGTCCGATTGCGACCGATTGGGCCACGAAAGCCAGTACCTTCCACGGAAACGCCATTCTAGTAGTTTAGCAGGGCATTAGCAGAAGGTTCTGTGGTCAAGTGCTAGAACTGCTGTGTATAATCGCGCCGTTTCTGAGGGCCATCTAGCTCAGATGTATGATTTCGGGCGATGCAGCGAGTTTGGAAAATATGTCTCTGGCAAGAATGCTCGTATGAGTGGACAATTGTGTTTCTGCTAATCTCGTGCGTGTTGATAAATTAAAATTGGAAAGACATTGCTTAATGTCTCTATGCTTAACGTTGGGCAGCGCTGTTTAGGAGATTTTCATGGCCGTAATAGCTAACCGTCGTTCGGTCATGACCCTTTTTTCAGGGGCCACGGATCCGTGGAGTCATCGCACTCGACTGGTGCTCTCCGAAAAAGGCATAAATATCGATTTCATTGATGTGGATAAAGGGGACTTGCCGGAAGATTTATTTGATCTAAATCCCTATAACAGTATTCCAACCTTGGTGGATAGAGAGCTCGTTCTTTATGACTCTCGAGTCATCATTGAGTACTTGGATGAAAGATTTCCCCACCCTCCACTTATGCCGGTTGATCCTGTAACACGCGCTCAATTTCGTTTAGCTCTCTATCGCATTGAGCGGGACTGGTATTCGGTAGTAGAGGATATTTTAAAAGGAGGAGACCGCAAGTCGATGGTACGTGCCTGCAAAGTTCTTCAGGACAGCATAGTATCCAGTGTAGAAATATTTACTTCAAAAAGATTTTTCTTAAGCGATGAGTTTTCTCTTGTCGATTGCACTATTGCGCCAATCCTTTGGCGTTTGCCGATTCTCAATGTTAAGTTACCAACACAGGCGGGGAAGATTCTCGAATATATGGATAACGTATTTGCTCGTCAGTCATTTCGGGACAGTCTAACCGAGTTAGAGGAGGAGATGCGTCAATAGACCGATGCCGGAGACCACATCTAAGCGACCCTATTTTATTCGTGCGATGCATGACTGGATGACGGACAATGGGTTGACACCATATATTGTTGTCGACGCGGGTGTAGATGGTATAGCCGTTCCTAAGAATTACATCACCGACGGCAAAATTGTCCTCAACGTTAGTTTCGCAGCGACTCGCAACCTCATCTTCGATAAGCATACCGTGCAATTTGAGGCTCGATTCGAGGACATCAATCATCACCTCAAGATGCCTATGCTGGCTGTCATCGGAATTTATGCCAAGGAGACCGGGCAGGGAATGATTTTCACAGACGACGAGACTCCCTCACCTACCGAGACACCTGTCGACGGAAACGTGTCGGGGCGTCCATCCCTGAAGGTTGTCAAGTGATACCAGCCCGGTAGCTTGATGGCGCAGCTGCTCTTCGTGAGGACAGCTTACTAAGCGAACGTGTGGGTCGCTTGGTTCTCGCTTTGCCGTTCTCTTCCCAAAAAATAAACTTCTTTTTACCCGCTGAGCAGTTCCACATCAACGAGGGCACATAAAGAATGTATGACAAGAATATGCACTTCTTGAATGCGACAGGTGCGCTGTGCAGGCACTCGAATCTCTATGTCTTGTGCGTTGAGGGTCTGTGCAAGGATGCCGCCATCGTGACCCGTAAGTGCAATTACTCTGAGGCTGCGTTCGTGCGCGGTTGTTACCGCTCTCAATATATTTTCAGAGTTGCCAGAGGTGGAGATGGCTAACAGCACATCACCCGTCTGGCCCAGTGCGCGCACCTGTTTAGCAAAGACATCCGCATATTGGTAGTCGTTTGCTATGGCCGTGAGAGCTGAGCTATCCGTGGTGAGTGCGATGGCTGGCAGACCGGGCCGTTCCATTTCGAAACGACCAAGCATTTCGCCAGAAAAATGCTGTGCATCCGATGCCGATCCACCGTTGCCGCAGCTCAAAACCTTGCCGTCATTAAGTAAACACTCTGTAAGCGCCTGACCCGCCTCCACGATTACCGGAACAAGCACCTCGGAGGCTTGTTTGAGAGCAATGCTCTCGCGGAAATGCTCAAGGACACAATCATCCATGTTCATCGGGGTGCTCCAGGGATTCTCTTAACTCTGCCTGTAAACTCATGATACTTCAAGAGATACTGGTTCGTGGGCACTTCTGATCCAGATTTTTCACGTGACAACGATAACGGGGTTTTAACATTCGAAGTCCATTACATTGCAGCTACTGAGCCGATCTATTTCCCTAGATGACTGGGTCTGTGGCTGAGTGAAGGGCTATCTCAGCATTGCAAGCTCGGTAGATTTCTCGGTTTCCAGATCTGACACTACCTCGATCGATCTATCCCTGGGGGCTTCGGCGTCAATGACCAGGGGCCTCCCATTGCGGAACTGAGCAAAAGGTAGCTGTCTTCGGATTCTACCGTCATTCCCGAGACTTAGCTCACCGGACAGCGCGGTTATCGATGAAAACTTCTCCAGCCGGTTGTGTAGCAGCGGGATTAAACGATAAGCGTCAAAACCCAGACCATATAATCGCGCCCAGGGTGGTGCTGTCCTCTGTGGCCAGTACGTTTCAAGCGAAGCTTTGAGCTGAGACGAGGTGTCGTCCCCTGACAGTACCCACGGGGTATCTGGAAAGAGCACACCGTTTAAGTCTGAATCACTCGCGTAGCTTTCATAGACAGCAGATGTTGCATAGGTGGGGATATCTCCGGCGTAATGGAATCGTAGTTGCGGCACCAAAAGCCTGCCTGTGCCCGCATCGGTTGCGACGAAAATAACGTCGATATCCTGGCGACGTCTTGGTTCGAATTCTAGTGATACACCCAGGTTAGCTGCCAAACGCTGACGCCGTTGGTTGCTACTCTGTATATTCAGCAGAGTGGTGATGGCAAGGGAAAAATCCTGGCTGTCAGAGTCATAACTTCTGAACTGCAGAAGCTGTCCGCCAAGAGTTTCGAACTCGGTTCGAAAGCTGCCGAGTAGGCGCAGACCCCAGTCACTGTTCTGAACTAAAGCGACAGCATTGAGGGTTCCGTTTGCCACAGCGCGTCGAGCGATCTCCCGGGTCTCATCTTCGGGCGCCAGCGCGAATTGATAGAAATTAGGCGGGGCGGACTGGCCACTGTCAAAGGAGTTTAGCGCGAGTGTTGGAATGAGCCCCGCGTTTCCTATGATTTCCTCCAGCTCATATTTAAGAAGTGGACCAACGATGAAATCAGCTCCGTCGATTTGTGCGCGTAGATAGGATTCCTGAGGTCCGATCAACGTTGTATCGTAAAATTTCAGTGTGGGGGCTGTTCCATCGGGCGTTGTAGCAGAACTGGTCAGATGTGATGCGATAAACCCGTCGCGAATAGTGGCTGCTTCAGGTTGCTGTAAGCTGCTAAAGGGCAATAAGACCGCAATCTGGGCCGGATAATTTCGTAATAATTGTGATTCGGTCCCGAGTTCTTCAGCGACGACAAGTTGTTCTGCCCCACCCTCAGGTGTACGGGCGTCTGTGGGTAGTATCGGTCCGGACACTTCACATGCAGCGAGGAGTAGTAGACAAAGCAGAGTGGCGATTGTTTTGATGTGATCCATGATTAGTAATGCTTGCACATCTGTCTTTTCCACAGGCAGCATAAACTTATGAGTAAAGATACCACTGGAACACTTTACGTCGTGGGCACCCCTATCGGTAATCTAGACGATCTCAGCCCGCGCGCCCGTCAAGTCCTAAACGCCGTGGGTTTGATTGCTGCCGAGGATACCCGCCGTACTCGGGGATTGCTATCTAGCATTGGGGTCAAGAAACGATTAATTGCCTATCATGGGCACAACGAGGCACAGCAGACTCCTGTTTTGATAGCCAAATTGCTTAGTAGCGAGTCGATTGCTTTGGTGAGCGATGCTGGGGCGCCTCTGATCAGTGATCCTGGTCTGGTTGTGGTTCGAGCTGCCCGTGAAGCAGCTATCCCCGTAGTGTCAATTCCCGGCCCCAGCGCTCTGACGGCGGCCTTATCGGTATCAGGATTATCTACGGAACGTTTCGTTTTTGAGGGGTTTCTCCCGCGCCGTCCGGGGCCCAGGCGGTCGCGCTTAGCCCTACTATCCCGGGAATCACGAACCCTGGTTTTCTACGAGTCCGTTCATCGGTTACCAGACACTCTTGAAGCGCTGCAGGAACACCTTGGCCCTGATCGTTTGGCAGTCATTGCCCGGGAACTCACCAAGGTACACGAGAGCGTGTATGAGGGTACGCTTGCTGAACTTGGCAAACGAATGAGTGGCGATATTTTAATGAAAGGAGAGTTCGTAGTAATGGTTGCCGGCAATGAAATAACACATCCTGCGGAGGATAGTGAAGTTACTCGAGTCTATGAGCTCCTAGCCAAGGAGATTCCTGCTAAAAAAGCGCTAGCCCTTACGGTAAGTATCACCGGCGCTTCTAGAAACCGAGTCTATTCTCTCACCCGTGGAGGGTAGCTCTGTTACCCTAGGAGACGGAGTCGGCCGAGCAGTCGCTGGGAGAAATCCTAGAGGAAAGTCCGGGCTCTATTGGGCAGGGTGCCAGGTAACGCCTGGGGGGCGCGAGCCTACGGAAAGTGCCACAGAAAATATACCGCCAGTTCATAAGAGCCGGTAAGGGTGAAATGGTGCGGTAAGAGCGCACCGCACAGGTGGTGACACCTGTGGCAGGGCAAACCCCACCCGGAGCAAGACCGAATAGGGGAGCGCTGAGTGCGCCCACACGAGCTTCCGGGTAGGTCGCTAGAGGTGCGCGGCGACGCGTGTCCAAGATGAATGGCTGTTCTCGACAGAACCCGGCTTATAGGCCGACTCCTTTATCCTCTCCATGTTAGTTCCGCCTATTTTCTAAAGTTGTATCGAGACAGCATTTGTAACTTGTTGATTATTGGTTCTCTCGAGTCGGTCTTTAACGCTCAGTACCGCCCCTAACCTACTGGCAAACAAAAAAATTTTAGATTATCTGTTGACACCGCCCTGTCGCCCTACCTATAGTGCTTGAAAGTGGTAAAAAGTGGGGGAAAATGGGTTTCTCATGTTTCGAGGCGCTTCCAAAGTTACCCTGGATTCAAAGGGGCGATTGGCGATTCCGAGCCGTTATCGGGAACGTCTTACAAGCCGTGCCGACGGACACTTGGTTGCGACCGTGGACCGAGACTACTGCCTGCTCATATACCCACTGCCTGATTGGGAGGAGATTGAGCGTAAGTTGGTTAGGTTGCCAACGCTTAATAAACAAGTGCGCCGGCTTCAGCGACTCATGGTGGGTTATGCCACCGAGCTCGAGATGGACGGCCACGGGCGTGTCCTCCTGCCTAGGGAACTTCGAGATTTCGCAAGCCTGGATAAACAAACAATGCTGATTGGTCAGGGAAATAAGTTCGAGCTGTGGGATGAAGAGAGGTGGAACACGCGGCGGGACGAGTGGTTGTCAGATGACGATGCTGACGACGCGGGGTTGCCCGCAGAACTCGAATCACTGTCTCTATAGAACGCTCGGCGGTTGATCGGTATGTACAACCATCAGCCGGTGCTGGTGGCGGAGGCGCTGGAGGGTTTAGCCGTAAATGAGGACGGTTGGTACGTCGATGGAACGTATGGACGTGGGGGGCACAGCATTGAGATTCTGGCTCGGCTCGGGAAACACGGCAAGTTGCTCGCACTGGATAAGGATCCAGAGGCGGTGGAACACGCCAGGCGTAACCTTGCTACGGACCCACGTTTTTCAATCAAACATGGTGGATTTGAACATGTTCACAAACATGTCGCGCCGTGGCTCGAAGGCCGGCTCCTCGCTGGTCTTTTGTTTGATCTCGGAGTTTCCTCTCCCCAACTTCAATCCCCTGAACGGGGATTCAGTTTCATTGAGGACGGGCCTCTCGATATGCGGATGAATCCAACTGAAGGCATCACTGCGGAGGAATGGTTGCGGCAAGTCAACGAAGCAGAGTTAGCAGATGTATTGCGTCGTTTTGGAGAGGAGCCCCGCGCTCGACAAATCTCCAGAGCAATCTTGCGAGCACGAGCACAAGCTCCAATCACTACCACGGGCCAGTTGGCTGAGATTATTGCGAGCGCTTCCAGAAGTCGTCCTCGCCGGATCAATCCTGCTACCCGGGCGTTTCAAGCTATCCGTATCCATGTAAACAAGGAACTAAGATCCCTGGAATCCGGGCTAGAGGCGTGCCTGAGCCTTCTTGCCGTGGGAGGCAGATTGTGTGTGATCAGTTTCCATTCCCTAGAGGACCGTATCGTCAAACGTTTCATGGCACGACAGGTCAAAGGGGATCCAGCATATTCTGGATTACCAGAAATTCCTCTGGAGGCGCGCCCAACATTGAAGTTGATCGCTGGTCTGATCCGGCCAACACAGAGGGAGGTCGATGCCAACCCCAAGTCGCGGAGTGCTCGATTGAGAATTGCTGAGAAACTTGGGACTGCTTTTTGATTACTCAGCGTGTACAACTTGGTTTGATATTGCCTCTTGCCATTGCGGTGGTGGCATCCGGTCTCTTTGTTGTCAAAGCTAAGCACCAGTCCCGACAATTATTCGTTGAACTCGAGGCTCTCAACCGTGAAAGAGATCGGTTACAGGTCGACTGGGGCCGTCTTCAGATCGAGCAGAGCACCTGGGGTACTCACCCTCGAATCGAGTTTCTAGCCTCAGAACAACTGAGTCTGAGCAGCCCGATTGCCGATGACATCATTGTGGTCGTGGAGCCAAGTCAGTGAAGGGTCGCTGCAAAGCTTCTTCTTTAAGTTGGAAGCGGTGGCGGACGGCTCTACTACTGGTTGGGGTTATAGGCACCGGCATAGCCCTGGAGGGCCGTGTGCTCTATCTACAGATTTTGAAAAAGGATTTCCTTTCGGCTCAGGGTGACGAGCGGCATGTGCGAACGGTTCAAATCTCGGCGCACCGCGGCTCCATCATTGACCAACATGGTGAGCCTCTTGCAGTGAGCACGCCCGTAGATAGCGTCTGGGCTAATCCTCAGAAACTTAAACTAAATATGGAACGTCTCGATGAGCTAGCGCGGCTCTTGGAATTGGATGAAGACTGGCTCGCTCGGCGTATTACTAGCAACCTGGATCGCGAATTCGTGTATTTGCGTCGACACCTGCGCCCGGACCATGCATCCCAGGTTTTACGTTTAGGGATTTCTGGTGTTGCCACACTGCGCGAGTACCGACGTTATTACCCGGCCGGCGAAGTCGCTGGGCACCTTATTGGTTTTACGAACATCGATGACGTGGGACAAGAGGGGCTCGAATTTGAGTTCGACTACTGGCTTCGTGGCGAGACTGGCGCAAAACGCGTGATACAAGACCGACTTGGTCGAGTCATAGAAGACGTGGAACTAGTTAAGCCTCCCAGACCGGGAAGGGAACTACGGGCGAGCCTCGATTTGCGGCTCCAGTATTTGGCTTACCGCGAACTCAAACAGGCTATTGAAGAAAATAATGCGCTGTCTGGATCGGTGGTTATTCTTGACGTAGCAACCGGAGAAGTGCTAGCCATGGCGAACCAGCCCCACTTTAACCCGAACGATCGTGCGCAGTTCGATGCGTCACGTTATCGCAACCGTGCAGTTACGGATATTTTCGAGCCGGGTTCGAGTTTTAAGCCGTTTGTAGTTGCCGCCGCGCTGGAGAGTGGTCGCTACGATCCAGACTCAGTAATTGATACTTCTCCCGGCTACCTGCGCATCAATGGGCAGATCATCACCCAGGACATCAATAACCTGGGAGAGATTGATATCAGGACGGTGCTGGCTCAATCCAGTAACGTTGGTGTAGCCAAGCTCGCACTAGATCTCGATCAGGATAACCTTTGGCTGGCTCTGACGAGGTTCGGTATTGGTCGGCTCACCGATAGTGGGTTTCCGGGCGAGTCCGCTGGGGTACTAAACGATGCTAGACACTGGCGCCCGGTGGGTCAGGCAACTTTAGCCTATGGCTACGGACTATCAGTGACTCCACTGCAACTAGCTCAGGCTTATGCAGTCATCGCTGCAGGTGGCGTGCGTCGGCCGGTCTCCCTAGTGGCATTAGAGGAGACCCCGAGTGGAGAGCGTGCCATTTCAAGTGAGACAGCCCAGGCTCTGAATAGCATGCTGGAGACTGTGGTATCACCGGTTGGCACGGGCCGACGGGCGGCTGTCACTAACTTCCGCGTAGCGGGTAAGACCGGGACGGCGCGTAAATCTGGAATCGGGGGGTACTCGGAGGATCGCTACCTAGCAGTATTCGGTGGTTTTGCTCCAGCCACCAATCCGAGGGTAGTGGTAGTGGTTGTGATCGATGAGCCACGCGGCAGTGCGTACTATGGTGGGGAGGTTGCGGCGCCTGTGTTTGCGAGAATTTTGTCTGGGACACTGCGTTTACTTGCTGTACCCCCAGACGCCTTGCCGAAACCACCTGTCACAATCCCTGAGCGCACAGAGGTTGCCAAAGTAGAGGTGGGTCGATGATGGCGGTGTTAGCCACAACTGCGATGACCTTAGGCGAGTTGCTCGGATCAGTTCCAGCTGAGGTAAGTGGTGTCCAGGTAACCGACCTAGTC
>DBZY01000094.1:0-44632 GCA_002311835.1 Proteobacteria bacterium UBA1148 | reverse complement strand
CGACCTAGTCACCGATAGTCGACAAGTTCGACCGGGGGCCGCCTTTCTTGCCATCCAAGGCGAACGCGGTCATGGGCTCGAATATCTTGAAGAAGCTGTGCGCAAAGGTGCCTCGGTAGTGCTCTTTGAGCCAAACCACGAGGCCAAGATGGAATTGGCGCCTGGGATAGGAGACGAACCCTCACTTAGCCTCGCTGTTCCCGATCTTAGTAGTCGTTTAGGGCAACTCGCGCAAAAATTTTACGGGTTGATTGAACGTGGGCCAAAGTTAATCGGCGTCACCGGTACTAACGGAAAGAGTACGGTGGCCAATTTGGTCGCTCAGGCTCAGACTCTACGCGGGAATCCCTGCGCATACGTGGGGACCTTGGGAGCTGGTATCCCACCTCAACTTGAGCCTCAAGAATTAACCACTCCAGACTGTCTTACCTTGCACAAGAAACTGTCGTCATTCAAGGCCAGTTACGCGGCATTGGAGATTTCTTCTCATGCACTTGCTCAGGACCGAATTGCTGGACTGAGGTTCGATACGGCCATATTCACTAATCTCACTCGGGATCACTTGGACTATCACGGAGATATTTCCCAGTACCAAGCTGCAAAGGCGCGCCTTTTCCACTTGGAAGGATTGCGTCACGCTGTGATTTTTACAGATGACCCCTTTGGTTTGACTTTGATGGACGGACTTACGGAATCCATCAATCAGATCGGCGTCAGTATAGAGTCTGACGATTGTCTTCAAGGGACTGTCACTGACTCGGGGTTAGAGGGAATAACTGTACAGATCTCGGGAACACTAGTTAAAGGTGGTTTGGAAAACTCAACCGATTACGCAATCAATTCACCTCTGATTGGCGATTTCAACGCAGAAAATCTCTTATTAGCTCTTGGGGCTTTGCTGAGTTGGGATGTTCCGATCAGAGAGGCGTGTGAAGTACTGAGTTGCTGCAAACCGCTGCCTGGAAGGATGGAAGTGTTAGGAGGCGGGGCACCCCAACCCACCGTGGTTGTTGACTATGCCCACACCCCCGCAGGGCTTGAGAGAGTTCTGGAGAATTTGCGAAGTTTCACCGACGGAGAACTCTGGTGCGTATTTGGTTGTGGCGGGGAGCGGGATATCGGTAAGCGAGCTTCCATGGGGGTAATCGCCGCTCGTCTCGCCGATCACATAACACTTACCGACGATAACCCTCGCGGCGAAGATCCAGGAGCAATCGTCGCTGATATTCGCTCCGAAATAATTGATCATCCGGATGTCTGGATTGAGCACGATCGTGCCAGAGCAATCCAGCAGACTGTATCTCGGGCGAGCAACGGCGATGTTGTGCTCGTGGCAGGAAAAGGCCATGAAGTGTGGCAGTGGATGGCGGGAGAACGCCGTGAGTTCAGCGATCAGGCCGTTGCGCGGGCGGCCTTAGGAGGACAAGCGTGATGTCTCGCACGCTTTCTGCGGTGGCTCACGAGGTGCGTGGGGAACTCGTAGGCGATGATACAGAATTCGGAGCAGTCAGCATTGATAGCCGTGAGTTGGAGTCTGGATCGCTTTTTATCGCAATTCCAGGCGAGCAATTTGACGGCAATGATTTTTTGGCTGATGCGCATTTGAAAGGTGCCGCCGGTGCAGTGGTATCTCGGTTGGTTAGCATCCCTCTTCCACAAGTCAAGGTCGTGGATACGCGAGGTGCTTTCGGACAGATCGCCCATGCTTGGAGAAAAAATTTCCCCATGCCCGTAGTTGCCGTAACCGGCAGTAACGGAAAGACCACTGTCAAAGAATTAATCGCCAGTATCCTGAGTTCTGGACGCAACATATGTGTCACTCGCGGTAACTTGAATAACGATATTGGCGTTCCGTTGACGTTGATGGAGCTGCGCGAAACACATGAGGCACTTGTTATTGAGCTCGGCGCGAATCATCCGGGAGAGATCGATTACCTCAGTCGGTTGGTACAGCCTACGGTGGGCGTCATTACGAACGCTAATACTGCTCATCTAGAAGGTTTTGGCTCCATAGCGGGGGTTGCGGCGGCGAAAGGCGAGCTTCTTGATCACCTTCCCAGAGCAGGAACAGCGATCATTAATGCAGATGATGAGCACTGTAAGGATTGGTGTGCTCGTAGCCGTGCGGAAAAAGTGCTGACATTCGGTTTAACGCCCGAAGCCGATTGTACGGTGAGCGGAAAAATTGTCGCTGAACCGGGAGGCTCTCGGTTTGTTCTTCAGCTTCCCCAAGGCGCCGCACTCGAGCTATGGCTACCTTTGGTGGGTAGGCACAATGTAGTCAACTCGTTAGCTGCCGCTGCCGCTGCCTATGCATTGGGCGCATCTGGCGAGGAGATTCAGCAAGGGTTAAGTCAGGCCAACGCTGTTAAAGGTCGGTTGAACCTGCTTCCCGGTCGTGGTGGTGCTGCAATTGTTGATGACAGCTATAACGCGAATCCAGAGTCAGTGCGTGTTGCGCTGGACTATCTCCGGGAGTGCGGTGGTGAGCGCATTTTTATTCTGGGAGACATGGCAGAACTTGGTGAGAACTCACCCGCCCTACATCAAGAGATTGGCGAGTACGCTAGAGATTGCTGTGATGCACTATTCGCTATCGGCGATCTCAGCCGACATGCTGCTGACGCATTTGGGCCTCGTGGGCAGTTTTTTCTTGAGGCGAATGCCCTCCAACAAGCGTTAGAACCTCTACTGTCTGAAAACACGACTCTTCTGCTCAAGGGCTCCAGAGTTATGGGGCTTGATCAACTGGTTGTATTACTTGGAACGGAGAGCGGAGTCGGGGAGGGGTCAGCATGTTGATCTACCTTACCGAGTATCTAACTCAGTTTAATGCTGGGTTCAATGTGTTCAGTTATCTGACGTTGCGCGCCATTCTGGGCGCGCTTACCGCTTTGGTATTGTCTTTTGCAATGGGGCCTTTCGTAATCCAGCGATTGTCTTTGCGTCGCGTGGGCGAATCCATTCGCAAGTTGGGGCCAGAGAGCCATTTACCTAAGGCTGGGACACCCACTATGGGTGGGGCCCTGATATTACTTGCTATTGTCGTGAGCACGCTGCTCTGGGCCAACCTGACGAATCGGTTCGTGTGGATAGTTCTTATTACCACACTTGCGTTCGGCGTGATTGGATTTGTGGACGATTATAAGAAACTCGTAATAGGCAGCTCCGAAGGAGTGCGCCCATCGAGAAAATTCTTCTGGCAATCCATTGTTGGATTCAGCGCCTCAATAGTGCTCTATGCGACTGCAGAGAACCCAGTGGTGGAGCACGCGTTACTTATTCCTTACTTTCCAGATTTTTCTATACCTTTGAGCGGCATCATCTATGTAAGTTTTACTTATCTTGTGATCGTCGGTGCTTCCAACGGTGTCAATCTGACCGATGGGCTTGACGGGCTCGCCATTATGCCGGCTGTTCTCGTGGGCACAGCGTTAGGCATATTCGCGTACGTTGCTGGCAACATTGTTTTTTCATCTTACCTGGGCATTCCCTACGTTTCGGGTGCCGGTGAGATGCTCGTTTTCTGTGCGGCCCTGGCTGGCGCCGGTCTGGGCTTCTTGTGGTTTAACACCTATCCCGCTCAGGTTTTCATGGGCGACATCGGAGCGTTGTCTCTCGGTGCAGCTCTGGGCTTGGTGGCTGTGGTGGTGAGGCAGGAACTGGTATTGCTAATTATGGGCGGTGTATTCGTCGTTGAAACCGTCTCAGTCATTATCCAGGTTGCTTCCTACAAGATGACCGGCCGGCGCATTTTTCGCATGGCCCCGCTGCATCATCATTTTGAGTTAAAGGGTTGGGCTGAGCCAAAAGTAATTGTTCGATTTTGGATCATCACAGTAATCCTGGTGCTCGTCGGGTTAGCAAGTTTAAAGATCAGGTAGAACCTCCTCGGAAATATACAAGAGATTAATGAGCTTAGCGGAACAGTGGAATGAAGAAGAGATGAAGGCTTCGGGAAAGGATAGCCGAACTCTTGTGGTGGGCTTAGGCGCTACCGGGCTTTCGGTAGCTCAATTTCTTGTTTCTCGCGGTGAAGATGTTCTGGTAATTGACAGTCGCGCTCATCCGCCAGGACTAGAAAGGTTACAGCAAGCCCAATTTGAACTTCCCATCGTTCTTGAGAGCATGGATGTGTGTTGGCTTAAGGACGTCTCACGGGTAGTACCTTCTCCGGGACTTGGGTTGGACATCCCGATCATGGTCGAGGCTCGGCGGTTGGGTATACCGATTGTCAGTGATATAGAACTTTTCGCTCAGGTTGCCAGTGCCCCCATTATCGGAGTTACAGGGTCTAACGGGAAAAGTACGGTAGTTACACTGCTGCAACGTGTGTTGTCTTCGGCTGGGTTCAAGACCGTTGCAGGAGGAAATCTCGGGCCGCCTGCACTTGAGTTGCTCGGCGTAGCCACTGAGGCTTACATTCTCGAGCTTTCCAGCTTCCAGTTGGAGATCACCGAAAATCTGAGACCGATGATTGCGGCGATCTTGAACGTTTCACCCGATCATCTTGACCGGCACGGTAGTTTCGAATCCTACGCTGCCTTGAAGGCGCAGCTCGGGTGTGCTGCGGAGACCGTCGTATTCAACTGGGATGATGAGGTGGTGCGGGAAATGGTGCGCCCGCATAAGCACGCTATTCCTTTTTCGGTGCGTGAGAGATTGGACGTAGGCTATTCACTGATAGAACACCAATATACGCGGTGGTTGTGTCGGGACGGTGACCCATTTGTGCCGGTTGACGAGCTGAAGTTGAGGGGCCTGCACAATGAGGCGAATGCGCTTGCCGTCATGGCTCTAGCCGATGTGTTTACGGGCCCACTAGCCGAGCCAAAACTCAAGACGCAGTTGGATGCACTGCGCGAATTTACAGGTCTTCCCCACCGTTGCCAGTGGGTGGATGAGAACGCGGGGGTTGTGTTCATCAATGATTCAAAAGGCACTAACGTAGGTGCAACAGTGGCGGCGCTAGAGGGTCTCCCCGGGTCGTTTGTATTGATTGCTGGTGGGCGTAGCAAAGATGCAGATTTTGGCCCGTTGGTTGCAGTCTCCGCGGGCAAGCTGGTAGGCGCAGTAGTCATTGGCGAAGCGGCCGAAGAGCTTCGTGCACTATTGTCAACCATAACACTAGTTCAAACAGCGCGTGATATGCGAGAAGCAGTGACCTGTGCTATTGAATTAGCCAACTCCACAGAGCTTTCACCGATAACGGTGTTGCTATCTCCTGCGTGTGCGAGTTTTGATATGTTCACCAATTATCAGGAGCGAGGTGAGGCTTTCATTGCTGCAGTGAAGGAGAGGCGGCGATGAATCGGAGTCTAGGGCTCAAAGGATTCAACCTGGATCCAACCTTATTTTCAGCGGTTATCGCTTTACTCGTGCTGGGAATCATTATGGTGAGTTCCGCATCTATCACACTGGCGGATAGTGAGATGGGTGAACCCCACTATTATCTAATTCGTCACTTTGGCGCTATTGCCATCGGTTGTTTAGGAGCGATCACTGCGGTGGCTATTCCGATGGAGATCTGGCTCAGGCTAAATGGAGTTTTGCTTTTCGCAGCCATGGCACTGTTGGCCTCAGTGTTCCTCCCTGGATTCGGACTCACTGCGAATGGCAGTACTCGCTGGTTGGATTTGGGCCCATTGACACTACAACCATCAGAACCGGCTCGCGTTTGTTTGTTGCTCTATCTCTCGAGCTATGTGGTGAGACATCAGAGAGAACTTGGCACTACGATGCTTGGATTTCTCAAGCCCATGGCACTTGTCGCCCTGGCCTGCATGCTTTTGCTGGCGGAACCAGATTTTGGTGCTACGGTCGTTTTAACGGCCACAAGCCTGGGACTACTGTTCGTCGGCGGTGCCCGGCTCAGAGATTTCTTTCTTTTTTTGCTGGCCGCAATTACCACATTGTCTGTGCTTGCACTGAACTCAGGCGAACGGTTGCAGCGCCTCACCACATTTCTGGATCCATGGGCTGACGTGGAAAGAGGCGGTTATCAGTTGGCACAGTCTCTAATCGCAATCGGTCGAGGTGATTGGTTGGGTGTCGGCTTGGGTGGGAGTGTACAGAAGCTCTTCTATCTCCCAGAAGCTCACACTGATTTCATTTTTGCCGTTATGGCGGAAGAGTTTGGTGTTATAGGCACAACGCTCACCATTGTTCTATTTGGAATTGTTGTGTTCAAGGCTATCGCTATGGGCCCTCGTGCGAGTGCGTTGGGGATGCCCTTTCAAGGGCTTGTGAGTACCGGCATAGGGCTCACCTTGGGTCTTCAAGCGTTCATCAATATGGGCGTTAATACAGGGCTTCTCCCCACGAAGGGCCTGACTCTGCCGCTAATCAGCTACGGACGCACCAGCATTGTTGTCACACTTGTTGCGCTTGGGCTTCTTGCCCGCATCCACCACGAGGTCGTAATAGCCGCGCGGAGGGCAGCGGTTCGTGAAGCTGGGAAAAGTAGAGCATGAGCGACGGTCCAATCATGATCATGGCGGGGGGGACAGGTGGGCACGTGTTCCCCGGTTTAGCAGTCGCTGAGGAGATTCGCAGCCGCTCGGGCTCTGTGGTGTGGATGGGTACACGAAAGGGTTTGGAGGCGCGTCTGGTGCCAGATGCTGGTATAGAAGTTGAGTGGATTTCCGTGTCGGGAGTGCGAGGTCGTGGAGTGTTTGCTTGGTTGCTTGCTCCGTTCCGCTTGGTACTGGCAATTTTCCTGGCATTCATCATGCTACGCCGCCGCCGTCCGGCCGTAGTCCTAGGGTTAGGGGGGTTCGTTTCCGGGCCGGGAGGCATTGCCGCATGGTTGAGCGGGAGACCTTTACTAGTGCATGAGCAAAATGCGATTCCCGGAACCACGAATCGTATTCTAGCGTCTCTTGCGCAGCGGGTGTTCGAAGCTTTCCCACAAAGTTTTCCCGCGACCGTTCAGGCTGAGTTAATTGGTAACCCTGTGCGTCGGGAGATCCTAAATTTACCCATGCCTGTTGATCGGATTAAAGCTCGTAAAGATTCCCTATTTCGGGTGTTGGTACTAGGTGGCAGTCAGGGTGCGCGGGTGCTGAATCGCCGGGTTCCGGAGGCGCTTGCAAAGTTACCAGATGACCTGGAGTTCGATATCTGGCACCAGGCGGGCCGGGGACTGGAAGAAGCTCGCAAGGTATACGCGGAGTTTGAAGTGGAGGCCCGATTGGATTCATTCGTGGAAGATATGGCGAGTGCCTACGGTTGGGCGGATCTAGTTATCTGTCGTGCTGGGGCGCTTACTATCGCCGAGCTAGCTGCGGTGGGTCTAGGAGCAATACTTGTGCCTTACCCTCATGCGATTGACGACCATCAGACCCACAATGCAAGGAGCTTCGCGTCTCGAGGCGCTGGAATTGTGATTCCTGAAAGTGAGCTAACACCGGAACGCCTCGCGCGTGAGCTCGTTAAGTTGGGTGAGGATCGTAAAAACCTAGTTCAACTTGGTCAGAGTGCACGGGCGCAAGCACTGCCGGACGCTGCTATGAAATTGGCGGATGTCTGTTTTGAGTTTGCGGAGGTGCGGTCATGACTGAGCGGATGGGATCTATCCACCATATCCATTTTATTGGAATCGGAGGTGTCGGTATGGGTGGTATTGCCGAGGTCCTCATTAATCTCGGTTACTCTGTGCAGGGGTCAGATGCCAAACTCAATTCCGTTACCGAGCGACTCGCAGGGCTCGGAGCCCGGATCTATTTGGGGCATGATGCAAGCAATCTCGGTTCGGCTGATGTGGTTGTAGTAACCAGCGCAATCCCGCCAAATAACGAGGAAGTCCTAGAGGCGCACCGGCGCCGCATACCCGTTATCCAGCGCGCAGAAATGCTAGCCGAGCTTATGAGATTCCGATACGGGATTGCCGTCGCGGGGACTCATGGCAAGACCACTACTACAAGCCTTACCGCAAGCGTACTCGCGGAAGGCGGGCTCGACCCAACGTTCGTAATTGGTGGCCGACTCTCGAGTGTGAATGCTAACGCCAAGCTAGGTGATGGACGATATCTGGTTGCAGAGGCCGATGAAAGTGATGCGTCATTCTTGCATTTACAACCAATGATTGCGGTGGTCACAAATATTGATGCTGATCATCTCCAGAGTTACGAAGGGGAACTTGGGCGTCTCAAGCAAGGCTTTGTTGATTTTCTACACAATCTTCCCTTCTATGGTGTTGCCGTTATGTGCCACGATGACCCCAATACCTGCGAACTCATGTCCGGGTTGGGGCGGCGGGTGATGAGTTATGGTTTTTCAGAGCAATCTGACATCCGTGCTGAAAACGCACAGTCATCAGGTCTCTCAAGTTCCTTTGTGGTACGTCGTCACGGGCGGGTACCGCTACAGCTCACCCTTAATCTGCCCGGGCGGCATAACATACTCAACTCACTAGCCGCGGTGGCAGTTGCAACCGAGCTGGGTGTACCCGATGAAGCTATACAGCAAGCATTCTCGAAGTTTTCCGGGATCGATAGACGTTTTCAATTACTGGGTACGGTAACGACTCTCAACGGGATTGCTACGTTTGTTGACGACTATGCGCATCACCCAACTGAAATCGAAGCGACTCTGAAAGCTGCTAGAGAAGCCTGGCCAAATCGGCGTCTCGTTGTTGCTTTTCAACCGCACCGCTATACACGAACCCACGAGCTGATAGATGACTTTGCGCGGGCGCTTTCCGAAGTTGATCTGCTTTTGCTAACGGATGTTTATGCGGCCGGAGAGGAACCGATAGCAGGCGCGGATGGCCGAGCCTTAGCTCGGGCAGTACGAAGCCGTGGAATCGTAGAGCCCATCTTTATCGAAGAAATCGGCATGTTACCTAGCGTGCTTGGCGGCATTATCGAACCTAACGATATCGTGTTAACTCTAGGAGCTGGAAACATCGGGGCGATGGCACAGACTCTGCCGTTAGAGCTCGCCGTCAAAGGCCCTGTCGGAGTGAAGCAGTGAGAGCGGTTGTGACTGGCAAAAATACGACACAACGACTTTTGCTAGATGAGCCAATGAGCGCTCATACGTCCTGGCGTGTTGGTGGTCCCGTGGATGTGTTCTATCAACCAGATAGCATTCAAGATCTAGTTACATTTCTATCTGGACACTACCCCGATCACGAGATTCATTGGGTGGGATTGGGCTCAAACCTGCTGGTTCGCGACGGTGGTATTCGTGGTGTTGTCATCTGTACGTTGGATCTTCCAGGCAGAATCGAACGAGTTGACGAGCAGCATGTGCAGGTGGGAGCGGGTGTCCCATGTACTGTACTTGCCCGGCAATGCGCGCGATGGAAACTAGGCCCCGCCGCGTTTTTTGCGGGCATTCCTGGGACGCTCGGTGGCGCATTAGTGATGAATGCGGGAGCGTTTGGCGGTGAAACATGGGACGTAGTGAAATCTGTTAAGACCATTGACCGGAAGGGCGTGCTCCGCACTCGAACTACCGATGATTTCAAAGTAGCTTACCGATCGGTTGTGGGGGCAACTGATGAGTGGTTTCTGGGCGCGACCTTGGCGCTTAGTAGTGATAGTGATGCGAGCCTGTCAAGTATTACGGCGTTGATGCGAGAGCGAGGGAGCTCTCAGCCGCTGGGAAAACGTAGTTGTGGATCGGTGTTCCGTAACCCGCCCAACGGATTCGCTGCGCAATTGATAGAGGTCGCAGGGCTGAAAGGCATGCGTTTTGGAGATGCCGTTGTTTCTGAAAAGCACGCTAACTTCATCATCAACACAGGTTCTGCGAGAGCTGAAGATATCGAGAGCTTAATCGAAGAGGTTCGGGATCGGGTTAAGGCTGACTCGGGCATCGCTTTGGAGCTTGAGGTCCGAATTCTAGGGGAAAGGCTTTCATGAGACGCACAAAATTCAATCGACGCAAAGTTGCTAAAAAGCCGCGAGAGTTGCCAAAAATTACCATAAACTGGGCGTACGTACTTGCTCCTCCAGGTGCACTTGCCATCCTCGTAACGATCTTCTTCATCACGCAGGTTCTGTTGAACCGCCCTTTTCAGCAATTGCATATAGAAGGGAGGTTTCAACGCGTGACGCCTATACAGGTTGAGGCGGCCCTAGTGCCTGGATTGGACCGAGGGTTTTTGTTAGCCGATTTGGGAGCGTTACAACGTCGGGTGGAATCTCTAGATTGGGTAGAGCATGTTGAGATTGTTCGTCAATGGCCAGACGCACTGGTAGTCCGCATCGTTGAGCATCAAGCTGCCGCGCGCTGGGGTGAGATGGGACTTCTAAATACTCACGGGGAGCTTTTTGCCAACGAGGCTCGGCACGTGTTTCCGGAGCTGCCGCACCTGGCCGGGCCTAAGGGTAGCGAACTGGAAGTCGCAAAGCAGTACCTTGGACTTAGAGGCCGACTGACGGAAGCTAATCTGGCGCTCGAAGCTCTAATCATGGATGAACGTGGCGCTTGGAGTATTGAGCTCGAAAGTGGCCAGCAAATTCGAATTGGTCGCCGTAATGTAGACCAGAGACTGGACCGACTATTTCGGGTGGTAGCTCCGATACTCGCTGCGGAGTTTGATCGCGTTAGCTATGTGGATCTTCGCTATGCCAATGGCTTTTCCGTGGGGTGGTATCCGGATAGTGATCTACAGCCTGTAGGTAAGGTTGAGGTATTCGACAGTGGCTAGGCGAGAAGATCGGAAGCTGCTCGTCGGATTAGACATTGGTACATCCAAGGTTGCGGCCGTTGTGGGGGAACTTTCTCCAGAGAACGTGCTTGAAGTAATTGGTATCGGCTCTAATCCATCCCGGGGGCTCAAGCGTGGTGTAGTTGTAAACATCGAATCCACAGTTCAGTCGATTCAGCGAGCTATAGAAGAGGCAGAACTTATGGCGGGATGCGAGATTAACACCGTTTACGCAGGTATCGCGGGGAGCCACATTCGGAGTCTTAATTCCCACGGTATTGTTGCTATACGTGATAAGGAAGTCAGCAGCAGTGATGTTGACCGTGTGATTGACGCAGCTCGAGCAGTCGCAATTCCATCGGATCAGAAAGTTCTACACGTGCTGCCGCAAGAGTTTTTGATTGATTCCCAAGAGGGGATACGCGAGCCCATTGGAATGTCCGGTGTTCGGCTAGAGGCGAAAGTTCATCTTGTTACCGGTGCAGTGAGCGCTGCACAAAATATCGTTAAGTGTGTTCAGCGCTGCGGGCTCAGTGTGGAGGATGTTGTGTTAGAGCAGCTGGCATCTAGTTATTCTGTATTAACCGAAGATGAGAAAGAACTTGGAATCTGTTTGGTTGATATGGGGGGAGGCACGACAGATATTGCAGTTTTTTACGGTGGCGCGATTCAGCATACAGCCGTAATACCTATCGCAGGTGATCAGGTGACAAATGACATTGCGGTATCGCTTCGCACGCCAACCCAATATGCCGAAGAAATTAAGATCAAGTACGCCTGTGCGTTATCACAGCTGGCCAATCCGGATGAGACTATAGAGGTGCCAAGTGTTGGGGATCGTCCGCCACGTCGACTAGCACGGCAAACACTTGCGGAAGTTGTGGAGCCTCGTTATGAGGAACTCTTTTCTTTGGTGCGTGACGAGTTGAGGCGTTCGGGATTTGAAGAATTGATTGCTGCGGGGGTCGTCTTAACAGGTGGGAGCGCAAAGATGGAAGGAGCAGTTGAGCTTGCAGAAGAAATTTTCCATGTACCTGTTCGCTTGGGGGTACCGCAACACGTGGAAGGTCTCTTCGATGTGGTACGCAACCCGATTCACGCTACAGGTGTTGGTCTTCTTCTCTACGGGAAGGAAACCTCTCAAGCTCATGCAGACAGATCAGCCACTAAGGTGGGTATATCCGGCGTGTTTGCAAGAATGAAAAATTGGTTTCAAGGGAATTTCTAAGGATTTATTTCTAAGGAGTTTGGAAATGTTCGAGTTAATGGATGGGCACAGCGAGACCGCAATCATCAAAGTGATTGGCATCGGAGGAGGTGGCGGAAACGCCGTGGGACATATGGTGGCATCTGGGATTGAGGGCGTAGATTTTATTTGCGCTAACACAGATGCACAGGCGCTGAAGAGTGCGCAGGTGAAGACGGGAATTCAGATAGGGTGCAACATCACAAAAGGACTCGGGGCGGGCGCTAATCCAGAGATTGGTCGTCAGGCTGCCATGGAGGACCGTGACCGTATTCAGGAAGTGGTAGAGGGTACTGATATGCTTTTCATCACTGCTGGGCTAGGTGGTGGTACCGGTACGGGGGCAGCTCCTGTGATTGCCCAACTAGCGAAAGAATTGGGTGTCCTGACTGTGGCAGTGGTAACGAAGCCGTTCCTAATGGAGGGCGTTAAGCGTATGCAAATTGCTGACCAGGGGATTGCTGAGCTGGGTCGTTACGTAGACTCCTTGATCACGATTCCAAATGAGAAACTGCTGACCGTGCTTGGTCCAGATACCACGTTGCTGGATGCTTTCCGCACTGCTAATGAAGTCCTACAGGGCGCGGTGCAGGGGATCGCGGACTTGATTACACGTTCCGGATTGATAAATGTGGACTTCGCAGACGTTCGAACCGTTATGTCGGAAATGGGCATGGCCATGATGGGTACCGGTATCGCTAATGGTGACAACCGGGCACGAGAAGCGACTGAGGCAGCCATCTCCAGCCCACTATTGGAAGACATTAATCTAGATGGAGCGAATGGTATTTTGGTTAATGTGACTGCCGGCAGGGATCTTTCTATTGGCGAGTTCCAGGAAGTTGGTGAGATGATAAAGGATCGCGCGTCTGTTGATGCCACAGTGGTGGTCGGGACGGTCATCGATGACGATATGGCTAACGAGCTTCGGGTTACGGTGGTTGCAACTGGTCTGGGCCAAGCACTTGGGGTTAGTGATCAGCCGGTGCATGTGGTGAGGACTCCGACTGCTCGAGAACCCAACTATTCGGATCTCGAGAAGCCGGCTATCCAGCGTAAGCGTGCCGTAGATGGCGTAGTCACAGAGTCGTCCGAGGACGAAGAAGATTTATTAAATATTCCAGCCTTTTTGCGTCGGCAGGCCGACTGAGACTCTGGAGTGCCCGCGGTATAACCGCTATGCTAGCGCCAAATGAGTTCTGGGCCCTACGACCTGCTGAGGTTGATGGTGCTCTGGAGCCGCCCATAAGGGGGCGCGATGCCCTTTTATCAAGTAGGATCGGGATTGGAGTTTGAAGCAGCGAACACTCAAGGAATCGGTACGAGCTACAGGAATCGGTCTACACAGTGGCGCCAAGGTTTACATGACTTTGCGCCCCGCACCGGACAATTCAGGCATTACATTTAGACGCATTGATCTCGATACACCCGTCGATATCCCAGCTGATGCGCTAAAGGTTGCGGAGACAACGCTCGGCACAACGCTGGAGCATCAGAACACCAAAGTGGCTACCGTGGAACACTTGCTCTCTGCGCTGGCAGGGCTTGGCGTAGATAATGCGTTTGTGGATCTTACTGCGCCGGAAGTCCCTATTATGGACGGAAGTGCTGCACCATTCATCTTCCTACTTCAGTCGGCAGGCATTGAGGAGCAGCATTCTCTGAAGCGCTTCATTCGTATTCGTAAGGCAGTTGAAGTCAAAGATGGTGAAAAATGGGTACGGTTAGAACCTTACAATGGCTTTAAGATAAATTTTGAGATTGACTTTGATCATCCGGTGCTCAAGAAACATCGGCAGAATGCTAGCCTTAATTTTTCGACGACCGCATTTCTGAAGGAAATCAGTCGTGCGCGTACGTTCGGTTTCCTAACAGATATAGAATCCCTCAGAGAGAGGGATCTGACGCTCGGAGGTAGCATCGACAACGCTGTAGTGATGGACGAATACAGAGTTTTGAATGAAGATGGACTGAGGTTCAAGGATGAATTTGTTCGGCATAAAATCCTGGATGCCGTTGGTGATTTATACCTTTTAGGCCACTGCCTCATTGGTGAGTTCACCGGTTATAAGTCGGGGCATCGCCTCAATAACAAACTTCTTCGTGCCTTGCTGGAGCAGGAGGATCATTACGAAGAGGTTGTGTTTAATGACATAAAGAGTTCCCCGGTCTCCTACCAGCTGGCTCCTACCTAAAAACTGTCGCGAGAAATTTGGGTTGGCGCGATGTGCGTTGTGGTTCAACTCAAGATGCTTCTGAATCACTTGGCAGTTCTGGTAGCGGAATTACTTTTACTTTGACTCGATCGTGCCCTAGGCTCTTCGCCCTGTACCGTACCCGCGCCGCCCATACGGAAGCATCCATGACAAGCACCAATACGCCTCCAGAATCGGTACTGGCACTTACTAAATGAGCCGCCTCGTCGGCTGGGAGAAGATCGCGGATGCGCTCGGTCAGGTTCTGTCGACGTTGTGCTTCAGCAACGAGCTCTCCAAGGTCCCCAGACTGTAGTAGGTCGGCGAGAGGCTGGAGTTTTTGAATGGACACGATTTGTAAAAGCACCGTTAACATTTTGCTCTTTAATCTTTAAGTGTAGTCGATTTTCTATATATTCTTAGGTATACCATAAAGTGTCTAACTCTCCCTTATCGTGTACGGGAATAACTCTGGGGTAGAGAAATTACCGCGTGTATTTTATGGAACGCGTTATAATCATCTCAGTGCCCATGTCAGTCGGGCTGGGCGCGGAAAAAACATATAAGAATTAGCGTCATAAGGTGGGTATCCATGCAATTGATCCTTCTTTCTAGGGGAAAGGGTTATATCGGTCACGTTAATCTGGCCTATCGTCGAGTTTGGGTTGGACTCACGTGTTTAGCACTTGTCTTGTGTACTTGCGTGTTCTATGGCGGATTCAGAACTGCTGAGCATGTTGGGGTAGCAAGCCCGTCCACCCAAGCCCAAAATTGGCGTACGGCGATTACCCGGCAACAGACCCAGCTTGACTCGATTCGCCGTACAGTGCGGCAGAGTTTGGACGCGCTTGCTATAAGACTGGGGCAGACGAATGCTCATGTCGTTCGTCTTGATGCCTTGGGCCAACGACTGACACAAATGACGAGTCTTGACGATGGGGAATTTAATTTTAGTGGCCCACCGCTCACGGATAATTCGGAGGAGTCCATCGTGACTTCAGATTTTGTACGGGTCTCTAGTGTTATCACCGAGCTAGATTCGCTGAGCTCACAGCTTGAAGATCGTCAACAGCAGTTAGAAGTTCTCGAGGATTTTTTGATCAATCGTAAACTCCACGAAGAAACGTATCCTGAAGGTCGTCCAGTTACGGTGGGCTATATTTCCTCCGGTTTCGGGAATCGTGCGGATCCATTTACGGGCCGTACCGCATTTCACAAAGGTATCGATTTTGCAGGTAGTGAGGGTGTTGAGGTAGTGGCTGTAGCTGCGGGCGTGGTTACCTGGGCAAGGGATCGTTACGGCTACGGTCAAATGGTCGAGGTCAATCACGGCAATGGTTATGTCACTCGCTATGCTCACAACGCGGAAAATCTGGTCGCGCAGGGCGATACGGTTAAACGTGGGCAGGTTATTGCTATGGTGGGTGCGACTGGTCGTGCAACTGGGCCTAATCTACATTTCGAAGTCCTGCATAATGGTCAGGTGGTAGACCCAATGGCCTATATCTACTAGCCGTTAAGCAGGTCGAAACCCTGTTGGGAAGCGGCTAGCCAACTTGTAAAGGGGTTATCCGGTCCCCAAATCTCTATTCTATCCGTAGAATACGGGCCTTCGTTGCCCTAGGATCCCGATTGATCAAATCTGCCTCCGATCTGCTATCCAACGTATTTGGCAGTCGTAACCAGCGGCTGCTGAGAACCTATGACAAATTCATCACTCAGGCCAACACGTTGGAGCCTGAGCTACAGGATCTTGACAATGAGGCGCTGAAGGCTAAGACAACGGAGTTTAAAGCCCGTCTGGAGGGGCATGGTGACTTGAATTCGCTCCTATCAGAGGCGTTCGCAGTTGTCAGAGAGGCGTCCGTGCGAGCATTAGGGATGCGTCACTTCGACGTTCAGCTGGTAGGAGGAGTAGTTCTTCACCAAGGGAAGATCGCGGAGATGCGCACCGGAGAAGGCAAAACGCTGGTGGCAACTTTGGCCGCTTATCTCAATGCACTGCCCGGAAAAGGGGTGCACATTATCACTGTCAACGACTATCTTGCTCAGCGTGATGCGCTATGGATGGGTCCGATCTATGAGTTTCTCGGACTGACCGTTGGTGTAGTAAAGGCTGGGCAGAGTCAAGAGGAAAAGAAGGCGGCCTACGCCGCGGATATTACTTACGGTACCAATAACGAGTTTGGTTTCGATTATTTGCGGGACAACCTTTCATTTCGACTCGAGGATCGGGTTCAACGAGATTTAGCGTTCGCGATTGTCGACGAGGTAGATTCCATCCTCATAGATGAGGCGAGAACGCCGCTGATCATTTCTGGTAGGTCGGAAGAAAGTACAGAACTATACGTTCAGATCAATCGTCTTATTCCCAGTCTCAAACTCCATAACCCTCCTGCGGGTAAGGCTAACGAGGATATCGAGACGGCCCGTGTTGCCGTAAGTAGTATTTCCGGGGAAGAGTTGGGAGAGATGCCTATAGAAGAAGCACTCGCACGTCGAGGCGCCCACCATCTGATCGAAGTTGAGCCTGATGCAAAACCTTCGAGGTGCCAATTTATTGAACCTGGAGACTATTTGGTCGATGAGAAGGCGAAACAAGCGCACCTCACAGAAGAGGGCCAAGATAAGATTGAGCCATTACTCGTGAAGGCTGGCGTCCTGGCCGACGGTGATAGCCTCTATGACACGGGCAATATACGTTTGATGCATCATCTTACTGCGGCGCTGCGGGCGCATGCGCTGTTTAAAAAAGAGGTGGAATACATCGTCAAAGATGGCGAAGTTGTAATTGTTGATGAATTTACTGGAAGAACTATGCCAGGAAGGCGCTGGTCGGATGGGCTGCACCAGGCGATTGAAGCCAAGGAGGGTGTACGAGTCAAGGAGGAGAATCAAACCGTCGCTTCGATCACCTTTCAAAACTATTTCCGCCTCTACGGGAAACTGGCAGGAATGACGGGGACCGCCGACACGGAGGCGTATGAATTTCAACAGATCTATAACCTTGAGGTAGCGGTTATCCCCACACACAAAGAAATGATCCGAGATGACGCCCCGGATCTTGTTTACCTCACGCAGGAGGACAAATTTAAAGCGATCATCGAGGACATCGAGGATTGCCACCAACGTGGGCAACCCGTCTTAGTAGGCACGACTTCTATCGAGACGTCTGAGCTTTTATCAGGGATTTTGAAGAAAGAGAAAATTACTCACCGGGTTCTGAACGCGAAATACCACGAACAGGAAGCGGAAATTATCGCCCAGGCTGGGAGTCCAGGTACTGTCACTATCGCAACGAACATGGCGGGGCGCGGTACGGATATTGTGCTTGGCGGCAATTTAGAGGTTGAGTTGGCGAAACTCAAAAATGGTGGCGAAACGGACCGAGAGCGCACCCGGGCTGAATGGCAGCCCCAAAATAAGAAGGTTATTGAGGAGGGGGGTTTGCATATCATCGGTACTGAGCGGCACGAATCAAGGCGAATCGACAATCAGCTTCGTGGCAGATCTGGTCGACAAGGCGACCCCGGGTCGAGTCGTTTTTATCTATCCATGGAAGATAATCTGATGCGGATTTTTGGTGATCCGGAACGTACCAAACGACTTTTAGGCCGGGCTGGGATGCAGGAGGGCGAGGCCATTGAGAGCAAAATGCTTTCCCGACAGATTGAGCGTGCACAACGAAAGGTAGAGGCTCACAATTTTGATATACGTAAGCAACTCCTCGAATACGATGATGTTGCTAACGATCAGCGTAGGGTTATTTATCAGCGTCGAGCGGACCTCATGGAAGCTGAGGACATTTCGGAAGAGATTAAGGAAGTTCGAAGGGAAGTCGCCGCTAGGGTAATGGGCGAGTACATTCCACATGAGAGTGTGGAGGAGATATGGGACAAAGAAGGTTTTCATCAAGCCCTTGAGCGGGAGTTTGGTGTTCACCTAGACGTGATTTCTCTGCTCGAGGGAGACCACGCCCTAGACGAGGCTGGTCTGCTAGACAAGGTTGTTTCCCGGATAGAAACAGCTTATGAGGAGAAGGTGGGGGATGTTGGTGAACAGGCTATTCGTGAGCTGGAAAAGGCCATTATGCTCCGGCAACTTGATACTCATTGGAAGGAACATATAGGTGCGCTGGACTACCTTCGCCAGTGGATTCATTTGAGAGCCTACGCTCAGCGTAAGCCTGCGCAGGAGTACAAACGAGAGGCCTTTGAAATGTTTAGCGATATGCTGGATCGAATGGATCATGACACGATAGCAATCCTATCCAAGGTGCAAATTCGTCGACAGGAGGATGTGGGAGCGCATGAACCTCGGTCTAGTGAGCAGAGTTCTTTGCGGTTTCAACATGCGGCTGCACCGACGCTTGCTGCTTCGCCGTCTTCCCAGGCCGCCCTGTACCCGGGAGGACGCCCTCAAACGCCTGCACGCCCTGAGCCTGTTGTACCCTACACTCGGGAGCAACCCAAGATAGGCCGCAACCAGCCATGCCCGTGTGGGTCAGGTAAGAAGTTCAAGCACTGTCATGGGCGTCTCGGTTGAGCTGGCACTTCTGGTTTGACCTTTGGTGAGTTCCACGGAGCCACAACTTACGAAAGCGCCGATCCAGGTTGTTGCGGGGTTAATTGAGGATGATCAAGGGAAAGTACTCGTTGGTCAAAGGCTTCCTGGCACCCATATGGCTGGGTTTTGGGAGATTCCTGGTGGTAAGTGCCGTTCGGAGGAATCATCACGAGATGCGTTAGACCGTGAGCTTCACGAGGAGCTGGGTATTCGAGTTTTGAGCACCACATTTCTGATGACACTGACCCATCAATATCCTGAATATAACGTCCGACTGGAGGTATGGCGGGTTGAGGATTACGAGGGCGAGGTAGTTGCCCGCGAAAATCAGCTTCTTGCATGGGTGCTGCCGGAGAAGTTAATTGGTCTGCCGATTCTTCCAGCCGATGAGCCTCTTGTGGAAGCGTTGCTCGACCATTAATGGACATCTACTTATTTGCAAAGGTAAGGAGTAGAGTGAAAATGGAGTAGCTTTCGTCGTGTGCATAGAAAAGCAAATTCTATCCAGGCAGTTTAGCAGAGAGCTAGCAGGAAACGGACGTCGCGATCGACTTGTACAGGACGCAAATCAATACCTTGCCACTTAACGAAGCGCACGGTGAAGCGATGCTTACCAGCGCTGATCTCGGGATATATTCCGCCAGCAGCCGATAATACGATGCGGACCAAGTTCGGTTGCAGCCTATGCCCCATGTTGTGTTGATACATACCCTGTATGGCAGTCTGCTCTGTAGGTTGATTGGCCTCTCGGGTTAGCCACAAAACCTGGGTGACCGCATCACAGACGGGGCGGATGATCTCTAGCCATTCTTGAAACTGCTTCGTACGCTCCTCATCTGGGAGGCGCAACCAGTAACCGTAATCTGGCAGATCAAATTTGCAGGTGCCGCCGGGTATGGAGCTGCGGTGTTTTATAGCGTTAAGAAAATTACATTCCTTGAGAGGATGAATGAACTGCGGGCCGGAATCAGTAAGCCTATCCCGTAATTTTTGGACATCATCAACCAGACCCTGCAGCCTAGCAGGATCTACGCCTGGTTGGCGAGTGAACGAAGTCAAGATCTCGCCTTGCCGTTTTAGTTCCTTAATGATTTCCGCACGAACATCCCCCCTCCCCAGGATGGTGAGAACCTCTAGGAGACTTGAAACAGCAGCCCGGGCGCTCAGCTCGGTAGGATCTTCAGCGTGAAAGAGTGCCTGCTGGTGTAGGAGTTCAATCCTCAGAAAAGTACGCATGCTTTCCGTGAGCGGCTGTTCGAACTCCATGGCTCTCGCCGTTGAAGACGGGGCTTGCAGTTCCGTTGCGGGCTCTGCCATGCTGCTATTTTGCGCGACCTTTCCTTACTAGGCAATCCGGTCCACAGTATTACTGCTTTCTATCCAGCCTGTCCCCGAGCGTATGCGGTATGCAGCGCCCCAACACGGTTACGAGTACTTTCAATATTTCCCCCGTTATCAATCACATCATCGGCGCGCGCCAGTCGGGTTTCTCGGGTGGCTTGGGCATCCAATATGGCTTCGGCCTCCGCGACGCTTATGTCATCACGAGCAAGTAATCGCCTCATTTGAGCCTCGCGAGAACAGTCTACAACCGCAACCCTATCGACCAAGTCCTCGAAACCGGTTTCCAGGAGCAGAGGCACTACGACCAGTGCATAAGGAGCTTTCGATCGTTTCAGCTGTTTCAGTTGCTCTAGGGCTCGCACACGGATTAAGGGGTGCAAGATCGCTTCCAACTTGCGCTTTTGCTCGGGGTCTGAAAAAACAATTGTCCGCAGCGCCTGTCGGTCGAGTTCTCCCGACTCGGAGATAATATGAGAGCCGAATGTGGAAACTACCATCGCGAGGCCCGGCATTCCCGGTGCGACCATCTCTCGTGCCACCACATCTGTGTCAATGGTACTTGCTCCAAGTTCGGCAAAGAGATTCGCAACAGTCGATTTCCCACTGGCGATACCTCCTGTGAGCCCCACGCGAAGCATTAGGGGGGAGTCCCATCGGTGTCTGTGATGCTAGATGCGCAGTTTTCTGAGTTGGGTAGTATCAAATTTGTGCATCCACAGTTGACTACGGGGAGTGAAGTGTTTCGACGGCGCGCATCTCACACGAATTCTACCTGATAGACACCACGTTCTAGGGATGAACCCCATATGGGCGCCCCTACTTATTTGGTTGTCTCTTTCCCTGTGTTTCCCTTTCGTAGACAATACCGCTCCCGCTAGTTTCGAGATTCCCTTTGAATCTTCACGAGTACCAGTCTAAGGCGCTCTTCGCCGAGTTCGGAATCCCTGTGCCCGAAGGGCGAGTGGTATCCACCCCTGAGGAGGCTACCGAGGCAGCAAAAAAACTCGGCGGTGAGCTTTGGGTTGTTAAAGCACAGGTACATGCAGGTGGGCGGGGAAGGGCAGGCGGTATCAGGCTGGCGCGTTCTATTGAGGAAGTCACTCAGCATGCCGGTTCGCTACTGGGCGAGCGTCTCGTCACCCATCAGAGTGGCAACAAAGGATTACCGATTGACAAGGTCTACGTTGAGATGGGTTCAGATATAGACAGGGAACTCTACCTTAGTTTGCTAGTCGATCGGGCACAGGAGCGAGTTGTGATTGTGGCCTCGGTGGCTGGTGGTATGGACATTGAGGAAATCGCTGCCTCCACACCTCAGAAAATCCTTACGGCAGCGATTGACCCAAAAGTTGGGTTTTGTGTTGACCAGGCACGGGACATCGGTTTCGGATTGGATCTAGGTGGGGATCAAGTGACAGAGCTTGAGAGTATTCTCGTCAAGCTTGTGCAGCTCGTACACGAGTGCGATACGAGTCTAGTCGAGATCAACCCATTGATCATTAATTCTGAGGGACACCTCATTGCGCTCGACGGTAAGATTAGCATCGAAGATAACGCGCTATTCCGCCAAAAACGCCTAGAGGTGTTACGAGATGTAGCTCAGGAGGATTCTAGCGAACGTGAAGCGCGTGAGCATAACCTCAACTATGTTTCGTTGGATGGAAATATAGCGTGCATGGTAAACGGCGCGGGACTCGCTATGGCGACCATGGACTTAATTAAACTTCACGGTGGTGAGCCTGCTAACTTTCTGGACGTAGGGGGTGGCGCCACCGCCAAGCGAGTAATAGAAGCTTTCAAAATCATACTGGACAATGCCAACGTTGAAGCAATTCTCGTCAACATTTTTGGTGGCATCGTGAAGTGTGATTTGATTGCTGAGGGGATCATCTCGGCGGTCGAACAGGTTGGCGTCAGGGTGCCCGTGGTCGTTCGCCTCGAGGGAACGAATGTCAAGAAAGGACGAAAATTACTTTCTGAGAGTGAACTCGACATTACACCCGCTAATGACCTGACTGATGCGGCAAAGACAGTTATCGAGCTCGCTAACGGGAGCCGTGCAGAATGAGTATCTTAGTCAATGCCCAAACTAAGGTGATATGCCAGGGGCTTACCGGGCGGCAAGGATCATTCCACACCCAAGAGTGTCTGGACTATGGGACCCTGATTGTTGCTGGGGTAACACCTGGGCGTGGTGGCGAGGAGCACCTGGGGTTGCCTGTCTACAACACGGTCCAGCAGGCGGTGAATGCGACTGAGGCGACGGTCAGCATGGTCTACGTTCCTGCGCCGTCTGCCGCCGATGCTATTCTTGAGGCCGCGGATGCTGGAGTTGCCCTTATTGTCTGTGTCACGGAAGGAATTCCGGTATTGGACATGGTGAAAGTCAAAGGGGTGCTTGCGGAGCGGAATTGCCGGCTCATCGGGCCTAACTGTCCGGGCATCATTACCCCTAACACGTGCAAAATTGGCATCATGCCTGGGTTTATACATGAGCCTGGGTGTATTGGCGTCATCTCTCGTTCGGGGACGTTGAGCTACGAAGCAGTATTTCAGACCACCAAAGAGGGTCTTGGCCAAACAACGTGTATCGGGATTGGTGGGGATCCTGTTCGTGGGATGAATTTTATTGACTGCCTTGAGCTATTCGAATCGGATACTGATACTCGCGGCATCATTTTAGTTGGCGAAATTGGTGGCTCCGACGAAGAAGAAGCCGCTGAGTTCATCAATAGTGACGTATCGAAGCCGGTGGTGTCCTATATTGCTGGTGTTACCGCACCGCCTGGAAAGCGGATGGGGCATGCAGGCGCCATTATTTCTGGTGGGAAGGGTACCGCGCGAGAAAAAATTAAAGCACTTGAGCAAGCTGGAGTCATAACCGTTCGTTCAATTGCGGAACTCGGTAAGGTAATGGCTGAGGCATTAGAGTGAAAATCGGGCTTGCCCAGATTAGTACACACGTTGGCGCGATTGAAGCCAATACTAAAAAGGTCTTGGATATAACCCACCGCGCGCGCGACGAGCTGAATTGCGATCTCATTGTTTTCCCTGAGCTAACGTTGTGTGGCTATCCGCCGGAAGACCTGCTGCTTCATCGCGATATGCGACTGCGAATAGAGGCCGCTTTAGGTAAGGTAAAAAGCGGTATAAATGATATAGCCCTCTACGTGGGGTTCCCGGAATACGACGGTGACCATATATATAACAGTGGGGCATTTATCAGCGATGGAAAACTCATTGCGTGCCATCGAAAAATCGTTCTACCAAATTATTCCGTGTTTGATGAGAAAAGGTACTTTGAGGCAGGCTCCAAACCCACCCTTGTAGAGTACGGTGGGGTGCGTTTTGGCCTGACAATTTGCGAGGATGCCTGGACACCTGATCCATGTCGCGTTGTGGTGGAGTCTGGGGCAGACATGATCCTGATATTGAACGGCTCCCCATTTCATCGGCAGAAACAGCGTGTTCGGGAGGAAACGCTCATACAGCGCGCCACGGAAAACCAGCGACCCCTGTTGTATGTGAATATGGTAGGGGGGCAGGATGAGCTGGTTTTTGATGGCGGTTCTGTCGTGGTAAATAGATCGGGAGTGGTCGTATTTCGTGCCCCCGCTTTTGAGGAGGAGTTATGCATCGTTGAAGTGGAGCCAGGTACTGTGAGTAAGGGCGCGGAGATAAAACTTGGTGATATTGCGCCAGAGCTTCCTTACGCCGAAAGTATCTATCGAGCATTAGTCATGGGTACGGAGGACTACGTTAACAAAAATGGCTTTAATGAGGTGGTCCTAGGACTCTCGGGCGGAATCGACTCCGCTTTGACGTTGTGTGTCGCTGTGGATGCGTTAGGCGCTGACCGTGTAGCAGCGGTCATGATGCCGTCGCAGCATACGTCCAAAATGAGCCTCGAAGACGCTGCACAACAAGCTAAAAATCTCGGAGTACGGATCGATACGCTTCCGATTAGCCCTATTTTTGATGCGATCCTTGGTGTTTTAAAGGATCTTTTTAAAGGGTTGAGTCCGGACTCGACTGAAGAGAATATTCAAGCGCGTTGTCGTGGGGTTCTCCTTATGGCTATCTCAAATAAACTGGGGAGAATGCTGCTAACTACCGGCAACAAGAGTGAGATGGCAGTGGGCTATGCGACGCTTTATGGTGATATGGCTGGTGGTTTTGCGCCACTCAAAGATTGCACCAAGACCCTAGTTTATGAGCTTGCGCGCTTTAGAAATACTGTTGGGAATGTCATTCCCGAGCGGGTTATTGCCCGCGAGCCAAGTGCAGAGCTTAGGCCTAATCAAAAGGATACGGATTCACTGCCGTCCTATGAGATTCTTGACCCGATACTTGAAGCGTTCATTGAACGAGACCTTTCTGTAGAGCAAATTGTCGAGCTCGGGTTTGATCGAGCCACCGTCGGCTGGATTTTGGATACGGTGAAACGGAATGAGTATAAGCGTCGGCAGTCACCGCCTGGCATACGTGTGAGTCGCCGTGCGTTTGGACGGGATTGGCGCTACCCGATCACTTCCGGTTACTAGTTTTAACTTTCGGGGTCGTTGGTGTTGGGAGGTTGGGCGGCATCCGCTACTTCAAGTTCTAATATCTCAACTTGGGTATCTGGTTGTGGCCGAAGGTCAAGACCAAGATTTGCCTCAATCACACGTTGGGCATCGGCTGAGAGATCCGGCATGCCCAGCAGCGAATATGCTTCTTCAAGGATGATCAGCGATTCCTGAATCGCGGGTGCGCCGGGGTAGTGTTCCAGTGAAAATTTCGCGCGATTGATCGCAGCGACATACGCACCACGCTCAATATAATAATTAGCGACGTGATTCTCGTATGCTGCGAGCCGGTTGCGCAAGAAAATCATTCGTTGTCGAGCATCTGGCACATATTCGCTTTCTGGGAAACGCTGGAGCAATTCCTGAAACGTTGTATATGCTAGCAGCGTATCTCGGGGCGGGCGCACAGACAGATCAGCGTTGAACACTCTCTCTAAGAAAGTGGGCGCTTGATCGAAGTAAATTAGCCCTTTCAAATATACGCAGTAGTCTACTCGTGGGTGAGTAGGGTTCTCTGCTTCAAATTCTTCAGCTGCATCAATAGCAGATTCCGGTTGTCGCGCCTTGAAATAGGCGAAGGCCCTATCAAGCTGGGCTTGACGCGTGACATTGGCAAATGGGTAGCGAGTTTCGAGCGCTTGGTAGTAGCCGATCGCAGTATCGTATCTGCCCTCCGCCAAGGCTGTAGAGGCAGCCCCATATACCTCCTCCGGGGATGTTACGCCTTCTATCATGCTAAGCAATAACGAGCCTCTCTCACTCGCACAGCCGGCTACAACCGTCGCTACCGAGGCGGTTAAAAGAATGAGTTTTAAAAATGCACTCATGTGTAATATCCCTTTTTCAGCGACCTGCTCAGACACAGCACGGGGCAGTAGAGAATCTGCCCTTAATTATAGCTATGTTCCACACTCCAATAAGAGAGTTGGATCGATGCGAACCGAGCATATCTAGATCAAGGACCTCCCTGCAGGCTAGCTCTCAACTGAAGTATCAATTATAAACAAAAGGAGTTTCTAGATCTTTGAGGTACTGAAGTGGAACATATCCGGCGTCGTGCCATTATTACTGCGAAACAAGCCGGATGCAGGCTAGATCAGGCGGCAGCCGAGCTTCTGGAGGGTTTCTCCCGTAGTAGGTTGAAGCTTTGGATTAAGGGAGGCGCCCTCACACTTGATGGACGACAAGCCGAGCCAAAGACGCGGGTCCGCGAGGGAGATAAACTACAGTTGGATGTTGAGTTAGAGCCTGTCATCCCAGTAAAGCCTCAGGCAATTCCACTGTGTGTTATTCATGAAGATCCGGTTTTTCTAGTTGTAGACAAGCCCGCAAGTCTAGTTGTTCATCCCGGTGCTGGTAATCCATCCGGTACTCTACAGAATGCATTACTGCATCTGGATCCCCAATTTGCGAATGTGCCGAGAGCTGGGATTATCCATCGGCTCGATAAAGACACCAGTGGACTCCTGGTAGTGGCCAGGACTCTTGACGCCCACAGGGTGCTAGTTAAGAAGCTTGAGCGTCGGGAGATTGAGCGTACCTACGAAGGAGTTTGTCAAAGTGTGCTAACGGGTGGGGGCGAGGTTAATGCTTCCATTGGACGTCATCCGAAGGATAGATTGCGGATGGCAGTAGTAGACGGTGGCCGTGCTGCGCTAACCCGTTACCGAGTGCTAAAACGGTTCCGTGCACATACACACGTTCGTATTCAGCTCGATACCGGGCGCACTCACCAGATCAGAGTGCACTTTGCGCACATACGGGCGCCCTTGGTCGGAGACCCGCTCTATGGCGCTCGCCCTCGGTTGCCAAAGTCTCCCGAGCCCATCTTGCGAGAGCAACTTCAGAGGTTTCAACGTCAGGCACTACATGCTCGGCGTCTAGTTTTCGAACATCCAATTTCTGGAGAATCTCATACGTTTGAAAGTCCCTTGCCAACTGATATGAAAAGGTTGCTCGAAGCGCTCCAGACGGATCTTTCCGCCGCTACGGACGATGGCGGATGAGTGCGCAAGCTTTTTCGATGGTGATAACACCTGACTGGCCAGCGCCCATGCGTGTGCGAGCTGCGAGTACTGAGCGCAAAGGTGGAGCGAGTGAGGGACCCTACACTAGCCAGAATTTAGGGCTCCATGTGGGGGATGATGCAGAAGTAGTAATCTCCAACAGGCGAGCTCTGATGGAGGCGCTGGGTCTGGTGACAGAGCCTCTGTGGTTGGAGCAACTCCATGGAAACGTAGTGTTGGACCTAGATACTCAAAAAACGAACTCTGCTTTTTCGCGCAATTCACCTGCGGCGGATGGTGTAGTGACCTCCCAGCCCGGCAAGCCTTGTGTAATCATGACAGCCGATTGTCTACCGGTTCTCTTCTGTGACACAGCAGGTACACGGGTAGGGATCGCTCATGCGGGCTGGAGAGGGCTTGCTGCTGGTGTCCTGTCTGTTGCGGTTAAGCGCATGGGCATCGATCCTCAGGCCTTACTGGTTTGGCTAGGACCGGCTATTAGCCAAAATGCTTACGAAGTTGGAGACGAGGTGCGCCAAGCTCTGATCGATTTTGATCGAGGTGCTGGGACTTGTTTTAAGCCTAATAACGTCGGGCGCTGGCAGGCGGATTTGTATCAGCTCGCCCGGCGCAGTCTCAAGGCTGATGGGGTACACGCTATATACGGTGGAGGTTTTTGCACCCATGCAGAGTCTGAGCGGTTTTTCTCCCATCGCCGTGAAGCTCCCTGTGGACGCATGGCTACACTAATTTGGCTTGACTCGTGAAAAAGAATAAGGCTCATCTCTAATATGAGATAAGTCCCCATCTCTTTTTAGAGTTGATATTTTTGATGAATAACCCCATTACAAGAGGCATCTAACTCCATTTGAGGAGTGCGTATCTATGCGCATGGATAAGCTGACAAGTAAGTTCCAGATGGCTCTGGCGGACGCTCAGTCTCTTGCCGTAGGTCGAGACCAGCAGTTCATCGAGTCAGTCCACCTCATGGCTGCGTTGTTGGAGCAAGAGGGAGGCACGGCGCTCAGCCTGTTGACTAAGGCTGGAGCTAACCTGAATCAACTTCGAATTGGGCTAGGAGAGGCTATAGACCAGATACCCAGTGTTCAGGGTGATGCAGCCGGTGAAGTTCATCTCTCTAACAATCTGAACAAGCTTTTGAATGTGTCCGATAAGCTCGCTCAAGAGCGGGGTGACAGCTACATATCAAGCGAGCTTTTCGTGTTAGCCGCGTGTCTGGACCGCGGGGGTCTCGGTCGTGTGTTTAAGCAAGCTGGTGTCGTGAAGGGTGCACTTGAGAAAGCAATCGATGAAATTCGTGGAGGTGCTCATGTGGATGATCCCAACGCAGAAGACACCCGTCAGTCGTTGGAGAAGTACACGGTCGATCTCACGGCCCAGGCTGAGCAAGGGAAGCTCGATCCTGTCATCGGACGTGACGATGAAATTCGTAGAACGATACAAGTCCTCCAGCGCCGCACCAAGAATAATCCCGTACTTATCGGAGAGCCGGGCGTCGGCAAAACCGCCATCATTGAAGGGTTGGCACAACGCATCGTCAATGGCGAAGTACCAGAAGGAATGAAATCTAAACGAATCTTAGCACTCGATTTAGGATCATTGATTGCGGGCGCCAAATTTCGTGGAGAATTTGAAGAGCGCTTGAAGGCTGTACTGAGTGATCTTGCGAGGCAGGAAGGCCAGATCATTCTATTCATAGATGAACTGCATACCGTGGTGGGCGCTGGTAAGGCGGAGGGCGCCATGGACGCTGGCAATATGCTGAAGCCTGCGCTGGCACGGGGCGAGCTTCACTGCGTCGGTGCAACAACTCTGGATGAGTACCGTAAGTATGTAGAGAAAGATGCTGCACTGGAGCGCCGTTTTCAGAAAGTGCTCGTTGATGAACCCACCGTGGAAGACACTATCGCGATATTGCGTGGCCTAAAAGAACGTTACGAGGTACATCATGGTGTGGAGATTACGGATCCTGCGATTGTGGCTGCTGCGAAGCTGTCACATCGTTATATCTCCGACCGACAGTTGCCTGATAAGGCGATAGATCTGGTGGATGAAGCGGGTTCGCGGATACGCATGGAGATTGACTCCAAGCCTGAAGAATTGGATCGTCTAGACAGACGGCTGATTCAGCTCAAAATTGAGCGCGAGGCATTGAAAAAGGAGTCGGATAAGGCGTCAAAACGCCGCCTGGAGGATTTGGAGTCAGAAATTGGTAAGCTCGAGGGGGAGTATGCGGATCTTGAGGAGATCTGGACTTCAGAGAAAGCAGCCATGCAGGGAGCTACTCATATCAAGGAAAAACTTGAACGCGCGAAAATGGATTTTGAGAAAGCGCATCGCGCAAACGATCTAGCCCGTATGTCGGAGTTGCAATACGGTCGCATACCGGAGTTCGAAAAACAGTTGCAGGAGGCGCTCTCTAAGGAGTCTGAGACCTATCAGCTGGTTCGTCACAAGGTGACAGAGGAAGAAGTTGCTGAGGTGGTATCAAAATGGACCGGAATTCCTGTGATGAGAATGTTGGAGGGTGAGAAGGAGAAGCTTCTGAAAATGGAGAGTTTCCTGGAAACCCGAGTGGTAGGCCAGATAGAAGCACTGCAAGCAGTTTCTAACGCTATTCGCCGTTCTCGTGCTGGTCTGTCAGATCCAAATCGACCAAATGGGTCGTTTCTATTCCTCGGGCCGACAGGAGTCGGTAAGACTGAGCTTACAAAGGCATTGGCAGAGTTCCTGTTCGATGCGGAAGACGCTATGACTCGCATCGATATGTCCGAGTTCATGGAAAAACACTCGGTAGCACGACTTATTGGAGCGCCACCGGGATACGTTGGATATGAGGAGGGTGGTTATCTTACTGAGGCCGTACGACGCCGACCATACTCCGTGATACTACTGGATGAAGTTGAGAAGGCGCATCCTGACGTGTTTAATATCTTACTGCAGGTGTTGGACGATGGCCGGTTGACTGACGGGCACGGGCGCACGGTAGATTTTCGAAACACAGTTGTCGTGATGACATCTAATCTAGGCAGCGACAGGATTCAAGAACTTGCGGGAGAGGAGAAGTATGCTGAAATGAAGGCTGCTGTTATGGAGATTGTAGGTCAGGTATTCCGCCCGGAGTTTATTAACCGAATCGATGACGTGGTGGTTTTCCATCCTTTAGATACAAAGCACCTACAGCTTATCGTTGACATTCAGCTGGGGTACCTGCGCGAACGTCTAAGTGAGCGTGGTATAAAGCTGAGTCTCGATGAAGCTGCGCGCGAGCAGATTGCACACGCTGGTTATGACCCCGTGTATGGAGCGCGGCCACTGAAACGAGCGATCCAGCAACAGGTAGAAAATCCTCTCGCCCAACGGATTTTAAATGGCGATTTTGCGTCCGGAGATACAATTCAGGTGATGACTTCCACGGAGGGGCTTAACTTTATTAAAGGTAAAGCTATAGAGGCGCTTTGACAAAGATATGTGCAAAGTTGCGTTGCAGGGTTCCGAGGTGCCACCCTTACACTATCAAACCTAGGCACGGTTGCGTCTAAGACATAAGGCAGGATATGCCCATATACGAATATCGATGTGAGTCTTGCGGGCATGAGTTCGATGCCCTGCAAAAGCTCAGTGATAATCTATTGCAGGACTGCCCTGATTGTGAAGCGCGGTCTCTACGTCGCTTAATGTCTGCTCCATCATTCAGATTAAAGGGTGAAGGGTGGTATGAGACGGATTTTAAATCTGACAAGGAGAGTAAGCGCAATCTCGTCGATAGCAGGACGGAAACCAAGGGTGATGAGGGTGATAAGGGTGATAAGGGTGATAAGAAAGCCAAGGAAGATAATAAGTCCTCCGAAGAGAAGTCATCCAAGAAGAGCAATTCGAGTTCGAACTCTACATCAGATTCGAAATCTAGCGCTGGTTCAAAAAGTAAAGGTTCAGGTTTTGCGGCTGCTTGATTATTTTGGGAACGGTTCATGGTAGTGCGAATTCGGCGCTACATTGTGGCTGGATTGCTGGTTTGGTTACCTATCGGCGCCACGATCCTGGTGTTTAGCTTGCTGCTAGATCTTATGGATCGATTGCTGCTTCTGATTCCACCACCTTACCGTCCCGATGCTCTGCTTGGGTTTCGTATTCCGGGTCTAGGGGTAATTTTAGCGCTGCTGGTACTCATCATTACAGGTGTACTGGTTGCCAATCTCCTCGGCCGGCGCTTGGTTCATAATTACGAAAAATTTCTAAACAGGATTCCCCTGGTACGTTCAGTTTACGGTACAGTTAAACACTTCGCGGAAGTTGTGTTCAGTGATTCCAACGCTTCATTCAAGAAAGTTTTGCTGCTTGAGTACCCACGCGCAGGTCTTTACAGTCTGTGTTTTCAGACTTCGGAGAACCCACCTGAGGTGCGATCTCGAACGGGTGACACTATCGTGACCGTATTTCTTCCGACGACCCCCAATCCCACCTCGGGCTTTATGTTGTTTGTACCTGTAAAAGATGTGGTTGAACTAGATATGTCTGTGGAAGAGGGTTTGAAGATGATCATCTCCCTAGGGCTCGTCGTACCCCAATGGCACCCAGTTCACCCGGCACATGAGGTTGCGGCCTCCGAGGCTTCACCGTAACATCCGGCCACTTTACCCAAGCACGCCCTTGCCTTTAAAAAGGTCAGATTCCATGCGTAGCCATTACTGTGGTCAGGTAGACCGTTCTCTCATCGGCCAAGATCTGGCGGTTGCCGGCTGGGTACACCGCAGGCGGGATCACGGTGGGGTGATCTTTGTGGACCTGAGGGACAGAGAGGGCCTGTTACAGGTGGTCTTTGACCCAGACAGCCCAGAAATATTTGCTCAGGCCGAACGTGTTCGTGGCGAGTATGTTCTGGCCGTGCAGGGACTTCTACGGGAACGACCAAAAGGGACGATTAATCCAGAGTTGCCCACGGGGGAGGTCGAGTTGCTTGCAAAAGAACTCACGGTGCTCAACAAGTCCAAGACGCCACCATTCCATCACGAAGAACACGCCAGCGAGGAAATACGACTTCGCTATCGGTACCTGGACTTACGCCGGGAAGGTATGCAGCGCAATCTGCGCCTGCGCCATGCTGTCACTCGCGCGATCAGGCATTTTCTTGACGAAACCGGCTTTGTGGAAATAGAAACCCCTATCCTTGCTAAAACGACCCCTGAGGGTGCAAGAGACTATCTCGTTCCAAGCCGTACGCACCCTGGGCAGTTTTTTGCACTGCCCCAGTCGCCACAGATCATGAAGCAATTGCTAATGATGGCAGGGTTCGATCGTTACTATCAGATCGTCAAATGTTTCCGAGACGAAGATTTGCGTGCTGACCGTCAGCCAGAGTTCACTCAGGTGGATATTGAAACGGCATTTATGGACGAAACCGAAATCATGACATTGATGGAGGCACTTATTCGGCACACATTCGAGTCGGTGTTGGACGTAAGTTTCCCAAACCCGCTGCCAAAACTTGCCTATGCGGAAGCAATGGAGCGTTATGGCAGTGATGCTCCAGATTTGCGTAACCCTCTTGTGCTGACTGAGGTCGGCGATCTCTTCGAAGGCGTGGAGTTTAAAGTGTTTGCTGGTCCAGCACACGATACTGGGAGTCGCGTTGCGGCTCTTAAGCTGCCAGGTGGTGGCAGTCTGAGCCGAAAGGAAATTGATGACTACACGGAGATGGTTGGCCGTTATGGAGCGAAAGGTTTGGCCTATATCAAAGTCAACGATCGTGAGGGTGGTGCGAATGGATTACAGTCACCGATCCTTAAGTTTCTTCCCGTTGAGGTTGTCGAAAGTGTCCTGAATCGTGTGGGCGCGGAGACTGGCGACTTAATATTCTTTGGTGCGGGCAAATTACGTGTTGTAAATGAAAGCCTGGGGGCCTTGCGCGATCAGCTTGGTGTCGACCGGGGGTTAATCGAAGAGGGATGGAGGCCTCTCTGGGTCATCGACTTCCCGGTGTTTGAGGAGGATGGCGGGGGGGGTTGGACCTCGTCTCATCATCCCTTCACCGCGCCGCTGGGAAATGATCCAGACGAACTCAAGTCAGACCCAAAAGGAGCACTTTCCCGTGCATACGATATGGTGCTTAACGGGACCGAAATCGGTGGGGGATCGATTCGGATCCATAAGCTAGAGATGCAATCGGCTGTTTTTGAGTTATTGGGTATCGATGCAGAAGAGGCAGAAGAGAAGTTTGGATTTCTATTGACCGCTATGGACTATGGATGCCCACCCCACGGAGGCATCGCTTTCGGTCTCGATCGTCTCGTGATGCTCATGGCCGGTGCTGAAAGCATCCGTGAAGTTATCGCATTTCCGAAAACTCAGACAGCTACCGATCCTCTCACCGGGGCCCCTAGTTTTGCTAGTGCCGAGCAGCTCAAGGAAGTGGGGATCAGAATTCGCTCGCCCAATAAGCCCGGTTAGCCGAAACCGCCATCCATGTCGCAGCACAGTCGTCCTGAGTCCGTGCTGGTGGTTATTCACACGCCCGAACGAGAATGCCTTCTACTTGAACGGACGAACCCAAGAGGGTTCTGGCAATCGGTGACGGGGACACTCCATTGGAATGAAACGCCAGCGGAAACGGCGGCCCGGGAGGTCCGTGAAGAGATCGGTATGGAGCCAGTAGGACTCGTCGACACTGGCATCTGTAAATCTTTCCCTATCCTTCCAGAGTGGCGAGAACGCTATGCTCCAAATGTAAACGAGAACGTCGAATACCTTTGGTATATGGAAGTCGCCGCGGTCTGTGAAATTAACTTGAATGAGGTAGAACATGCAGCCTTCTGCTGGATGGAACTTGAGGAAGCCATAGGGACCGTAGCCTCGTGGACCAATCGCGAAGCGCTTGTAAGGCTTCGCGGGTCATAATCCATGGGTTGAAAATGCAAACTGTCGTTGTTTGCCGGGACCCCTCTTATTTCATACTCTGGTGTAAAGTCGTAGTGAGCAAGCAACAGGCTTTCTGAAATTAGGGCGGTTTACGGGCAACTAGTTCGGTTAGCTCGTGTACCAAATCCAACGCCTGGCGTGGTGAGAGAGCATCCGGGTCGATGTTCGTAAGCCGTTCACAAACAATGGACTCGTCGTCGCTTTTTTTGGGCGCTCTTTCCGAAGCCCCAAAAATAAATTCATTTTGGGGTCCCGTTCGATCTAGCTGGTGCTCACGTTGTTCTAGGTTAGTTAGGTAATCACGCGCTTGATCAACAACCTCCCCTGGAATACCAGCCAAGCGCGCAACCTGTAATCCATAACTCTGATTTGCTGGCCCTTCTTTAACCGTGTGGAGAAAGATCAGCTCATCTCCGTGTTCGGTCGCATCTAGATGGACGTTGGTGCAGGCTGGTAGCTCCGCGGGCAAGTGGGTTAGCTCGAAGTAATGGGTTGCAAAGAGCGTGAAAGCCCGAGATTCTTTCGCGATATGCTGTGCCGCTGCCCAGGCCAAAGATAGTCCGTCAAAAGTACTGGTACCTCGTCCTACCTCGTCCATTAGCACTAGGCTCGAGGCCGAAGAGTTATTTAGTATGTTGGCGGTCTCCGTCATTTCGACCATAAAAGTTGAGCGTCCACCCGCCAGATCATCTGCAGCACCCACACGGGTAAAAATGCGATCGATAGGTCCGATACGCGTGTTTCTAGCTGGTACGAAACTGCCAATATGGCCGAGAATTGTGATGAGAGCTGTCTGGCGCATATAGGTTGATTTGCCGCCCATATTCGGTCCAGTGATGATCAACATGCGGCGCCCGTCATTGAGTTCAAGGTTGTTGGGTACAAAGAGTTCGGTGCTTGCTAGCTCCACCGCCAGGTGTCGGCCGTCCTGATAGCTAATACCCGGCTCATCGGTCAGCTCCGGTTTGTCGAGATTCATCGAAAGGGCTCGCTCAGCAAGATTAGCAAGGGTATCGATTTCTGCGATGTGCTCTGCCGTTTGTTGGAGCATGTGCAGAGCAATATTCAACCGATCTAGTACAGTGTCATACAGAAAACGTTCGCGAGTCAGTGCCCGTTCCTTTGCACTAAGGATCCTATCTTCGAACTCTTTAACCTCTGGCGTGATAAAGCGCTCCGCACCTTTTAGCGTTTGCCGGCGAATATAATCATCAGGTGCCGATTGGGCTTGAGACTTGCTGATTTCGATGTAGTAACCGTGAACCCTGTTGTAACCCACTTTAAGGTTGCTGAGTCCAGTACGCTTTCGTTCCCGTTGCTCAAGATCATCAAGGTATTGGCTTGCGTCGGCGCTGATGGAGCGCAATTCATCTAGTTCGGTGTCGAAACCAGGCTTGATGACACCGCCATCCTTCAACGTGACCGGGGGTCCTTCGACGATCGCCGATTCTAAAAAGGAGCGTTCCTCATCGTGTGAATCACTCCCTTTGGCGAGTTCCAATAGCAGTGGCGATTCCAATTCCGCAATGACCGATGTTAGTGTGGGGAGTGCCTGTAGCGCTTGTCGTAACTGTGCCAGATCTCGCGGCCGAGCCGAGCGCAACGCCACCCTTGTCAAAATGCGCTCCATATCGCCAATATCACTCAGGGTGGGCTGCAATTCGTGTGCCTGGCGAGACCCTACCAGTGCTTCAACAGCTTGCTGGCGTTGCCGGAGCACCTGACGGTCACGAATCGGGCGGTTCAACCAGCGCCTGAGGAGCCGGCTTCCCATGGGCGTTGAACACCTATCCATTAACCCCGCTAGGGAATATTCATTCCCGGAACCCGCACCAACCTCGATTTCCAGATTACGTCGAGTTTCGGCATCCATAATGATTGCTTCATCTCGGCGTTCCCGCACCAGTCCGCGCAGATGTGGCACAGCTGATCGCTGAGTGTCTTTGACGTATTGCAGTAGACAACCTGCCGCACCGATAGCCTCAATCGCATCCTCCGCATCGAAGCCCGTGAGATCGCGAGTTTTAAATTGCTGGCACAACGCCCGGTGTGCCGACTGAATATCAAAGTGCCACGGTGGTCGGTTACACAAGCCACTAAACCCCTTAAGCCATTGAGGGCGTGAAGCATCTTCTTCTATCAGAATTTCTGAGGGTCGAAGGCGTTCCAGATCTCCTCGTAGGGCTTGCGTATCTTCCAGTTGCGCAACCGAAAATCGGCCGCTGGCAAGATCTAGCCATGCAAGCCCAATGACGCCGGACGGGCTTGGGTTAATGGCCGCTAGATAATGAGTACGCTTGTTCTCAAGCAGCGCTTCGTCGGTCAGAGTTCCAGGGGTGATGACACGCACTACTTCGCGATTCACGGGACCTTTACTGGTTTCTGAGCCACCTACTTGTTCACAGATGGCAACGGATTCGCCTAGCCGAACTAGTCGTGTGAGGTAGTTATCGACTGAGTGGGCTGGAACTCCAGCCATGGGGATCGGCTCGCCGCCGGATTGCCCTCGGCTGGTAAGTGCTATATCCATCAGTTTTGAGGCGCGTCGCGCATCGTCGTAAAAAAGCTCGTAAAAGTCCCCCATGCGATAGAACAGCAACACGTCGGGATGTTGGGCCTTGAGACCCAGATACTGCTGCATGACGGGAGTATGTGCTTTGTTCAACTTTTTCTTCGTTCGGGGGTTAGGGACAGTTTACTTATTTGGAAAGAAGACAGCAGACCAAAATTGAGTGGTTCGCATGCCCAAATAAGTAAACTAGCCCCACGAAGGGTCCAAAAAGGTACCATCCTGCGGATGCGTATCATGCATCTGGAATCCGGGCGGCACCTCTATGGGGGCGCGCAGCAGGTTCGCTATCTGATCCAGGGGCTCGAGGCTGATGGGATCGAGAACGTCCTGGTCTGTCCGCGAAATAGCGAGATTGCTGCCTCCACCCGTGCAAAGGAGATTGTTGAGTTACCCATGGGAGGGGACCTTGATGTGTTATTGCCACACCGTCTGAAAACCGTGATCGAACGGTACGCACCCTCCATTTTTCATGTGCATTCGCGTCGTGGCGCAGATCTAGTCGGCGGTTGGAGTGCGCGTTCTGCCGGTGTGCCTGCTGTGCTCACCCGTCGCGTGGATAATCGTGAATTGGGTCCATGGGCGCGGTTCAAATACCGACCTTATCAGGCGGTGGTAGCAATTTCCTCGGCTGTAGAGGATGAGTTATTGAGCCATGTGGGTCTGGATACTCAATGTGTGTTTACGGTTCCAAGTGCCGTGGACTCTGAACGATACCGACCTACACCATCCCACGATCGGTTGGAGAAAATTTTGGGGCTTACAACCCGTGCGTTCATGATTGGTGTGGTTGCGCAGCTCATTCCTCGAAAGGGTCATGCATTGTTGTTTGAGTGTTTGCCAGAGTTACTTTCCCGGCATCCAGATATTCACGTCTTATGTTTTGGACGAGGCCCTCTAAAAGAGAGACTGGTGCGTCAGCTATCTGATCTAGGGCTCGATGCACATGTGAGTTTTATGGGGTTTAGAAATGATTTACCCGACCTACTGCCTGGAATAGGTTTACTTGTCCACCCGGCTGAGCGCGAAGGCCTGGGTGTTGCAGTACTAGAGGCAATGAGCACCGGTATCCCAGTGGTCGCTTCGAAGGCGGGAGGGCTTGTTGACCTCGTCGAGCATGAAGTCCATGGACTTTTGTTTGAGCCTTGTGATCGGCACGGGTTGACGCAGGCGGTAGCGCGAATGCTTTCTGATACCGGGCTAAGAGCGCGCTGTGGCATTGCCGGACGGAGGAAAGCGCAGACCCGCTTTTCCATTGAGCAAATGAGTAAGAAGTATTTAGAGATATACAATCGAGTTTTGAGCATTGTGTCATGACGATATCTGACCAAGAGCTCGAAATCCTAGCCCACTCTCTCGGTGATGCGTTGCTTAACAGCGGCGCCCGCGTGACATGTGCTGAGTCGTGTACGGGCGGCTGGGTTAGTAAGGTACTTACGGACGTTCCGGGCAGCTCTGCGTGGTTCGGTTGGGGGTTTGTGACCTACTCCAACGCTGCCAAACAAGGGGTTCTCAATCTATCGGAGGATATATTGAGTAAGCACGGGGCGGTTAGTGAGAGCGCCGTTGTTTCGATGGCAAAAAAGGCCCTAGATAAGGCTGGTGCCGAGTTTTCAGTAGCTGTGAGTGGTGTTGCGGGTCCAGACGGTGGGACCGAGGACAAACCTGTGGGCACGGTCTGGTTTGCCTGGATTGGGCCGCAAACCATCCGTGCAGAATGCTGCCATTTCGATGGCAACCGTGAGTCCGTTCGACGGAAAAGTGTGGCACGGGCGTTGGAGGGTCTGTTGGTAATCTTAGAGCAGGATGCTTGATCCGGGTGCTGTAAAGGAGTCGCATCGACGGGTCTTTTTTGCGATTTGGCCAGATGAGAAAATGCGGAGCGCGTTGACGCGTGCTACCCGTTCAGTGGTACGCCGTTGTGGCGGAAGAACAATCTCTCCGAGCAATCTGCATGTGACGTTGGCTTTTCTCGGGTCCGTGACGGAGACGTCTCTGATGCGTGTCCGGCAGATACCCCCATTCGCATCGCCTGGGTTTGAGCTTGTTTTCGATAGGCTTGGTTTTTGGAGTGGCCCCCGGGTACTTTGGACCTCACCCAGCCAGGTACCCACTGCTCTAATCGAACTAGAATCGGTGTTGTGGAATCGTCTAGCAGGGATAGGGTTCGAGAGACAAAGAAGCCCTTATTGTCCGCATGTCACATTGGCTCGTAAGGCGAAGTTCATAGAAGAAAGCATCTTAGCCGTTAGCTGGCCCGTTTCAGAGCTTGCGCTCGTAGAATCAAAGCTAGATGGCCGTTACCCAACCTATGAGGTGCTTGAAGCTTGGTCCTTTGGCACAGCCCATGAATGAGGGCATTAGGGGAATTTACGGGATTTTTTTGGTGGTTTTGGTGCTGTGCCCAGAGAAAGGGTTTCTTTGGTAGAGAAAAAGGTTCTCGGCTGCTACCGAGGTGAATCTATGGAATAATCAGTCGTGGCGAACACCTTCTTTTTAACGACGACTCAACCGGAAAATCTACATGGACGACAACCGTAAGAAAGCACTCTCAGCGGCATTGGGACAGATAGAGAAGCAATTTGGTAAAGGCTCAGTGATGCGCCTGGGGGATTCCAGTGCAAACCGGGAGTTTGAAGTGTTTTCAACAGGCTCACTCGGACTTGATGTCGCGCTTGGTATCGGGGGACTGCCTAAGGGCAGGGTGACGGAGATTTACGGGCCGGAAGCATCAGGTAAGACAACGCTAACTCTCCAAGTTGTCGCGGAGGCGCAGAAGTTGGGTGGGACGGCAGCCTTTATAGACGCTGAGCATGCGTTGGACCCCATATATGCGGGAAAGTTAGGTGTCAACGTGGACGAGCTTTTGATTTCCCAACCTGATACTGGGGAACAGGCGCTGGAAATCACCGATATGTTAGTGCGCTCTGGTGCTGTAGACATTATCGTTATCGACTCCGTGGCCGCGCTTACGCCAAAAGCAGAAATCGAGGGTGAGATGGGCGACTCCCACGTTGGGTTACAGGCGCGTCTGATGTCTCAGGCGCTGAGGAAGCTCACCGCAAATATCCAGCGATCAAACTGCATGGTGATCTTCATCAATCAGATTCGAATGAAGATAGGGGTGATGTACGGCAGTCCAGAAACGACAACTGGTGGTAATGCACTTAAATTCTACGCCACGGTCCGACTGGATATCCGTCGCATCGGAGCTATTAAGAAGGCTGATGAGGTTCTAGGCAATCAGACCCGAGTGAAGGTAGTAAAAAACAAAACAGCACCACCATTCAGAATGGCAGAGTTCGAGATCCTTTATGGGCACGGCATTTCCCGAGAAGGTGAGCTGATTGATATTGGTGTCAATGAGAACATCGTCGAGAAAGCTGGTTCATGGTACAGCTATCAGGGTGAGCGCATTGGTCAAGGTAAGGAAAATGTTCGCGAGTATCTAGTTGGCCACCCCGAGGTAGCAGCACAGATCGAAGCCCAGCTTCGGGCAAAGCTGTTTCCAACCAGGCCGGTGGAAGTTCCCCTGGACGGGGCGGAGGAGGGTGCCGCTGCCAGTCAAGCCTGAGGAGACTCAGGACTCATTGTCGGAGCAGAGAAAGACCTGCCGTAGACAAGCCTTGGACCTGCTCGCACGTCGGGAACACAGCCGACTGGAGTTGGAGCGGAAGCTCCTTGCGCGGTCTTACCCCCGAGACACCACGAATGAGGTGTTAGATGCCTTGGAAGTCGAGGGGTTGCTTGAGGAGACACGATTCATAGAATCTTTCGTGCGCGCGCGCATTGACAAGGGCCAGGGTCCGACTCGAATCCGCGCAGATCTAATTCAACGTGGCATTGATGAGGCGCACATTCAGGTGGGGTTGCGGGAAGCCTGCCAGGACTGGGGTGTTTTAGCAGCAAAGGTCCGCAGGAAGCGTTTTGGCATGGACATGCCAAGTGACTTCACGGAGCGTGCTCGACAGATGCGCTTCTTGCAGTATCGAGGTTTTGAGGGAGGGCAGATTGAGACAGCACTGGATCCTGCCGTTGATCCCGATTAGCTTGCCCGCCAATTACTACCCCTATTGAGCTATTACTGTTAAACAAGGAAATATGAACCGAAGCACCAACGAGCTGCGCCAGGCTTTCCTGGATTTTTTTGCGGATCGGGATCACGAGGTTGTTCCGGGTTCTCCGCTGGTGCCCGCGAATGACCCTACCCTACTTTTTACAAATGCCGGCATGGTGCAGTTCAAGGATGTTTTTCTAGGTCGCGAGAAGCGGAAAAAACTTCGTGCAGTGAGTGCTCAGCGCTGCGTTCGAGCAGGTGGTAAGCATAACGATTTAGAGAATGTGGGATACACAGCACGTCATCACACATTCTTCGAGATGCTCGGTAATTTTAGCTTCGGCGACTACTTTAAGCGCGAAGCGATTTACTACGCCTGGGAGTTCATTACTCAGGTTCTGGAGCTGCCCCCTGAGCGCCTGTGGTGCACAGTGTTCGAAGGGGATGATGAAGCGGCTAATATCTGGCTGAAGGACATTGGTATCAATCCTAAACGTTTCGGACGCCTTGGCGAGAAAGATAATTTCTGGGCAATGGGTGAGACAGGGCCCTGTGGTCCGTGCAGCGAGATCTTCTACGATCACGGTCCGGATGTGTCCGGTGGTCCTCCGGGCTCTCCAGACGAGGACGGTGATCGCTTCATCGAGATATGGAACCTCGTTTTCATGCAGTTTGACCGTAAGGAAACCGGTGAATTAACTCCGTTGCCAAAACCGTCTGTAGATACAGGGATGGGACTAGAGCGTCTCGCAGCAGTGATGCAGGGGGTCTATTCGAATTACGAAACCGATCTGTTCGAACAGCTTGTGCAGGACGCGATGAAGATTACAAACTCTGCTGATTCGACGAACAAATCGCTGTATGTGCTCGCTGATCACATTAGAGCCTGTGCGTTCCTAGTTACGGATGGCATCCTGCCGGGCAATGAAAAACGCAGTTATGTGTTGCGCCGAATCATCCGTCGTGCGATTCGCCATGGCTATAAACTCGGCATAGAAGAGCCATTTTTCCACAAGCTTGTCGCACCCTTAGAGGCGCAGATGGGCGAGGCCTATCCTGAATTGAGTGCTCAACGAGCACACGTCGAACAAGTATTGCTTCAGGAGGAAGAGCGTTTTGCAGAGACTCTTTCCCAAGGCATGCGAATCTTGGGTACTGCGATTAAAGGGCTGTCAGATGGTGGGGTGATTCCCGGAGAGACCGTATTTAAGCTTTATGACACCTACGGGTTTCCTAAGGATCTCACAGCCGATTTTGCACGGGAAAGAAATCTCACTATCGACGAAAAAGATTTCGAGAAGCACATGGCAGCGCAACGAAAACGTGCCCGTGATCAGAGCCAGTTTGGCGTTTACGGAAACGCGGCGCCAAGTCTTGAGGAGGTATCGAAGTTTCTCGGCTACGAGGTGCTTGAGGCGACTGGGAAGATCACAGCGTTATTTGCCGATGGGACCCCCGTCCAAGAGCTTGGACCTGGGGTGGCTGGTGCAGTCGTGCTCGATAAGACCCCGTTCTATGCGGAGAGTGGTGGGCAAGTCGGGGATACGGGGGTACTGGGTAGTACTGGGTCGGTATTTCAGGTCGAGGACACTATTAAATTCGGTGATGCCTACGGGCATCTCGGTGAAGTTAGTCAGGGTCAGCTTAAGGTGGGCGATAAGCTAGAAGCTCAGGTCGATGAGAAACGAAGGGTAGCAATAGTCCTAAATCATTCCGCGACGCATCTTTTGCATGCTGCGCTGCGCAGTGTGTTGGGGAAGCATGTTCAGCAAAAGGGGTCATTGGTTGCGCCCGACCGGTTGCGTTTTGATTTCTCTCACTACGAAGCCCTCAACGATGAGGAGTTGGGTCAAATCGAGAAACTTGTTAATCAGCAGATACGGCTTAATGCTCGTGCAGAGACCAAAGAGATGCCCTACAAGAAGGCGCTTGCTGGCGGAGCGATTGCATTTTTCGGTGATAAATATGCTGAGAATGTTCGCGTCTTAAAGTTCGGTGATTTTTCTACTGAGTTATGTGGTGGCACTCATGTAGCTCGTACCGGTGACATTGGGGTACTGAAGATAACATCCGAGGGAGGGATTGCATCGGGTGTGCGAAGAATAGAGGCAGTTACCGGTGCCGGCGCATTGGATTGGATCGATACCAATGAGAGTTTGCTCAGCGACGTAACATCCCTGGTAAAGGGTGCGCGCGAGGATGTATCAGAGAAGGTCACACAGCTTGTGGAGCGCAACCGGATACTTGAGCGAGAAGTGAAAGCACTCAAGAGAAAAGTGGCTTTTGGAGGCTCGCGCGACCTCCTTTCCGAAGCGGTCGATGTGGGGGGTGTAAAAGTACTGGCAGCGCGGATCGATGGAGTTGATTCTAGGGCTTTGAGAGAGACGTCCGACAAACTTCGGGACCAATTGGGTTCCGGAGTAGTGGTGTTAGGTGCCGTGGAGGGAGATAAGGTCCGCTTGGTAGCGGGTGTCTCCAAAGATCTAACTAGCGTGCTAAAGGCGGGGGAACTGATAAGCCACGTTGCGGAGTGTGTGGGCGGGAAAGGCGGTGGTAGGGCTGACTTTGCTCAGGCCGGGGGTACCCGTCCAGATAAGCTGGATGAAGCATTAGCACTTGTTACTGATAGGGTTTCCGTTTTCTTAGATTGAACCCCTTAGACTCTGTCTAATTTCAGAGTTCTCGCTGGGTAAAATGCATTAACATGTGTCGGCGGGTTTTGACTAGGTGCCTGATCCGCAAACAGGGGGACCGGCCCAAAAATTTGAAAGAATAAAGCCGGTATAGCTACTGATACTTCTTACAGTAGGCTGCGTAGAACAGCGCAACGAGGTGTGTAGTAGCAGAGACCAAGAAGGAGTTTGGCTATGCTTATTTTGACTCGGCGGGTGGGGGAAACGGTTGTCATCGGAGATGATGTCACCGTCACAGTTCTAGGAGTGAAGGGTAATCAGGTACGTGTTGGAGTGAATGCTCCGAAAGAGATTACTGTACATCGTGAAGAGATATTTGAGCGTATTAAGCGTGAGCAGGCTGATGGAGAGGCTATACCTCCGCGAGCTGTGGGCGTGGACCACTAATTGCTAATAGGCTTATTTGAAGCGGCTATTCTTTCTAGGCTCTCACTTTTTAACTTACCTCTTAGAGGAATTTGTCCACTAAGCTTTATATATAAAGCTTATTTCTCTACCGGTTTTGGATACAGCAAAAATTTTATAACCCACTTCGCGAAGATTACTTATCGTATTAACTGTTTTTTTTAATCCGATACCTGAAAATCTGTGGTGAAATTCAACCAGTAATTGTGATGGTTTAAATTTCATATCTAAGATGGTATCTATGATTTCGTATTCAGAACCTTCAACATCCATTTTTAATAAATCAATTTTTTTATTACCCAATTTATCCATAATTGTTTGAAGGGAATATTTTTCTACTTCTATCGCATCTACGTCATCGAGTTGATCAGTTACTGCTGTCCACATTACTCTAGATTGTTGTCCTTTTCTGTTGACTCTTTGATACATTCTAAGAATCCCATTTTTTCCTGACACTGCCCAGGGATGAAATTTAAAATTGTTGGGCAATATTTGATTATCGATCCACTCCATTGCATAAGGGGTAGGATCAAATGCGTGGACTAGGGATTGAAAATTTTGAATTAACAGCACGTCAAATTCTATGTCATTACCCACGCCAAGCGAATAAATTATTGAATCATCTGCTATAAAGTCTGGGCAAAATTCCCATCCCCCATAAATGGTGGTATTTATATCTACTTCAGTCCTCACCCATAATTCCTTTTTTGCCAAACGCTTTAAAAATAATTTTGTCGGCCAAAATAGCGGATGGTTTTTAATGTGTTTAAGCATTCTTCAAGTAGAAATTAATATGGTGAGGGGTAAAGCGTAACCAAAAATTCCCTTGAGGATGGTGAGAGATTTCTTCATGGAGTCGAATCTACTCCTGTGGGGTTGAGGGTTCAAATCCCGTCAGAGACTAGTTCTTGTTACTTGGTGGAGTTGAGCACTTGTTAAGGATTCGAATTCGTTTCGACCAGTTCTCCGTTTCTGAACGTCATTGTCCTTATCAAGTTTCCGTTAACGGAGAACTCCTCCCTGAGACCGTCGTGTACCCCGTATATGTAGTTTGTTCTACTCGATAATTGACCGTTTCTGTCAAACCACTCCCAGAGACCGTTTAGTTCTCCGTCTATGTAGTTTTGTCTAACCCATAATTGACCGTTGTCGTGGAACAACTCAGTGAGACCGCCCAGTTCCCCGTCTATGTAGTTTTTTCTACTCCCTACTCGGTGGTTGTCGTGGAACCACTCAACAATCCCAGTAAAAGGTTCTGTGGATGATTGGTGATAAACAAGACCGTCCTTCGTAACAGTCTCAACCTCAGGAATGACTTCCTGAGAATAAGAGTAGGAGCTCAGAAGAACCAGACAGAGGATGGTGAGAAGTCTCTTCATGGAGT
>DBZY01000028.1:2874-3433 GCA_002311835.1 Proteobacteria bacterium UBA1148 | reverse complement strand
TGTTGTTATGTCTTCTCTAATCCTCACCGCATGTGGGGGCGGTGGAGCGGTGGAGGCGGTGGAGGCGAAAGTGTGTCTACCACGACAGCAGCGGATACAACACCCAGTACATTTACTTTTACCGACCAAACGGATGTTGCCAAAAGCACTGAAATAACTTCTGCGGCTATCACCGTAGCCGGAATTAACGCTGCTGCTGCTATATCCATTACTGGAGGTACTTACCAGATCGGTAGTGGTTCCTTCACTAGCGCTGCAGGTACCGTTACTAATGGCCAAACAGTACAAGTTAAACACACCAGTTCCAGCAGTGACGATACGGCGGTAAACACTACGCTTATTATTGGAGGTGTTTCAGATATTTTCACCTCCACAACAACAGACAATAAAGTAGCCATAGAAAGAGCTGCCGCAATAGCAGCCGCTGCAGCTATCCAAGATGCTGCTAACCAAGCTCGAAAAGCCGCATTACAAAAATTCGGAACCGGCGTATTCGGCGAAAGCACATTTCAGTGAGATACATTATGAAAAATTACATACAAATTACTTTATCAATAAT
>DBZY01000028.1:0-2755 GCA_002311835.1 Proteobacteria bacterium UBA1148 | reverse complement strand
GGAAGGGGATACTATTTCAGCATCAACCTTCAATCAGATTTTTAGTACTTTACAGAAACTTAATCGCACGCCGGTTGATGCTGATTTAGTGGGTACTTGGAGTTGCTCTAGTGTTTATACCAGCGGAGACGATATGAACACAAATGGCTGGGTAGCGAATAGTTTTATTTATACCTTGTCGAATGCCCAGTTAAACATGACAGCTTCATCACAGGCAACGAGCTTGGGTCAGGCATACTCTTTTTCGACCTCAAACCCCACTCCTCTTATAAGGTTTTCGAACGCAAGTGTTTCCTCTGCTGGCACTTACATGTTGTATAGAAACATGTTGCTTATGAAGGGGGTGATGAGTGCTTCCGCAGTATCTAAATATATGGTAGATATAACGAGTGATGATCGGTTCACCCTGACGTCTTTAAGCGATGGAGGTAACTATCCGGATCTGGTTATGTGCGATTCCGCTACACCTGTCCCTGCAGCACCCACAGATACCACAGCCACTAATGCTCAAACTTTAGTGAATGTCGCATGGACAGATCAAAGCTCTGATGAAACAGGTTTCAAAATCTATCGAAGGCTCTCTACACAGGCAGCAGACACTGAACTTGCCACTGCCGTCACCGCAAGCCCTTATGTGGATAGCTCCTTAACGGAAGGACAAACTGCTTATTACAGCGTTTCAGCTTACAACGCGAACGGTGAATCACCGAAATCGGGAGTTGCTAACGCAACCTTGGACAATATTAAACCGACTGTCACATCACATACGCCAACGACCAGCCAACAGGTGGATAAAACAAGCACAACCATCAGTATTATTTTTTCAGAAAATGTCAAATTGATATGCCCCTCCGGAGGAGATGGGACCTGTGCTACATCAGGGGCGGCAGTCAATGTGGTTGGATCATCAACTTATAGCTGCACTGGCTTTGCAAACTTAGGAAGAGCCGCCAGCATAGTGGTGAGCGCCGAATGTATTGGTAACTTCACCGCAAGCGATACTATTACCGTGACAGTAGAAAAAGAGTGGATCGTCGATGCTAATGGCAATTACATGGACGTTGACTACTCCTATTCCTTTACGACTGGAACCTGATCTTATTTAGTCAGCTAGATGTAGAGCGGTTTAATGTACATACGTTTGTGTGTTTCCACACATGAAGATCTCTTATGTTTCTAGATATAAGAAGCTGAAATATATTCTAGCCTAATAAATCTATGTAACCGCCTTGTAACCACCATATCTTTATCCTCTGTGTGTAGTTAGATTAAATCTGTGTTTATCTAAGGGGGCAGGTCACGACGAGAAGGGATGGTTTTAACTGACAATAAATGGTTCCTTCAACCGACCTCTTGAAACCCAATGAAATCAGGGTTGAATTATTCATCAATCACTGGCGGTGTCTATCTCGCCGGTATAGACGACGGGCCTCAGCTCACGGGGATGACGCTCTTGCGGTTTGAGTTGATGGGAGAGGTCCCCGGGTGACGCGCTCTAGGCATTCGAGCTACTATCCGATCCGAAGAAAAAGGGGCCGCCAGACGGCCAATTAACCAGAGGAGACAACAATATGGTTAGCCTAAGAGGAACACTCTCGATAGTCTGCTTGCTTGTTTTCGCGGAGGCGGTAACGGCAAATCCTGTGGAGGTGGCGGACGGCGTCTACAGCTATCAGGGTCCGACGACCTACGTCTCAATGTTCGTCGTGACCGATGACGGCGTCATGGTGATCGACCCGATCAATTCGGCGCACTCTGAAGGGCTCGTGGCGGCGATTAAGTCGGTGACGAATCAGCCGATCCGCTACCTCGTGCACACGCACAATCACTGGGATCATTCCGGTGGCGGGCAGGTGTTCAAGGACGAGGGCGCAACGATCATCGCTCACGTCGATGCTTACAACTGGATGAAGGCCAACCCTCACCCGGATCTCACCGTGCCGGATGAGAGCTGGGGTGGCTCGCGCAAAGACATCATGCTGGGTGGGAAAACGCTCGAGCTGCATCATTTCGGCGCCAGTCACGGGCACGGGATGACCATTCCGGTACTTGCGGGCGAAAGAGTTGGTTATATCGCCGATCTGGTGGGGCCGAACCGGTTGCCGTTCTTCACCCTGCCGGACTTCACGGTCAGAGAGTTGGAGCGCACACTCGAAGGGATCCTGACGCTGGACACGGAGAAGATCGTCTTCACTCACAACGCCAGACCCGATCCGTTGCAGGGTGGCACGAGTCAGGACGTTATCGACACACTGCAGTACCTGCGTGACCTTCGCGCGGCGCTCGAGGCGGAGATCGCGAGCGGAACGCCGGCGCGCTTAGCCCCTGACGCTGTCAGGTTACCCAAGTACGAGAGCTGGGCCATGTACGATCAGTGGCTGGCGCTCAATGCCTGGAAGATCTGGCTGGAAGGACACTTGGGTCCATTCTAGGCTCGTACGTTTACCACAATCACGAATGCCCGCTTCTTTTGGGAGGTGGGCGTTTGTAATCTGGAGATTGTGCGTCCTGATAAAATCCCTGATTCAGAAGGATAATGAGGGAGGCGGATCGCATGGTGAGTCGATCGATTCGTCTGCCCCTTGCGGTCGCGCGTCGATTCTATATAGGCATCAGTCTGCTCATCGCCCTGATGGCGTCGTGGGCTTCTGGCCGACTTACCTTGGACCTCTGTTGGTCGGCCCCATTCGCCATCCTCTGTAAAAGTGTTGGCAAACCCCTCAGCGTCACCCCGGTCACGATACAGTGCGTAGTC
>DBZY01000037.1:46668-84468 GCA_002311835.1 Proteobacteria bacterium UBA1148 | reverse complement strand
AGCCTTAAATGACCGGGCGCACCAAATGCAGAGCCAGGCACCAGAGCCAGATCTTTTTCTTCAAGTAGTTTTGAACAGAAATCAATATCGTCCTTCGCACCAATGGATTCAATGGTTTTGTCGATATTTGGAAAGGCGTAAAAAGTGCCTTCACAGGGTCGACAGTCAAATCCGGTTAATCGGTTGAGACCATCGATGATGTAGTCATGGCGTGCCTTGAATGCGGCACACATTTTCGTCACGGTGGTTTGGTCGCCATTCAGCGCTGCCTCAGCCGCTACCTGGGAGATGGTGCAGGCATTTGTGGTGCTCTGGCTCTGAATAGTAGTCATCGCTTTGATGATCGCTTCAGGTCCAGCCACGTATCCAATTCGCCACCCTGTCATTGCATAGCATTTCGATACCCCATTGACGACCAGGGTGCGAGAGGCTAACTGTGGGCAGGCTGTCAAGAAACTGCAGAACGGTTCGACCCCCCAGTAGATGTGTTCGTAGATATCATCAGTGATGATGAAAATACGTGGGTGCTCGGACAGTACGTCACCAAGCATCTTCCAGTCGGTGCGGGTATATGCGCTACCGGTCGGGTTACACGGACTGTTGATGATAAGCGCGCGCGTTCGCTCGGTTATTGCGGAATCCAGTTGCTCCGCAGTCATTCTGAATCCGGTTGTTGCGTTTGTGTGAACGATGACAGGCTCAGCGTCAGCGAGCCTCACCATATCCGGGAACGACACCCAGTGTGGTGCGGGGATGATGACTTCGTCGCCAGACTCCACAAGTACCTGACAGGCGTTGTAGCAAGACTGCTTGCCGCCACTAGAGACGAGGATCTGGTCTAACTTAAATGTCAGCTCATTATCTCGTTGAAACTTAAGAATAATCGCTTCTTTTAGGCTTCGTTTCCCGTCAACGGCGGTGTACTTTGTTTGTCCGCGACGAATGCCCTCATGTGCGGCTTCGCAGATATGGGGAGGTGTCGCAAAATCAGGTTCGCCTGCACTCAGGGCAATAATATCTCGACCTGTAGCGCGTAACTCTCCAGCCCGAGCTGTAATTGATACGGTAGGCGACGGGCGGATTTTCTTGACCCTATCTGTCAATTGGAGGTTCACTGCATTTCCACATTGGGTTCTGGCCGTTATCTTAAAGTATGCCTGGCAAAACCTTCGAACTGAAATCGGCATTTCAACCCGCGGGCGATCAACCGGAGGCCATCGATTCCTTGGTGAAAGGAATTAGGCTGGGGCTCCATAAGCAGACGCTGTTGGGAGTTACTGGCTCAGGAAAGACGTTCACTATGGCAAACGTCGTATCGGCATTGCAGAGGCCCACTCTAATTTTAGCGCACAATAAAACACTCGCAGCACAGCTTTATGGCGAGATGCGAGAGTTTTTTCCTAAGAATGCTGTTGAGTACTTCGTTTCCTATTACGACTATTACCAGCCCGAAGCATACGTACCGTCGACGGATACTTACATTGAGAAAGATGCCTCAATTAACAAGCATATCGAGCAGATGAGGCTTTCTGCGACAAAAGCACTCCTTGAACGGGAGGACACCATTATTGTTGCGACGGTTTCGGCAATTTATGGATTAGGCGACCCCAAGGCCTATCACGGCATGGTTCTACACCTGGTTCGTGGGGAAGCCATCAACCAGCGGAAGATTCTCAGAAGGCTTGCTGAGCTCCAGTACACTCGTAACCCAATGGAGTTGAGTCAGGGTACCTTTCGGGTTCGTGGTGACGTTGTCGATATATTTCCCGCAGATTCTGAGCGTGAGGCAGTCCGGATAGAGCTATTTGATGACGAGATTGAAGAAATAAGCCATTTTGATCCGCTCACCGGTGAGGTGCTCCGTAAAGTGCCTCGGGCAACCATTTATCCAAAGACTCACTACGTAACGTCTCGGGAGATCCTTCTCGCAGCGATTGATAAGATTCGCGAAGAGCTGGCGATCCATCTCAAAGAGCTGCATGCGGCGAATAAGTTAGTCGAAGCGCAACGCCTGGAGCAACGGACGCGATTCGACATGGAGATGATCAGCGAGTTGGGTTATTGCACAGGCATTGAGAATTATTCCCGATATCTTTCCGGACGTCAGATCGGAGAGGCACCGCCAACACTTTTTGATTATTTGCCGGAAAATGCGTTGTTATTTGTGGATGAGAGTCATGCAACGTTACCCCAGTTGAGAGGTATGTCTCGTGGCGATCGTTCCCGCAAAGAGACTCTGGTCGAGTACGGGTTCCGGTTACCTTCAGCTCTGGATAATCGACCCCTTCGTTTTGATGAATATGAGCGTTTGGCCCCTCAAACCATACTTGTTTCTGCAACCCCCGGGCCCTACGAACGAGAGCATTCCGACCAATTTGTGGAACAGGTGGTACGTCCTACTGGATTGGTTGATCCAGAGTTGGAGGTACGTCCTGCCGGTATGCAGGTTGATGACGTTCTCTCGGAGATTAACGCGCGAGCTGCTGTCCAGGAACGAGTTCTGATTACGACCTTGACTAAACGAATGGCCGAGGATCTTACCGAGTACCTTCGGGAGCACGGTGTCCGGGTCCGCTATCTTCACTCGGACATCGAGACGGTAGAACGCACCGAAATTATCCGCGACTTGAGGTTGGGAGAGTTCGATGTTTTGGTCGGAATCAATCTTTTGCGTGAGGGGCTAGACATGCCGGAGGTCTCTCTTGTCGCAATATTAGATGCGGATAAGGAAGGATTTTTGCGCTCGGAAGGGTCTCTTATCCAGACCATTGGCCGTGCGGCGAGAAACGTGAAGGGAAAGGCTATTCTCTATGCGGATCGGGTCACACGGTCTATGGAACGTGCGATAAAAGAAACAGAGCGCCGGCGACAGAAGCAGCTCGAACACAACACGGTTCACAATATTCAACCACAATCCATTCGCAAACCCGTCCAAGACATAATGGAAGGTGCACGCGCTGTTCCCAGAGGGAAGTACCGTGGGCAACACCGAAAAACTGATATCCATCAACAGATGACTCTAGAACAAGTCTTGCGCCAAATTGAAGTACTAGAGAAGCGAATGCACAAGCATGCAAGAGATTTAGAGTTCGAGGAAGCAGCGCAAATGCGGGATGAGATCAACGAAGTACGGCGAAAAGGGTTCGGGTTTTCCCAGAACCTTGCAAGTTAATGAAGTAAGCACTTGGCCCAACTGTCGGTAATGGGTATGGTTGCCGTCACTTGAGGCGCGTAGCTCAGTGGTAGAGCACCACCTTGACATGGTGGGGGTCGGTGGTTCGATCCCACTCGCGCCTACCAACTAACAATGGGGGTGCTGCCCCCTATCGACATATTGCGATAGCCTTCGAACCCTCTGAAATGTAAGGTGTTTAAGATTTCGCCCTACTTGTGTCAGTCCGAGACGCAGCTTACAATCCCACGTCGCTCTGGGTGCAGACTGAGCTGGTTGCGGGAGTGGTGAGCGAAGGCGGCCGTCGGCGAACACAAGTGGGCGGCAGGAGATACCCTTCTAAATGCCTGTGTGGTTGCTGTACTTTAGAGACTGATTCACAAGGAGCAAAATATCGTTCAATCGAAGCGTGTGAGGCGCAATGACGAGATCGCCACGCCTGAGGTTAGAGTAATTGGAGCGGGTGGAGACCAAGTAGGAGTCATGGCAATAAGCGATGCGCTGGGGCTTGCACAGGAGGCAGATCTTGATCTTGTGGAGGTTGCACCAAATTCGGAACCTCCGGTCTGCCGGGTAATGGATTACGGTAAATTCGTTTTCGAGCAAAGTAAGAAGGCTCAATCTGCTCGGCGCAAGCAGAAACAGATCCATGTAAAGGAGGTTAAGTTTCGCCCCGGCACGGAGGAAGGGGACTATCAGATTAAGTTGAGAAACCTAATTCGATTCCTCACGTCGGGCGACAAAACAAAAGTTACTCTACGTTTCAGGGGCCGAGAGATGGCACACAAGGAACTTGGAGCCGAACTATTGCAGCGGGTGCAGAAAGATCTGCAGGAGTTTGGGGTTGTGGAGCAATTCCCGCAGCTCGAAGGTAGGCAGATGATCATGGTGATCGCGCCAAAAAAGCGGTCAGGGCACTAGGCGTATTGAATTAAAAAAGTACCCGTAGTTGCGGCAAAAATGTCGTGGCACCGAGGCGGGGCGCCTGAAAGTGGGCAGTCATCGCTCAGGCTGAAAATGGGAGATATAGATGCCGAAGCTAAAGAGCAATCGTGGTGCCGCAAAGCGGTTCAGACGCACAGCCAAGGGTGGTTATAAGCGCGGCCAATCTTTCCGTAGCCACATTCTGACAAAGAAGAGCGCTAAGCGTAAACGTCAGCTCGGAGCTACCCTACAAATTGCTGATGCGGACGTGAAAGCAGTTCGTAGAATGCTGCCTTACAGTTGAGGACGGAGTTATGGCTAGAGTAAAACGTGGGGTGATTGCGAAGGCTCGCCACAAAAAGGTGCTGAGTCAGGCTAAGGGCTATTACGGAGCGCGTAGCCGAACTTATAAGGTGGCTAAGCAGGCTGTGATAAAAGCTGGCCAATATGCCTACCGTGATCGCAGACAACGGAAACGACAATTTAGAGCTCTTTGGATAACGCGCATAAATGCAGCGGCTAGATTAAACGGGCTTTCTTACAGTCGTTTGATTAACGGGCTCAAATGTGCCGATATAGAGGTCGACAGGAAGGTCCTGGCGGATATTGCCGTCCACGATCAGGAAGCCTTTTCGGCTATCGCTGACGCGGCAAAAGAAGCCTTGGCTTCCTGACGCCCAAGGGTCACCGGAGGGCGATCCTATGAGCAGCCTGCCTCAACTGCTCAAGCAAGCTCAGAAAGCGGTGAGCGGGTCAGTTGATCTCAAGGAGCTTGACGCGGTCCGCATTAAATATCTTGGGCGTAAAGGCTTGTTGACTAACGAGCTAAGAGGTCTCGGTAAGCTTCCTGCAGAGCAACGCGCCAGCACTGGAAAAGAAATCAACGAGATCAATGAAGAGCTCGCTTTAGCAATCGAGTCGCGGCAGGCGGTATTAGAAGCTGCAGGGATTGAGATGTCGTTAGCAACTGATCGCCTCGATGTCACATTGCCAGGTCGAGGTCAGAGTCGCGGCAGTCTGCACCCAATCACGCGGACATTACGGCGAATGAAGGAGATATTTACGCTGGCTGGTTTCAAGATTCAGCTGGGACCAGAGTTAGAGGATGACTATCATAACTTCACTGCTCTCAATATTTCCGAGAACCATCCAGCGCGTGCCATGCATGATACCTTCTATTTAGACTCTGGTTTGTTATTGCGGACTCATACCTCTCCTGTACAGATTCGTGCTATGCGAGAGCAAGGCGCTCCGATTAGATTAATTGCTCCTGGCCGGGTTTATCGGCGCGATTCTGATTTAACTCACACGCCGATGTTCACGCAGGTTGAAGGGCTTGCTATCGGTCAGGGCATCAGCTTTGCTAATTTGAAATCGCTTTTGTACGAATTTGTTTCACACTTTTTTGAGCGCGAGGTCCAGTTGCGTTTTCGACCGTCCTATTTCCCGTTTACGGAGCCCTCCGCAGAGGTGGATGTGCTATCCGAGAGTGGTTACTGGCTGGAGATTCTTGGTTGTGGGATGGTACATCCGACTGTGTTGCGAAATGTCAATATCGATCCCGAAGAGTTCACAGGTTATGCATTCGGAATGGGAGTCGAACGCCTTACAATGCTCCGTTATGGGGTCGATGACCTCCGACTCTTCTTTGAAAATGACTTGCGTTTTATTCAGCAGTTCGCCTGAGGCTTAGGCAATGCGCGTAAATCTCGATTGGCTTCGGGAATGGGTAAATTTTGACCTGGTCCCTGAGCAACTTGCAGAGCAACTTACAGTTGGTGGCCTGGAGGTTGCTTCCGTAGAGCCAATAGTCCCTATAGCCCCTGAAATTGTCATAGCAGAAGTTTTAGATGTGCAACCTCACCCGAATGCGGACCGTTTGACGGTCTGCACAGTGAGTACCGGTACACAGCAGTATTCCGTAGTTTGCGGAGCACAAAACGTCTCAAAGAGCCTGAAAACTGCCTTTGCCCCTGTGGGTGCCACAACCCCCAATGGAACGACGATTGAGGCTATGGAGCTTAGAGGTGTGGTTTCAGATGGCATGCTGTGTTCAGCCCAGGAAATAGGACTCGATGAGGACTCATCCGGTTTACTTGAACTGGATTCAGACGCACCCGTAGGAACCTCGCTTCGGAACTATATGCGATTGGAAGATACGACTATCGATATTGACCTAACCCCAAATCGTGGTGATTGTTTCAGCGTGATCGGCATTGCGCGGGAAATCGCAGCGCTTAACGACACATCTCCCGTTATGCCTGATTTTGATCCTGTTCCTGCGAAGATTGACGCTACGTTTGACGTCAAACTAGCTGCAAAGGAAGCATGTCCGAGATTCGTCGGCCGAACTATCTGCAACGTGGCTACTGGGCGCATATCTCCTCTGTGGATGAGAGAGCGGCTGCGCCGCGCGGGACTACGTCCAATCCACCCCGTCGTGGATGTGACGAATTATGTGATGCTTGAGCTAGGGCAACCCTTGCATAGCTATGATTTAAGCAAGCTTGCTCAGAAGATTACCGTTCGGTTCGGAAAGCCGGGAGAAAAACTTAATCTTTTGGATGGCACTGAGATTGCTTTGGAGTCTGACATTCTGGTTATAGCGGATGGCTCTGGTGCCATAGGAATGGCGGGTGTCATGGGTGGACAGGGCACAGCTGTTGAACCATCGACTCAGAATGTTTTTCTTGAAGCCGCCTTTTTTTCGCCAGAAGTGATTGCCGGTCGTGCGCGTCGGTTTGGTTTTCAGACGGAGGCCTCTCTGAGGTTTGAACGGGGAGTAGATCCAGAACATCAGGTGCGTGCTATTGAGCGCGCAACGAAACTCCTATTGGATATTGCTGGCGGAGACCCAGGCCCTGTTGTGGTAGCTGAGAGCAAACGGCACCTCTCTCTGAAGACGTCCATCTCTTTACGTTACGAAAGACTCCAGTCGCTTCTTGGGGTTTCTTTGGAAAAAAAAGAAGTAGAAAAAAGGCTCAGCTCTTTACAGATGGATGTTACGCAAATCAAAGATGGCTGGTCGGTTGTTCCACCTTTATTTCGATTTGATATCAGTATTGAAGAAGACCTCATTGAGGAGGTCGGACGCATGATCGGTTACGACACCATTCCCGCTATATCGGAAATAAGTGATCACCGACTTGGAATGGCCACTGAAACACGAGTAACGGAAGAGCGCATTACCGATTTATTTGTCGATCGTGGTTATTCTGAAGTCATCAACTATAGTTTTGTTGACGAAGAACTAGAGTCTGCGATTAATCCAGGTATTAAGCCCATCCGGTTGGCCAACCCGATCTCGCAGGAGCTACGCGTCATGCGACGATCTCTCTGGCCCGGACTCCTTACTACCGCAAAACAGAATCTCAGTCGGCAACAGGAGCGGCTCCGGTTATTTGAGACCGGTACGCAATTTTCCCAGGATGCCTCAGGTGTCCTAGAGGCCAGTGTTTTAGCGGGATTAGCGCTAGGTTCACAATGGCCAGCTCACTGGAGTAATGATGATCGAGAGGTCGATTTTTTTGACGTAAAAGCTGATTTGGAGGCTGTTTTCGGATTGACCGGTCGCAGTGATAAAGCCCGGTTTTTTCCTGCTGAACATCCTGCTCTAACGCCCGGGAAATGTGCGCGCATTCTCATGGGGGATGACCCAATTGGCTGGTTGGGGATTTTACATCCTAAATTACAAAAACAACTAGAATTAAAAAAAACGGCAGTCCTTTTTGCGTTGCAATTGGAACAAGCAACGTTTGCAAGAATTCCTGTTCATAAAAGTTATTCAAAATTTCCATCGGTACGACGAGATATCGCTGTCGTACTCGATGAGAATATTTCGAGTGAGCAAGTAATTGAGTGTGTTCGAGAGGCAGCCGGTGAACTTTTATACGAAATTAAATTATTCGACTTATATCGCGGTGGAAACATCGAGTCAAGTAAAAAAAGCATAGCGTTAGGGTTGATTTTGCAGGGAGCATCCCGCACCCTTACCGACTTGGATGCTGACCACGCAATGGGCTCAGTTTTCAAACAGCTAGAGCGTAAGCTTGGTGCAACAATAAGAAAGTGAAAATTATGGCACTGACGAAAGCGGATATGGCGGAGTCGTTGTTTAACGAGCTTGGCCTGAATAAGCGAGAAGCTCGTGAGTTGGTAGATTCATTTTTTGAAGATTTGCGTGTCGCTTTAGCAACAGGCGAACAGATTAAATTATCAAGTTTTGGGAACTTTGATTTACGGGATAAGAATGAACGACCAGGGCGTAATCCAAAGACTGGAGAGGAGATACCGATCACCGCGAGACGTGTAGTCACTTTTCGACCTGGTCAGAAATTAAAAGCGCGTGTAGAGGCATATGCTGGAACCCGGGAATAACGCGGAACTACCATTGATTCCGGGTAAGCGTTACTTCACCATAGGTGAGGTGAGCGAGCTTTGTGGGGTGAAACCTCACGTTCTACGGTACTGGGAACAAGAATTTTCACATCTTCAACCTGTAAAAAGACGGGGAAATCGACGTTATTACCAAAGGCAAGATGTCCTGATTATCCGCCAGATACGGAGTCTCCTTTATGAAGAAGGGTTCACCATTGGTGGCGCCAGACAGAAGTTGGCGGGAGATGAGGCGCGTCACGACTCAAGTCAAAGTCAGCAGATCATCCATCAAGTTCGTACTGAGCTTGAGGACATCCTGAAAGTGCTTCGCAGATAGGGACTTGTCGGTCTACGCAACCCGATTTTTGTCCCACACATTCGAGTTTTAGCTACACTAGTACTTACTGCGGTCGGGGTGTGGCGCAGCCTGGTAGCGCACTTGCATGGGGCGCAAGAGGTCGCTGGTTCGAATCCAGTCGCCCCGACCATCGAACACTAAGATCTCTAAGATCTCAACCGGGCTAGGGAAGTTAATTCGTTGAACGAACGAGATAAAGTAGACCCCCGGCAACATTCGAGGGTTGTTGTCGATGGATTAGAACAAGCGCCAAGCAGGGCGATGCTGCGTGCGGTTGGCTTTACCGACAAAGACTTCTTGAAGCCCCAAATTGGTATCGCATCAACCTGGAGCATGGTAACGCCGTGCAACATGCATATTAATGGTTTAGCGGATCTCGCTGCAGCTGGCGCTGATGCTGCGGGTGGGAAGAGTGTGATTTTCAATACCATTACGGTATCTGATGGCATCTCCATGGGCACACCCGGTATGCGTTACTCGCTAATTTCTCGCGAGGTCATCGCAGATTCTATCGAAGCTGTTACGGCTGCGGAGGGATTCGATGGTCTCGTAACAATTGGTGGTTGCGACAAGAATATGCCGGGTTGTGTCATGGCTATGGCACGCCTCGATAGGCCTTCAATTTTTGTTTACGGTGGCACAATCAAACCTGGCGCTAAGCACCGTGATGTGATTTCTGTTTTTGAGGCAGTTGGTGGTGTTGCCGCCGGAAGTGTCAGCGAAGCTGAACTTAGGGAGGTCGAGTTAACGGCCATTCCTGGTCCAGGTTCGTGTGCCGGTATGTATACGGCGAATACGATGGCATCAGCGATCGAGGCTATGGGAATGAGTCTTGCAAATAGCTCTGCTCAGGAAGCTATTTCCGATGCCAAGAAGATGGACTGTGAACGGGCCGGAGAGGCCGTAGTGCAACTAGTTCGGCGGGGGATCAAGCCTTCCGATATTCTTAGCAAAGAATCTTTTGAGAATGCTATAACCATGGTAATCGCACTCGGAGGTTCCACTAATGCGGTACTACATTTGTTGGCGGTTGCTCACGATGCAAGCATCGCTTTAACCTTAGATGATTTTGCGCGTATCGGTGTCCGAGTTCCGGTATTAGCAGACTTGCGACCAAGCGGGCGCTATATGATGTCGGAATTAATCCAGATTGGAGGCATCCAACCGCTAATGAAAATCTTGTTAGATGCGGGCTTGCTTCACGGGGATTGCCTTACTGTTACTGGTAAGCCACTGGCTGAGAATCTAGCTCACATCAAACCCTATCCTCAAGGGCAAGATATCATTCGCAGGTTAGACGATCCGATTAAGGCTGATAGTCACCTAGCAGTTCTGTACGGGAATCTAGCCCCCGAAGGGGCGGTTGCTAAAATTACTGGAAAAGAGGGCACGCGGTTCACGGGTTCAGCACGGATATTCCATTCTGAAGAGGATGCGTTGCAAGCTATCCTGAGTGGCAAGATTATTGCTGGTGACGTTATAGTTATCCGTTATGAGGGGCCAAAAGGTGGCCCTGGTATGCGAGAAATGCTGAGTCCAACGGGTGCCATCATTGGTAAGGGGTTGGGTGATAAAGTTGCGCTAATAACCGATGGCAGATTCTCTGGGGGTAGCCACGGGTTTGTGGTAGGCCATGTTGCGCCTGAGGCTGCGGCAGGAGGGCCAATTGCCATTGTTGAGGAGGGTGATCAGATCACTATTGATGCAGAGACTAAGACCATCGACGTTGCGATATCCAAGGAGGAGATAGATTTGCGGCTACGCAACTGGACCCCTGAGCCAGCGTATACTACAAGGGGATTACTTGCGAAATACGCGAAGCTGGTGAGTTCTGCCTCGCTTGGTGCTGTGACAGACATAAGCTAGTGGTGATTGAGGGGGCGGGATGTTTCAGTCTCTTGACCTGAAGAGTTGTTAGCTATAAGTTGCGCCCGATGTATGGCATTTGCAAAAAGAGGACCGTTAACATGGTGGTGATGCATAAGCGCACTGTCAGCGGGTTGCTCGTGCCGATGCCATAGCAAAAAAGCGATTACGGTTACGATGAAAACCCGCTGAGGCTTTTCCTGGCGGGTTTTTTTGTGGAGTAAGCATGAACACTAGAGTTCACGAAAGCGCAGGATTTGATGGTGTTTACACACCTAATCCTGAGTCGCCCTTTATTGTGATGAAGTTTGGAGGGCGTAGTGTCACTACGGCCAAAAATTGGAATTTTATTACGAATTTGCTGCAGCAGCGGGTTGCTGAAGGCCTGATACCTGTTGTTGTGCACTCGGCTTTGGCTGGTATCACAAATGCACTTGAGGAATTACTAGAGCTGGCGGTGTCTAACGACACGGCCGAACAGTTTGATCAAATTTGTGCAGTACATCTTCAATTAGCAACGGAGTTGGGGATTGCTTCTGATTTGCTTGATACGCATTTTGATACGTTGCAACAACTCCTGGATAGAATTCGCTTAGCGGGGGAGGTTAGCCCGCAAGTGCAAGCGCTCGTTATGGCTAGTGGGGAGCTTCTGGCAACAACCCTCAGCGCAAACTATCTCGGCGCGCAAGGTCTTGCAGCTCAATGGCGGGATGCACGGATGTTGTTGGAGAGTAGAGAAGATAGAGATTGTACAGAGCGTACTCAATTTTTGTCTGCCACGTGTCGATTTGAGCCAAGCATTGAGTTGCAGGACGAACTAGCGGGTATAGGTGGCTTCATCGTGACTCAGGGGTTCATAGCACGCAATTCTCGCGGTGATACAGTCCTCTTAGGACGTGGTGGCTCAGATACCTCTGCTGCTTATTTATCAGCACTTCTTCAGGCACGACGTTTAGAGATTTGGACTGATGTTCCAGGGTTTTTTAGCGCAGATCCGAAAGTAGTTTCTACTGCGCGTCTACTTAGAGAGTTGCACTACAGTGAGGCTCAAGAAATTGCTTCTGCAGGTGGAGGGATACTGCATCCTCGTAGTATCACTCCAGTGCGGAGCTCAGGGATTCCACTATTTTTAAGATGTACTAGTCATCCTGAGTGGGAAGGCACAGTGATTTCAAATGCTGTTGGCGATGACACTTCCCAGCTCAAGGCAATTTGCCAGCGGGATGGAATTACGCTTATCTCGATGGAGTCAATGGAGATGTGGCATCAGGTAGGTTTTCTAGCAGAAGCCTTCGGTTACTTCCGAAAGCATGGCTTATCTGTTGATCTTATTTCAACATCAGAGAGTAATGTCACGGTTTCAATTGATGTTGGAAACAATGTTGTTGATTCTTCCGTTGTGGAGGCAGTTGCTGACGATTTGGGACAGCTATGCCGAGTAACTATTATTCAAGACTGCACAGCAATTACGCTAGTGGGACGGAGAATTCGAACTATTCTCCACGAGCTTAGTGCCGTGCTTGAAGTGTTTGAAGAGCAGAAGGTACATCTACTTACTCAAGCTGCCAATGATCTAAATCTTACCTTTGTGGTGGATACCGAACATGGGTATCGCTTGCTGCAGCGCTTACATAGGCTTTTAGTTAACAAGTTTCAGGAAGGGGGTGTTTTTGGGCCTACCTGGGAGCAATTTCAAGATCCACTTCCGGACACCAAAACATTGCTACTGCCGTGGTGGGCGAATAAGCGGGAACAGCTGATTGCTGTTGCTGAGGAGCATGATTCTGCATATGTATACGATTTAGATAGTGTGCGCGACTCACTTGCTGCGCTTACTTCACTCAAGTCTGTGGATTCAGTGTTTTATTCCATGAAGGCAAACGCGCATCTGGGAATTTTAAATACCGTCAATGAAGAAGGCGTCAATTTTGAGTGCGTCTCTCCGGGAGAGATCCAGCGTGTGCTTGATTTGTTACCGGATATTGATCGAAAGAAGATTCTCTTCACGCCTAACTTTGCTCCAAAAGAGGAGTACGCATGGGGTCTTGAGCAGGGCGTTTGGGTTACGCTCGATAACCTTCACCCTATCAGGCACTGGCCGAACATGTTCGCAGGCAGGGAAATCTTTGTGCGGATAGATACCGGACAGGGTCAGGGGCATCATGAGCATGTCCGTACGGCAGGCGTCCACTCGAAGTTTGGTATTCCCCTATTTGAGTGTGAAGAACTCAAAGATTTAATCGTTGCTGCAGGGGCTCGTGTGGTTGGACTACATGCTCATACGGGTAGCGGTATTCTAGAACCGGAAAACTGGGAACGAACAGGTTCTCAATTAACTAGTCTCAGAGGTCTTTTTCCGGATGTTCGGTATGTGGACCTTGGCGGTGGTCTAGGGATTGCAGAAAAGCCCGGAGAGACGCCTCTGGACATGAATCAACTTGAGGCCGCATTGGGTCGTGTTAAGACAATTTCGCCAGATACTCAACTGTGGTTGGAACCTGGTCGGTTTATTGTGGCTCGGGCGGGTGTGCTGGTTACACGTGTAACGCAGAAAAAAGGAAAAGGGAATGTTCGGTATGTGGGTGTGGGCACCGGGATGAATTCACTCATACGCCCTGCGCTTTACGGTGCTTATCATGAGATCGTGAATCTTTCCCGTTTGGGCGATCCAGCGACAGAAGTTGTAACTATCGTGGGTCCGATTTGCGAGACAGGCGATCGGCTCGGTTCGGATCGGCTGTTACCGGAGACGGAGGAGGGGGACATCCTGCTTATTGCCAACGTTGGTGCTTATGGTTACTCGATGAGTTCTCGATACAATTTGAGAGAACCTGCCACTGAATTTTTGATTTAAAAGGCAGGATCTGAAAGCGAATTTAGTCGGTATGCCGATTTTCAAGTTCTGCAATGACGGTTCCGAGCGAGATTCCCCTTATTTTTAGGATAACCAATAGGTGGTAAAGTAGGTCTGCGACTTCTTCAGTGAGCCGCTCTGGCGTTTCTGATACGGCGGCCAGCGCAACCTCCATGGCTTCTTCACCTATTTTTTGCGCCACTTTGCGCTTACCTTCGGCCGCGAGACGCGCCGTGTAGCTACTTTCAGATGGATTGTTAAGTCGGCTACTTATGACGCTCTCAAGCGTTGCGAGAAATTCAAGTTGCCCTGTAGTTGTATTCATTTGGCTTTACTCCTAAGTTATTGGGAGGGCGCATTACGATGGCGGCTTCTATTAAATATTCCTTTAGTGCGGGAATATATATTGCTGCTGAATGGAAGACAGTGGCCGCAAGTGCGCCATCAACCAGCGCTTTCTGGAAAACGTCCTTGAAGTGTGACATCTCTCCTGCTCCACCGGAGGCGACCAAGGGTACTTGGCAAATATTCCGTACCTGAGTGAGCTGTACTAGATCATATCCCTTCCGGACACCGTCTTGATTCATGCAATTCAGCACAATTTCACCAGCACCCCTGTCTTGTACCTCTTTGATCCAGTCCAGCGTGCGTCGTTGAGTGGAACGACTACGATCGGGATCTCCGGTGTATTGGTAGACCATATAGTCTTCGTGCTCAGCCTTACTATCGATGCCCACCACGACGCATTGGGAACCAAAACGTGATGCAAGTTCTTCGATCAACTCGGGGTGTTCCAGTGCAGGGGTATTAATCGAGATCTTGTCCGCTCCGAGATTGAGTACCGATTCCGCATCTGTGAGGGTTCGAATCCCGCCTGCAACACAAAAGGGAATATCTAATACAGCAGCGACGCGATTTACCCAACTTCGATCCACCGTGCGTCCATCTGGGCTGGCTGTAATGTCGTAAAAGACCACCTCATCAGCTCCTTCGTCCCGATAGCGCGAAGATAGTTCTATGATGTCGCCCATAACACGGTGATTTTGAAATTGAATGCCTTTAACGACTACGTCGTTTTTGACGTCTAGACAGGGAATTATCCGTTTGGCAAGAATGACCGCATCTCCTCATCTGAAAGCAATCCTTCTAGGAGTGCTTTTCCTGAAATAGCGAACGCCACACCTGTTTTTGAGAGTTCACATAAGTCCTGGATATTGCGTACACCCCCAGAAGCCTGAAACGAGATGTCAGGACAGCGTTCAACACAGGTTTTATAGAGCTTGAGGTTAGGGCCTTTGAGTGCACCATCTCTATCGACATCGGTGCAAAGTACGTTGCGAAGGCCTGCCTGAGAATAGCGATCTAATGCTGCCCAAAGTGTAAGTTTGGAGTCTTTCGTCCAACCATGGGTTGCAATAAACGGTTCATTATCCTGATCGAGTCTAACATCCAGAGCTAACGTTAGCCGATTCGGACCAAACTCTCTGAGCCAATGTTCGACTAGATTAGGTGAAGTGGCTGCGAGACTGCCAACCACTACTCGGTTAACAACTGTTAGTGCACGGATCAAATCTGTTTCTGATCGGATACCACCGCCCAGTTGAATCTCTATTTTTTTTGTTTGCGCTATAGTGGCAACGAGATCAAGATTCTGTGGTGAGCCATCCCTAGCGCCATCCAAATCCACGACGTGTACCCAGCGTGCACCCAAATCGGCGTAACGCTGGGCGAGATTGGCGGGGGTTGCCTCGTAGTGTGTTTCCTGATGAAAATCACCCTTCAATAGTCGAACGCATTTACCGCCTCGGATGTCGATCGCTGGAAGTAAGTCCATTGTTTCGATCCGTATCTAAATACTCAGAAAGTTGGATAGCACTCTCGCCCCTACACGAGCCGATCGCTCTGGATGAAACTGGGTAGCGAAAAAGTTATCTTGCTGTACAACAGCTGAAAAAATGTTCCCGTACTCAGAGGTTGCGTAAGTGTAAGTTCCTTGAGGTAGCGCGTAACTATGAATGAAATATGCGTAGTCCCCATCTTCGATGCCGGCGATTAGTGGCGAATCGGCAATTCGTTTAAGCGCATTCCAACCCATTTGTGGAACAGGGAGTTTGGCACTCTGCGGAAACCGATAAGCTTGTCCCGGTATGATGCCTATACACTCTGCATCATTTTCGTCTGAGCCACTATAAAGAAGCTGTAAGCCGAGACAAATTCCGAGTACAGGTTGCTTGAGTTTCCGTATCACATCGACCAATCCCGCTGCGTGGAGCCGTGTCATGGCATCCTGTGCCGTGCCTACTCCTGGGAGCAGTACATGACTCGCTGCTTTTATCTGCGTTGCGCTTTCAGTTACGGGGGCAATAACACCGAGCCGCTCAAGCGCGAACTGGAGAGACGCCAAGTTTGCTCCCCCGCTTGCGATGATGATGGGCGATAGGTTCATAGCACACCCTTTGTCGAAGGTAATTCGCTGCCTTCCCTGAGGAAAGCTTGTCTAAGACTTCGTGCTACACCCTTGAAGCAAGCCTCCACCATATGGTGCGCATTTTCCCCACTGACTTGAATGTGGATGGCAGCACCTAAGCTTTCGCCTAGAGATCGAAAAAAATGAGGGACTAGTTCCGTCGGTAACCCCCCAACCCGGTCGCGAGAAAATTCGCCATCAAAAACCGCATAAGGGCGCCCACCTAGATCGATACTGACGCGCGCCTGAGCTTCATCCATAGGGAGCACAAACCCATAGCGTTGAATCCCGCGCTTATCGCTCAACGCTCTTCTGAGAGCCTCCCCTAGTGCAAGGGCGACATCTTCTACAGTGTGGTGTTCATCAACCTCTAGATCACCCTCGCATCCTATAGTGAGTTCAAAATCACCATGTTTTCCAAGTTGTTCCAACATGTGATCGAAGAAACCTATCCCGGTATTAATCTTTGCGCTTCCAGTACGATCTAGATCAACATCGACCTGTATACGCGTCTCTTGGGTAAATCGACTGACGGAAGCCCTGCGAGGTTCGTCAAGGAGAATATGTGCAATTCGTTCCCAATTCTCATCGTTCGAACCATCGGTCGAAATTCTAAAGCTACGTAGACCTAAGTTGTCGGCAAGTTCAGAATCAGTGTCTCGATCTCCAATGACGGCCGAGCGTTGACGATCCAGTTGAATAGATGACAGATAGGTTTTTAAAAGCCCTATTTTTGGCTTTCGACACGCGCAATCATCCTTAATAAAATGTGGACAAAAGAATTCTGCGGTGAATTCAATTCCCTGAGAAGAGAACAAAGCCCGTATATATTCCTGAGTATTTTCGAACGATTCTTGTGGGAAACTCTCGGTGCCTAAACCATCCTGGTTGCTAACGATCACGAAATCGTATCCAGCATCCTTGGCGCGCAGTAACGCAGGAATAACTCCAGGCATGAGTCGGACCTTTGTGGGGCTATCAACTTGCTTATCAGCTGGTTCACCGACCAGTGTGCCGTCACGATCGAGGAAAAGAATTTTACTGATCATCGAGGGATTTCCTCTCTCTTACAGAAATCTTGTTGTGACCAAGCATTGAAAGGGCTTCGAGTAAAAAGTCATTATCTTCAGGTCGGCCGATAGTGATGCGCACGCACTGTTCCAGTGATTTTTGTTCTCCGAATGTTCGCACTAGAATGCCGCTACGCCGAGCCGCTTCGCTAAATTCCTTTCGATTTTGGACTTCAATAAGTAAGAAATTTGCATCGCTTGGCCATATCTTTGTAACAGCTGGAATGCTTTTTAATTCTGCTGCAAGTCGAGCTCGTTCTGTACGTAGTAGCGTGTTCCGTTCCATGGAAATCTTCAGAGAGTCTGTCGAGAGAGCTTTGAGTGCAAGCTCTATAGACGGGGTTGGAAAAGTATAGGGTGGTAACACACTACCTAAGAACTCAATGAGTTTCGGTATTGCGATAAGCGCTCCGCAACGTACGCCCGCAAGAGATACAAACTTCGATAGAGTGCGGAGACACACCACGTGTTCATAACGTTCTTGCAAGCTTTGTAAGCTTTTTTTGTCTGAAAATTCCAAATAGGCTTCATCAAGAATAACAAGAGCCCTCCCGTTGGCTGCTTTACAAACCGCTTCGATCTCACTTGCCGCTGTAGAGCGGCCAGTAGGGTTGTTTGGCGAGCAAATGAAAACCAATTTGGTGCGTTTGTTCAGGGCATTGATCAATGTCTTAGTGTCAAGAGCGAAATCGAGTCTCGGGTCAGCATTTCGTATTAAAGGTATCTCGGTTGCATCTACGTCTTGGATTCCAGCGTAGAGACGGTACATATCGAATGTCGGGGGACAAATAATGATTTCTTCCTTCCGAGCCGAACAAAACCCTCGAATTAACACATCAATGGCTTCGCTGCTGCCGCGAGTAACCAAGATTTGCTCCGCAGGGACGGAGTATTGCTCCGCTAATTGGTCTCGTAACTCCCAAGGTCGCGGTGGTGGATAGATATTAAGTCCTCGAGACGTGGTATCTCCCAGGGCTCGATATGGAGATTCGTTCGCGTTCATGCGAATGCAAGTCGGCTCATAGGCACCAGGAGTGTACGGAACCAATGTTCTAAGCTCCGGTCGTGCGAGATCGAGGATGTCGTTGTCAGTGCTAAAGTTCATATTGGATCATCTTCTGGGATTTTTCCAAGCACATTAAGTCGCTCGCGCACAGCTCGCGCATGGGCATCCAATCCTTCCAAGTTAGCTAGCCTTTCTGCGATAGGGCCGATGGCTTTGAGCCCCTCGACGGTGAGGCTTTGCACTGTCATAGTTCGAAGGAAGTCCGTAACTCCAAGACCAGAATAGGAGCGTGCAAATCCGTAGGTTGGTAGCACATGATTTGTGCCGCTACAGTAATCACCAACTGATTCTGGAGTCCAGGGCCCAAGGAATACAGAGCCTGCGGCCTGAATTCGGTCCAGCACTGTGCGGGGATCCGAGATCTGTAGGATTAAGTGCTCAGGGGCGTATTTATTTGATACTTTCAGCGCGGTCCCAATATCAGCAACTAGAATTGCCCGAGAGTGCGTTAGCGATTCCTGGATGATCTCATTCCGGCTCAGCAGTTTTTGCTGCCGCTCGATTTCACCCAGTGTAGCTGCCAGGAGTGTCTCGCTGGTTGTGATGAGGATGATCTGGGAATCCGGGCCATGTTCAGCCTGGGATAGTAGATCGGCTGCAACGAAAGCCGGATTTGCGTCTTGATCTGCAATAACAAGAACCTCCGAAGGACCTGCAGGCATGTCCTGTGCGGCGCCTAGCGGATCTTGGGCGACTTGAGCCTTAGCTTCCGTTACCCAGGCATTGCCGGGGCCAAACAGTTTGGCAACCTTCGGTATGGATTGAGTGCCATAAGCCATTGCGGCAATAGCTTGAGCTCCTCCAACTTTGAAAACTGCAGAAATTCCGCAGATTCGTGCTACGTAAAGTACAGCCGGGTCGACAGAGCCGTCAGCCTGTGGGGGGCTGCATAGGATTCGGGTCGAACATCCCGCTAAACGGGCGGGAATACCCAGCATCAATGCGGTGGATGGCAGTGGTGCGCTTCCGGCTGGGACATAGAGACCCACTTCAGGAATTGGACGGTTCAGCCGCTCGCACCGGACACCAGGCATGGTTTCGACCGATAACGAGTCAGGAAGCTGAGCTTGATGAAATCGCTCTATATTTGCCGCTGCTGCACGGATAGCTTCGCGATCGTCGTTTTCTAGCGAAGCTTCGGCTTCATCAATCTCGTTCTGGGAAACCGAAAGGGTAGGGAGGCGGATCCCGTCTAATTCCTCCGTTAGCTTGAGTACCGCATTATCTCCATCTGAGCGGACTCGATCTACGATAGCCGCTACCTGCTGATATAGGTTAGAACCGTTATCAAATGCAGGCCGGCGTAGCAGCTGTTCCTGATCATTCTGACTCAGTGTGTGCCAGTCATATCGCTTCATAGTGTTCATCAGGCAAGCATCTTCTCGACGGGTATAACCAGCATCGAGCTCGCGCCTGCCTCCTTAAGCTCTTCAAGTGTCTCCCAGAAAACGTTTTCTTTGCACACAGCATGGACAGCCACTTTGTCATCGCATCCTTCCAATGGGATGATCGTAGGGGCTTCACTACCTGGAAGTAGAGCGCGAATCTCCTCTAAGGCGCTTTTTGGGGCATGTAGCATGATGTATTTGCTTTCCTTGACTTGGAGTACGCCCTGAATTCTCTGCAGCAGCCTTTGGATCCACTCAGCCTTTTGACTAGTTGCTTCAATAGGTGTCCGTATCAGCGCTGCACTGCTCTCAAGAATGGTTTCAGCTTCATAGAGATTGTGTGCACGCAACGTCTCGCCACTGGAAACGAGGTCGCAGATTAAATCTGCTTTGCCTAAGCTAGGCGCAATTTCGACGGCACCCGAGAATTTTACAATGGTTCCATTAATACCCTGAGCTTCTAGGTACGACGATACAATTCGGGGGTAGGTAGTAGCAATTCTCATACCTTCTAGTGATTGTGGCCCTGTGTAGGTAACCTCGTCCGGTACCGCAAACGAAAGTCTGCAGTGACCATAGTCGAGGGGAGTTACTTGTGAGAAAAGAGTGGATTCCCCCTGATCTTTAAAACTGAGCCAACACTCTTCGATAATGTTGATACCAACGATACCGAGATCGCAGGTATTCTCTTGGACTAGCGAGGGAATATCATCATCTCTTACCAGCAGAATATCTACCGGCATATTCTCACCATAGCAGATAAGTTGATCACGCCCTTTTGAATAGCTCAGCCCGCATCGAACAAGTAGCTCTATGGAGTGTTCGGTCAATCGGCCCGACTTCTGCACAGCGATCTTGATGCGCGTATCTTGTTGTTCCATTTATTTTCTCCTTTGCGGAAGTGGTCTTAAAACGCGCTTAGTCTCTTGAGAGCCGTTTTATACCCGCCGCTGCCTGTTGATAAAAAGCGCGCCACACGTCCAATGGTCGTAACCGAAACTCCTGTCAGTTCATGAATTCTCCGATAGGGGAGGCCATCTGCCAGGTGTGCAACGACCGCCCAACGGTCCACAAGCGCTTCGAGTTCTGCGGGAGTGCAAAGGTCTGAAAAGAATTTCTGACATTCAGTCTCGTTTCTCAACGTCAGAATAGCCCGATAGAGCCCAGCCTCAGCTCGAGCCACCCTTCGATTGCTCATGCCACGGTAATCTTTCATAGTATTAATTGGCTAATGTATTAATGTAATATTACATTATAGAAACAAGTAGTCAGAGTCAAGCAATATAGTCAAATAAATTGCTTATAAATCAAATCCGTATGGAGATTTTTAAAGCGATAAACGTGAAAGCACTTCGTCGCCGAAGGTCGTTGTGCTTATAGTGTTACCTTCTATGGTGGCCAAATCTGAGGTACGGAGACCAGCTTCAAGAACGCCGGCCACCGCTTGCTCCACGGCGTCCGCAGCTTGAGGCTGATCTAAAGAATGCCGAAGTAGCATGCTAATGCTCAGAATGGCACCACAAGGATTTGCGATGCCTTGGCCGGCAATATCGGGTGCGGAGCCATGGATGGGTTCGAAGAGCCCCGGACCGTCAGCGCCAAGTGAAGCTGATGGTAAAAGCCCGAGCGAACCGGAGAGCATTGATGCTTCGTCACTCAGAATATCTCCGAACATGTTTTCGGTAAGAAGCACATCGAAATCTGCTGGCCGACTCAGCAAGTACATGGCGGCGGCATCGACATAGATATGTTCAAGTTCAATGTCAGCGAATTCTGCCGCAAAAACTTGGTCAACCGTATCTCGCCATAGCCGAGAGGTGTCTAGTACATTAGCCTTATCTACAGAGGTGACTTTTCCTCGGCGGGTTTTTGCAAGATTTCCGGCGAGCCTTGAAATGCGTTCTATTTCACGTACAGAGTATTCACATGTATCAAAAGCATAACTTGTACTACGGCCTCGTTTCCCAAAATATAGGCCCCCAGTTAGTTCCCTAACCATGAGAATATCTACCCCTTTGAGGAGTTCCGGGCGCAAGACTGATGTATCCATGAGCGCTGGATGGATCTTGATGGGCCTGAGATTTGCAAACAACCCTAAAGCTTTCCGTAACCCTAAGAGTCCTTGTTCTGGACGCAGTTCGACTTTAGCGTTTGCCCATTTGGGTCCTCCGACAGCACCAAGAAAAATAGCATTTGCGCTTCGACAGTACTCTAGGGTTTGGGCTGGCAAAGGATTGCCGACACTATCCAAGGCCGCTCCCCCGATCAGCGCCTCATGTATCTCAATGCTTAGATTAAGTAGCTCCGAAATCGCCTGGAGTACTCGGGTTGCTTGAGCAGTTACCTCGGGGCCAACTCCGTCACCCGGGAGTGTAACAACTGAAAGCGTCAACGGGTCTGTGCCTCGAATTCAGAGATTACTTCAGTGAACTCCATCAGGAATCCTAGTTGATCCACTCCGTTCAGTAGGCAATACCGAGAGAAATTCTCGATAGGAAAGCTAACCGTCTTTCCGTCCGGAAGCGTCAATTGCTTATTTTCTACATCAAGTGTCAACTCAATATTAGGGTTGTCGAGCAACCATTGGTGGGTTTTAGAATCAACGATTACTGGTAACAGACCGTTTTTTAGTGAATTGTTGCTAAAAATGTCAGCTATTTCGGTACTTATCACTGCTCGAAATCCCTGGTCTAGAAGTGCCCATGGGGCGTGTTCTCGAGAAGAGCCACAACCGAAGTTCCGTCCTGCCACTAATATTTCAGCGCCTTGTGCGCTGGGCTGATTTAGGATGAAGTCCACCCTCTGTGATCCATCTTTCTGGTACCGCCAATCAGCGAAGAGATTTTCACCGATGCCTTCCCTGACGGTTGTTCTCAGAAAACGCGCAGGAATGATCTGATCGGTATCGACATCATCTAGAGGTAGAACGACGGTGCGTGACGTTATTTTGTTTACGGGATCCACAGCAATGCCTAAATGAAGGGTCTGGGGTCACTCACAACCCCATTTATGGCGGAAGCCGCTGCCGTCAGCGGACTAGCTAGTACAGTTCGAGCCCCTTTGCCTTGCCGCCCTTCGAAATTACGGTTACTGGTGCTGACTGCTAGTTTTCCGGCTGGCACGAAGTCACCATTCATGGCAAGACACATAGAACATCCAGGTTCACGCCACTCAGCTCCTGCTGCCTGAAAAATAGCGGGTAGATTCTCGGCTTCGGCATCACGCTTGACCTTGGCGGAGCCTGGCACGACTAATGCCCGTACACCGTCCGCAACTTTGCGTCCTTTGAAAAGACTTGCCGCCGCTCTCAGGTCACTTAGCCTTGAATTGGTACAGCTTCCGATAAATACGATATCTACTGGCGTGCCAGCTAGAGGTTGCCCGGCCTCTAATTGCATATAGTCAAGCGCTTTAGCAAAACCGGTATCCGTTGCAGACGGGGTGGGGATTACTCCATCTACAGGGATCACCATGCCCGGGTTGGTGCCGAATGTAATCATAGGCTTCAGTTCGGAAATGTTTAATGTTGCTTCCTTGTCAAACTTTGCGTCATCGCAGCTCGGTAGCAGTCTCCAGTTACTTAGTGAGGTGTCCCATGCGGTGCCGCTCGGTGCCAGGGGTCGGCCGGCAATATACTCAAACGTTGTATCATCTGGAGCGAACATCCCGGTTCGGGCACCGCCTTCGATAGCCATATTGCAGATGGTCATTCGTTCTTCAATAGAAAGCCGAGACGCTGCTTCTCCTCGGTACTCGATTGCGTGACCAGTGCCACCATCTACTCCTATTTCTCCTATGATCGCGAGGATAATATCTTTTGCTGTGACACCTGGTTGCAGTTGCCCAACCAGATTAACGGCGAACGTCTTGGGCTTGCGTTGTAGAAGGCACTGGGTTGCTAGCACGTGGCAGACTTCAGTGGTACCAATTCCAAATGCCAAGGCACCTAAGGCGCCATGAGTACTGGTGTGCGAGTCACCGCAAACGATAGTTTTTCCTGGTTGAGTGGCTCCAAGTTCCGGGCCGATTACATGGACAATTCCGCGCTCATCACTATCGAAGCCTCGAAGTTTAAGCCCAAAGTCTTCGCAGTTCTTCTCCATTTGAATGATTTGTTCAAAGGCTTCGGGTTCACTGATGACTTTAAGTTCTTGTAGCGAGTTGATGGGGACGGTTGGTGTGGAGTGATCCATTGTTGCAAGAGTTAGATCCGGACGCCTTACGGTAAGCCCCCGGGTTCGAAGCGCATCGAATGCCTGGGGGCTGGTGACCTCATGGACAAGGTGCAGATCGATATACAGAATTGCCGGCACATCTTCGGTTTCTGATGCCACGATGTGCATGTCCCAAACTTTGTCGAACAAAGATTTTCCTGACATATTCATTCCAGTGCTATCGCTGGGTTGTTCATATGGTGCGCAGGCGCTTCAACCGTGGCAGTCATACTGCCACCGACTGGTCAACCTGACTGGATTCTCCACTTTCGATTGGTTCTAGCCAGCCCCACTTGTCGGGAGTTGAGCCATCAAAAAGGCCAAAGAACTGCTTCTGAAGAGCTTCGGTCACGGGTCCTCGCCGCCCATTTCCGACGGTTATTCGATCAACGGACCGGACTGGCGTTATCTCGGCAGCCGTGCCCGTCAGGAAAACCTCATCCGCCATGTATAGCATTTCTCTCGGAATATTTTGCTCTACGATTGTAAGTCCGGTAAGCCGACCGAGCTTCATGACCATATCCCTCGTCAATCCTGGGAGAATAGAGGCAGAGACTGGGGGGGTGTAGAGTACATCATCCCTTAATAGAAAAAGGTTTTCGCCTGCTCCTTCACTCACATAGCCTTCGCTGCTGAGCGCAATGCCTTCTGCAAATCCCAGTCGCCTTGCCTCAAGCGTGACAAGGCTACTGGAGAGATAATTACCACCGGCCTTTGCCATTGCGGGAAAAGTATTCGGGGCGGCACGTTGCCAGGAGGAAATACACACATCCACTCCATTTTCTAAACCATCTTCTCCGAGATAAGAGCCCCATTCCCAGGCTGCTATCGAACATTCGGCAGGTGCGTCGGGATCTCCAGCTACTCCCATTTCTCCGTATCCGCGATATGCGACAGGCCTGATATAGGCGCCATCCATAAGCCCGTTTTGGAGCACGACATCCTTACAGGCTGAGATCAACTCGTTCACGTTGTACGGGATAATCAGGTGGTAGGTTTTAGCAGAATCGAACATTCGGTTAATGTGGTCGCTAAGCCTAAGACCCACAGGGCCCTTGGGTCCTTTATATACGCGGATGCCTTCAAATACCGAAGAGCCGTAGTGTAGGGCGTGAGTCAAAACATGCACCGTGGCTTTTTCCCACGGCACCAATTTGCCGTCCTGCCAGATGTATTTGGTTGGTTTTAGGGGCATGTGTTGAATTCCTAACTTTGATGCTCGACAGGTTACGGATTACCAACGGCAATGGTTTTTTCCTCAATATCACCGTTTGAGTCGTGTCTGCGGAGAATTCGATTAATGACTTCCAAGTACGCAAATGCCGCAGACTCTACGATATCCGTGCTTACTGCGTGGCCACGGAAGCTCTGCTGATTATATTCTACGGTTACGGTGACCTCACCTTGGGCATCATCACCTACGGTTACACCGCGCACCTCGAAATTTTTCAATGTAAGTTCGATCCCCGTCCCAGCTTCCAGAGCCTGGAAGGCTGCAGCCACGGGGCCATCTCCTTCAGCTGCCTCACGAATCTCGCGGCCATCTGTATGTGAGAGCTTCAGAACGGCTGTAGCTACTGTGCCGGTCCCAGCAGTAATGCGTAGTTCATCAATGATCCACGGCCCGGCTTTGCCAACATCGACATTCATGATGATCGCTTCTATATCTCGGTCGTACATATCTTTCTTACGATCGGCAAGTCGCTTAAATTTCTCAAAGCATCGATTCAGCTCTATATCATCCAACGGAAATCCAAGCTGCTCTACTCGTTCTCGAAATGCGTGACGGCCACTATGCTTCCCCAACACCAGATTGGAGTGGGATCGTCCAACATCTTCTGGGCGCATAATTTCGTATGTTTCCCGATTTTGGAGCATGCCATGCTGGTGGATGCCAGCCTCGTGGGCAAAAGCATTTTCACCAACGATCGCCTTATTGCGTGGCGTGTGCATTCCTGTGACGTTTGCGACAATCCTGCTGGTTGGATAAAGGCGTTTCGTATCAACGCCCGTTTTTAAGCCGAAATGACTTTCACGTGTTTTTATAGCCATGACGACTTCTTCCAGTGAGCAGTTACCGGCCCGCTCACCAATCCCGTTCATAGTGCATTCGATCTGGCGCGCACCAGCTTGAACTGCGGCTAGACTGTTTGCTACAGCCAGTCCAAGGTCATCGTGACAGTGGGCGCTCAACCGAACATCATCGATTCCGCTCACATTATTTTTGAGATATTTAAAAATCTCGAAGAATTCTCCGGGCACAGCGTACCCTACTGTGTCCGGAATATTCACGGTTGTGGCGCCAACTCCAATGACAGCTTGTACTACTTCTGCCAAGTACTCCAGTTCTGTCCGCGAAGCATCTTCCGGGGAAAACTCAATATTTTCACAGTATTCTCGAGCCAAGGATACAGATTCCACAGCACTTTTAAGGATTTCTTCCTTGGCCATTTGTAGCTTGTGTTCGCGGTGAATTTGGCTTGTTGCAACAAAAACATGGATACGCGGGCTCGCCGCATCTTTGACCGCGTCCCAGGCACGCTTGATGTCCTTCGAATTGCAGCGGGCCAATCCGCAGACCGTAGAACTCTCTATACTCCTAGCAATTGTTCGCACGGAGTCAAAGTCACCAGGCGAAGCGGCCGGAAAACCCGCCTCTATGATATCGACCTTCAGATCTTGGAGTGCAGCAGCGACACGTACTTTTTCATTGAGAGTCATACTGCAGCCAGGGGCCTGCTCGCCATCCCGCAATGTCGTATCAAATATGATGACTTTATTGTCATCTACCGCGTTCATCTTTCTTCCTCCTTGCTCGAAGAGATTAAAAGCCAGCTTCCTTTACTCTTGTAACCATGCCATTCGCCCTCTGAGTTCTGCGCCAACGGTTTCAATATGGCTATCAAGATCTTCCTGAAGGAGCCGGGTGTATTCTGGCAGGCCTGCCTCGTACTCGGAGACCCAGTTCTTTGCGAACGTTCCGTCCTGGATCTCTTTGAGAACGCCACGCATTTTTTCGTGCGTATGATCATCCACGACCTTTGGGCCGCTGATTAGATCACCGTACTTGGCAGTTTCGCTGATAAATTCATGCATTTTTGCGAGCCCGCCTTCATGTAGTAGATCGACGATTAGCTTCACTTCATGCATGCACTCGAAGTAGGCGACTTCAGGTTGGTAGCCCGCTTCAACTAACGTTTCAAAGCCACGAACAATCAGCTCAGATAACCCGCCGCACAGTACAGCCTGTTCACCAAAGAGATCTGTCTCAGTCTCCTCTCCGAAAGTCGTTCTCAAAACACCGCCTCGAGTACCACCTAGTCCGTGTGCATAAGCTAGAGCTCTTGCTTCAGCCTGCCCGGTGACATCCTGATGAACTGCAATAAGACAGGGGACACCGCGTCCTGCCTCATATTGACGCCTGACGAGATCACCAGGACCTTTTGGGGCAATCAATACAACATCCAGATCTTTTCGAGGTGCGATTCGTTTGTAGTGAATATTAAACCCATGGGCGAACAGAATTGAGGCGTTGTTTTTTATTTTGACTAGAATTTGTTCGTAGATTTTGGCCTGAGACATGTCTGGCGTTAAAAACGCTATCAATCCGGCACCCTCTGTAGCTTCCTCAAAGGGTTTAACAGAGAAGCCATCGTTTTCGGCCTTCGACCATGTTATTCCGCTAGGCCTCAGGCCTACTACTACGTCATAACCAGAATCACGAAGATTCAAGGCATGGGCACGGCCCTGGCTGCCATAGCCGAGCACCGCAATACGCTCACCGCTGAGTACTTCTGGTCGGGCATCCGACTCTACGAAGAGTTCCATCGCACTAACCTCTCATTTTTAATAAAGTAATCGTGTCATTAACTATGGTTAAGAAATGGCACCAAAAAAAAACCCCGCAGCCTTTCGGGTGCGGGGTTTACGTTGGTTTCGTCGTCAAACCAAGCGCCCGCACCTGCCGTGACTAAGTAGCACGGGAAGGGGCAGCGCTTGGCGGTTTTTGATCATCTCAGTCAAGTTTTCTGTCAACCAATAGGGCATCATCCAAAAAAGGCTCCGTGATGTCAATTGTGGAAGCAAATATCATAAATAACATCAGATTTATGTATATAACTGGATAATTTGAGTATGAGTTTCATGAACTTCCCTAATATGGGAACTTGCGGCGGAGCTATTAGGTAATAGCAACAGATCGGGCGCCACTTGATTACGCGCCAATTTACGCTATCCTTCCGCCCTATGCGGCTAGAGGCTGAGTGTTGTCGCGTAGGCATACTAGAGTGCTATGACATGCTGATTGCCTGAGTGAACCGGCCTTAAGACGGGTATAGAATTCAGAAAACCAGTAGAAGTTTTTACACATCCAATATCGAATGGTTGGTGTGTTGGGTGCTTCGTGGGGGCTGTTTTGTTTTTGTTGTGCAGGGCCGACCGAGAGCGATAGTTCGTCCGTTTGTATAGTTCAAGTTAAATCTCACCATTATTATTTGAGGAGTGGGCATGAGAGTGAAACATAAAGCAGTGTTTTTGTTCAGCGCCTTAGGCGCGATATTCACTGCAAAAATGGCTGCAGGCCAACAGGCGGTAGATGAACTCGTAACTGCCGAGAACCTTCGTATTCAAGTCGCGCAAGGGCAACAAGACCAGATTGACGAGATTGTTACAGAGACGAGGTCATTGGCGGAAGAGTTTCGAGGAGTCATGAAGGAAGTAGATGGACTCATTGTCTATAACACCTTGCTAGATCGACAGATTGTAGACCAGGAGCAAGTGCTTGCGAATCTGCGAACTTCTATTGATCAGGTCCAGATAATTGAGCGTCAAATTCTTCCTTTGTTGACACGTATGATTGATGGGCTAGATCGCTTTGTTGCTCTTGATGTTCCGTTTCTACTCGACGAGCGCACAGCCCGGGTTGAGAGTCTTACGGCTTTGCTCGGGCGAGCAGATGTAACGGCGGCTGAGAAATTCCGCGTTGTTATGGAAGCTTGGCAGATTGAGAACGATTACGCGCGGACAATCTTTGCGTATACCGATGAACTCAGTATTGACGGTACTACTCGAGAAGTGGATGTTCTGCAGATTGGACGTATTGCGCTTCTATACCAAACCGCGGATGGTGCTCAGTCGGGTGCTTGGGATCAACGTAATCGTACGTGGGTGCCGGTTGGGAATGAATTTCGTAATCCAATTCGTCAAGGTTTACGGTTGGCGCGCAATCAAGTGGCGCCCGATCTGTTGCTATTACCTCTAGCCCCGCCGGAGGAAGGCTAATGAAAATTTATAGAATCCTTTCGTTGGCGGCTATAGCGTCAATTATCGCCGCACCCGTGCATGCGCAAGAAGGTGAAGCACGTACCCTAGGTGAACTTTTGGAACTGGTTGAGCAGGGAAGGGCGCGTGACAATCAGGCGGAAATCCAGCGGATTGCTGAGTTTGAGCAGAGCCAGGCTAATCAAGATCAGCTTCTCAACGATGCCGAGGATCAGAGGCAAAGTGAGGAGGCTCGCAGTGACCGACTGGAAACGACCTTTGAGGAAAACGAGTTACTAATTATTGACGTCACTGGGCAGCTTGATACGCGATTAGGATCGCTTCGAGAACTATTTGGTGTATTGCAACAAGTGGCAGGGGATGCGCGAGGTTTGTTTGAGGCATCGCTTACCAATATTGAGTACCCTGACCGCGCCCAGTTTCTGACGGAACTGGCTGCTAAGATGGGTTCCAGCAGTCAACTAGCGTCTATTGCAGAAATTGAGCAATTGTGGTTTGAGCTGCAGCGGGAGGCTACAGAACTTGGCAGAATTAAGCGTCTCAGGAATTTTGAAGTAATCACTGCAGACGGTCAGATCAGTATCGAAGATGTAGTCCGAGTCGGTGGGTTTAATCTGGTGGCAGATGGGCGTTATCTTCAGCACAATCCAGAAACCAACTCTGTTGCCGAACTGCAGCGCCAGCCCGAGCAAGGGCGGTTTACGGGTAGCACCTCCGACCTTTTGAATGCACAGCCTGGAGACGGTGTAGTCCGCTTTGGTCTCGATCCAACCTCTGGCCAGATTCTTGGTTTGCTAGTGCAAACTCCTAATTTGCGAGAACGAATCAACCAGGGCGGCATCGTTGGCTATGTGATTATTGTTCTTGGACTATTCGGAGTACTCCTATCTCTAGAGCGATTGGTCAATCTCACCATCGCGGGTAGAAAGGTAACAGCACAGTTGAAGAAGGAAACACCTACGGATGACAATGCGCTTGGACGCGTATTGCAGGTTCACCATGCGAACAGGCAGGCTGATACCGAGACGCTGGAGTTGAAACTCGGTGAGGCCATTTTAAAAGAGACGCCTGCTTTGCAGCGAGGTATTCTCATCATTAAGGTAATCTCGGTGGTTGCTCCCTTGATGGGTCTCCTCGGTACGGTTACTGGAATGATCAATACGTTCCAAGCTATCACGTTATTCGGAACAGGCGATCCGAGAATGATGGCTGGTGGTATCTCGCAGGCTCTTGTCACTACTGTACTCGGACTTACGGTGGCTATTCCGACAGTGCTACTGCACACCGTTGTCAGTGGTCGAAGTCGCAGGATTATTCAGATCCTGCAAGAGCAGGGTGCTGGTATTGTGGCGGAGCAATCGGAGAAACTTGCTGAGAGAACTACTGCTTAGCACCCAGAGGGGTACAAACATGGCGACGGGCCGAGAAAGTATTACCAGGTTCCCGAGTCCGCTGGTTAGTGGAGTTGATAGATGCAATCGCTAATTAATGCGTTTGAGGCCATTCGTGGCTTTCTGGAGTTGGGAGGGCCTGTGCTCAGATTGATCGCGTGGGTCATCCTTTTTATGTGGATCTTGATTCTGGAAAGGCTGATTTATTTTCGAACAGGGCTTAAGGATCTGATTAAGGAGTCGTGTAAAGAGTGGGAGGCTCGCGGAGAGCGTCGATCTTGGAACGCGCATCAAATTCGGGATGCGGTTATATCGCGAGCTAATATGGCCGCGAATCAAGGGGTCCCTATGATTCAAACCTTCGTAGCGCTATGCCCCCTATTGGGGCTCCTAGGCACTGTAACGGGAATGATTACGGTATTTGAGGTGATGGCCGTATCCGGGACAGGAAATGCCCGCTCTATGGCTGCCGGGGTCTCGCGAGCGACGATTCCAACTATGGCAGGTATGGTAGGGGCCCTATCAGGTGTTTTCCTGGTAACAGTGTTGACACGTACCGCAAAACGGAATATCCAGTCCCTGGAAGAAGAAATGAGTATGGATCACTAGGGGGCGAGGTAATGAGAACCCGCATTGCCAATATCAAGATAGATGAGGAAGAAGCAGAAATCAATCTGACGCCGATGTTGGATGTGGTGTTTATTATGCTGATCTTCTTTATTGTGACCGCAAGCTTCTTGCGGGAGAGCGGGCTAGATACTAATCGACCGGATGCGGATCAACCCCAAGTCTTACAGGATGAAGAAGGGGCTATCCTCGTAATCATTGATGCAACAGACGATATTTGGATTGATAATCGGATTGTGGATCCACGAGCTGTCCGAGCGAATATTGAGCGACTACATGCCGAGGATCCTGAGCGGCCGCTGGTCGTACAGGCCGCAAGTACATCGCGTGCGGAGACTTTAGTTACGGTTATGGACGCCTCGCGTCAGGCGGATGTCTATAATATTTCCATTGCCTCTGCCCAATAGGTGGTTGGATAAGTCTGAGGAGTAATTAGATATGCGTGATGTAGTTCCCGCTGAGGAAGAAGCAGAAATCAATCTGACGCCGATGTTGGATGTGGTATTCATCATGCTGATTTTCTTCATTGTCACAGCGGTTTTCGTCAAAGAGCCTGGAATCCAGGTGGACCGTCCTGAGGCAGTGACCGCTATGGTCCCCGATGGCGCCGCCATCTTTATAGCGATTAGTGCCTCGAATGAGATCTGGATCGATCAGCGCAGCGTGGACGTTGCCGGGCTCAGGCCGGTTATTGAGCGGCTACACGCCGAGAATCCAGAGGGCGGAGTGGTTATTCAGGCAGATAATGAAGCCCAAAATGAGTATGTTCTCGCGGCCATGGACGCCGCGAAAGAAGCAGGGGTTAACGAGATTACGTTAGCCGCTGTAGTCCCCTGAGCCATCGAACTCTCCAAGGTTCATGGTACGATAATGCATGGAGTTGTTAAGGAGATAACATGATTGCCCGATATGCTATGTCAGTCTCTATTGGGATCGGTGTGACTTTCGGCTTGTTGTTCCTTATGCAGCTGCTGATCGCGACTGGTCGTAATGCCATCACTGATACTGAGAACTTTAGGCTCGGTGATTTTGTTCGTGTTGAACGAAACGAGATCATTGAGACAAAGAAAGAGAAGCCGGAAAAACCACCAGAGGCGGAGGCTCCGCCTGAGATGCCGACTCCGGACCTGAATAACTCCTTTGACAACTCGATGGCGGTATCCGTCTCAGCGCCGACTATGGACACGAGTATGAGTATCGGCGGTATAGGGTTTGCAATAACCGATGGTGAGTATCTGCCCATTGTTAAAGTTGCCCCCGTGTATCCTTCCAGAGCATTAACCCGAGGCCTTGAAGGGTATGTCATCGTTGAATTCACCGTGACACGAGCAGGCACTGTCAGAGACGTTAGTGTAGTTGAGTCTACTAGTGCTTTATTTGAGCGCGCGGCGACCACGGCCGCCTTAAAGTTCAAATACAAGCCACGCGTGATCGATGGTGAAGCCGTTGAAGTCCCAGGTGTGCGCAATAAGATTTCTTTTGAGATCACCAACTAAGTTGAGGAAGCATCGAATGCATGGTGTACGTTTAGTATCGCTGTTAGCAGCGATGGTCGTTTTGATTCCCAGTGGTTTGTTTGTGGCATCTTCTGCATCGGCTCAGATGCGATGTACTCGAGCCGCGGCGATGCTTGGGGCATGCCAGATGGAGAGCGGAACGCAGGCTGACGATGGAACTAGTCAATCAGATGAGCCGACTCGTTCGACACCGGCCATGCGTGATAGGGTCTACCAATCGTTAGTGGATGCGCAGACATTAGCGGAAGAGGATGATCTTGCGGGTGCGCTGGAAAAACTTGAGGATATTCGCGGAATGCGAGGCCTCAATAGCTACGAGACCGCACAGATATATAACTTCATGGCGTTTATCTACTTTGGGGAAGATAACTATCCAGAGGCCATTCGCTCATATGAAACGGTGCTTATGCAAGAGGATTTACCTCTTGGCATGGAAGTTACAACGAGATTTACCCTTTGCCAACTTTACTTCCAGGAAGAGAATTATGAAGAATCGCTGGCGATGCTTGATTCATGGTTTGAGGTTGCCCAATTTGTAGAAACCCCGGGACCCGAACCCTTTATTCTCAAAGCGCAAATCCTGTACCAGATGGAACGTTTTGAAGAGGGAGTCGAACCAGTTTTAACTGCAATACAAGTTGCAGAATTCCAAGAAAAGATGGTACGGGAAAATTGGTTTCGTCTATTGAACGTTTTCTATTATGAGCTTGAAGATTACCCCAATGTAATTGATGTCCTTGGGATAATGATCGATACGTGGCCAAAGCGAGAGTATTTCATTCAGCTGTCCGCAATATACGGTCAAGAAGGTCAGGAAGATGCGCAACTAGCCCTCTATGAAGTTGCCTATGAGGCTGGTTGGTTAACTCAGAGCAACACAGTAGTTCAACTAGGACAGTTGTTATTGGGGGCTGACGTTCCAATAAAGGCCGCGAAGATCCTGGAAGAGGGTCTCAATGGCGGCACTATTGAGCCTACAGAGGCTAATTGGCGGACCTTGGCACAGGCTTGGCAGCTAGCCCAAGAAGACGAAGAGGCAGTTGGGCCTCTTACGAGAGCAGCAGGACTCTCTGATGAGGGCATTCTGGATGTTCGGCTGGCGCAGTCATATTCGAATCTTGAGCAGTGGGAAGATTGTATTGAAGCTGCAAGAGAAGGGATTCGAAAAGGTGAGTTGCGCCGTGAAGATCAGGCCAACATGATCCTTGGATCCTGCCTATTTGAACTCAAGGAATACGGGCCCGCAAGAACCGCATTTAATCAGGCTGCTGAGGACGAGCGAAGTCGGACTGCGGCTCGCGGTTGGGTGCAGTATGTTAATTCTGAGGAAGACCGAGATCAGCAATTAGCCGCAGCACTTGCCCGTTAGCTTTCGGATTAATACAACCCCCTGAGCATAGTCGGTACTGAGTAGCCGGCCATGTGTATTGGGGATCGTATACCAGAAGGCGTTTTTACCCAGATGGGCAGGAGTGAACCTGAGACTGTCACAATTGATGATCTTTTCAGTGGCGATAAGGCTTTGCTATTTCCGGTGCCCGGAGCATTTATGCCTACCTATTCGGCGCAGATATGATCTCCCCACTAATCGATCCACAGATGCTGGCGGGGCAGCTTGATAGGCCGGACTGGGTCGTTGTCGACTGTCGATTCCGTCTGACTCGTCCTGAAGCTGGACAAGCTTTGTACCAGCAAGGACATATTCCTGGCGCTCGTTATGCCCATCTAGATGATGACTTGGCTGCACCACCGCAACCGAACGATGGGCGGCATCCTTTGCCTAATCCGGAGATTTTTGTATCCACTCTTGAGAGCTGGGGAATATCAAACTCGAGTATTGTTACCGTTTATGATGATGCTTCTGGTGCTATCGCTGCGCGGTTGTGGTGGATGTTACGCTGGATTGGACACGAGAGCGTTTTTGTTCTTGATGGAGGTATCCAAGCATGGGAACGCGCCGGATTACCCCTAGAAATATCCCAACCTATCTGGGAATCCACCGAGTTTTTGCTGCACGAAGTACATGAAGAGTGGGTGGTTCAAGCTGATGAGATTCTGAACGAGATGGAGCAGGGGGCTATTCTAGTTGATGCTCGTTCACGGGACCGCTTTTGCGGCGTGTCTGAGCCTATAGATCCGGTCGCAGGGCATGTTCCTGGTGCGGTTAACTACCCGTTTTCGGAGGCATTGGATTCAATTGGTTTGATGCGTAATTCGAAGGAACTGCAACAAGATTTGGAGGCGTTCGCAAAGGGTGATCGGGGGTTGATCGCCATGTGCGGATCCGGGGTGACAGCGTGCCATTTGTTGCTAGCTCTAAGGGTAGCTGAGTTAGGAGACGGGCGCGCGTATATTGGTTCTTGGAGTCAGTGGATACGAAATTATGATCACCTGATTGCAACCGACGATGATTTTGACACAACAACATCAACTTAATTGTTGGCCTTTTCTGCATGATGTGTTAAATGCACATAACTTTCGTGATTTGAATCGGGTCTAAGTGGTGTCTCATTCGAAACATATCAAGCCTAGTCGCGCGCTTTCGGGCGTTCGTTATGAAATTCGTGGACAGCTTGCCAGACGAGCCTTAGAGCTAGAGCGGCAGGGGTATGAGATTTTATCGCTGAATATCGGGAATCCAGGCTTATTTGGATTTCGCACACCTGAGACTATGCGCTTGGCTATGATCGAGAATCTCCATTCTAGCGAAGCGTACTGCAATCAGAAAGGGATCTTTCCGGCTCGTGAGGCGGTGGTCATGCAGCAGCAGGATCGCGGCGTGATGGATACTACAGCTGAGGAAGTATTCATTGGCAATGGTGTCAGCGAACTCATTGACCTCACATTGAGAGCTCTCCTAAATCCTGGGGATGAGGTTTTAATACCGAGTCCAGACTATCCGCTGTGGACAGCTTCGACGGTTCTAAACGGTGGTAAAGCTGTCTATTACCCGTGTGCTGAGAGCCAAGGTTTCATGCCTGAACCCGATGTGGTGAAAGCGTTAATAACATCAAAGACGCGCGCAATCGTAATCATCAATCCAAACAATCCAACAGGTGCGGTTTACAGCCGAAAATGTCTAGAACGACTGGCTCAAATTGCGGAGGAAAAAGATCTCGTTATTCTTAGCGATGAGATATATGACCAGATGGTGTACGAGGATGCGGAGTTTATTCCTATGGCCACCCTATGCTCCAATGCATTATGTGCGACCTTTAGTGGGCTCTCAAAAGTATATCGAGCTTGCGGCTATCGAGTTGGGTGGGTTGCATTCAGTGGGGCACTGGATCGCTCAGAGGAACTGATCAACGCCATGGATTTACTCGCAGCGCTTCGGTTATGCAGCAATGTACCGGGCCAATGGGCCGTCCAAACGGCTCTTGGAGGCTATCAAAGCGTGCGTAAGCTATGTTCCGAGGGAGGGCGATTGCACTCATCGCGCAAGGCCGTCATAAATGCAGTAAAGGGTAGTGAATACCTCACCCTGGTTAAGCCAAAAGGCTCAATGTACGCCTTTATCGGGGCGCAAGCTCAGCATTTACCAGGGTTTGATGATGAATTATTCGCCATGGAGCTTCTGGAAGAGAAGCATGTGTTAGTTGCGCCAGGGTCAAGCTTCAATACTGATGATCGGCATCACTTTAGGATCACAATACTACCGGACGAGGAAATCTTGACGGAGGTTTTCGTGAGAATTGATGAGGTTCTCAAGCATATGGCAAGCCGCCCACCTAAACTCGAAACTGCTTGATAAGTTTATTATAAATTATTCTTTTTATGAGTAGTAATCCATCGGAGCAGTTGGCCGACGGGACTACTATTGTGACGGCTGATGGAGTGGCCGCTCGACAGATTGAGATTTACTTAGCGCAGCAGCACTTGGTCGAGGGCCGAACCGCCTGGAGTGCCCCGACTGTTCTGAGCTACAGGGCCTGGATAAAAACGCTGTGCGCGCATAACCCTAATATCGATAACCAGCAGCTGCTGAGCCCCGGGCAGGTCCGGAGATTATGGCGCCAGATCGTTGAGAATTCTGAGGTTGCGGATCGACTAATTGGAAGTCGCAACGTTGTCCAGTGGGCAATCGAAGCTGCGCAGCGTCTGCGCGACTGGGAAATAGATGTCAGTAGACTTTGTGCTCGAGATGATGATCTGGATTTTGCTAGCTTCCTGGATTGGTCTCGAATGTACGCAAAGGTTCTTGCTAAGGCAGGTTGGTTGGACCCTGGTGAGGCGGAAGTCGCACTTAGAACTCATGTGAAAGGGTTGCGCAAAGATGCGGGGCTTTTGATTTGGGCTGATTTTGACCCAATGCCGGCGCAGGCTAAATTACGAGAACAGCTCCGTCGATATGGGCACAGACTCCAATCGTGGAACCCCTCAAATATCAACGAGACGTGCCACCGAATCCTACTTGCGGAGATAAATAATGAGATAAGAGCGGCAGGAAGGTGGGCAGCTGAGAAGCTGTCTAAAAACCCTGATCATAGGATTGGGATTGTCATACCCGATCTTAGAAGTAGGCGCGAGGAAGTTCGCCGCATTTTGAGTGAGGTACTCAACCCAAAACAGAGCTACCTTGGTGACAAGACTGCCCCGGGGTTTATCAATCTTGGTGGTGAGCCGCCTATTCAGGAGCCGCTGATTGGCTCAGCCCTGACAGCCCTGGAACTGTTCTCGTCACGCGGACGCTTTGGAACGTTCAGCCGCTGGCTTAGGAGCCCGTTTTTTATAACTCAAACGCAAGAAACGGAGACACGAGCTCGACTGGAGATTGATCTGAGAGCTTTAGTCAGCGCCCAACTACGTTTTTTGGACGCTATGCAGGCCGGTGGATTAACAAGCCGCATACAGAGCAACTCTCCGGCACTGGCAGCTACTCTTACGGAAGCAGTACGACTGGTGGGGGGAGAAGCCGAGCGTGCGACCTTAGGCCACTGGATAGATGTTTGGCGACGGCTATTGCGTCATTTGGGTTGGCTTGGTGATTCTGTGAGTTCGTTAGCATTAAGTGCGTGGGAGTCCGCACTCAATGAAGTTGTTCTGCTAACACCCGTAGCCGGAGAAATTTCATACACTGAAGCTTTGAGCGAACTTCGAAGTAGCCTTACGCAACCGCAATACGTGGGGCCTACACCATTGTCCGGTGTTTTTGTCATGGATCGATTAGAGAATATAGGCCCAGGATACGATGGAATCTGGGTTGCAGGGCTGACGGATTCTCGTTGG
>DBZY01000037.1:25856-46639 GCA_002311835.1 Proteobacteria bacterium UBA1148 | reverse complement strand
GGATTCTCGTTGGCCACAACCCGATCAACCGAACCCAATATTGCCTCTTGAGTTGCAGCGTGCCCATGGGATGCCGTTGTCCTCTCCAACAACGGCTCTGGAGCATTCGCAACGTGCAACGCTGCGACTTGTCGCGCAAGGTCGCGAGGTCATTTTGAGTTATCCGGGGTTATTGGATGAGCATCCTACTCAGCCCAGCCCCCTGATTCAGCAATATCCAGAAGTTACGGAGAGGGAGCTTCTTAGAGAGCCAGATCCTCGGGTTTCACGTCAGTTGTTTACGTCGAAATCTCGCCAGAGTGTGGATGATAAAGTTCCGCCACTACCTGATCGTCAGCTTCGGGGTGGCGCACGTACCCTGACTCTACAAGCCTCCTGCCCATTAAGGGCATTTTTGGAGAGTCGCCTGACAGCTAGCCCCCTGGAAATAGTTTGCCGAGGCTTAAGCGCTAAGCATCGAGGGATTGCTGTCCATCGGGCCACGGAGCTTTTATTTCTTCAGTTACCTAAACAGAGTGAAGTCGGGCAGTGGGGCTCACGAGGGCTGGAGACACGAATCGGTGACAGTGTCGAGCAGGCGCTTCAAGAGATTTTTGGCTCTTCGCGCAATTTTCTTAAGGCATTATTTCGACTTGAGGCGGAGCGCCTATATTTTGTTCTCTCCGAATTCTTAGTGCGAGAGTTGGAGCGTGCTGAGTTTGAAGTAAGTGCAATTGAAGAGCGTCTTTCTATTCAAATTGGAGAATTAAATCTGCGCTGCCAAGTTGATCGAGTGGATTCAGTGGGTACGGAAAATCTGGACCCAAGGGTTGCGATTATTGATTACAAAACAGGTAGCAGTAGCCCGACAGATTGGCTCAGGGACCGGCCACGCGATGTTCAACTGCCGTTATACACATTGGCTATAGGTGATGCCGTGACCGCAGTTGTTATAGCCGAGTTGCATTCAGATGGTATTCGTTACAAAGGTTTGTGGCCGCGAGGTATGTTCCCTGGACGTCCAACGCGACTGCCTGAGGGGCGAACTTGGACTATGCAACTTAATTTATGGCGTAAACAGCTTGAGGTGCTTGCCCAAGAATTTGCTGATGGCGATGGTCGAATCTTTGAGTCTGAAAAAAAACATGCTGAGGGAGTATTTGCACCACTTACGCGTATATATGAACAAGCAGCCCTTGTGAAAGGCTTGTTAGATCAGTGGAGACCATAGTGAGTGACGAGCGAACCCGCAAAACAGCCTTGAATGTTAGTCGTTCATTCATTGTGCAGGCTCCTGCAGGTTCGGGGAAAACAGAGTTATTGATTCAACGTTATCTAGCTTTATTGCCCACAGTTGAAGCGCCTGAGCAAATTTTTGCGATCACCTTTACACGTAAAGCAGCTGCTGAAATGCGAGGGCGAGTGCTGGAGTCCTTAAGAAATGCTGCGGCTGAGGACATACCGACAGAGCCTCACCGACAAATAACTTATGGGCTTGCTTTACACGCTCTTGCTCGTGATAAAGAAAAAGATTGGAATCTGATTAAGCAGCCTCAACGACTCAAAATAAATACACTGGATGCGTTGAATGTGTGGTTGGCTCAAAAACTTCCACTGCTCTCTGGCGGAGTCGCTGGCGCAAGTCTCTTAGAAGCTTCTGCCCAAGAACTCTATTCACTTGCTGCTCAACAGCTGCTATATCAACTGGGAGATTCAACTCCCGTGGGAAAAGCTCTTGAAGAGATTTTTAGATATGCCAACGTAAGTATCGAACGTCTGGAAGACCTTCTGTCACAACTACTCTCTACTCGTGACCAGTGGCTCCGATACCTCATGACAGAGGATGAGAATGAGCTCGCAGAAAATTTGGAAGGAGCGTTACGTCGACTGATTAAAGATGAGCTTAATATTCTTGAAAACCTTCTCCCACACGAGATCTCTGGTGAACTCGTTTCATTGCTTCAACATGCTTCGCTTCATGCAAATAAAAGTAGTTTTGATAAATTTCTGCCTTGGCAAAATCTAAATAGCCTGCCCCCAACAGATTGGAGGCATCTAAACGCCTGGCAGGCTATAAGCGAGCTTCTCTTAACGCAGAAAGGGCATTGGCGAAAGCAAGTAGCCAGTGTGGGGTTTTCGACCAAACACGCAGATGCTCAACGTAGACTATTAGAGCTCCTAACTTCGTTGTGTGATGCGGAAAATTTTAGGCTTGCTCTTTTGGAAGTGAGAACACTGCCTAGAGCAGAAATAGCAACTGATCAGAGGGAGGTGCTGGGAGCGCTGAGGTCAGTCCTCCACCATCTGGTCGGTGAATTAAAACTACTGTTTGTTGAACGAAATACAGTAGATTTCGCAGAGCTGGCGCTTGCTTCACAAAAAGCACTAGGCGATCCGGACGCTCCTTCAGAGTTGCTGCTCGCATTAGACCAGAGACTCCAACATGTGCTTGTGGATGAGTTTCAAGACACCTCGCATACGCAATTGAGATTGCTGGAGTTGCTTACTGCGGGTTGGGAACAGGGGGATGGACGCACTCTGTTCTTAGTTGGAGATCCAATGCAATCGATATATCGATTTCGTAATGCAGATATGTCGTTGTTCTTGAATACAAGGCGTCATGGTATTGGGGATGTTCGATGTGAGGTATTAGTTTTAGAACGAAACTTTCGTAGCCGACCAGTCATCATCAATTGGATTAACGAAACGTTTGCTATGGTTTTTCCTCAAACAGATGATCTTAAAACTGGTGCGGCAAGCTTCAGCCCTTGTGAAGTGATTCGGGATCCGTCAAGTCATCAATGTGTAGAAATTCATGCGCTTCGCGGCGCTGATCCAGCTGAAGAAATCAAGTGTGTTGCTGAGATTGTGGGTAGGGAGCACAACCGCTCGTCGACAGGCACTATGGCGATTCTCGTGCAGAGTCGTCATCACTTGGAGGGGCTAGATGAACAACTTAGAGCGCTCGATTTACCTGTTCACGCTGTACAGATTGATGTGCCTAAACATCAACAAGTCATCCAGGATCTCATAGGGTTGACTCGAGCACTAACGCATAGGGGGGATCGCATTGCTTGGCTTGGAATATTGCGGGCTCCGTGGTGCGGACTAACATGGCAGGACCTTCATGAGCTGTGCTGGGACGATAAAAAAAACTCTCTCTGGGCATTGATGAACGAACCCGCAAAGGTTGCGCGATTGAGCTCAGATGGGCAAGACAGATTGTTGCGGACCCGTGGAGTGCTTCAATTAGCCTTTCAGACTCGCGCTACACAATCCTTTGCCCGTTGGATTGAACGTACCTGGACAAGTTTAGAAGGGCCTGCATGTCTTGATTTCTCGAACGAGTTAGATCGAGCAGATCGATTTTTCTTAACTCTTGCCGACTGTGAAACAAATGGTGATCTGGATGATCCAGTGCAGTTAGAACGGCGCTTCACGGATCCGAGAATAGGTGCAGACGCTCCCCGGGCGAGTGGGATTGAAATTATGACGATTCACAGTGCAAAGGGGTTGGAGTTCGATACGGTTATACTGCATGGGCTCGGGCGTGCCCCACCTACAGATAAAGGGAAGGGGCTGCATTGGCTAGAACGACTAAATGCTGATGGCAGAAACGATACTCTGTTGGCCCCGTTGGCCAAAAATTCTCAGGAACGCGATCCATTAACTGAATGGCTGAAGCGTATGGATCGTCTCAAAGACCTCTCTGAGCGAGCACGGTTGCTCTATGTCGCAACTACCCGGGCGAAGGAACGTCTGCACCTAGTCGGACATCTCCCTCTAAACAAAATGCCTCCATCAGGCAGCCTTCTTAGCTGTCTATGGCCTTGTGTGTCGCATATTTTTGAGCAAGCCGAAGAAGGAGAGGTCGTTAAAAAACAACAAGATACAATCATTAACCCGACTCTCAGACGATTAGATGAGCCGGCGCAAGCCCCGGCCTGGATACATGTGGAGCCCGATGTTGAGCCCCGACCAGAGTTTGAATGGGCCAGTCAGACTGCCTTACAGGTGGGTACCGTCGTTCACCGATGGTTACATTTGATGGGAGAGAAGGGGGGAAAACACTGGTATGCCGAGCGTATAACTGCCAGCGCAGATCAATTTCGTGCGGAACTCAATCTATTGGGTGTCGAGAAGAGAGATTTACCAAGGGCTACAGCTCGCGTTGTCAAAGCACTTCAAAGGGTTCTCGAGGATTCTAGGGGTCGTTGGGTGTTAGCAGATCATGCTGAAGCACAGTCTGAATTAGCGGTGAGCATAGTTAGCAAGGAGGGACTGGAACATCTTCGTCTTGACAGAACGTTTGTCGATGATCGCGGTGTACGTTGGATTATTGATTATAAAACCAGTGTTCATGAAGGAGGGGATGTTGAAAATTTTCTCAACTCCGAAGTTGAACGCTACCGTGCACAACTTGAACGGTACGCGCTGGCTATGTCTAAGCTTGAGGATAGGCCTGTTCACGTTGGGCTCTATTTTCCGTTACTCCAGGCTTTTAAGGATTGGGAACCAAATTTGTTAAGCTAACCTATAGAGAGAAATGCCTCGTAAGAATGATCGGGGGCATGCTATTTGGCCGAATTAGGCTGCATTTGTGTATCGCTAGACTAGAGCGTAATTCCGTACGGACGGGCATTTAAGCTAGCAAGTCTGCAGTTCGTCCTCCAAAGCTCTAGATAGTTATAATCCTGTAGTCTTAATTCTCTAAGGAGGGTGTGGATTTGGCAGAGTTCAGCCTTTGGCCCGGCATCAAGGGTCGGGTAGCTTTAGTGACTGGCGCCTCACGCGGGATCGGTCGAGCCATTGCTCACGCTTTAGGCTTGCAGGGCGCGGTGGTAATTGGCACCGCAACAACGCAAGAAGGTGCGGATGCCATATCTCAGCGGCTTAAAACTGAAGGGTCAAACGGTCGAGGGTTGGTATTAGATGTGAGTGATCCGACCTCTATTGATGCACTGTTCGCGGAGCTTGCAGAGTCGGATGGAGCGCCAACTATTCTTGTGAATAACGCTGGAATCACGCGTGATAATTTACTCATGCGAATGAGAGAAGAGGACTGGGATCAGGTTATATCCACGAATTTGTCTTCGCTTTACCGAGTGTGTAAGGCTGCTCTTCGCGGTATGATGAAGGCACGGGGCGGAAGAATTATCAGTATTACGTCTGTGGTTGGTTTGACTGGTAATCCAGGTCAAACGAACTATTCTGCAGCTAAAGCAGGGATGATTGGTTTTAGTAAATCTCTCGCAAAGGAGGTAGCTTCTAGAAATATTACCGTAAATACAATCGCACCGGGATTTATAGAAACTGATATGACAGCAGAGCTAAATGAAAACCAGAAAGCAGTTTTAGTAGAGCAAATTCCATTAGCTCGATTAGGTTTGCCCGACGATATTGCTGCGGCAGTGGTCTATCTAGCCTCTGATGGGGCAGCCTATATAACGGGTGAGACCCTTAATATAAACGGTGGACTTCTTATGAAATAAGGACTTTGAAATAATATAACTATTTGAAATTAAACAGTAAAATAGACTATTTTAAACACATTGTAGATTGCCTCAGTTGATTCCAATACAATACGCGCCTTGCCGCTAGCCCGTGAGTCGGTCTGTTAATTAGTAAGAGGTGTATCACGAATGAGTAGTGTCGAAGAGCAAGTAAGATCAATTATTGCGGAACAGCTCGGTATAAAAGCCGACGGGATCAAGAACGATGCTTCATTCGTTGATGATCTGGGCGCTGATTCACTAGATACCGTCGAGTTGGTTATGGCATTAGAGGAAGAGTTCGAAACCGAGATCCCTGATGAAAAGGCTGAAAAAATCACGACGGTCCAAAATGCCATTGACTATGTTAATGCTGCTAAAAGCGATTCCTAGTCTACGGTTATACTGCCATCTCACTCTAATCTTTTTATCCCAAACCGAGATTTTTCCATGTTTGGACGACGAGTTGTCATAACTGGTCTCGGACTAATTTCGCCGACCGGGAATAGCGTTGCCACGGGCTGGCGAAACGTTCGTGATGGCGTCAGTGGGATCAGTGTGGTTGACTCCTTCGATACCACAGAATTTTCGACGAAAATTGGCGGAATCATCAAAGATTTTGATGTGACCGATTACATGTCGAAAAAGGAGTCTCGTAAATCTGACAAGTTCATACACTATGGTGTCGCTGCCTGCACTGAAGCTTTTGAAGATTCAGGGCTTGAGGTAGTGGAAGCTAATGCTCATAGATTTGGTGTCATCATGGGATCTGGAATCGGTGGCATCCATACCATAGAGCAGAATTACGAAAAGTATAGGACAGGAGGAGCGCGACGAATTTCCCCATTTTTCGTTCCCGGCAGTATTGTCAATATGGTATCTGGACAGGTATCCATAAAATATGGCATGTCTGGATTTAACCTTGCTTTGGTTAGTGCTTGTGCAACCTCGACTCACTGCATCGGATTGGGTGCGCGACTTATAGGGATCGGGGATGTCGATGTGGTTCTCGCCGGTGGCGCAGATTACGCGACAACGCCCCTGGGTATCGGGGGTTTCTGTGCGGCCCGTGCGCTGTCAACGCGTAACGATGATCCTGCTGCTGCAAGCCGTCCATGGGACAGGGACCGTGACGGTTTTGTTCTTAGCGATGGCGCTGGATGTCTGGTCTTAGAAGATTACGATCATGCGATAAAACGGGGTGCTCAAATTTATGCTGAATTAATTGGTTCAGCCATGACGAGCGACGCTTATCACATCACTGCTCCTACAGAGGATGGCTCTGGCGCAGATTTATGCATGCGTATGGCATTAGAAGATGCCAGCATAAATTTCGAGGATGTCGACTACGTTAATGCGCATGGGACCTCAACTCCATTAGGCGATTTGGCTGAAACACTGGCGATTAAGCTGACCTTTGGCGAGCATGCAAAACGTCTAGCCATCAGTTCCACAAAATCGACTACGGGTCATACACTAGGTGCTGCGGGAGCGCTTGAAGCTATTTTCACCATCATGGCTATTAAAGAGCAGACCATCCCTCCAACCATAAACATTGAAAATCAAGATCCTGCATGTGATCTCGACTACACAGCAAACACTGCACGGGAACTCAATTTGAAGGTAGGATTATCAAATTCGTTTGGTTTCGGCGGAACCAACGGTACTGTTATTTTTAAGCGGTTTGATTAATTCCTCCGGTCACCAGGAATTTGCTCTGTCACCTGACTCAAATTCTGTCATTCTTACAACCCAACGGTTCAGAGTCGCGGTACCATAAGTCTCATTACCACCTCCTGAGCGGGAGTATTTGGGTTGGTCAAAGTGTATAGGCCACTACAGAGAATTTTTCCAGGTGTGTTCCTCGCAGGGCTGATTATTATCTTAATCACTGCGGCGGTAAGTTGGCGCATTCTAGAGTCCCCAATGAATGTTTTGGCGTCCAATGAATGGCTCATTGTCCCACCAGGAACCACGCTTACGCGGTTGGTAGATGACCTGAGTGAGCGTGGGATCTTGAAAACCCCACGGTTGCTGTCGTTGTACGGTCGCTTGTCAGGAGAGGCGACTCGTATTCAAGCGGGGGAATATCTAATTCAAGATGAGAGCACTCCTAGGCAGTTGCTCAAGCAGCTTGTGAACGGCGAAGTTTATCTACATCAAATAACCGTGGTGGAGGGGTGGCGTTTTAATGAGTTCCTCGCTGCATTACGAGAACACGATGCAATTGACTCTAATAGTCTAGATACGAATACTGTTATGGAGTCTCTCGGTAATGAGAACCTTCATCCAGAAGGGCTATTTTTTCCAGATACCTATCGATTTTCTAGAGGCACTCCTGCGCTTGAGATTTTAAAGCAATCATACGAGGTGATGGGAGAGCGTCTAGGGTTAGTCTGGTCTAGATATCGTGCGACGAGTGTACTGAAGAGTTCTTATGAGGTGTTAATACTCGCATCCATTATTGAAAAAGAAACCGGTTTGGTTGAAGAACGACATCGAATAGCAGGGGTATTCCATCGCCGGCTTGAAAGAGGCATGCACTTACAGGCGGATCCCACAGTAATTTACGGCCTAGGGGATGAATTCAACGGGAACCTGCGCCGGGAAGATCTTACTAGGGATACCCCTTACAATACCTATACGCGTGTGGGGCTCCCGCCAACACCGATAGCACTTCCGGGTGAGGACGCCTTGGTTGCGGCGGTTGATCCAGAGCCGGGATCGGAACTCTACTTCGTCGCAACTGGTCGAGGTGATGGTGGTCACTACTTCTCGACCACACTAGAAGAGCACAACGTCGCTGTCGCACGCTATCTTCAGCAAATCAGAATGCCCGCTGACGAAGGGGCACGATGAGGGGCGGATTTATCACGCTTGAGGGCACTGAGGGGGTTGGGAAATCCACCTGTTTAGAAATTGTCGAAGAATTAATCTCGGTTGAGGGATATCGAGTGTTAGCGACCCGAGAACCTGGAGGTACGCCGCTTGGTGAGAAAATCAGAGAATGGATTCTTGAAGGTCAACATTCTTCATTATTAGCAGAAACAGAAGCTTTGTTGATGTTTGCAGCCCGCTCGCATCACCTCGACGATGTGATTAGACCAGCTCTTTCCCAAGGGTACTGGGTTATTTGTGACCGATTTACCGATGCCACTTTTGCTTATCAAGGAGGCGGCCGCCAGGTCAACCTCGAATGGCTTAAGACCTTAAAGACCTCTGTGCAGCGTGGTTTGGAACCCGATTTAACTTTACTGCTTGATGCACCAATCAAGGTTGGATTAGAACGAATTTCAAATCGTGATTTGGATCATTTTGAGAGAGAGGACCTGATGTTTTTCGAAAGAGTTCGCGAAACGTATCTAGATCTGGCTCATAACGATTCCACCCGTATCAAGGTCATTGATGCAGCACAGCCGATGGCGAAGGTGCGGGCCCAGATCTCTAAGGAATTAAAGCGCTTTCTCCGGAACTTCAGAGCTTCAGAATGAGCACTAGGAGTCTTAGCATAAAAATATGCCCCTGGCTTCTGGAGCCGCTAGGACAACTTGAACAAGTCCGGCTCACAGGACGCTTTGCGCATGGCTGGTTGCTATCTGGGCCGAAAGGTATAGGGAAGATCAATTTAGCGCTTGTATTGGCCCACCGACTACTGAACGCTCAAACTGACTCCCCTCAGGAACTTGGGCCGGAAGAGGGAGCCCGCGCGATGGAGGAGCGGCATGAGCAGGCTGATCATCATCCCGATCTCCATTGGGTTTTTCCGGGCGCGGGCGAAAACGAGACTGACTCTCCTGCTCGAAAAAGTGTGAAACGAAAGCGTCGCACATTAGGCGTGGATCAGATCCGAGACTCTCTGATTAAACCGCTCGAGCTAACAAGTTTGAAGGGCGTGGCAAAAGTCGCCATTTTGGAGCATGCGGATGCGATGACAGCACCGGCCGCCAATGCGCTGTTAAAAACCCTTGAGGAACCAACGGCTCAGACCTATCTGCTGCTTGTTAGTCACCAGCCAGGAAAGTTGCCAGCCACGATTCGTAGCCGATGCCAGAGTTTTTCCATCCCACGACCACCGATGCTAGAGGCTCTGAACTGGTTGAGTCGCTCTGATACTGTGACCAGTAAGTCCGACTGGCGTCAGCTGCTGGTTCTCGCGGGGGGATCACCTTTTCAGGCGATGATCTTTCATAGCAGTAAATATATCTCTAAAAACAAAATACTAGATGATCAATTTAATCTTATATCTAAAGGTGAGCTAGACCCCCAAACTGTTGCGGATCAATGGGTAAAGGATGATCTAGAGCTAGCTCTCAGCTGGCTCTCAGCGCGCCTACGAGAGTCGATTCAGGCCCAAATGGCGCCTGCTGAGTCCCCTAACCCCACCACAGCTCAAGGACCGGATAGGCTACATAATGCCTGGCAGGGCCTACCGTCCCGAGCTCTTTTCCACCAACTTCAGAGCACGGAAGTGTTGCTACAGCAATTGGAATTGGGTAAAGGAGTAAATGCGGATTTAGCGGCGCGGGCCTTATTGCTTGGCCTTCAGAGGGAAATGAGGGCCTGTGAACCATGAATATGGCTATAAATATGCCAATCCGATCTACCCAAAGTAATCAGGTCTCTGAGAGGAGCTTTCGCCAACCAGGGTTAGGTGTGAAGCGCGGCCCGAAAGCTGCTGCAAGACACTCGAGTTTCTCAATAATGGATCGGACACCATTTTGGCGAGCATAGTGGATCGGCCCTCCAGTAAACGGGGCAAATCCGGCACCGAAAATGACGCCTGCATCTAGTAGGTCTAATTCATCTACAATCCCATCCTCGTAACACGCCATTGCTTCGTTGATTAGAGCCAGTATTAGGCGATCTTGTAGTTCAGCGTCGGGTTGAGTGAACAAGGTAGCCTTCTGTGGTCGATTTCCTTTAAATTTATAGAATCCGAGTCCAGTCTTTGCCCCGAGTTCTCCAGCATCTACCTTGCTCTGTAGTAAGTCTGGGGTGGGAGCGCCTTGTTTTCCATTCAAGATTCCCGTGACATGCAATGCAATATCCAGGCCAACACGGTCGGCAAGTTCCACGGGTCCGGTAGGCATCCCGAAATCCTCTGCCGCTTTATCAATGGTTTCAGGAGCATGCCCTTCCTCAAGGGCAAGAAGCGCCTCCAACATGTATGGGGCAAGAATCCTGTTGACAACAAAACCGGGGGCACTTCGACAAGGTAAGGGTAGCTTTCCGATCTGGGTAACAAATGCCATCGCTTCGTTCAATGATTTTTCAGTAGTTGAATCACTGCGTATCACCTCAACTAAAGGAAGCCGAGATACGGGGTTAAAGAAGTGTAGGCCAAGGAATCTCGTAGGGTCTGCCAACACCTCAGATAATTCCTCTAGCCTTATGCTGGAAGTGTTAGTTGCCAGGATCTGTTTTTTCCCAACCTGGGCTTCTAGATCACTAAAAAGCGCCTGCTTCGCATCAAGCTGTTCAGTGATTGCTTCAATGATTATGTCAGCTTCAGCAATTCCATTGCCTTTAAGATCGACGATTAGTCGTTTGCTAGCTTCAGCTGCAGCTCCAGGCGTTTTGAGGTGACGTTTAAACAGGGTAGCTGCTTTTTTTAACGCTGGCTCAACAAGTTCGATTGTACGGTCTTGAAGTGTGACAGTTAAATTTTTAAGCGCGCACCAAGCTGCTATATCTCCTCCCATCACACCTGAACCCACTACATGAACACGTTTTACTGTTGAAGAGTGTGTTGCTAATTTTCTCAGGCGTTCCCTCAAAAAAAATACACGTACAAGATTTTTGGATGTCTCGGTAACTAATAAAGCGCCGACCGATCGTGCCTCCGCCTCATACGCATTTTTACCTGAAGCCCCATAACTGACCCATAAGTCCACAATCGCATAGGGTGCGGGGTAGTGCTCAGGGCGTGCGCGGCGAGCGACTTGAGCACGAATACGCTTGCCAAGCCAATAGCGAAAGGGTTTCAAATTCAGTATCCGCAAATGCAATGGTGCTTTGCGCTTTGGTGGGCTACGTTGCAACAAATTGCATACGGATTCATTGATACGATCTGGGTCAGAGAGCTCATCAATCAGCCCTATACGTAATGCTTCTATTGGGGAGATCGGTTTGCCATTGAGCATGAGGTTCAGAGCTAAAGGGGCGCCCAATAAGCGCACACTACGGACAGTACCACCGAAACCAGGGTGAATTCCCAATTGAACCTCCGGTAGACCAAGGCGCCGATCGTAGCTTTTGAGAGCAATCCGGTAATCGCAAGCTAAGGCAAGCTCCAAACCACCACCCAGCGCAAAACCATTGATTGCTGCCACAGTGGGGCAGGGCAACTCTTCTATTTTTTCTAATAGAATTTGCCCCTTTTTAACAAATGTTTCTGCCTGTTCTGTAGTCTCGATATGGGTAAATTCAGAAATATCGGCGCCAAGAATAAATCCGGAGCTTTTAGCGGATCTGATGACGACTCCATTTGGTTTGTCTATCTCGATTTGGTTAATTAGGACCCCGAGTTCTTCTAGTACTTCTTGGGATAGCACATTCGCACTACTGTTAGTTTTGTCCAGGGATAACCAGCGAACGCCGTTAGAATCGTTATCGATTTGCCAGTGTTTAGTCATAACTTTAAATAACGCTAAATAATCTGAAAGAGATTAAAATAGATGTATGCCTGCTGAAAACCTCAAACCAAAAGTAATCGCGCATCGTGGCGCAAGTGGATATCTGCCAGAGCATACATTGGAGTCTAAACTAGTTGCTCATTGGCAGGGAGCAGATTACCTAGAACAGGATGTAGTAGCCACTCGGGATGGAGAGTTGGTTGTATTTCATGATATCCATCTGGATCCTATAACTGACGTCGCAAACCTCTACCCAGATCGGCGTCGAGAGGATGGCCGCTATTATGTTGTGGATTTTCAATTACCGGAAATTCGTGAGTTAACAGTTCGCCAACGATATAACAATCCAGATGAACTAGACGACATTTATTTAGAAAAGATTCCGGGCCTAGATAAACATTTTTCGATCTCGACCCTGGTAGAAGAGATCGAGTTCATTCAGGAACTCAATCGATTTACCGGACGCAATGTGGGGATTTATCCTGAAATCAAGAATCCTGTGTGGCATAGAGAACATGATATTGATCTTTCTGAGAGACTTCTGAATGCACTATCAATAACTGGTTATGACCACGCTACTGATTTGATTTTTGTGCAGTGTTTCGATCGGAACGAAATTCGACGCCTGCGCGAAGAATTTGCCACGCAAGTAAACGTTATTCAATTGGTTAGTGATGACCAGGAGTACGCAGATCTTCTGACGCCGAACGGCTTAGCGGAATTAACCGAGTTAGTACAGGGTCTTGGGTGCAGTTACACTCAGCTAATAGATTCTAGGTCCGATAAGACCATACGCCCAGCACCACTAGCGGACCAAATAATGGCTGTGGGGCTTGAGCTGCATCCGTACACGTTCCGTCGCCAAAATTTACCTCCGTACGTAAAATCACTAGAGGCGCTCTTAGAAGTATTTTGTAGTGTTATCCCAGTGGATGCAGTGTTTTGCGATTACCCAGACGTTGCTGTGCGTGTTCGCGCCTCTGTAGATGGTTGGCGCAGGTAACTCGGAGTAAGCCAGCACTAAAATTGGCCTTTATCAACTATAGCGTTTATCTAGGGAAGATATTGCGAACAATCTACTGCTTGCCCCTGTTCGTGCACCTCATTTGAAACAATTAATGCTGATGTCATATTCTTAATCAGGTCATTCATTCGACGGTCATCAGCGGGGTGAGTAGATAGAAACTCTGGAGTTTTTTGGCCCTCTCTAGCATCCACCATATTTTTCCAAAGATAGATGCTTGAGCGCGGATCAAATCCGGCTCGAGCCATGTAGTCTAGGCCTACAACGTCCGCTTCGGTTTCTTGTTTACGGTCGAAAGGCAAAGAGAGCCCCACCTGGACACCTTGTCGAACGGAATCACCAAAACCTCTGGTGGCAGCGGTGCCAAGGATCGTTGCGAGCTTGGTCCATGTACCTCTTCTGGCACGTTGCATCACATGGTCTTCTGTAAGGTGTGCGATCTCATGACCGATAACGGTAGCCAGCGCATCTGGCGTATCTGCAACGGTAAAGATGCCGGTGAAGACGCCGATTTTGCCCCCTGGCATGGCAAATGCATTAAGAGCCTCGCCATCAAAAACAATGATTTCCCAGTCCATACTTGCATAAGGCTCCTCTAGCGTCCTAATGATGCCGTAGGATATGCATTCGACGAACTGCTGAACGTAAGGATTACCTGGTCTAGGAGTATCTCGCTTCATGGTGAGCCACTGAAGGCGAGATTGCCTCAAAACCTCACGCTCGCTGGTAAATATGCCTTGCGCGGTGCCTACGCTGCTACACAGCGTCAGTAGAGCAATACAAGTTGCTGCTGCCGTCAGTATGGGTTTTCTCGATGGACGCAGGCGCATATTAGTCCCCGTAACCCTAGTTCAATCTAGTTAGATCGTAATAATCTAAAAAGGTTCGTGTGGCAGATAAAGATAGCACACGAGTGTCTCAAATCTTGGTTTACTTGTTCGTAGTCGTGAATACTCTATAACTTGGGTTATTTCACTCTGCATCTAAGCGCGCATAATGTATATTATGTTAAATAGACTATGGATAGCGCTACCCTAAAGCGCAAAATACGGGCAGCAAAAAAAAACGCGAAGGCTAAAGGACCCTCGCGTTTTTAGCAGTGTGAGGCGATACCCCACACAATCAGCTAGTGTTAGCGCTAATTACTCGGTTAGTTGTTCATACACCGCAATAACAATCACTGTAATGGCTGCTGCGGCTAAGAGACCACCAAGGTTAGTCAAAATAGCGGACACGTACATACCAACCGCTGGTATAGCGTCCACGGCGCCGGCAACGCCACTATTAAGGGCGATCACGGTCACTAGCAAGGTCGCACGGTCGCCACTAGCAACGTAATATCCTGCTCCAAGGCCAAGAACAGCCAAGCCTAGTCCGACCATCGGTATCCCTGGAATAAGTGCGGCCGCAACTGCAAGCGCAACACCAACTATTCGAATGATTTTTGCTGGGCTCATATATAAGCTCCCCATTTTTTTACTGCTAACAATAATAGACAATCACACCGTCATGCGATTGCGTCACACAAGGTGATGGGCGCATCTTAACATGAGAACTCGACCGTATACGCTAACACTGGTTTTGACGTTAATTAAGCTTTTTTTAATATAAAACAAATGGATAACCCTGAAACCTGAAAAATAAATGAGCTCAAAAAAGATAAAGGATGAATATTGACCGCGCTAATTCGCCTTGATGATGTCTCGTTGGCGTTTGGGGACCAGGTAGTCCTCAAACACGCAAATCTGCAAATTGAATCAGGAGAACGACTATGCCTGATCGGGCGTAATGGAGCAGGTAAATCCTCAACCCTTAAGCTACTTACGGGCGAGTTAGAGCCGGATGAAGGAAAAATCGCAACTTGTCCAGGGATGAATATCGCAATGCTGGACCAAATTTTAGCAGAAGGCTCTGAGCAAGAGGTTTGGCACGTGGTTGCGGAGGGTATGCGCGAACAAATTGCGCGAATTGAGGCATTTCGAAAAATCTCAGCTAACCCGAAGATGCAGAAAACAAAGCTACGTGAGCTCGAAATACTTGAGTCTGCTATTGAGGCTGGCGGTGGATGGTCTGTTAGCGTTCAAGTGGACGCAATGATTACACAGTTGGAACTCCCCTCTCGTACGAAAATGAACGAGCTATCTGGTGGTTGGCGTAGACGTGTAGCTCTTGCACAAGCATTAGTTGGAAAACCTGATCTACTCCTGCTAGATGAACCTACGAACCACCTCGATATCTCTACTATTGAGTGGCTCGAGGAGGAGGTTCGCCGTTTTGACGGGGCTGTGCTCTTCGTGACCCACGACCGTGGTTTCGTTGAGCGTCTGGCAAGCCGAATAATCGAGATCGATAGGGGGCATCTGAGGAGTTGGCCCGGGGGTTACCGGGACTATTTACGACAAAAGAGCAAAGCGGATAGAGAAGAGGATCGTAGAAATACTCTGTTCGATAAAAAACTAGCGGAAGAAGAAGCTTGGATACGTCGAGGCATTAAGGCGAGGGAGAGTCGCAACGAGGGACGAGTGCGTGCGCTTAAAGCTATGCGCGAAGAACGCTCAGAACGTATAAAACGAGTTCGTAGCCCTCGTATTTACGTTAATGAGTCCGATCAAATCTCTGGAAAAAAAGTAATTGAAGCAAGAAATATCTCGCATGGGTATGGGGGTGAAACTCTACTCAAAGATTTTTCTCTCCGCGTAACACGAGGCGAGCGTATTGGCATCATCGGCAATAATGGCGTAGGAAAAAGCACCCTACTCCGTATTTTATTAGGTGAGCTTAAGCCTGATTCCGGATCAGTAAAATTGGGCACTCATCTTGAGGTTGCCTACTTTGATCAGCTTAGACGCGAACTCGATACAACAAAGACAGTCGCCGATATCGTGGGAGAAGGACGCGACTATATCCACATTCAAGGTAAAAAAAAGCACATCATTGGCTATCTTACGGATTTTCTATTTTCTGCAAAGAGAGCCATGACTCGTGTTGCAGCTCTGTCAGGCGGCGAACGTAATAGAGTTATTTTGGCAAAGTTATTCACCCAGTCATCAAATCTTCTTGTTTTGGATGAGCCTACTAACGACCTTGATGTAGAGACCCTGGAGGCTTTGGAAACCCGTCTTTCACAGTACAGTGGAACATTGCTAGCCGTGAGCCATGATCGCTATTTTTTAGATAAGGTTGTGACTAGCACATTGGTTTTTGAAGGTAATGGCACTATCAAACGTTATGCGGGTGGATATAGTGACTGGGAAAGACATCTCCACAGGCTTGCGGTTGCTGATGAATCAGTGTCTAAGCAAAATGCCAAAAAATCGGAAAAACCTCCGATGCCCTCCTCCTCTAAAAAACTCTCTTACAAACTGCAGCGGGAGTTAGAGGCTCTGCCTGCTCAAATCAAGCTCTTAGAGTGCAACGTAAGTGCGGTCCAGATGGAGGTTGATGCAGATGACTTTTATCTCCAATCATATGAACGGGTTCGCGATAAGTTGGAAAAACTGAGTCAATTACAATATCAACTTGAAACTGCGGTTGAACGTTGGGCAGAACTGGAAGGACAGACGCAGGCATCTAGAGGTAGCTAAGGCTCACATACCCTCTGTATTATCAAGAAAATCCAGATTCGCTACTAAATCAGCACCCAGCGTGGTTTTGGGATCACCGGCGCGATGAACAACATCTTCTCCAAAACGTTCTGCGATTTTATCTAGCGTTGACTCTAGTCTGCGCTCACGCCCATCGCGTTTTAACAAACTAAGCTGTAAAGGACCTTTTACAGTCCTCAGGTCGAAAGCTGTCACTCCAACCAGTCTAAATGGTCCCGAGTGCTGGAAAGCTGAAAGTAAAACGCTAGCTTTTTTGTAGAGAATATCAGCAACATCGGTCGGTTCATCAAAATGTTCTTGCCGTGTAAGCAGTTGAAACTCACTCGTTTTAAGTTTAACCCTTACGCCTGCGGCAATAAGACCCTTATTTCTCAATCGTCTAGCGACAGCATCTGCAGATCGGCGGAGATAGTTTTTGATTTCACGGGGGTGCCGAGTATCCCTATCTAAAGTATGTTCTGAACCAATACTCTTCGCTGTGTGTTGACTTTTAACTTTACGAGCATCTTTTGCGCAGGAAAGTGAATAAAAATGAGAACCAGCATTTCCGAGTTGTTTAACCAGTAGTGAAGGATTGCTATTTGCAACATCACCAATAGTCTTAAGTCCCATTGCTGCAAAACGGGTTTGGGTTTTTTCCCCGGCACCCCATAGCTTCGATACAGGCAGTGGCGCAAGCCACCTACGAGCAGCAGTTGGTGGCACAACGGTTAACCCGTCGGGTTTTGCAAATCCACTGGCTACCTTGGCCACGTACTTGCTACCAGAGACTCCAACCGAAACTGTTAACCCTTGAGTTGCGGTTTTCACGGCTTCTTTTAGCTGACGCCCCATATTTTTAGGTTCACCAAACAGCCCTTCTGAGCCGGTCATTTCAAGAAAAGCCTCATCAAGGCTCAATGGTTCCACAATGGGTGAGAAGTCCGAGAAGACTGTCATGATGATGGTGGAAAGTTCTTGGTAACGCTTAAATCGTGGAGGTACGATTAGAGCATCAGGACAAAGTCTCTGAGCCTGTGCCATAGGCATTCCGCTACCGACTCCGAATGGGCGTGCCTCGTAGCTAGCAGTCAGCACAACTCCACGGCCACTATTGGACCCAACTAAGATAGGGTGGCCCTGCAAACCAGGATCATCTAGTTGCTCCACGGCCGCGTAGAACGAATCCATGTCTGCATGAATAACGATTCGATCCCAGTTGTGCAGGGCATTATTCATCGCTTAAGTGCTGGTACAGGGTAGCCCTTATGGTTGAGCGTTAGAGCGAAAGAGGCACATAGTCCTCAGGTGGCCACCAAATCTCAAATGTGTCCGCTTCGGGAAGACCGAGTTCCTCAGGGCCCTTGGCTCCAGGAATGCCGAGTTCTTGAAACATTGTAGCGGTAATAGCCTCTAACTCCGCAGCCCGACGGTCTGCTTCTTCACCAACCAATACATCAATAAGAAGTCGCTGCTGCTCGGCCATCGTCTTGAATACAGTTGAGTTCACCGCTGCTAAAAAAGCTTCTTCTACCTGCCGAATAATCTCGATGGGGGTATCGCGACGAATGCCCATATCGTAAGTTCCGTTTGGAGGCAACTGTCCCCTGACTTCTGGTAAAAAATTGACTAGAGACGGCATGAGTTTTCCATTCTCAGTGATAATGTCGATTGGACCCGTCTGTTGTAATGGGACGAGATCCCCTGAATCAACGAATTGAATATGCTCGTGCACACCGCCTCCGGCAATGTGTACTTCGGCGTTAAGTCCAGCAAGGGTTGCTGCCTGCCCACTCCCATAAGGAACATACTTCAGTTCAATGCCCGCTGCGCCTGGTCGATTGACTACATTAATTCGCCAACCGGTCACGCTAGACATCTCCCCTGCCAGTGTGCGCAGCACCCTATCTGTACCCCCGCCTGGGGCATACATCACCACGAGCGTGATAGGTCGTTCTGGCCACTGTGCCGCCGCGGGCATCGCAGTGAGGAAACTGGCTACGAGTGCGACGGAAGCGGTGACAGGGATCAATTTTCTCATGGATTTTTACACGCTTCAGGGTGCAATACGTTATTACTATACCCGGCTTGGAAATCACTCGCGCGATGCCGGAAAAGTGGACTTGAGCCGGCCGTTTTAGCAGAATACGCGAGCTTTCGATTCTCCTAAGAAGAAGAAAGGAAGGTCTAATCATGTGGCAGCAAGGCTATCTACCCGTCGCTGACAGCCTGGCGTATTCGGCGCTGGCCGCAGCCCTTCCTATCATCACTATGCTGGTCATGATCGGGGTACTTCGAAAGCCACCCTGGGCTGCAGCCCTCGCTGGACTCGGTACGGCACTAGTCGTTGCGATTGGGGTCTATGGAATGCCCACTGCGCTTGCCATCAGTTCTGTCACTTACGGCGCCGCGTTTGGGCTGTTCCCTATTTGCTGGATCGTCTTCTGGGCGATCACGCTCTACCGACTCACGCTCGAATCGGGCAAGTTCGAGATCATAAAAGACAACATCGGCGGACTGACCTCCGACCGTCGCATGCAGGCCATACTGATCGCCTTCGCGCTTGGTGCGTTCATCGAGGGCTCCGCCGGCTTCGGCACGCCCGTGGCGGTAGCCGCGACCATGCTCGTAGGGCTCGGGTTCACTAGATTCTACGCTGCGGGCATTTGCTTGCTGGCGAACACCGCTCCGGTCGCGTTCGGCTCAATAGGCATTCCCATCATCGCGCTCGCCGGCCTGACCGGGTTCCCAGAAATGGAGCTTAGCGGCTGGGTCGGCGCGCTGTGCGCTCCCATTTCGCTGTTCATCCCCGCTTATCTTATCTGGGTTATGGGAGGTTTCAGTGCAGTGCGCGGCGTGCTGCCTGCAGTAATTATTTGCGGTGTTGCATATGCAGTGACGCAATTCAGCGTCTCCAACTTCATCGGTCCAGAACTCGTGGATATCACCTCTGGACTCGCATGTATGGTCGCTCTCGTGCTGCTACTGATGGTATGGAAGCCCGTCGACGAGTTCCGCCTCGAGGGCGAGACCAGCGCGACGCTCGAACTGGAGTCACATGGCTTCAAGTCGTCGCTGCATGCCTGGTCGCCCTACCTGTTTCTCGTCGGGCTCGTTCTGCTATGGACCTTACCGTGGTTCAAGGGGACCGTGCTGGAAACCATGACCATGCGAATCGAGTGGCCGGGACTGCATAACCTCGTGGCACGCATGGCGCCGGTCGTCGGCGAGGCGACGCCTTACGGCGCTGTATTCACTGGCAACTGGGCGTCCGCGGCCGGCACCGCCTGCATGTTCGCTACGATCTGCTCGGCTGCCGTACTCGGCGTCTCACCGGGGGCGTACGTGCGTTTATTGGGATCCGTGTTTCAGCAGCTGTTCCTCGCGATCGTGACTGTTGCCTCAATCCTCGGGTTCGCGTTCCTCATGAACTACTCGGGTGCCGCCGCTACGCTCGGTCTCGCGTTTGCCTCCACCGGTGTCGTGTTTCCGTTCTTCAGCGCGATTCTGGGCTGGCTTGGCGTGTTCATGACCGGTAGCGACGTGTCGTCCAACGCGTTGTTCGCGAACTTGCAGGTCATCACGGCGAATCAGCTCGGTCTCGATCCGGTACTGATGGCGTCGTCGAACTCGGCCGGCGGTGTCATGGGTAAGATGATCAGCCTTCAGAGCATTGCGGTCGCGGGCGCGGCAACACTTATGAGTTCGTCGGAGCAGGTGAGGCTCTTCAGGTTTACGCTCAAGCACAGCATATTCCTGGCATCTATGATGGGTCTTCTAACGATGGCGTACGCTTATCTGCTATAGCTAGAGAAGAAGCTGAAGAACCGCGAAGCGCCCGTCGCTTCTACGTCTCTATCTAACAACCATACGGTTGAGCCATGGCAAAGGTTGTTTTGGGCGCTATTTAAAGAACGCCCACACCGACATTTTAGCTCCACTATAACCGTCAGTTCGGTTTATAATGGTTCATTAACTTAACAGTAATGATTTGATTTCTTGAGGATTTTAGAAGATGAGTGAACAGCCATGGAAAAACGATAATTGGTTCAGCAGTGCCTGGAATTTC
>DBZY01000037.1:21305-25773 GCA_002311835.1 Proteobacteria bacterium UBA1148 | reverse complement strand
GTGACGGTGAGCAACAGACTGGCGTGGCCTTCACGTTCGATGACAAAATTCGTATTGCTGAGGGCCTTGCTGAAGCGGGCATCCATCGTATAGAAGCCGGCCTTCCAGCCGTCTCGCCGGACGATTTCAGAGCGATCGCCGAAATAGTCAAGCGCGATCTCGGACCCGAAATCTACTCCTTCTGCCGCTGTATGAAGGGTGACATTGACGCTTCGGTCGATACCGGCGTCAAAGGTCTCATTATGGAAGTCCCGGCCAGCACGCACCTGATCGAACATGCCTACAAGTGGCCTCTCGAAAAAGCCGTGGAGCTGTCGATCGAAGCCACCTCCTACGCGCATGAGCAAGGACTCGAAGTCGTATTCTTCCCTATCGATTTCTCTCGCTCTGAGATCGGCTGGGTACTCGACCTGATCGACCAGGTGGCAACGGAAGGACATATGGACGCGCTGGCCCTTGTCGATACGTTTGGCGTCGTTTCACCGCATGCCATGAAGTTCTTCGTACGTGAAGTGAAAAAACGCTTCCCCGATACACGGCTAGAGACACACTTCCATCAAGACTTTGGTGTCGGTGTCGCCAATACGCTGCTGGCGTTGGGCGAAGGGGCCGAAGTCGTACACTCTACCGTGCTGGGACTCGGCGAGCGTGCCGGCAACGCGCCAACCGAAGACACCGTCATGGCGCTGCTAACTATGTACGGCATCGACATTGGCATTAACTACGACAAACTTTACCCTCTCGCAAAACTTGTCCAGGAAATTGCGGGGATTGAAATTCCGAATAACCGGTCCGTCGTTGGTGATCAGTTGTTCCAGGTCGAATCCGGAATCATCGCGAACTGGTTCAAGAACTGCGGTGTCGAGCATCAAACCGAGCTATTTCCCTTCCGTCCCGAGTTCGTCGGACAACCCCCGGCGGACGTAGTCATGGGTAAAGGCAGCGGCATCGACTCGGTCCGCATCTGGCTCGAGAAAATCGGCGCGGAAGCTTCGGAAGAAGAAGCAATGGCGATCCTCAAGGAAGTCAAAGCTGTAGGCGGCTCCACGAAGAAATTGTTGACGATTGAGCAGTTTAAGGAAATCGTAGACCGTACCGTATCGAAGGTGGCTTGAGTTTGAGAACACTCGACTACATTGCACCAGAGTCCGCGGCCGATGCCATCGCGTTGCTCGCCGAGCATGGAGAAAGTGCTCGCCCTTTAGCTGGAGGCACGGATCTTATCGTCGATTTGAAGCATTCGCCAGGTAACATTCATATCTTGGTCGATGTCTCGGGTCTGGAAGAGTTTCGCGGTATCGAAGAGACGGATGAAGGACTGCGTATTGGCAGCATGGCGACCTACGCTGAGATCATGGAGAACCCCATTTGTCTCGAAAAAACTCCCGAGGTGGTGGCAGCCTCTCACACTGTTGGCGCAGTGCAAACTCGGAATCTAGGGACCATTGGCGGCAATCTGGTGACTTGCGTTCCATCTGCGGATAGCGCTCCTGCGTTGATGGTATTGGATGCAGAGGTCACTGTCGCTGGTACCAACGGTAATCGGCGTATGCCTATCGAAGAGTTTTTTGTAGGCCCTCGCAAAACCATCCTTCAACCACATGAACTGCTGGTGGATATCTGGATTCCCAAAAAGAATCTTGGTAAACCTTCTAGTTTTTACAAGTTTGGGCTACGCAAAGGCCAAGCCCTTGCGCTAGTCAATGTAGCTGCGGCCTTAGAATTGAAGAGTGGTAAAATTGTCGAACCTCGAATAGCTTTAGGGGCCGTTGCACCGACTCCAATCAGAATCTTAAAAGCAGAAACATTCCTTTCTGGCAAAAAACCCACGAAAAAAAATATCCAGGAGGCTGCACGTATTGCGGTCACTGAATCCAAACCAATTGATGATTTTCGGGCATCAGCGAGCTATAGGTGTCAGCTGATCCAAACGCTAACTCAGCGGGTGCTTACCCGATCGTTAGAGATCGCAACTGCGAGCTAATCGGAGAACGAAACGTTATGTTAGTAGAACTTAAAGTTAACGGTGAACCAAGATCCGCGGACGTGCCACCGGAAACCACGTTACTGAAGATGCTGCGTGAATACCTAAACCTCACCGGTGCTAAGCTTGGCTGCGATGTTGGGGACTGCGGCACATGCACCGTCATCGTTGATGGCGTGTCCGTCAACTCCTGCCTGATGCTTGCCGCTAGAGCTAATGGACATGAAGTGACAACTATTGAGGGCCTTGCAAACTCAAATGAGTTACACCCGCTTCAGGAAAAATTTGAAGAACATGGAGCTCTCCAGTGTGGTTTCTGTGGTCCAGGCATGCTGATCTCAGCAAAGAATCTATTGGATAAGAATCCCGACCCTACCGTCTTCGAAGTCCGAGATGCGCTTGCTGGCAACCTCTGTCGTTGTACTGGTTACACTAAGATCATCGAAGCGGTTATTGATGCGGGTCGTGTAATGAACGCAGAACAGGCGAATTCGTAGCTACTGGACTCTTTTATCAAGGAGAAAAGTTGATGGCCACCCGAACTAAGGATATCCAGAAAAAAGCCGAGGAGCTCATTACAACTGAGAAATCCAAGGCCCCTGCGCAACAGCCTTTAGCAGTTCCGGCGGATAATCCGGTGGCCTATCCGTTAGAACTTCCACAGGGCGAAGCGCGCCTCCGGACCCCCGCCGTGGGACAACGAGCCCGTAGACCAGATGGCCGCCTTCACGGACTTGGCCAAACCCAATATATTGATGACATCACCTTCCCGCACATGCTCCATGCGAAGATCTTGCGCAGTGAATATCCTCACGCCCGAATAGTTAGCATTGATACCAGTGAAGCAGAAAAGATGCCTGGTGTTATGGCAACGCTCACCGGCGCTGAAATACCGGAAAATTCGTTTGGACCAACATACCAAGATCAACCGGTCCTCGCCTATCCAATAGCACGCCATTGCGGTGATGGCGTTGCCGCAGTTGCAGCTACAAGCGAACAGCTTGCAGCAGACGCGTTAGAGAAGATTAAAGTCGAATACGAGCCACTCCCAGCAGTTTTCGACCCATTAGAAGCTTTGGAAGAAGATTCACCAAAGGTGCACGGTGGCGACACTAATATCTATACAAGCAAGACCATCAAAAAAGGTGATGTAGAAAAGGCGTTGAAGGAATCGGATCATGTATTTCATCGGCAATTTCGCACTCAGATGGTTGAGCATGTGCCCCTGGAGCCCCATGCATCGATCGCATCGTGGGATGGTAATGGCCGCGTGACACTTTGGACGAGCCTCGGACGGATCACGCTCGGTCGCGAAGATTTGTCACGCACACTCCGGATGCCGCAAAATAAAATTAGGCTAATCGGAACTGTTGTGGGCGGGAATTTTGGCGGCAAAAATGAAATTACTACCGAACCTATTCTAGCGCTATTATCGAAGAAGTCTCGGCGTCCAGTGAAGTCAGTGTTCACTAGAGGGGATGAATTTATCTCTTCAACGATACGCCACCCCTTCGTTATGGATTACACCACTGGTGTCAGCAACGAAGGTAAGATCTTGGCTAGAAAAATTCGACTGGTGCTCGATGGTGGTGCGTATTGTTCGTGGACCGGGACAACCATTGGTAAAGGTTCGATTCTAGCCCCTGGTCCTTACGATATAGATAACGTTTTAGTTGAGGCGTTTGCAGTCTATACCAACAAAACCACGACGGGAGCTATGCGCGGATTCGGTGCACCACAAGTTTGCTTCGCATACGAATCCCAGATGGACGATATTGCCCACAAATTAGGACTCGACCCACTAGAGATTAGGCTACGCAATGGCTTTTCGGAGAACTCTTTGAGCCCAACTAGTCAGACTCTGCAAAGCGTGGCGTTAAAGGAGTCACTCACACAAGCAGCGGAACGCTTTGGTTGGAAGGAGCGCCGGGCATGAAAAAGCGCGGACGTGGCATAGCATGCATGTGGTATCCCATCGGATTCACCGTTGCAGCAAATCCAAGCGCAGCCACTGTAAAGGTCAATACGGACGGTACGGCAACTCTACTCACCGGGACAGTTGAAACTGGCCAAGGGGCATTGACTGTCCTCGGGCAGATTGCAGCCGAGACTCTTGGGCTTGCAACTGATGATGTTCATGTGGTCTCAGGTGATACGGACACCACCCCTATGGACACGGGCGCGATCGCAAGCCGAACGACTTACGTTACGGGAAACGCGATTATTCGTGCTGCGGAGAAAGCTCGCGAGATTCTTTTTGAGTCAGCCGCCCCATTGCTGAATGTTAAACCTGATCAGCTTGAGGCAAGGAATAAGCGGATCCAAGTGCTGGGATTTCCTTCCAAGTCAATTTCCATTGCTGATGCTGTCCAACACAGCGAGAGCATCGTGGGCAATCCTGCAATTGGTAGTGCCAGCTACAATCCCCCGACAGTGGAAATGGATCCTGAGACTGGACAAGGCAAGCCTTTCAGTACCTATGTC
>DBZY01000037.1:21007-21149 GCA_002311835.1 Proteobacteria bacterium UBA1148 | reverse complement strand
TTGAAGGGCAGATACAGGGTGGCATCTCCATGGGTGTGGGATTTGCGCTACAGGAAGAGATCCTTTTCGAGGAAGGACGCCAGATCAACCCAAATCTAACAAACTACATTATGCCCACCAGTCTGGATATGCCAGAGCTAGA
>DBZY01000037.1:0-20813 GCA_002311835.1 Proteobacteria bacterium UBA1148 | reverse complement strand
GTGTGCGGATCACCACTCTCCCGGCCACTGCCGAACGCGTGTTGGGGGCAATCATGGAGAAACAACAGCTCGAGCAGACTGCCGGCTAGCAGTCAGAAAAGGCTGTAAAACGCTACACAGCACCCTCAGCGGCAAATAAAAATGAGCAGCTTCGATATCCCAGAGACTATGCAAGCATGGGTCTTAGGTAACGCGGATGAACTCACACTCGTTGAAAAACCCGTTCCTCGACCGGGCTCCGCAGAAGTACTGGTTCGCATTGATGCGGTAGCGATTTGCGCAACTGACCTAGAAATAATTAGTGAAGGGACCCCTGCATTAATTGAAGGGGGACTCCCATTTAATAAGAATTTTACACCTGGTCATGAGTATATGGGGACCATCATTGAACTCGGGCCTACGGTGGATGAATATGCTGTGGGGGATCGTATCGCTGTGGAGATACATGCGGGTTGTGGCCGCTGCGAACGGTGCCGGATGGGCATGTATACATCTTGTCTAAACTATGGTGCTAACTACGGCGAGTACGACAAAGGCCATCGCGCGAACGGATATACAACGGACGGCGCATTTACTCAATATGCGGTTAATCACATCAATACGCTTGTACGAGTACCTGATTCCATAAGTGATGAGGTGGCTACCCTAATTGTCACCGCTGGAACCGCAATGTACGGCTTAGATGTACTTGGTGGGCTAGTTGCCGGTCAGAGTCTCGTCGTGACAGGTGCCGGACCCATTGGCTTGCTAGGAGTTGCTGTCGGGAAAGCCCTTGGGGCCAACCCAGTTATTCTCACGGATATTGTGGATGAGAGACTAGCGATTGGGCAGAAACTGGGAGCCGATCATACAATCAACGCAGCTCAGGAACCCGTGATTGAAGCGGTACACCGAATCATCGGTGATAGAGGAGCAAATTTTGTGCTCGAATGTTCAGGCGCAACAAATGCAGTGAATGAGGCCATAAAAATAGTGAGCCGCGGGGGCCGCGTCTGCCTATCAGCCTTTGCACATGAGCCCGTTTCTGTTGATACCAAGCACATCGTGGCCAACAATATTTACCTTTACGGAATTCGCGGCGAAGGGCGAAGTGCTGTACGCCGTGCAGCTGCTTTAATGGCGCAAGATAGATTTGATGCATCATTAATTCACACACACACGTTTCCATTGAGCGAACTACCTACAGGTCTTCGATACGCTCGAGAAAAAATCGATGGCGCAATTAAGGTCGTCATAAAAAATCAGGAATAATTCCATAGCGGAATGGTTTGACCGCACTTTCAACTGCTCACAAAAATAAGAAAGGATAACTCATGCCCGCTTACTGGCTAGCACGATCAAAAATATATGATCCGATAGAATATAAACGTTATACGGATTTAGTTCCCAGCATAATTGAGAAATTTAATGGAAAAGTTCTTGCCAGGGGTGGGCAACACGAACACCTTGAGGGTTCCCTTTATTTTCAAAGACACGTAGTCATTGAGTTTCCAACCTTCGAAGATGCAGTGGCCTGCCATCGCTCTCCCGAGTACCAAAAGGCTCGATTGTTTCGTTTAAACGGAGCTGGTAATAATGAATTGGTAATTGTTGAAGGCGGTGGTTCCACACCTCCATAGGTAGGTTTGAGACAGGAGATCTAGGCTGTTTTAGCATGATCAAAGCTGCAATCGTGGGCCTCGGTTGGTGGGGTAAGCACATCTTACGGAGCACTGCAGGGAGCAGGAAACTTCAAATCACTAGAGGTGTTGATCTACGACTCGATGCATTGAATGACGTGACCGAGGCAGAGCCACTTCCTTTAAGTAACGATTTGGAGGAAGTCCTCCGGGACTCTGAGATCGACGCTGTTATCCTAGCAACGCCGCATTCATTTCACGAAGAACAGATTGTTCTGTGCGCGACTGCTGGTAAGCACGTTTTCGTCGAAAAACCCATGACACTGACCAGAGCTGGTGCAGCCATCGCATTGAATGCGTGTGAAACCGCTGGAGTAGTACTCGGAGTAGGTTATGAAAGACGCTTCGAACCTGCACTAAAAGCCATTGAGAAACTTATACGGGATGGCAGTCTTGGTACTCTGATGCACGTTGAGTCGAATTTCAGCCATAATTTATTGGCTAGTGTTGATTCCACAGACTGGCGAGCGTCTCCACAGGAGTCTCCAATTCCCGCACTCAGTGCGATGGGAATCCACCTTACCGATACCTACATCCATCTGTTTGGAGCTATCAGTGAAGTTTTTGCGCAGACTAGTAAACGTTGCGGTAATTGGAAATCTGGAGATACGCTTTCTGTTCAGTTTTTATTTGAGAGCGGATTGACAGGCTATCTTAGTGCAATCTTAGTCACATCAATGTTTGTTCGTTTCCATGTTTTCGGCTCACAAGGTTGGGTACAAGCACGGAGCGATGCTCATCCTAGTCAAGACGGCGTTACGCGACTGAGTTTCTCGCAAACCGGGCAAGTCATGCAGACTCAAGACTTTGCGTACTGCGATACGGTGCTCGAAAATCTGGAGGCTTTCGCAAGTGCGATTGTCGGCGAAGCTGATTATCCGTTTACCTATGAAGAAAAGTTAGGGAACGTTTCTACCATGGAGGCCATCATTGAATCTGCCCGAACCGGACGATCTGTAGCTGTCGAATAGAGATTTATTCTTCCACCTGATCAATGCTGAGATCAACCACACCGCTTCCCTCAGATGGACGATAGAGCAGCTCGCCGTAGAGGTCCCCTGGAGTTGCTATTGGCTGGCCAGTCGCTGAAAGACGAGCAACGATCGTCAGAATCTCAAAATCGGCCAGTGAGCGCCCTGGCAACATTGCGTTAGCGTCGCTTAACACAAACTCCCCAGGTACTGCGGAAGCGGCCTGGCGAATTACGGCGAGCGGTGGTCCGCCCTCTAGCGCTCGTGCAAAAATAAACAGCGTTGCAGCAGGACCGAGTCCCTCTAACGACATTCCTGGGGCAAGAGTTACGCGAAGACGTAGTTCAAGTCCTGTGGGGGACTCCACCTGGGCAACCTGAACGGACTCGTCCACAGTGTCTGGATACGTCCCAGCCCCCTCCAATGAGTCAATCTGTTGTCTCAAAACATCTGCTACCGGGCCCGGTGGGCCCAGTGCGAGTAACGCCGTCCAGCGCTCCCGCGCTAATCGGGGACGTTCTGTTTCCAGAGCAGCTAGCCCCCCATACCAGAGCGCTTTGGGGTTTGATGGATCTGTTGCCAGCACTTCCTCAAAAAGCTGCCCGGCGGCTCCATACAAGGCCTGGCGGTCAGTTAGAGTTTCAGCTTCCCCGAGCGCTAGTTTGAGGTCGTTATCAGGTGTGGGGGTTCTTCCCCAGGCTTCTCTGAGAGCTTGACGGGCATCTGGATAACGGCCAAGAGTTAAGTAACTTTGTCCTAGCAAACGCCAACCGACTACGTCATCTGGGTTTTCACTCAGCCGAAACTCAAGCCCGGCAACCAACTCGACCATTGACGGTATTGAAGATTGTTCGGCAATCTCGCCATTCCATGTGTTTACCCCAATGTAAAGGGCAACGGTTAACGGAATGAGTAACCCAGCCGCTGTCATGCCGAGTACTGACCAACGACCGACAAGCTGGTGCATTCGCCATAGCGGCACAAGTACGAAGCCTAGGGCACAAAGAGATAGGACGGTGGCACCGATCCAAAAACCGATCATAAGGTCATCTCATCAAGAGAGTTCGGCTCCTCCAAGGGTTGTTTCATACGTACACGCAGAATTCGAGCAAATACTATGACTCCTATCCCAAGTAGAAATACGGGCGCACCCCAAAGTAGCCAGGTCGTGGGCTGAAAAGGAGGTCGGTAGAGCACAAAGTCACCATAGCGGGTAACGAGAAAATCGATGACTTCAGCGCGTGATGCGCCCTCCCCCATCATTTTTCGAATTTCCCGACGTAAATCAGCGGCCAACGGCGCATTGGAGTCTGCAATAGTCTGATTCTGGCAAACAAGGCAACGAACTTCGTTAATCAGTTCCCTATAGGCTGACTCAATCGCAGGATCTTCAAGGGGTGGTTCTGGGTCAATCGCCAAGGCTGTTCCGAAGAATAATAGCGAGACGAACACTATAAAACTGCGTCGATTCATTCACTACCAACCGATGGACATGGAAGAGTTCCGCATTCTGCAATGATTCTCGGTAAAAATTCTGTCGTCCAAACTTCGCGAGTTAAGGGCGCGATGTGTTTGTAGAGCACCGTTCCATCCCGAGCTAGCAAAAATGTTTCCGGCGCACCGTAGACGCCCCAGTCGATTGCTACCTCACCGAGTTCATCGAATGCCGACGCCACGTAGGGATCTCCAAGCGAGGATAGCCAACTCATTGCTATAGAACGATTATCTTTCCAGTTTAGGCCATAGATTGGCAAATCGTTTGCCTCGGCCAGTTCAACAAGAAACCCATGCTCCTGTCTACAACCGACGCACCAGGTTGCCCAGACATTCAATAGCGCCACATTACCAGCAAGATCTCGCGTTCCAACGGTTATCTCGGGGTTTTTCAGTCGAGGTAGCTCGAATTCAGGTGCAGGCTTGCCTACCAGCGGTGATGGAACGTAGCGAGGATTAAGGCTGAGCCCTCGTGCAAGGAATACAGCTAACACCACGAATCCGCTGATAGGAATCAGATAGCGCCACATTAGACTGTCTTCACCGATTGTGCGCTAAGCTGAACTTTTTCTTGCGCACGTTGCGCGCGATAACGTGGATCGGTAATAGCGAGCAAGCCTCCGAACGCCATGATTAATGCGCCGAGCCATATAAACCTTATCAACGGTTTCACCTGGACTCTTAGACTCCATGCACCATCACCGAGAGGATCGCCGAGCGCTACGAAAAGATCACGCCCCCATCCAACGTCAATAGCAGCCTCAGTCATAGGACTGGTTTGTACACGATAAATACGCTTCTGGGGATTAAGAATTGTAATAAGTCGTCCGTCACGTCGGACTTCAAACTCTCCCTCTGTGGCCTGAAAATTTGGTCCGTCTACTTGGCGGATATCTCGAAAAACTAACTCATACCCGCCGACTTCCCAGCGGTCTCCTGGGGTAGCGCTCGTGTCAGTCTCAAGGTTATAACTAGACGTTACTGTCGCGCCTAAAATAAAGATACCTAAGCCCAAATGGGCAAAAGTCATTCCCCACTGTCCTCGAGTAAATGCTATCGGGGCAGAACCTCGTCGTAGAACCCTTTTGAGAGGATCTAATAAGGCGGCTGCAACAACCCATAGACCAAGGCTAACCCCAATCACGGTCAGTGCGCTAGCTCTTCCGAAAATTATCCAAGGAAGAATTATCCCTAATCCGACTGCTACTCCTGCGGGGAGTATCAGTCGGCGCGCTAGAGATTCACCTGACATGCGAACCCATGTGGAATGCATACCCACCCCAACTAACGCAGCGAGCGGTAACATGGGAATTAAGAATACAGTATTGAAATACGGCGGCCCCACGGAGATCTTGCCTAATCCCAGCGCATCCAGAAACAGTGGATATAGCGTTCCAAAAAGCACAGCAGCCGTCGCTACCACCAGTAGGATGTTGTTCATCAACAGGAACGATTCACGAGAAATCAGGCGAAAGCCGCCTTCCACTGTTAAGTGCCGTGCACGGGCAGCATACAGAATTAGCGAGCCACCAGTAATTACGCTGAGCAGTAGCAAAATGAACAGCCCTCGTGCTGGGTCTGAGGCAAATGAGTGAACCGATACCAGAATCCCGGAACGAACCAAAAACGTTCCCAGCAAGCTCAGGGAGAAAGCTGTAATGGCTAGCAGCAAGGTCCAACTTTTGAAAATGCCCCGGCGCTCTGTGACAGCTAGTGAATGAATTAGTGCTGTACAAGCCAACCATGGCATGAAGGAAGCATTTTCCACTGGGTCCCAGAACCACCAACCGCCCCAACCAAGTTCGTAGTAGGCCCACCAACTACCGAGCGCAATACCAACCGTCAGAAACATCCATGCCGCTACAGTCCAGGGCCGAGTCCACCGGGCCCATTCGGGGCTGAGTTTCCCCGTCAGAAGTACCGCCACCGCGAATGCAAAGGGCACTGCGAGACCCACATAGCCTCCGTAAAGTATGGGTGGGTGTATGACCAACGCTGGATCTTGTAGGAGAGGATTCAGATCGTTTCCATCCATAGCAGCCGGGAAGAGCCGTTCAAACGGATTGGACGTCAAAATCGTAAACAGCAGCATACCGACGCTGACAATTCCAAGAACACCAAGGACTCGTGCAGCGAAAGGCTCTGGTAAACTGCGACTACCTACCGTCACCGCTAGCGTCCAGGTAGATAGGATCAAAATCCACAGTAGTAGAGAACCTTCATGAGCACCCCACACCGCAGCGATCTTATAAGGAGTTGGGAGTGCTGTATTAGAATTTAATGATACGTAGAGAACGCTGAAATCATCGTTCAAAAAAGCATGACAAAGAACCAAAAATGCAGCCGCCACAAAAACGAATTGCCCCACAGCTGCAGGACGTGCCAGCGCCATCCAATCCTGCCGCCCTCGAGTAGCCCCAAGTAGTGGTACCGATGCTTGTATAAGCGCTAGACCAAGCGCAAGAATCAGCGCGAATTGTCCAAGTTCAGGGATCACTGTGAGGCGGCCTCCTCTGCGCGAGCTAAGGCATCAGCAACTTCCGGCGGCATGTAATTCTCATCATGCTTTGCAAGTATTTCTTCTGCAACGAAGCCACCCTGATCATCAAGTTTCCCTCTAGCCACAACGCCCTGGTCTTCACCAAAAAGATCCGGTAGCACGCCGGTGTAGTGCACGGGCATTGAATGCGCGTAGTCTGTCACAACAAAACTCAGCGTCAGGCTACCAGGTTCACGCTCAATGCTGTCTTTCACAACCATCCCACCAAGTCGAAAAACCCGTTCATTTGGCGCCTCTCCAGCAGCTACCTGTGTCGGGCTGAAGAAAAACAACAGATTTTCTTGAAAGGCGCGCAACGCGAGTGCGGCTGAGATAGTCACACCGACTGCCATAAGCCCGATTAGAATCATTCGTTGTCGACGTGGGGTCATGTAATTTGTCTCACTGTGGGTTGCCGCCCTGATCTCTCGGGTCTATTTTCATGATGAATGCGCACCAGCGCTCCTGTGTGGCTCCGAAAAGCTGCCCAAATATTTACGACAAGGACGATTAGTGTAATCCCGTAAGCAGACCATACATAGGCCGCGTAGCCGCCCATTTGCAGAAACTCGCTCATCGTGTGATCTCTTCTAGCAACTTTTCAACCCATCGAGCATGGCCCTCACGGTTCAAAATCTCGCCCTGCAAGCGTTTGCAAAGCAGCCAGGCAAAGAAAATGGTAAAGCCCAAGATCATCACCAGCAGAGGGCTGAGCATATCCATTGTAATCGAGGGCTGGTCTAGCTTTGCAATAGTCGGACCCTGGTGGAGGGTACTCCACCACTCGACGGAGTAATGAATAATAGGAATATTGATCACCCCCACGGCAGCAAGGATTGCGCTCACGCGGTCTGCTTTCTCCCTGTCATCGAAAGATGCGCGCAGCACCATATACCCCGCAAAGAGAAACAACAACAGCAATTCAGACATAAGGCGTGCATCCGCCCACTGCCAGTAAGTACCCCACATCGGCTTACCCCAGATTCCACCCGTCACCAACGCTAACAACGTAAATGAGGCGCCGAGAGGAGCAGCACTTACGGCTAAACCGTGCGCCATTTTTATTCGCCAGATAAATCCAACGACCGCGCTTGTTGCCATGATGATATAAGCCAGCATGCTTAGATACGCGCTAGGAACGTGCACATAGATGATTCGAAATCCATCGCCTTGCAGATAATCTGCCGGGGCCAATACCAGCCCGCCATATGTCCCGGTCAGAAGCAAGAGTCCCGCAGTAACCGCAAACCATGGAGCTAGCTGCCCTGCCAAGCGATACACATAAGGCGGTGATGCCAGTTGATGAAACCATCGTACAAACCTCACTCTAAGCGTTACTGTCAATTTAGTTATTTCCCTATCACTTGATCATTCCATGGCCACCTTAATTGCTGCTGATGCAGCCATCGGCCCTACTGAAATCGCAAAAACTGCCAGCGCTGCCAGCAGATACAAAGGCCCTAAAGCAGACTCTCCGTTTATGGCCATTTCTGTGGCTCGAGTTCCAAAAATCAGGACCGGCCCCGTTAGGGGCAGAACCAGTAGACCGATGATGGCTCCACCTCCTCTAAGCGTCACTGTCAATGCGGCACCGATTGCAGCAAGCACGCTTAAAGTTGGTGTCGCCAGTGCCAGTGCAATAATTAGTGTAGGCAAAGCCTCCAAGGGCAAATAAAACGATATAGCCAGAAAGGGTGCAAGCAGAAGTAATGGAACGCCGCTCACAGCCCAGTGTGCCAGAATCTTAGCTAAGACAATAAGGCCAAACGGGGCCGGGCTGAGGATTAATTGCTCCATGCTGCCATCCTCCGCATCAGTACGGAATAAGCCGTCTAGGGCCAACAATGAGGATAACAATGCTGACATCCATAAAACAGCGCTCCCTGATTCCCTGAGCTGAGACGCTTCAGGGGATGATGCAAGCGGAAACAGAGATGCAACGATAATAAAGAACATCAGCGGAGTTGCTATCTCGCTCCAGCGCCGAAAGGCTAGCCTTAGGTCGCGTTGCAGGATGAGTACGAATGCGTTCATGTTAGAGTTCTATCTCAATAGATGCGGACTGAATTAGGTGCTCGCGTTGGTGAGTGGCCACCACGGCAAGCCCGCCAGCAGCGGCATGTTGCGCTAACCAGCCCGCAACGAGTAACGAGCCTTTCCGGTCAAGATTAGTCAAGGGCTCATCAAGCAGCCAGAGCTGAGCTGGCTTAATCCTCATGCATCCCAGGGCAACCCGGCGGCGCTGCCCAGCCGACAGGTACCGAATCTGACGGTCTCTGCAGCCGTCCAGCCGCAACTGTTCTAGCAGACAATCCATGGGCTCATGGCTGTTCCAGAAGGCTCTGTAGAAGTCTAGATTCTCCTCAACCGTCAGGTCTTTCTTCAGCCCGTCCAAGTGCCCCTGATAGGTGACTTTACTGCGATCCGGGCCCTCCACACGCTGAATAACTGTCCCAGCCCAGGTTGCAGCCCCAGCAGTGGGAATAGTTAAACCCGCCAACACCCGCAACAGCGTAGTTTTTCCTGAGCCGTTAGCTCCGGTCACCAAGGCTACCTGGCCCGGGTGAAGTTCGAAGTTCAGCCCGGAGAACAGGCAAATCCCCCCTCGCCATACTTCTAGTGATTCGGCTCTTAAAACAGGTTGGTTGCCAGTAAGTGAGAAACAGTCCATTTTAGTGATTTATCTTACTAATTAAGTTTAAATAAATGCCTTAACTAAATGATTTTAATATAAATACATGTGAAAAATTTATCAGTGAGAGCGCCTACGTGGATCCTCCGCATCTTCCCAAACCTGCACAATCTCCTCCCGGGTTAACACCATGTAGGGGTCTATATGGCCCGGAAGATGTGTACTTACCCAAACTGCCAACAGTTCAGCCGTCTCGGCATCCTTACCATGAGCTTCCCTAAAGAGCTTCATCTGGGCAGCTGCCAGCAATAACCGTTCCTCGTATTGCTCGGCCTCCTCTGCGAGACGCATCATACGCTGCAGTGCAACTTCGTCAGTCATGGCATGGCTGATATAGCCAATCTCCTGGTTTCCATATCACTTGCCGACCTAGTAGTTTACCGAGCCATTCACTAGATCCGAAACCAGGACTTACTCATACTGGAATTCCGCTGTGGAGCCGGATCTCCGGGTCAGGCCCTAGAACTAGCTCCTGCTCTTGCTCCAATAGGAACCTCGTGCGCGAAACCATCGAATCACCCGCCGCGGTTTTTCCTAGCTCAAGATAATTCAGAAAATGCCGTGCTTCAGATTTGAGCAGCGATGCGTACAATTTGGTGAGATCAGGCTCACTCGACCCCAGCTTCAACCAGAGTGAATAAAAACGCTCACAGGAGCGAGCCTCAATGATTGCCCCGACAATGAGGGTATCCACAAATCGGTCAGGTTCTCGTTTACGGACGTGCGCATGCAGAGCAGCTGCGTATCGGGAAGCGGATACTGGACGGTATGTAATACCTCGATTCTCAAGAATTGCCGACACCTGTTCAAAGTGTCGCAGTTCCTCGCGCGCCAGTTGTGACATTTTATTGAGCAGATCGAAATTAGCGCCGTATCTGCGTATCAGGGTTTGTGCTTGCTGCGCTGCCTTCAGCTCGAGAGAAGCGTGATCCAACAACAGAAGCGGAATCTCTGCTACCGCCCTGGACACCCAGCTATCTGGTGTTCGACACAGCAGGAACCTAAGAACTGTATCGATTCCAGGTAGTGTTTGATTCGACGGGGTGTCGAGCATAATGAGGCAGGAGCTTTGGTTTGCCGTGATGGGCTACAGCACGAGTCCGTAGACAGGCGCTTCAGTCAAGAATCTCCCATAATGGCAGCGACTCACCGTTGGCAGTAATGATTTCTCTGATCCGAATGGAGTGTCCGCCATTTCTAGCAATTTGCCCACTAATTTGAATCTGATCTTGAGGCCTTAGTGTGTTTTTAGTCCAACCCCCTCTGGCGAGCTTGTTGGGCGCAGTCAGCTCCGCTTGCCAGTGCTCAATCTCCCCGTCGGTATTCGTGATATCGAAGTAGAGCTGGACGTGGGGGTTTACAAACCGAAGCTCCGTCATAGTGGCTTGAACGGTTATTCTCTCGTTCGAGTATGCGGCAAAACCGTGATGCGCAAGAGTCGGGGCCCAGATAGCCAGTGCGGCCAGCCCAGTTGTCAGAAAGATAATTATTTTCATTTGCAGCGTCTCCAGCTTTTTCTCACGCTTAGCGAGTCTCCCACTCAGGCTCACTTACAGTCAACCCATATTTAAGACGGAGTATGAACGAGTTTTCTTTCACTATAGAATGATTTGCGCCAATGCCCGGGTGGCGGAATTGGTAGACGCAAGGGACTTAGCCACATATGAGCACCCAGGATGGAAACGCCTGGTGTGAATGGAGTCAAATTCGGGGAACCCTCAGCGCCTTGGGCGGTGGCAATCCCGAGCTAAGCCTCGTACCAGATGAAGAGCGCTGGGTGTGGGGAAAGTGTAGAGACTTGACGGCTCCTGCCTAACCCGTAGTCGCTACGGCATGGTAAAGAGAAAGTCCAGACCACAAATGCGCCGCAAGGTGCAGCAGCGAAAGCTGTAGCGGGTAAGAAAATCCCTCGGAGGTAACTCCGTGCCGGTTCGAGTCCGGCCCCGGGCACCGATATCTTGGCTTTTACCGCTGCAGACGAATCAGTAGAGACCGGAGACAACTTTTATCTTGGATGAATTGGGGCTCAATAAAACTAACGCACACCCGATTAGTCCAACCATACATAACCTACTAATTGACGGGTATCGTTGGTACCCATAACCCGGTTCTTTCGCCCGGCACCATAGGGCGGCGCTCACTGCTCGAAGATTGAGGTAGCTGGGCCTCGCCTGTCACTGAATCTTCTGCGCCGACGTACTCATAAAGTGTTTGGACGCGGGTATAGTTGCCCTCGTCGTCGCTCTCGAATCGAACCCGCCTTCCCTCCTCATCTAGAATGCCTAAGGACTGTTGAAAGAGTCCGGGCGGTGGGTAGTTATCAGGCACCATTCCCTCGAGAACATAAAGGCGGCTCTCGTACATATAGATCCCAATAAAGGAGCGCGACTGGTCAGGGTGGTTGATCTGCAGCTGGTGCCCGTCAATCCCGTCCACTTGTCCAAAGGCGTCATAGGTGATCTCACCGCTACCGCGTCGACGAATGTTCCACGCCTCAAATGCGACAGAACCCCTAATATCGCGTAAGTGTCCGCGACCGTTGCATAGATTAGGACTAATTTCAGTTCCGAGTGCGAGTTGGCTACAGTATTCCGTGTGCGCAACATCAGCCGCCGTATAGTCCACTACAGTAATTGCGTAACGGCTGTTTAGATCTTCGACGCTATAGACGCGGGCTGGGATCGTGACGTCTGACTCAGAGATGTAATCGACTTCCTGAAAAACAGGCTCTCCAGGAAAATTGACAATGAATCGATCCGTTTCGCTGGCGAATTTGATCCAGCCTTGCGCATAAACAGACCCCGAGAGCACCAGGACAAATGTCATCTGCAGGAACTTTTTCACCATTACCAGATGCATAATTTTTCCTCTAAAAAATTGCGTCAAACAGTTAGTCAAACTCTTTCTCAGAGCCATCGTCCAGAGTAATGAAACCGAGGAGACACCCTGGCGAACGATCCTTTAGCGGGTGACACCTCAAGGTAAGCTTTCCGCCAACCTGTATGCTGTCCTCAGTCCAACCGTCTCGCCTGAGCTGAGTGATACTGGCACCCTCAAGAGCCCATGCCCTGGACTGCCCGTCCGCATCCACAACATCGAGATAGATCCAGCTGTGCGGGTTCATCCAGTGTATTTCCCGCACGGCGCCTTCCAAAACTATCCACTCCGACTCTATGTAGTTCGCATGGGAGTGGTGCCCCCACACCGCCGAATAAGTCATAGCGAGTATCGTAACTGCTAAAGTACTCGCCGTTTTTAATCTCATCGCCTCTCCTCAGAGCACCGATCACTTTTACTGGACGGTTACCTCACTACCCCAGATTAGATCGCGATCTAGTGAGGAGAAATGAACTAAATTTGCATCGAGGTTCGTGCGGTCGAATCCGGCAACTCGATAAAGCGCCTCGAAGGCTAACGAGCCTCCTGCCGAATTCGATGTTTTCCTTTCAAGTAACTCAACAGCATCAAAATCAGTAACCAAGTGTGCCGCCTCCAGCACACCGGTATCACGGGTCCCAGCAATGATTAGAAACTGGTTACCACTAGGTCCGGGGAATGAAGAAATGAGGCCGTAATCCTGATACTCGCCTCGTTTCGGGATTCCAGCACCACTAACATAGTGCTCCCCCGTCTTGAGGTTGGATAATTCGTCATAAGTTTCACCAACACGCAAGTCAGAAGAAGGCGAAAACACAAAATCAATGAGTATCCCCAACGCGCTGATGTACCCCAGGTAGATAATGTTGTGGGATTTCATATCAGCCACTCTGAGTTCTGACGTTGATGTAATTTGGACAGGAACATTTGAGGTATGGATGATTTGAAGCAAATTCTCTAATCCGAGTGCACTACTACGCGGCAAATAAGTAAGATCAAGATCAAAGTAGGTCTCCGCAAGATCTGGTTCATAGACCAAAAGATCTCTCAGATCAGCGCTAGAATTAATTTCAAAATCTCGAATTAGCCGCCTAATTTTACCTGCCTCATCAAGTTCACCAAAAATATAATAATCGCCAACAACCACCATTAGCGGCAACGCATTATTCAGAACTCCATTCCAAATCTGGGACTGGCCTGTCGCCTCGTAAACACTATCCGATTGTCCATCCCGAAAAATGGATGGAACCACCAGATTTAAAATAAGCAGGCCAACAAGTGCCCCAACCCAAATCGGAGGAGTGCTATGGCTAAGTTCTTTCTCAACGGGAGCTGAAGCCGATTCAAATACAAGTCGATACTCACCTCTGGGGATCTCTAATTTCAGCCCATTGTTGCTCGGGTTCTCGGCGTAATACTTTTCAAACTTCTGTCGAAGGTTGTGAACAGAGACACGGACAACAGAATCATGACTCGAGTCAAATTCACGGCCCTTATCGAAGACATCAACAGCGATCTCAGCCTCTTTAGGGGAGCGACCTTCGCTGGTGCATAGAGTCAGATAGCTTAAAAGTTTGCCGTAAACCCGGGACCGTCCAAGAATCCCGCTCTCAGCAATCTTTTTAGCTTCCAGCAAGATAGCTTCGGTCTCTAGCACTTTTAACGTTCCTTAACTGCTTTACCACTAATTCCGGCTATATTAATCTACCTTTTACGGTTAAAAAACCGTACATAACTAAATGTTTTATAAAATTTTGTTTGAAAAAGCGTACGTTACTCTCTCAAATAGCAGTTAGTTATATGCTGAAGGCGTATGTCGCGAACACTTGTCCAAAGGAGATGAAATGGCAAACAACGCTCCCTTTCGAGCCGATCATGTTGGAAGCTTACTGAGGCCGGACGCTGTTCATGCCGCTCGGAGGCGTTATAACGCTGCTTCAGTAGGTTCCAACGGGTTCAGCACGACCGAGGAACTACGCGCTGTTGAGGATAGGGCCATAAAGGATGTCGTTGATTTACAAGAGAGTTTAGGTCTACTGGCGGTGACGGATGGAGAGTACCGACGATGGTTTTGGCACTTTGACTTCATGGGTGCATTGTCAGGTGTGGAACTAGTTGAGCGTAATGAGGGTGTTCAGTTTCATGGAATCCAGATTCCCCCAATACATCCCACTATTACGGGGCGCATCAATTTTCCGGACAATCATCCCATGTTAGGTCATTTCCGCTATCTAGCATCAGTTGCCAATGCTCAGCCAAAAATTTCTATTCCTGGCCCAAGTTGTTGCCATTTTCGGGTAGCAAAAGCAGATATTGCTCCACCAGAGTATGCAGATGTGGAGGTATTGTTCTCGGATCTAACAAAGACTTATTCAAAAGCTGTTAAAGAGTTCTATAAGGCGGGTTGTCGCTACCTACAAATGGACGATATTTTCTTTGCGTATCTTTGCGATCCCAACCAACGGGAGCAGAAAAAAGCTGAGGGATTTGATCCGGACTGGCTCATTACCCAATACGCAAAAGTGATGCATGATGCTATCGCAGATCGTCCCGACGATATGGTCATCGGGATGCACCTTTGTAGGGGTAACTTCAGGTCTACGTGGGCCGCTGAAGGCGCTTACGACCCAGCGGCTGATGCTGTTTTTAACCAGACTGGGGTCGATGTCTATTTCATGGAATACGATAGCGAGCGAGCTGGTAGCCTGGAACCTCTTAGATTACTACCAAGGGGCAAAAAACGTGTCTTACCAGGGTTTATCACGACAAAACAGGGGACACTTGAATCAATTGATGACTTAAAGCGTCGAGTTGATGCAGCATCGAAGTTTGTAGATCTGGACCAACTTGGAATTGCTCCCCAGTGCGGTTTTGCTTCGACGGAGGAAGGCAATGCGCTGACCATGGACGAGCAGAAACGCAAACTTGAATTGGTTGTAGAAACAGCGGAAGCCATTTGGGGCGGAGTTGACACCTAGAGGCGAACCGGATTGTCACCCTCGTCGTAGCTGAGGTGGTTCTCTCACCTGCGCGAAGGGGGACGTTACTCGGACGGTTCCAGGGTCTTCGCAATCGCGCGTGCGTAGCTCTCCCAGCCGAGCTCGGTCGTTGTCGAGAAAAATGCTACGACGACATCCCGTGCGGGCGAAATGTAAAGACCCTGTCCGCGTGCACCTAGCTTGAAGAAGTCTCCGTCTGCAAAGACGGCATCCCAGTGGCGTGAATTGCATCTCGGCCTTTCCGCTCCCGGGCCCAGCCCCAACGCGACGCCTCGCGCAAAAATATCAGGACGGCAGCCGTCGCGGATCCTGTCGAGTAGCGATTGTGGCACGACGCGCTCGGTCGCAACGACGTCCCAGCTCGGCGTATAGAGCATCCCATATCGGGCGAGGTCACGAAGCCGGCTCGAGAACATCCCATACGTGCCTGCGCGGCCTTGAAGGTTGAGCGCAACGATTGCGTCACCCTCGGCGCCCAACTTCGACCACACGCGATCGCTAACCAATTCTGCCACTCGCTGGCCTGAAACGCGTTCAACCAACAGATCTAACATGCGCGTATTCATCGACGAGTACTCGAGCACTTCGCCCGGCGCGCGCTTGTTCCCTACGTCGAATAGAATCTGATCGGAAGTGAGTGCCCCGAGACCGGTTGTATCCAAGTTCTCGATCTGAAACCATGCGCCCACCGAGGTCGAACGATCGTATCTGACTTCGTCGGTCTCCTCCAGGTCGAGGCCGCTTGCCATATCCAAGATATCGATGACACGAATGCCCTGCCACTTCGTGGCGAAAAGCTCTGGGAGATAAACATCGATTGCTCGGTTGACGTCAATCCTGCCCTCTTCTTCCAGCAAACCTACTAACAAGCCCGTTATCGACTTACCGACTGAGAACCACCTATGATGGTCCTGCTCGCGCATGCCGGGATACTGTTCGTAAACAATTCTCCCGCCATGTACGACAACGAAGCCTTGAACCCTCGACAAAGGATGGCTGAGTAATTCGTCGAGGCTCATCGTCCCGAGCGTGGAGCTAGCGGTGACTTGACCGAGCGCGCTGTTCGGCGCTCGCTCGAAAGAGCGCACGTCCCCGGCGCGCCAAACCGTCTGATGCGGTAAGAATTCATCCCAATGTAGGAAGTAATAAAGATTGCTCTCGTCGGCGGGCCCCGAAGAGGTTGGCCAGGCGAAATCCTGCCGCCAGCGATAGCTTTGCTCAGCCGAGAAACCCTGTTTGGCCTGAGATACGGGAATCACGAATTGCCCTTGCTGGTCCTCCTGGGCAAAAATCGGAGTCTTCAAAGCGGCAAGGGTGAGCACGGTTATCAGCATGCTTACAACGTGGCATTGGGGCAGTTTCATATTGAAGGCCTTAACAACTATTTAATAGAGGCTCTCTCGAGCACCTACTATCTATTCCTGAGGAACCGGACGGAAGTAGTAATTGTACGGCGTACTCGCATTACCACGCACGATGAGCATTTGCTCAATCGCATGAGCCGAAGCGATACCTCCCATATCAACAACCTCAAAGCCGATACCGGTCACAAGATTCGCGATCACAGCTTTAGCACCAGCATCGTTGCCTGCAATTGGGATCGTTACCGGTCCACCTGCACTTGCCGGATCGGCCATGACGGCGGCGCTCAGAGTATTGAATGCCTTAACAACCATTGCGTTTGGCGCCCAATTCTGAATCATTTGTGCGGCCGAGGTTTCAACGTCATGATGGCGTGTACCGGAGCTATCAAGACGCACCGCATTATTCGGATCGAGAATAATTTTGCCCGATAGATCGCCAAGGCTCTTGAGTGCCACCTCTGCCTGAGCCCACTTCGTAGCCATAACAACGATGTCGGCAACCGCAGCTGCCTCAGCCGGCAACATCGCCGTTGCGTTATGACCCGTTCTCGCAACAAGTGCCTGTACATCCTGACGTGTAGGTTCACGTGACCCATATATGATGTCGTGACCGAGCGTTGCAAATTGTGGCCCCAATGCACCTCCTACATTCCCGGTACCAATAACCGCTATCGTCTCGGCCAAAACAAGGGAAGAGCTAACGAATACTCCGACCAAAACCAGCAATCCCTTTGCTATAAAGCCTCGAATTAAAAGTTTCACGTTATTCATCTCTTTATTAAGTTAATCGGCTCTATGCAATGCGCATAATTTGTTACCAGTAGGGTCTCGTAGATAAGCTAGATAGACACCATTTTTCCTAACTCCAGGTGGATCCTCGCAAGTTGTGCCGCCATTAGCAATACCAACTGCGTGCCACTCATTTCCTGCTTCAATACTTTCTACCAAAAACGCAATAGTGCTTCCATTACCATGAGATGCTGGATTGCCATCGATAGGTTTTGTGATTCCAAAAATCCCGGTTTTTGATCGATACCAAACACGTCCTTTTTTATCGGTATACCCAGGATCATGTCCAATTGCTCCGAATGAAGCGTCGTAGAATTTTTTAGATGCTTCAATATCGTTGGCACCAACCATAATATGAATAAAATATTTTCTCCTCATCTCAAAACCCGAGCTGCATTTCACCGACTAGCACGCCGATAGATTTTACTAGACGCTAATGTGAACGTCGCCATTTAAGCGGCTGAGGTACTAAAGAAGAAATAAATAACGGCATTTTCTGACCGAGAGCAGTGTAGTATCTGTCTCATTCGAGAATTCAGATAATTAAGGAAACCAACGATGGTTATCAATAATAAATTCGTATTAAACAGCGTGGTATTCTGCGGCCTACTTTTCGCGGGCTTGGCTCAAGCGCAACCGCCGACGGGACCAATGTCCTTCTTCATCACAAGTCAGGGCTCCGGCAACGGCGGTGACCTAGGAGGTCTGGCGGGGGCGGATGAAATCTGTCAAAACCTGGCAGAAAGCGCCGATCAGGGCCATCTTACCTGGCATGCGTATCTCAGCACCCAGGGGGACAATACCGTCAACGCCCGAGATAGGATCGGACCTGGTCCGTGGTTCAACGCGAACGGATACCGAGTTGGCGCGGATCTGGAAACCCTCCACAACCTCATGCATCGTATGAGTATCATTAAGGCGCTCGACGAACTTGGTCGCGGAATACCGGGGACGGATTCTGTACCGAACCGGCATGACATTCTAACCGGCTCAACGGCAGAGGGTATGGCCTATCCGCCCGGCGAAGACATGACCTGCAATAACTGGACGAGCAGCGACGAAGGCAAAGCACGGGTCGGTCATCATGACTTTGCAGCCTGGGCGTCGGCCCATGACTCCAGAGGTTGCAGCCCAGCTGCGCTGAACAGTTCGGGTGGTGACGGCCTGTTGTACTGCTTTGCCGTGAGGGAATAGCCTCGCAAGCAAGCGACTCCTTGATTAAGACAACAACTGTCGCCGCTGTCGCAGCGTTCGTATTCGGTAACACGTTCGCCCATCACGGCGGAAGCATGTACCCCGATCGCGAAGACGAAACGATTTTAAACGACGCGATCGTTGGCGACTTCTTGTTCGTTAATCCGCATGCTCGTTTGATTTTTAGTTGGACGGACGCCGACGGGACTATCGCCGAATGGGAAGGGGAACTCAGCGGCTCAAACGAGTTGGTGAGGTCGGGCATCTATGCCAACCTGGTCAAACCTGGCGACCATATTACGGTAAAGGGATTCCCGCATAGTTCTATCCCCCGAAACTTGCGCCTAAGCACGATCGTTCTGCCGGATGGCCGCGAGGTATCACTACCTTGACACTAAAATTCATTGGTATCTTGAGACGATCAAGTCAGTGGGGATGCGCGATCATCGCCGCGATGCTGGTAACACACGCCGATGCGCAAGAAGGGACTCTGGCAGGAGGATGGCTGATGGATGTCCGCGGGGCTTGGGAAGGCCTCGCGGCAACCAATTCAGTGCAGGAAGCGTTGGATAAATTCGATCGTTCGGTCGATGATCCCAGCATGCGGTGCATCCCACCGGGTCTCATTCGGGCAGCCGAAAGCAGGGCTCCGCTTGAGATCGTTGTGCAAAAGCATCAGATCCTAATTATTTATGAAGCCTTCAATGTTATTCGTAGAGTGCACATGGATGGTCGCAAGGCACCTGAATGGATGCCGCTCTCTCCCGTCGGGTATTCGGTTGGCACTTGGCAAGGCGATGAACTCGTGGTCGAAACATCGCATTTGACGCCGCTCCTGTTAAATGATGACGGTTTTCCGTTTAGCGGTGACCCAGACGCACGGATTGTCGAACGGTATCGGCCCTCTGGGGATCGTCTGGAACTTGAGTTCAGTGTGGAAGACCCGGTCCATCTACGTGGGCCGACAACCCGGACCCATACCTTTGATCGCGCGCCTGATTTGATGCTTCTTCATTACTTCTGCGACCCTTTTGACGCAACTGGCTGGCGGTTGCCAACAACCGGAGACACGCTGAGAGATCTCCTCCGGTGGCTCGATCTTCGCCCCCCGATACCCGATGGAGGCTAGGTTCGGCAACTCTACGCCGTACATCGAAAACGCTACAACTCTTCCAGCATACGCGCCAACCCCTCTATGTCGGGCTCGGAGTCCCGAGGGCCGAGGCTAAAGCACCCCCATGGGCGAACCTGCTCATCTGGCGACCAGATCCACTGCCGTCCCAACCTGACTGTGTCGGTATAGTTGAATGAGTCGTCGACTAGAATCTCCACCTGTAAGTTGTTCTCTCCGGGCTCCCGCCAGTACCTCTCTGTGATTCTAGCTTCCCGGCTGATCGGATAACCGTCACTGCCGAATATGACGCCACTCACCATATGCGTCGTCTCTATGACCAGTACATCTCCTTCCCAATGCCCTATGGAGTAACCGAGCCGAGTAAGCGGCTGCTCTTCCGATGGAGGAGTACCGTTCATGATTATGGGACGACTCGTATCATTCTCCTCGAAGCGCATCAGAATTCTCCCATCCTCCTGAACGATTTCCATGGGATTGGCTGACCAGAGCAGTTCGGGCACGGGATCTCCTACGCAGTCATCTAATTGTCTGGGGTCCAAGGTGAAACGGTCATAGGCGCTCTGTGTGCTCGCTCCCTCCTCGGTAAATGGATACACATCCGGTTCTTCCACCCGGGTCGGCACGCCTGTATAGACGCCCACCGCATAGATACCTGAGAAATCCACTTCAGCATCCACGGCACCGATCTCTTGGGCGCCCACATTCAATTGGCTGAGAACCCCCCCTAGACCTGCGAAACATATCAACGTTCTCATCTTGCCTCTCCACCAAATTGCAGATGCTAAAGATATGGGGGCTAGGCTGGAATCAAAGCAGCCCCATAAACTACTTATTTTAAATATTCCCTAGTGCGGATGCCGCTCGTAGTGCTGGCGCAGCAGATCCTTGCCGTAATCGTTACCGTTCGGCGTGCGCACCACCGTATGAATATGCTCCCGGATCGGGATATCCGAACGCGCATTGGGCAGCGCGATGGCGCCCTGGTGATCGAACTCGATGATGATGACCGGGCTCTGAATCCGGAAAAAGAACAAGTCATCCGGGCCGAGCGACGCATCCCACTGGTCCCAGCCGAAATAG
>DBZY01000066.1 GCA_002311835.1 Proteobacteria bacterium UBA1148 | reverse complement strand
TAGAAGGTTTAGCGCAGACCGATGTGCGCCAAGACGCGGCGGACTGTAACAGATATCCAGGTAAAATAAGGTGTTAAATTGTGGTATCTAGTTTTCGGAGAGAGTGATGCATCCTGTTCCATCATTGTGTGTTGGTCCCTATTCTGGCCGCCGGAAATTTGTACAAGGTCTGGCGGCTGGAGGGGCACTGGCCATGCTCGGGTATTGGCCGGGGAGACTTTTAGCTGAGACCAGTTCCATCCCTGAACTTCACGGAAGTGATTTCAACCTGGAAATTGCTCCTGCCGTCGTCAACTACACGGGGAAACCTCGCCTTGCTACGGCGATCAATGGTTCTGTTCCCGCCCCCGTCCTCAGATGGCGCCAAGGCGACCGTGTGACACTCAGCGTAACAAACCGTCTCAACGTAACCTCGTCGATTCACTGGCACGGGATCATTCTGCCGTCTGGAATGGACGGTGTACCCGGCCTGAGTTTTGATGGTATCCCGCCGCATTCCACCTTTATCTATGAGTTTTGGGTCCAGCAGGCCGGAACGTACTGGTACCACAGTCACTCCCGTTTCCAAGAACAGACGGGCATGTACGGCGCAATTGTGATCGAGGCGAGCGATCCGGAGCCGTTTTCTTACGACCGCGACTACGTGGTCATGTTGTCTGATTGGACCGATGAAGATCCCATGAAGGTCTTTTCAAATCTCAAGAAGGACAGCGACTACTACAACTATCAAAGACGCACTCTAGCTGATATTCGACAGGACATTCGAGAGACCGGATTTGCTCAAACGCGGAGGGATCGACGAATGTGGAATCAAATGCGTATGAGCGATCGCGACGTGTCAGATGTGAGCGGGGAAACCTATACCTTTCTGATAAACGGGCTGACTCCGGTCGCAAACTGGACAGCGCCGTTTAGCCGCGGCGAGCGGGTGCGCCTGCGTTTTATCAATGGATCCGCGATGACCTATTTCGATGTACGAATTCCGGGGCTTGAGATGACCGTGGTGGCGGCGGATGGCCAGAACATCGAACCGGTGACCATCGACGAATTTCGTATTGCTGTCGCTGAAACCTTCGATGTCATCGTAGCCCCGCAAGCTGACCAAGCCTACACCCTATTTGCTCAGGCAATAGACCGCTCCGGTTATGCTCGCGGCACATTAACACCTGATCCAGCACTCACGGCCGAGGTTCCAGACCTTGACCCTGCTCCCAGGCTCGGTCATCTGGACATGGCCATGGGTCCCATGGAACAGGGGGCTATGAGTCACGCAGTCGCGGAAGATGATCAGGTCAGCGGCGCAGCTGTAACCGATCACGCTGGAATGGATCATGCCGCAGCAGCGATAGTGACTCACGATCGCTCCGAGCGAGGCCCGGGTGTAGCGATGCGGGCTGAAAGCCCTCAGTCAAAGCTCGACGATCCCGGCATCGGTCTTCGCGATCGCCCTTGGCGCGTACTCAGGTATGCGGACCTCCGTCATTTGGGTCCAAGTCCTGACCCGAGGGAGCCAGAAAGAGAGGTCGAGCTGCATTTAACGGGCAACATGGAGCGGTACATGTGGTCGTTCGATGGCGTCCAGTTCTCTTTGGCGGGGCCTATTCAAGCTCGTTATAACGAACGGCTCCTGATTACTCTGGTGAATGACACCATGATGAACCACCCGATCCATCTTCATGGCATGTGGAGCGAAGTGGAGACGGGTGACGACAGTCAGCTGCCACGCAAGCACACGGTCAATGTCCAACCAGGTCAAAAGATCAGCTTTCGCGTCACGACTAATGCGTTGGGAAGGTGGGCGTTCCATTGCCATCTCCTCTATCACATGGAGGCCGGTATGTTTCGCGTGGTGGAGGTGGAGCCATAATGACGCCGATACGCATGGTATTTTGTTTATTACTTGCTGCACCGCTGTGGGCAACTGCGCAAGGTAGGCCGGAGCTGATGGACGACGGCATCTTCTATCAGGTGCTGTTTGACGAGCTTGAAATAGCCGACTTAGGAGGGGAAGAAGCGATCGCCTGGGATGGTCAAGCATGGGTCGGTACCGACACTCGCCGACTTTGGATCAAGACGGAGGGTGAGCGTGTTTCAGGTGACAGGGACGAGGTGGAGTTCCAGTTGCTTTACAGTCGTGCCATTGCGCCCTATTGGGACTTGCAGGTTGGTTTCCGGCACGATTTCGACCCGAAACCGAGCGAGGATTGGGCAGTCCTCTCCATTCGAGGTCTCGCGCCGTATTTCTTCGAGGTTGAAGGTGAGCTGTTCATCGGTAATGGAGGACAAATTGAGCTTCGTTTCGAGGCTGATTACGAGCTTCTGATTACTCAGCGGTTCGTACTGAGCCCTAACATCGAACTCAATATGTTTCGCGAGGATGATCAGCAATTGGGTATCGGCTCAGGTCTAAGCGAGCTCGGGCTCGGTGTGCGAATGCGGTATGAAATCCGCCGCGAGTTAGCTCCCTACATCGGTTTGCGTTGGATCCGCAAGTATGGAGCTACGGCAGATTTTGCGAAGGTCGCGGGTACAGATAAGCGCGAAGTCGAGTTTTTCGCTGGGTTTCGGTTCTGGTTCTAGACAATATCGATTGGGGAATACGAGAATGGCGAAGAATTGGTTGGGTAAGGGTATACATACAGATACTACAAAGTAGTAATCTATGGATAGGAGATTCGTATGAGAAAGTTAAAGTTGGTCTTATTCAGTATTGTTGGGCTGTTCGCCCTCCAGGGCCAGGCGCACACCTACCTGTCGGAGTCTACTCCAGTTGATGGGGTTGTAGTAACGGTCGCGCCGGAGGAGATCGTTTTAGGTTTTTCCGAGACTGTCATACTAACGGCGGTGTCTATTCGTGAAGACGGAGGCGCAGAACAAGCGTTGGAATTGCCGGGTGAGTCAGACGAACGGTTTGTGGTCGGCGTTTCAGATCTATCACCCGGAGAGTACATCGTGAGTTGGCGTGCTGTCGGGGCAGATACCCACATCGTCTCGGGCGAATTCCGTTTCACTGTCGCCGACGCCTAGAAGTATCAGCCAGCCGATGGTTGGAATGCTTCTGGAACGTGATGGTTGATATTGTTGCGATCGGCTTGCGCGCTGTCAGTTTTGTAACCGTCTTGCAGGCGGCTGGCGTGGCGATGTTTCTGTGGCTTTTCGGAGGGAGTCTCGTAAGATCCGCGAACGCCGTTCGTTCGCTTGGCACAGGTGCCGCAGTCGTGGGTGGATTTTTTACGGTCGCCCATCATCTGATACAGCCCGCACGAATGACAGGGTCCTTTTCCGGGATGTTCGATGGCTCTTTGCAGGTAATGCTCTTGACCTCAGACGCTGGCGCGACAAACGCTATTAGGATCCTTGGGCTCGTGATGCTGGTACTCGGATTGTCAAAGCTGAATCGTTTGGGAGAGGCAGTCAGCCTTATCGGGGCGACGCTCGTTGTTGTTTCCTTTGGGGTAATGGGGCACACGGCCGCGCATGATCAACGTTGGGTCTTAGTCGCGTTATTAGTCATCCATTTGCTGATTATCGCTTTCTGGTTTGGTGCTCTCCTGCCTCTCTACATGGCATCGGCACGAGAGCCAGTCGAGGAGACTGCATCAGTTATCGAGGAGTTTTCGGCGATCGCTGCATGGCTGGTGCCGATTATCTTCATCGCCGGATTGGTAATGTCGGTCTTCCTATTGGAGGAGCTGAACAATCTGTGGACGGCATACGGCCTCTCACTCCTCGCTAAGGTGGCAGGATTCGGTTTTCTGATGGGTCTCGCTGTCCTTAACAAGTGGCGCCTTAGTCCGGCGATCGCGGCTGGAAGGGGCACCTCTCTGATCTCATTTCGCCGATCCGTTGCCGCGGAATGGTGTCTTATTGTGAGTGTATTGACGCTGACTGCCTCGATGACGAGTCTGTTCTCACCAACATAACACCCACCATAACGATACAAGCAGTGACCAACATCTGTTGCCTTCGGATGAGCAAAGATCAAGGAAAGGAACGTGCTACCGAGCTGGTGGAAGAATGGATCGCTCTGACTGAGAGGTAACGGTGCTTATGCTTTAGCTTGGCTAATCCGCTCCAAAATCAATGCCGTCTCCGGCACCCGTGACTCAGTGGCATAGATCCGGCAGCCAACTCCCTCTCCTTTAGTGTTTCCTGTTACGTCGGCGCCGTTCACCAGTATCGTGGGCGACCCCCAACCCCTAAGATCTTCGGGTGTCTCGGAATTGAGAATGTCTATCTCCTCATACCCAGCTAGACCGGCCTCGGACACGGCCGCGTCCAACTCTTTACGGGCAGCCTCAGCCAGCGGACAACCGTCAAAGGCAAGAAATTGCACTCGGATGCCATTCATGAATGCTCATCTTTGCAGCCATATTTGGATTATGCAACACCTAGAAATCTCGACAGTTTCTCCTCCAACTCAATCTGGATCTCTTCAGCTGAACGCTCAGGCGCCACAGCCTCGATCCGATCGGTGAAAAGCCCGTAATGCTTACCTATCAACTCTGCTGCACGGAGCCTAACGCTGTCTCTTGTCTTACCTGAATGCATAGAGCCGGTCAGGGTCTGCAGCACTTCCTCACGA
>DBZY01000087.1 GCA_002311835.1 Proteobacteria bacterium UBA1148 | reverse complement strand
TCAAGTCGGGTTCCCCGGTATCCATGGCGGCCAAAGCCGCGAAGGCTTCCCCGAACTGACGCACACGGTAACCCCGGGCTTCCAGGTTGACCGATACCAGACGGGCGGCGGCGGCATCGTCATCCACAACATAGATGAGGTGCCCGGACGTGGCTGGTTGCTGCATTTCCCTCTGGGTCTCCGCACTCAATCGCCTTATTGCACCGCGCTAAATATGCCTCGGTGAGTAGTCGATTGAGATTGGGAGTTATAGGCAGTTCCCTGAGCTACGGTGATCTCTTAGGTGTATCCCAGCTAGCCACATAAGCTTGCGGTACCAGGAGACTACCCTCTAATTGTCCCAGCAGCCATATTGATGATTCGAAACGGAATTATAGGATTCAATAGTTATATTTATTGGAATCTCTAGAGCCCCATTGCCGCTGCCCTGCTAGGCTACAAACCTGCGTGAAAGCGCGAATCGACAGGCATGAGAGGTGTCACAATGGTTACGTTGACCGCTCCCGAAACCAGGGAAGAACTTTCACGGTTGGTGGAGGACACACAGACCAGGGAGTCCTTGGACAATTTCATCCAGTCTCTCACACTCACCGATTACGAAGAGGGTATGATCATCGACTCCCTCAGAATTCTGCCTGATTGTGGCTCTAACCTGGAAGAGCTACCCGAAGAGGCTCCTGACCTGATTACGATGGTCTGGTGGAGGTAACCATCGCAGATATGGAAGTCGAGGGGACGGCCTTGCTCTCAAGGGAGATAACCCAATTAATCCGTGATGAGATCTTAGGCATTGTTCGATCAGCCAAATTAGGTCAAACACTAGAAGATTCGGTACTCACGGCGTTAAGCGGCCCCACTAGAGTTCTCCCCGAGGGCAAGACCAACCTTTGCTCGGCGCTAACTTTCCTGTCACATTCATCAGCGGCCCAGAAAGCCTCATGTCGAGTAGTACCGGCAATAGCGGCTATGGAGTTTCTGGTGGCCGCTGGCGACGTTGTAGATGACATTGAAGACGACGACGTCCCTACGCCCTCAGGGCGTAGGGACGTGGGTCAGGTCCTAGAGACTGTTTCCGCATTGTTGGCCTTTTCCCAGGTGGCCGTTCATCGGTTAGCGGAGTATGGTGTGCCGCTACCCAGGGTGCTGAAAGCATCCAAAGCCCTCAGCGCCCTCACGGTGGATGCTCTCAGGGGTCAAGCTCTAGACATCACGAGCCCACTAACCGCAGCTCTCCTGTGGATCATTAGCTTAGGCTTCGGGTTAACAGGTTTATTCGTCTTTGCGCGCTCCGATCGTTCCGGGGATGTGTTAAGAGTATCCCTTCTCTTTCTTGTGGCCGCAATTGCCCTTGCGCTGGCACCGGCAGCCGCGCGTTGGCATCCGTGGGCTATGGTTGTTGAAACGATTAGTATTGATTGGGCCACGGCCCTGTTTTTCATCTTTTTCTACATGTTTTGGCGCAGCTCTTCAGGCATATCGTCTCAGCCATGGGCTGTGTGGGCAATGGCGGCGTGGGCGCTTAGCATCGACGTTTCGTACTTGCTAGTTTTTACGATCCTTCCCGACATTTTTTCCGTCGTGCGCGTTTTTGCGCTGGCCCAAGTAGTGGTCGGATTGATAGCTGGGGTTGCATTTCTGGTGCGCGCGTTTCTAAGCGGTGATTCTGTTGTGAAAAAGGAGCAATCCCGGATAATGCTGGTAGGGATTGCGGCGGGTGTGCTCCCCCTTCCCGTATTTAGTATCGCAACAGAATTGCTAGGCCTGGGTCCGGCCCTTCGACCGGAAATCACGGTCCTGGCCATGGTCTTGGTCCCGGGGGCTTTCGCGTACGCGATAATGAGACATCAACCCATGGGCATCAGGCGTTTCGTCCATAGAGGGACTGCCTATGCGCTAATTTCCATTGTGGTGCTTGTTGTATATGGGGCGTTGATCGGCATCTCACGGACTGCCGGTGGCTCGGATGTGAGCAGCAACCTTACTTTTCAGATTATCTTGTTAGTGGTTCTCTTTGGGGCTATACCCACCCTCGGAGGAACCAGACGACTAGCTTTCGCAGCAGTTGACCGTTTGCTTTATCGAGAGTATCTTGACCACCCCGAACTTACAAGGCAGCTGAGCGTCGACGCCGCTAATGCCCGCGACATACACGATCTAACCACCATGGTGCTTGGCACTACAGTAAGCGAGCTCCGATTATCTTTCGCTGCGTTTCTGAACGTATCTGGTCAATATGCAACCATCAAGACGTCAGTGGGAGAAATTCCTAACGAAGTTTTCCAGAAGGTTCCAGAACTGACCAACCTGCCCAGTGACGAGTTAGTGTCTCATAGACAGTTTGCCATCGGTAATTCACCCGGCCATGCAATTTTGGTGGAGCTAAGAAGACCTGCCAAAGATGCCTGGGTGTTGTGTCTCGGGCCGAAAGTCACCGAAGAGCCTTTTAGTCGAGAGGACATAAGACTCGCGCAGTCAATTGCAGGGCACATCGCCACAGTGGTCGAAAACTTGGACCTGATTGAAGAACTTCAAACTAAGGCTGAGGAACTTGGCAATCTGAACCAACGGCGCATGCAGACCCAAGAGACGGAACAATCCCGAATAGCCTCGTATTTACACGACGAACCATTGCAAAGCATATCCAACTTGATATGGCGACATTCCGGGACGGAATTAACTCCGCGTGTTGAGTTGGAACTGCAACGTATTACCGAAGAATTACGAGATTTCACTGCCCGTTTGCAGCCAGGGTTGCTGGCGGATCTGGGGTTAATCCGGGCTCTCGAATGGCTGGGCGCGGAGGCCGGTGGTACTTCTGGGTTCAAATTCGTCTTTGACCCCGGGCCGGTCGACCGCGATGCAAGATTGGATGGGGACCTAGAGTTGGGATTGTATAGAATTGCCCAAGAAGCCCTATCGAACTGCCAGAGGCACGCTAAAGCGGGTACTGTTTGGGCACGCTTAACGGAAGCACAAGGCTATATCACATTGACAATCGAGGATGATGGGGCAGGGATACTGGGACAAGATCAACCCGCACCTGGTCAAAACCTCGGCTTAATTGGAATGCGCGAACGCGCCGAGCAGCTAGGAGGGCATTTGGAGATATTGGCGCGTGACCCTACCGGCACGATCGTTACCGTCACATTGCCACCTCCTGACTCGGAGATTCCCCAGACCGATGGAGGTGTCAGCACACCCTAGTCATGACAAATATATTGATTGTGGACGATCATCCAATCTTCCGAGCCGGCGCTGCAAGCACATTGTCTGCGGAGAGTGACTTAAGCGTCGTAGGGGAAGCCTCAAACACCACGGACGCATAAGAGTTGATCCTTACTAAACAACCCGATTTAGTATTGATGGACATCCATCTAGACGGTGACGTCAACGGCATTGGATTAGCTATGCAGATTCGTGCCAACTGGCCGCAAATCAAGATTATCGTACTCACGAACTACTCTTACGAACCCTACATTAGAGCGATGATGGAAGCAGGTGTCGAAGGATACCTGCTCAAGGATGTCCCTCCGACCGAGGTTATTCATTCTGTCCGCATGGTGATGGATGGTCGTTCAGTATTCTCGGCGCTGGTTACTCAAAAAGTTGTAAAGGGTTACCTCGGAGCATTTGGCGGTAAGGACGGCGATGGCGCAGAAACGATCACTGACCGGCATATATGGAAAACTAGGAGTCCGAACCCGGTCAGAAGCCCTCGTACAGGCGGCACGGCAAGGCCTGGTGGTGCTAGACGAATGATAGCGACTGATAATGTTGTCTCGGCCATAGAGGAAAATCTCCTCGAGGCGATGAAATATTTTGGTCGACTGCCTCAGGCAGAGGTCCATGATGATCCTCATATGATGTGGTTTATCACAGGGATACCGCTTCCCCAGTTTAATGGGGTAGTTAGTACACGGCTATCTACCAACAGGTTTAACGAAACCAT
>DBZY01000105.1 GCA_002311835.1 Proteobacteria bacterium UBA1148 | reverse complement strand
TTAAATCAGGAGTACTTCGCTGTCGAGTGCAACATCTTTGCCGAGGACGCAGAATTTCCCGTTAACTGAAACAGCCCTGTTGATACAGTCACAATTTAGTCACTTGTTTGTTACAGCGATCACCTCATATAACGATCGAAAAACGCTATAGAATCAGAAATGGCCTCGCGCTGTACCTTATCTGGTGCGTAATTGCCGGCACTATCTCGCCACACATACACAAAACCGTGGACGTCATGATCATAACTCTTCCATTCCACATTCTTACCCGCCTCTGAGAGAAGCTCGTAGTTAACTCGGAAAACTGGCTGATTGTGATCTCGGCTCCGTCCTTGAACGAATATTGGGGTATCGATCGGATTGATTCTTGCCATAGCAATTTCTCGATCTATCGCTTCATGTGTTGCTTTCACCGCGGCTTGGAAGCTTTCAGCATCGTAACTATCTGCTGTTTCAAGCGCTGACATTCCATCTTCACCGTATTCCTCTGAACCTATTTCGGGGACTGACGCAACCTCACCACGCGCCATGAAACCAGCAGAAGCGGGCTCAGATGCTATTCCAGCGGCTAATCCACCATAGACGCTTGTTATTTTCATGAGCATTTCACCGGCATGACTAACGCCCATCCACCCCACTCTTTCGGAATCGACGTAAGGCAGAGCTCTAACATAATCGATAATCCTAATAGCGTCTTCGTATTCCAAGGGTGCTCTATTAAATACAGGTCGACCAGACCAAGGCTGAGCCACCAACGACTCTTTACCGTATACAGGGACCTCTACCTCGGAACGGTAACGCAACCATGCAACCGCATAGCCAACAGAAAGGAACTGCTCAAGCGTCCAACCACGATTATGACTATAGTCCTTTATATATTCGTACCCTTCGCCTCCATTGCCAGAGGAAAACAATACAACCGGGAAAGGCCCATCACCGTCTGGCTTTCGAAAACCGATAGGGGTGAGAAGCCCATCATCAGTTGAAACCAGATGGTAAGTTACAGGGATATCTGATCCGGTGATCGCCTCCGTATCGTAAATTAAACCATCTTGGGCGCCTGCTCCCGCAGGGATTATTATCGCAACCAGCAACGACACGAATGCAATTAGCTTACGAGTACTTTTCATTATTTTTCCCCTAAAAACTATGAATAAAACCCTAAGTGTTTAAACAAACAGACATCCAATACCCTTACTGAGCAATAACTCGTTTGGGAAGGGATGAAATTCTTAGCATTAACTTGCGGAAATCCCACGCTACTTCAACCTTGCTTCAGCTTTTGCTCGGTAACATTCGCTTTAATACATTATCCTTTAGCATAGTGTGGTGATAGATAGCTGCAATGACGTGCAGCAGTACGAGCACCCAAATGATAAAAGGCCTAGCAATACCATAGTGGAAGATATTAAAGGGGATTTCAAACTGTTCATAAGTTATTCCAAACGTATTATAGATCCAGTTGGCGATACTAGTTTCCATAAAGGGCTTGACTTGGAATATACCGTAGTTGACACCTGAGCCATTGCCCATATAGCCGGAAATAGGCATCGCGAGAATAAGAAGTACAGGAGAAAATGGGTGAGACGGCAGACGCGCGGGCGTGTTGTGCGTAGCTGGTACACCGGGCGGTCAGCTTGACGAAGATTGCGCAACGGATGGCATCAATGCCATCCAGTAGATTTTTGACAGAAAATATCCGCGCGTTGGACCATGTAGAATCAAAGTATTGAAACTTCGTTCATTGGTGTAAATTATGACCGAATTGTCGATATCGACTAAGGACCGATTTAGCTCCCTCAAAAAGGCAGTCTGGCTAACCACGGCGAGCATAGTATCGATATTCACTCCCGTCGGGCATGCCCATCATGCGGCAACGGTCACCTATGACACCGATCAAATCATTGAGGTCGAAGGCAAAATCACAAGGTTGATCTGGCGAAATCCACATGTCCGCTTCACGCTCGATGTAACGAATGACGATAACGAAACGGTCAAATGGAATATCGAAAGCATTCCAGTGACCCGTCTGACCCGAGTCGGCGTGTCTTCAAATCTCGTCGCGATTGGGCAGACAGTCCGAGTTGCCGGATTCCCATCGAGACTTACCGACACCGATATTTATGCAGTTAATCTGTTACTCGAAGATCAACGTGAGATCCTGCTTGATACGCCCGTAGCTCGATGGTCGGACGACACGATCGGCACGGGACGGGACGAGACGCCCGGTGCACTAAGCGCCGATCCGTCCTTAGGAATCTTCCGCGTATGGAGCACGGACGGAAATATGTTGGCCCTAGGCAGCATGGGAGACAATCCGTCGTTCAGGCTGACCAATAGAGCAAGACAGGACCTCGCCGCATGGGACCCTTTGTCATTTGAAAACCCATTCCGCGGCTGCGCTCCGAAAGGCATGCCCATCATCATGGAACAGCCTAACCCGATGGAGTTCCTTGACCGGGGCGATCACATACTCATCCGAATGGAGGAATACGACACCGTTCGAACGATTCACATGAGCAACTCGCCCGATCAAAATATCGAATCATCGATCCTCGGACACTCAGTCGGTCACTGGGAATCAGGAACGCTCGTGATCCATACGAACCGCATCAACTGGCGTTACTTCAATCAACGTGGCCTGACGCAGTCCAATGCGATCGAGATTGATGAACGGTTTACGCCAAGCGAAGATGGCTCTCGACTCTACTACGAAATTTCGGCTACCGATCCTTCGACATTTATCGAGCCCGCCGTCATAACGAAGACCTGGCTCTGGGTTCCAGGTGACGAGGTTTTGCCGTTTGATTGTACGGAAGGCTAATTCGAGAACGTCTGCGATCGGAAATACAGAAGATCAACTCGCAGTAAAGCAAGCAGTAGTTTAACGATAAGGCTACACGATCGATGTGTTTGCCGACCTGATGGAGATTCACGGTATCCCAGAACATATCCGAGCCGACAATGGCCCGGAGATGGTGGCGAAGAAACTCAGAGCTTGGTTAGCCCGACTCGGGACGAAGACCGGCTACATTACGCCTGGCAGTCCCTGGGAGAATGGTTA
>DBZY01000073.1:775-4990 GCA_002311835.1 Proteobacteria bacterium UBA1148 | reverse complement strand
TCGACCCAAGGCGGGGAGTCGCCTATGGTCGCTGACAAGACATCGGACAAATCACTCGCGGAAATTGGAATTTCGCCATTTTGAGCAACATAATCAAAAAAGGGCCGCGCTGTGGCCAGTCGTTGATACGTTGCTGCGATCTGGGAATTCTGCCCAAAGTCGATATTTCCTAAAGAAAGATTCCCGCTTCTCTGCTGCACAAGGAGAGTAGCTTTAGCTTCGTAACTCGGTTCCTGAATGCTGCTGAAATAGTAAGCTAATCCCGCGCCAATAACTGGCAACAGTATAATTATCCAAATGCGCCGATAAAAACCGAGACATAACGCCCGATATCGATTGTATCTTCAGTTTTATTCATCACATTTTGTCAATCGGCACTCCCGTGATTGGAACCAATCAGGTATCCTGCTAATTATTTGTTTTCTCCAAACGATCATCCCCCCGTCCTGTAATCGCAATCAGTCCAGTCATCAATATTAGCTTCACGTCAAGAAGAAGGCCTCTCCGCCGAATATATTCGAGATCATAATTCAGTTTGCCCTGGTCGCCGTCGCCGTGGTTGTAGATCTGGGCAAGTCCTGTAAGGCCCGGTTGTATTGTCAGGCGTTCTTCAAAGCCTGGGATTTCCGACTCCAGCAAATCCTGCTCGTGGACTGGCAGAGGTCTCGGCCCCACGAAGCTCACGTCCCCCTTCCATAGGCTCACCAGTTGAGGCAACTCGTCCAGGCCGGTCTTTCGAAGCCAGCGCCCAGTGCGCGTTATCCTTGGATCGTCTTTCACAGTCCACACCGGGCCTACACGAGCTGCGTCAGGCACCATTGTGCGGAATTTTATGATGGAGATGATACGTCCATCCTTCCCTCTCCGATCCTGTCTGAACAAAATAGGGCCACGATCCTCCAGCCAGATCATCGATGAGATCGCGCCCCAAAAGATCATTAACACAGGAGCAAGGACTATGTGGGAAACGATGAGAATGGATAAATCCATTGGTCGTTTATAACGGGCTTTGTGCTCACACTTTGGTTTGTTCGCCTGCTCAATAATGCTCATTCACTCAGTCTATGACACTCGTTAGCTAGGTTGAATCGAATCCTAGGTAATGGTGCATTCGCTATGAATCGGCGTCGATTTTTGGACGGTCAGCGATTTCTATACAGTTGTAGGCTGCGACAGACGGCCCTCGCGGCCCAACTGTTCATGAATCCAATTGTAATTGTGTCCCAATCCCACTTCCAGAGAAATTAACGGCTCCCAACCCAGAACTCTTCTCAACTCTGAATTGTCGCTGTTTCGACCTCTCACGCCCTGGGGCTTGCTCACATCGTGACGCTTCACCAGACACTTTCCCGCCACACCACATATTATATCCACTAGCTCGTCTATCGTTACAAGTCTATCCGTTCCGAGATTCAGAGGATGTTGATAGTCAGACTGCATAAGACGATAAATTCCCTCCAAGCAGTCTTCTATGTACATGAACGATCGAGTTTGATGTCCATCACCCCAGATCTCGATCTCATCTGCGTCCTGGGTCAGGGCTACTTTCCGGCATATTGCTGCTGGCGCCTTCTCTCGCCCTCCGTCGTAGGTGCCAAGAGGGCCGTAAACATTGTGGAACCGCACTATTCTAGTTTCGAGGCCTTTGTCTTCCAGATAGTACTGACACATCTTCTCCATGAACAGCTTCTCCCAGCCATAACCTTCCTCTGGATCAGCTGGATATGCGTCAGTCTCCTTCAGAGGAGTGACATCGGGTTTATCTTGGAGATACTGAGGGTATATGCAAGCAGAACTAGAGAACAAGAACCGCTTGACACCGTTGATGTCACTGGCTTCAAGCATATGTGTATTTATGAGAACATTGTTGGAAGCCACGTCAGCGTGGAATGCGGTGATGAACCCAATCCCGCCCATGTCAGCGGCAAGGTGAAAGACTTGGTCAACGTCGCGAGTAGCGACAAGACACTCATCCCGACGGCGCAGGTCTAGGACCTGAAAATCATCGGCGGAAGTGGTTTCATACTCAGGCCGTTTGATATCGACCCCTCTGACCCAGACGCCCTTGTCTTTAAGGTACCTGACCAGATGGTGGCCTATGAATCCTCCTGCTCCCGTTACCAAAACTCTCTCTGTCATTGCATTTCTTTCATTAGCTCATTGATCTTGATTGCCTACTTTTCGCCGTGATTTCTATCAAATCAACGAAGCGATCCATCTCACGATTTTGGTTGAATTCCATACCTGCTTTTCGGGCCGATACACCCATCCCATCCAAAGCTCCAGGATTTGCCATCGCTCGCATGATCTTTGCGGCAATGTCCTCCGGGTCATCTGGATCTGCCACGAAACCACAATCATACTCTGTAACGATTTTTGCAACATCGCTTCCAGATGTTGACATAGCTAAAACTGGTCGTCCAGCCATGAGGATCGGATAAAGTTTACTGGGAACTACCAGTCCTTCCAACCCCCTTTTTACCGCAACAACGTGGAGATCAGCGGCGCGTAGGACACGAGGGACGGCATCTCGGGAGAAATACGGGAGAAACTTTATGTTTTGCATATCAGTGCTTTGCTCCTCAAGTTGCTTGAGGTGAGCGCCCGTGCCAATAAAGACCAGTCGCACCTTTGAGGAGTCTACTACGCTGATAGCTGCGACCAGATTCTCCCAGTTGCCCGCATACCCTAAGTTACCTGCGTGCACGACCACAAATTCGTATACCTCACGGATCTCTCGTCTCACCAAATCATCTTCGGTGTTTTCCGGAGTTAGATCAGATGACTCCAGTTCAGGATGCACGACGGCGGACGTTCTATTAACCGATACCTTCGTTGGGGCGATTCCTTTCGCGACAATTCGGGCACGCATATCTTCGCCCAGGACGACTACGAGACTGGCCCTTCTCATCACCCAGCGGTGGATTTTCTCCCAAAGCCTGATGAACAATCCCGGATTGACCATTCCAGACGCCACTGCCATGTCTGGATGGAGGTCTCGAATGTTGTAGATAAATTCGCATCTACGAGCCATCGACACGAAGACTCCGACCAGCGCCACAAGTGGAGGGTCTGACATCGCAATCACAACATCTGGTTTGGGGCGCATGAACATAGCTCTGATAAGCGTGAGGAATATGTACAGGAAAGTGTTGATGAGCCTTCCCATCATCACGGCCCGTTGGAACGAGGTTGATCCTACGCGGTCAACCCTCACCATGTCGACTGTCTCACTTCTCAAAAGATAGTAAGGATGAGTTTCCGTGGGCGCGTACGAAGGACGACCAGCTATAACCGTGACCTCATGCCTGTTGCTGATCCTCTCCGCAATCAATTCTAAGATTTCTGCGGTGGAAGAGGTGTCTGGTGGGTAGTACTGGTTGAGGATGAGGACCTTCATCTATTAGCTACTTCGTGCCTCAGTGGCAACAGTGATGGTGATCAATTTGCATGACACTAATCGCATCGGACGTAACGAGAAGACTGAGACTTAGCCCGCAACCAGTTCTTGGTACATCTGTTGCTGGAGAGCCATGGGTTCTTTCCAAGAGAGTTCATCCCTGATTTGTCCAGCATTGGCCTGAACACGTTGACGTTCAGTGCTGTTGAGAAGCAAATCTTGTAAAGCATTAACCAGCGCGTCCATATCGAAGGGGATTACCACCCCTGATCGCCCATCGATATAAGGGGCGACTCCGCACCTGTCGGTCACTATGGATGGCACACCGCACGCTGCGGCTTCAAGGGCGGCGTTNNCGCTGCTGGAAAAGCATGGGTTCCTTCCACGAGTAGTCATCCCGGATTTGAGCTGAGCTCGCCTTAAAGCGATCACGCAACTCGTTATTGACGATTAGTTCCCTCATGGCAGTTAGCAGAGCGTCTTCGTCACGAGGAACCACCAGCCCCGCTCTATCCTCGATGTGGGAAGCTACTCCACACTGATCGCTGACAATGACTGGAACCCCAGAGGCCGCAGCCTCCAGAACTACGCTCCCGAAGTTCTCGTGTATTGAAGGGAGGACGAAAAGGTCCGAGTCGACGAGCGCCTGGAGCTTGTCCTTCCCAAACCGAGGGCCGGCCAACACAACACGATCCTCCAGTCCCATCGCAAAGTTCAACTGCTCAATCTCTTCCACGGTGCCGTCCCCATCGTCCGGTCCAACGAGAACAAGACGCGACGGCAAATCCAGCCGGGAGAACGCCTTCACTAGAAGG
>DBZY01000073.1:398-646 GCA_002311835.1 Proteobacteria bacterium UBA1148 | reverse complement strand
GGATTAGCGACTCTTCCTCAGAAATACCAAGCTCGGTGCGGAACGCACCCCTGGGAGGGAGTTGCTCGAACTGCCGCATATCCAAGCCGTTTTTTCGGATTACAATTCTGTCAGGAGAAATCCCCCCGTCCAGTACTTCTGACCTCTCCTGTTCAGAGGTGGTTACGACCCGCACAGCGCCTTTCATCAAATGTCCGCCGAAAATCCTATGATAGAGCCGCTTTGCCAGAAAGGTTCTGACGACGGAC
>DBZY01000073.1:0-150 GCA_002311835.1 Proteobacteria bacterium UBA1148 | reverse complement strand
ACCAGGCCCGGATTTACTGTCATATGGTGTGCCTGAAATACCGTGCCTAGATATATGACATTCACTCGATGTTCAGGTTCAGTGAAACTCCGGACTCCGTCGTAATTAGCGGTCAATAAATCGACCTCGTGCCCTAAATCCTGGAGATAC
>DBZY01000015.1 GCA_002311835.1 Proteobacteria bacterium UBA1148 | reverse complement strand
TAGTGATCTCAATGAAGTAATTCTCAAAATGGTTCTGATGATCATTCTGCTCGCCCCGATCGGTGTGTTTGCACTCATTAGCCGTACTTTCGCCACCCAGGGTATTGAAATATTCGGACCATTGCTGGGCTACTTCGTTGCGGTAGTTGTGGCCTTGCTAGTACATCTTGGAGTTACGTATAGCCTCATACTTAAATTGTCAGGGTTGAGTCCATTGAAATTCTTAACGCAGATGCGTGCACCCATGTCGTTTGGTTTTAGCACATCATCATCTGCCGCTACGATTCCAGTGACGCTTAATACATTAGAGACTCGTTTAGGGGTCAAGAATTCGGTGGCGTCTTTTACTGTGCCCCTGGGTGCGACCATCAATATGGATGGGACGGCCATCATGCAGGGAATCGCAGTAGTTTTTATTGCTAATGTCTATGGCGTAGATCTGATGCTTGGCGACTATCTTACAGTTGTACTGACTGCGACACTGGCTTCTATTGGGACTGCTGCTGTCCCAAGCGCCGGTCTTATAATGCTAGCCATGGTATTGGGTCAGGTGGGTTTGCCAGTGGAAGGTATTGCACTAATCATCGGAGTCGACCGGTTACTGGATATGTTGCGCACATCGGTAAATGTTGTGGGAGATGGTGCTGTTACTTGTATTGTGGCCCGTAGTGAGGGCGCTCTAGATTTAGAAGTATTTAATGACCCAGAGACAATACTTGATCCGTCTTTGCGTTCTGTGACTTCGAAGGCTGACTCTTAGGGCACACTATGAATAAACCACCAAAAATACTCTTGGTCGGCTGCGGTAATATGGGGCAAGCGCTTCTAAAAGGATGGCTTGAGCAGGGTTGGGCACGGTCAGATATTCAAGTTGTAGAGCCTGATAAGGACGCACAGTCCACTATTGAGTCTCTAGGTGTAGAGGTCAGCGGCGCACGAGTAGCGAACACTCATGCCGAGGTTGTAGTTCTTGCTGTCAAGCCTCAGCAGCTCAAGATAGTGTTGCCGGATTACCTTGATTTCACTGAGAAGGGACACGTTTTTCTGTCCATAGCGGCAGGTAGGCCTATAGCCTTCTATGAAAGTATTCTTGGGAGCCAAATTTCCATCGTGCGCGGTATGCCAAATATGTCGGCTTCTATCGGGCAAAGCATGACTGTGCTTGTAGGTAATTCAATGGTTGATCATAGACAGCATGAAGCCTGTGAGGCAGTAATGGCGGCTGTTGGTAGAGTTGCATGGTTGGAAGATGAGAGTCTGATGAATACCGTGACTGCTATTTCCGGTAGTGGACCGGCATATGTATTTCTCCTTATTGAGAGTCTTGCTGCAGCCGGTATCGATATGGGGCTCAGTAGAGAACTGGCCGCTGAGTTGGCATTAGCGACAGTAGCTGGTGCTAGTGTTTTAGCCATAAATTCTGAGGTTGATCCTGCGGAACTGAGACGGCAAGTAACGAGTCCCGGGGGTACCACCGAGGCTGCCTTGGCTGTGTTAATGGACAATAATGCGTTATTGGAACTCATGAAAGAGGCGGTGCATGCTGCGACTGAACGAGGACAAGATCTCGCCTGACCACTAGAGGCAGTAGAAGAGGGGGAATGGGGAAGAATTTACATGGGTAAATGCCTAAGTTATGTCATGGAGCTCACACTCGCTACTGCAGCAGAGAGCTATCTAGATCCGCCAAGCCACCAGATCAAGACGACGGCTACAAGCATGACTATGGCTGCTATTGAGAAAATATGCCCAGCCATCGGTGGTGACACTTGGTCAAGGCGTTTGGCCTCAGAATCAATGCGCTTCGTCAGTTGATCAAAGAAATCAGCTGCAATTTTTCGAGTGACTCCTAATACCAGTCTAGAACCAAGCTGTGCCAAGCGCCCACCAACTTGGAATGTTGCCGAGTATCTAAGGATAGTGCCTTCTCCATCTTCGTTTAGCGTTACGTCAGCGTAGCCCCTCCCAAAACCGACAACGCCTCCTTTACCTTCCCCCTCCAGGCGGTAGCTCTCCGGTGGATTAGAGTTCTTGATGTGTAGTTCGGTATCAAAAGTGGCTCGAACTGGACCAATTACTGTTTTTATCCGAGCCTGATAATGATCATCCGTGAGTCGTTCCAGTGACTGACAACCTGGTATACAGCTGTATAACGTATTTGGGTCGAGGAGAGTGTCCCAGGCCCGCTGCCTCGATACTTTAAGGCGATATTCACCTGATATGTCCATACAATGTTGGTGGCTAATGTTTAAAGGTTTGGTAAAAGTTATGTATTGGAGTGAGTGCTGTCTTGTCCACGAAATATTTGAAGCAAAAAGCTTGTATGTGCGTTAATTTATGTCAACTTCTCTGCACAAAGATCTTGCCCTAGCTAGTAGAACGATCAATCATTATTAAAAAAACGCATTGTGAAATCGATAGCTCTCGTATGTTTAGTGAGTGCACCAACCGAAATAAAATTAACTCCAGTTTGTGCTATTGCTCGAATTCCATCGAGATCGACTCCGCCTGAGGCTTCGAGCTCAATATTTGATGCTCGTGCATCGCGTTCTCTAACGGCGGAATTGAGTTGATCTAAAGAGAAATTATCAAGCATTATTCGATCAACTCCGGAATCTAGAGCTTCGCCAAGTTCATCAAGAGTCTCTACCTCGACTTCTAGCATGATTGATGGGGAGCGGTTTCGTCCATTTGCAATCGCAGCACCTATACTACCTGCTGCTATTATGTGGTTTTCCTTAATCAGGATGGCATCATAAAGCCCATGGCGATGGTTTTCGCCGCCGCCGCAGCGGACAGCGTATTTCTGAGCGGTTCTGAGTCCAGGTATTGTTTTGCGCGTGTCAAGGATTCTGGTTCTAGTATCCTTAACAGCTTCTACATAAGTTCGTGTTGTGGTCGCTGTAGCAGATAATAGCTGTAGAAAGTTAAGTGCCGTGCGCTCACCGCTTAGCAGTATTCGAGCTGGAGCTTCTAGTGTGCAGACCACCGTATTGGCATCTATGTTGCTACCATCTGTATAGTTCCATTGGATTGTTTCCCGTGTACAGAGTTGTCGAAAAACTTCTGCAAACCAAGGCCTTCCACAGAGGATACAGTCCTCTCGAGCGCGTACTTCCATTGTGCTTACGACATTCTTATCAATCAGATCGGCGGTCAAGTCACCCGTGCCAAGGTCTTCTTTAAGCGCTTTGGCTACATCTTGATTAATTGTTTTTGCTTCAAGATTGGGCGGTAAGTCTGTCGATTGATCAACCATGTGAGGAGTCTACAGGGCATCAGAGGGATCAGAATATAAAAAGCCCGGAAAGGTTCCTCTTCTTTCCAGGCTTCGAGCGTCTATCAATCAAGTTGTCTTAAATAAAGAAGCCGCCGTGACCATAGCCAACCATACTCATCAACATCGGTATGGAAAGTACGGTATTAGCACGTGAGGCGAGGAAAGCTGTTCGACGGGCCTTCGCAATATCGTCGGCTGTTGCTTCTACAATTCCAAGAATTTTTTTCTGATTTGGCCAGATTAAACCCCAAACATTGATTAACATAATAGTACCCAACCAGGCGCCAACACCAATCACTGAGCTAGTCCCGGTCAGCATAAAAGCGTCCCCTAGAATACCAAGATGCGCGAGGTAAGCTGCGCCAGAGAGCCAGGTGACTAAAGCGCCCCATCGGAACCACCACAGTGCGCGGGGTGCGACGTATTTAGTGATGCCAGCACCACCAGGACCGCCCTCATCCGCTGCGGCCTCTGCCAAGGCTGGTGTCTGTACAAAATTGAAATAGTAGAGAAGCCCGATCCACGTGATTCCGGAGAGCACATGGATCCATACGATAAGGCTAGCAACATTGAATGCTGCGCCCATGGACAGGACTCCAATCAAAATAGAGAGTATTACACCAGCAATGATGGTGCCGTTAACAGTATCCAGTGGATTCATTAGATATCCCCTCCAGAATAAGAGATTCTTGCGCTTATTACGTAACCGATCAGCGTACAAGCCCGATCAATTGCTCTTGAAGAATAGAGTACAGTCCCCCATTATTCAACGACTCTTGCCTGCAAAACAGCTTGACATTTGTGACATGCATGATTTGAGGCTAATTAATGGAGCGAACGAGAATGGATGTTAATGAAAGAATTAAAGATCAGCTGGAGAGCTCTCCCGTGTTGCTTTATATGAAGGGCACTCCAGATTTTCCACAGTGTGGGTTTTCTGCGCAGACTGTAGCGGCGCTTCGTGCCGTAGGTTCGGAGTTTGCTTTCGTAAATATCTTTGAGGATCCTGAAATTCGAGAAGGTCTAAAGACTTACTCAAACTGGCCTACTTTTCCCCAACTCTATGTGAAGGGTGAGTTTATTGGTGGTTGTGATATCGCCCTTGAGCTCCATGAGTCCGGAGAGCTTAAGGAGTTGATCGAATCAGCTAGTTCAGTACCAGAGCCAGATGACTCACAAGAATGATTTAGTGGTTAAGCTACGTTCTATGGTCGCTAGGCGTTGTACTCGTGTACCGCCCTTCATAAATCGTTTTGAATCGATTCACGATCTCGCAGAATAACAAGGCTGTCCTTTCCGCATCGTACGCTGAAGAGTGGGCCTGATTGTCGTCCCAGTCAAAGCCCGCTGCAACAACCGCTCTTCCTAAGACTGTTTGACCAACCGCGACGCCACCCAGCGTCGCTGTGTCAAAGCTCGAGAAAGGATGGAACGGATTGCGCTTGATATTAGCTCGTTCCACTGCCGCATTGAGAAACTGTAAATCGAAAAATGCGTTATGCCCAACTAGAATCGCTCGACTGCATTTTTGAGTTTTGACCTCCCTACGAACCTCTTTGAAGACGCGTCGGATCGCATCTGACTCATCTAGCGCTGGTCGAAGAGGGTGGAAAGGATCTATGCCCGTTACTTCTAGGGAAGCGGGATCAAGTCGAGCGCCTGGAAATGGCTTTACGTGATAGCGGATGGTTTCCCCAGGGCTTACGCGACCATCCTTGTCCAATCGTATGAGAACAGCTGCTATTTCTAACAGCGCATCAGTTGCAGCAATAAATCCACCTGTCTCGACATCAATTACGACTGGTAGGAATCCACGGAATCGCTGGGCAATACACGAAAGTTCTTGCTCCAATTCCTTGGGGTGTTTATCTAGCTGATTCACGAGAGCTCTTTCGCAAGCGCCGTGGGCCCTCGCTCGCTAAGGAGTTCAAGTGTGAGTTTAACCCCGAACCCAGTGATATCTGATGGGATATGAGCGAGCCCGCCCTTATGTTGACCAGCGCTTAGGTCAATGTGAATCCAGGGAATATCTTTGGGCACGAACTTTGAGAGAAATCTAGCCGCAAGTATGTGATCCCCATATCCGGCTTCCGAGCATTGTTTTATATCCGCAACCTCGCTATGAAGCATCTCATCATAGTCTTCGTCCATCGGGAAGGGCCAAACTCTTTCTCCTGCGGACACACCTGCATGATAGAGCAGTGCATTTGCTTTTATACGGTTACTGAATACACCTGAATAGCGTTCTGTCAGTGCGCTGACACAGGTCCCAGTCAAGGTAGCGTAATCAATAATGACGTCTGGTTTTTCACGAGCCGCCAATGCAAGTGTATCTGCAAGGACCATTCGTCCTTCAGCATCTGTGTGAATAATTTGAATTGTAGTGCCATTTGCTGCTTGGATAATGTCTTGGGACTTATATGCTGTTGCGGACAAGCGGTTTTCTGTCACCGCTAGCCAAGCATCAATGCCGTAAGGCACCTCAAGCGTAGCAAGAGCAATTAGCGCCCCTAGGGCAACAGCACTACCCTCCATATCCATGTGCATATCAAGCATGCTTTTGAAAGGTTTAAGGTTTGTTCCTCCAGTATCAAATAGTATGCCTTTCCCAACCAACATTAGACCTGGATATTTGATACCGGGTGGTCTATAGCGTAGTTGGATAATTCCTGCATCGCGGTTCGCATTGCCCTGTGATACGGCCAAGAACGCATTAGCTCCGAGTCTCTCCAGTTTTGACTCGTCTAATACAGTGGCTTGGATCCCGTATCTAGCGCATAGTGCTTTCACTAATTTACGGTAATTTTTTGCGTCGAGTTTATTGGGAGGTAGCGCTGTAAACCAGCGAGCAATGTTGTTTCCCAAAGCTTGCGCTCGAATAGTATTGAGATTCACGCGAGGTTTTGATGCAAGAATTTTGATACGTTCCAGAGGAGCTTTGGTTTTTTTGACCGATTTAAAGGTCGGTAGCTGAAATGCAGCGGCCTCCGCCGCAGCGACTAAATTTTCGAGGGTGCTCTGGCGTTTCTCTTCTTCCAAACCCAATACCAGAATGCCTAAATTACCTGGTTGATCCTGACTACATCGGGTAATGATCTTTCGTGCCCAAGTAAGCTGGTTGAAAGCGGTTGTTGCCCCATCAAGTGTAGCAACTGTAACTCCTGTTGCTTTGGAGTTGTTGAGACGAGATGTTGCGGATTGAGCCTTTGTGTTGCGGGTTTTTTTCAATAACCGTCTGAGTTGGGTTCCTTGAGGTAGTCGACGAAACAGCGTTTCGGGTGGGTCGCTTGGAAGAATGATGAGCACATGATCAAGCGCATCGTAAATTTTACGAGTAGGGATACCTGACAGCTGAGAGATCTTGAGTAATTCGAAATCTGGTAGGTTTATCATTAACTCATCTTACCGCTGTTCATGAAACTCGACCATATAATCGCCTAAATTTTATTTTCTGTCCTCTGCGCCTGATGAGCGTTACTAAAGCAGCTTATCTTTGTACTCACAGAGGTCTAAGATAATACATTCTGAGCAGTTAGGCCTACGTGCTTTGCAGACGTAGCGACCGTGGAGGATAAGCCAATGATGTGCATTCAGCTTGAATTCTTTTGGGGTCACTCCCAGTAGTTTTTGCTCAACTTCATCTACGTTTTTTCCTGGAGCTAAGCCAATACGGTTAGAAATACGGAATATATGGGTATCGACAGCAATTGTTGGCTGACCAAATGCTGTGTTCAGGATGACATTGGCTGTCTTTCTACCAACTCCGGGCAACGCTTCCAGAGCTTTACGGTCTTGGGGGACTTCTCCTCCGTGTTGTTCCATGAGAATCGCACACGCTCGGTGGATATTTTTCGCCTTGCTATTAAAGAGACCAATAGTTCGGATGTGGTGTTTTAACCCATCTTCTCCTAGAGCCAGGATGTCTTTTGGGGTAGCTGCAACCCTGAAAAGTTTTCTGGTCGCCTTGTTTACACTAACATCAGTCGATTGTGCTGAAAGTACTACCGCTATTAGTAGTTGGAACGAGGACGAAAAATTTAACTCGGTTGTAGGGTATGGGTTATCTGCTGCCAAACGCTCGTAAATTGCTTTGCGTTTACGGGGATTCACCTGGAGAGGGCCTCTCGTAAGCTCCCTGTATATTTCCACATAAGGTTTTCTCTACTAGTTATGTGACCTTCATCCCGGGTTTTGCACCGCTGTCGGGGCTTAGTAAATAGATATCTTCTCCACCGGGACCACCCGCAAGAACCATGCCTTGTGATGTGCCAAAGCGCATTTTTCTAGGCTTTAAGTTTGCAACAACTACGACCAGTCTCCCATCTAAATCCTCTGGATCGTAGGCAGAACGAATACCTGAAAAAACATTTCGTTTCTCTGAACCGAGATCCAATTGTAGTTTTAGTAGTTTATCTGCTCCTTCTACGAGACTGGCTTTTACTATTCGCGCTACTCGTAAATCTATTTTGGAGAAGAGTTCAATATCGATTTCCCCAAGTCCGTCCTCTTTTTGGTTTGGATCTTCGAGGGGAGTGCTAGCGGAAAAATCGCTACGGGTGTCTTCTACCATGGCTTGAACCTTCTTCGAGTCCACTCTTTCGAGCAAGCTTTTGAACTGTTTCACAGGATGTCCTACTAAGGGGGTTTCTGCGTCGGACCAGACTAATGGGCTTACATTGAGGAATTCTTCGGCCCGTTTGGTTAGTCCCGGCACAACGGGCTTGAGGTAAACCATCAGTGTGCGAAATAAGTTAATACCTAAGCTGCAGACGCGAACAACATGTTCGATTTGGGTTGAATCTTTAGCCTGAATCCACGGTTTCTCTTTGTCGATGTACTGATTTGCGCGATCCGCGAGAGCCATTATTTGTCTCAGGGCTTTTGAGTAATTACGGGCCTCGTAGTATGCCGCTATGTCTTTTTCGGCGGCGGAAAATTCCTCAAATAGTGTATTGTTGGGAAGGTTATCGGCGAGCTGATCCTTATTTAACTTGTGAATAAATCCGGCGCAGCGGCTCGCAATATTTACCAATTTGCCGACGAGATCAGAGTTTACTCGGGTGACAAAATCTTCAAGGTTGAGATCGATGTCATCCACGGCATCACTGAGTTTGGCTGCAAAGTAATAGCGTAGGTAGTCAGGGTCGAGATACTTAGAGTAAGTCGATGCCATGATAAATGTGCCACGGGACTTCGACATTTTTTGTCCGTCTACGGTTAAGAAACCGTGAACGAAGATACCGGAGGGTTTTCGATAGCCCGCTCCACTCAAGACCGCGGGCCAGAACAGAGTATGGAAATATACTATGTCTTTACCTATGAAATGGTAGAGTTCAGTTCGTTCGTCGTTCGACCAGAATTCATTAAAGTCTAGGTCTAAATTCGAAGTACGGCAGAGATTTAGAAAGCTAGCCATGTAGCCAATGGGGGCGTCAAACCAAACATAAAAATATTTATCGGACTCCCCTGGAATCTCAAAACCGAAGTACGGAGCGTCCCTTGATATGTCCCAATCCTTTAGGCCTGCCCGAAACCATTCATCGAGTTTATTAACCATAGAGCCATCAACGTGCCCGGGCACCCAGGATCGGAGTTCATCATCGAAGTCGCCGAGCCGGAAAAAGAAGTGTTCTGATTCTCGTACAGACGGTGTTGTTCCGGAAACAACCGATACGGGGTTTTTGAGGTCCATCGGCGTGTAGGTTGCGCTGCAGTTTTCGCACGAGTCTCCATGTTGGTCTGGTGTGCTGCAGACAGGACACGTTCCCCGGACGTAGCGATCTGGAAGAAACATGTTCTTCTTCTCATCATAAGCCTGCTTTATAACGCGTTGGGTGATATGACCTGCCTTTTTTAGACGTCGGTACATCTCCTCGGTGAGTTCTTTATTCTCGGGTGAATGGGTAGTTTGGTAATTATCTACACTGATGTGGTAGTCCTCGAAATCCTTTCGGTGTTTCTCGGCTACCTCTGACACGAGTTCTTCTGGTGAGATCTCCTCTTTCTCGGCGCGAAGCATGGTGGGAGTGCCGTGTGCGTCGCTAGCACAGACGTAGATGCAGCGATGTCCGCGCATGCGCTGAAACCGCACCCACACATCGGTTTGGGTGTATTCCACCAGGTGCCCTAGATGCAGCGGTCCGCTAGCATAGGGTAGGGCACTAGTAACTAGGATATTACGTTGTTCAGCCAATTCGCGGGGCTCCAAACATAGGTAGGAACGGTTTCCCGCTCGAACGTTCGCGACAAGACCTCTGTTCCCACCGGCCATCATGCCTGTGGAGTGTCACTTCTGGTGGGGGATTATGCCACCGGAACCGGGCAGATGCTGCTGGGCTTTAAGTAGATACAGAATCATCTGCGAGCCCCGCAAATATGGAGTCCTGAGGTACAATGCGGCCCCCTCCAGAAGTAGTATTCTCTTTTATGAGTAACGAAGGATTAGCAGCGCTCCAAACCCGTCTCTGTGAATTTATTGTTCCTTTCACTGATAGGAAGCTAGGACAAGCTGGTAGCAAATTTGATGTGGAGGAGGGTTCTGATGAGTATCTGGTATCGATTTCATTAGGATTCCCCATTGATCGGAGTAGTTCTGGACTTATTGAGGCACTCAGGGCTTACACTGAATCGTTAAAGCTAGATAAGGCGTTCAATTTTAAGGTAGGTTGGACTGTTACGCCCCACACTGTCCAGCATGGGCTCAAACCACTGGAGGGCGTCAGCAACATTATTGCGGTAGCCTCCGGTAAGGGTGGCGTTGGCAAATCAACGATTACCGTAAATCTCGCATTGGCTCTTGCCCAGGAAGGAGCGCAGGTGGGCATCTTAGATGCCGATATCTATGGTCCTAGCCAGCCTCGGATGCTGGGCCTGCTTGGTAGAAAACCTGAGACCAGAGATGGTAAGACACTAGAGCCCCTAGTGGCACATGGTGTGAAAGTAATGTCTATCGGCTTTTTGGTTGACGAGCGTCAACCTATGGCATGGCGTGGGCCCATGGTGACATCCGCTTTAAATCAGTTACTGGGTGAAACGCACTGGGGAGAGTTGGACTATTTACTAGTTGATATGCCTCCAGGAACCGGTGACATCCAACTAACACTTTCTCAGCGTGTCCCTGTTAGCGGTGCAATTGTTGTTACAACCCCACAGGAAGTTTCGCTGGCTGATGCTCGTAAGGGACTTGAGATGTTCCAGAAAGTGAATGTGCCAATACTCGGGATCGTCGAGAACATGAGTGCGCATATTTGTTCTAGCTGTGGTCACGAGGATCAGATTTTCGGTGCTGCGGGTGGCATACGGTTGTCCGAGCAGTATGAGTTGCCTTTTCTCGGATCAGTGCCGCTTGATACTGGAATCATGAAAAATACGGATGAGGGTAATCCAAGTGTGGTGTCGGAACCAGAATCCCCCGTCGCTGCTAGTTACCGTGATATTGCTCTGCGTGCAAGTGGAGAGTTAGCTGCCAGCGGAAAAGACTATAGCCGGCTGTTTCCAACCATTACCGTGAAAGAAGATGAATGACTATAAAGTCTGATCGTTGGATTCGGGAAATGGCTCACGAGAAAAAGATGATTGAGCCATTCGAAGAATATCAGGTTGGCGCGGTCAATGACCGCAGAGTTATTTCTTACGGTACTTCAAGCTACGGTTATGATGTGCGTTGTGCCGCTGATTTTAAGATTTTCACAAATATAAATTCAGCGATCGTAGACCCAAAAGGCTTTGATGAGTTAAGTTTTGTCGATAAGAGCTCTGACATCTGCGTTATACCACCGAATTCCTTTGCGTTGGCTAGAACCATCGAATACTTCCGTATACCCAGAAATATCCTTACGGTCTGCCTGGGGAAATCTACCTATGCTCGCTGTGGAATTATTGTCAACGTGACTCCTCTGGAGCCCGAGTGGGAGGGGCATGTGACATTGGAATTTTCAAACACCACACCATTGCCGGCAAAGATTTATGCCAACGAGGGGGCAGCTCAAATGATTTTTTTTGAGTCGGATGAAGTTTGTGAAACGAGTTACCTAGATCGTCACGGTAAGTATCAGGGCCAGAAAGGGGTCACGCTGCCAAAAACGTAGGAAGATTATTCGTTATCCTCGAGCCAGTCTATAGCCTGCAGATTAAAAGAGGCCTGTGATGTACCGTTTCTCTGTTGTTCGATGCGAATGGGTAGATAATAAAGCTCTTTAGCTAGCCATACGATGGTTCGTCGTGATGAGCCTTGTTTCTGCTGAATAAATTTTTGGGTGACGATTGTACCCAGAGGAGTTTCGAGAACCTCCTCCCCATCAGTTGAGTATTCGTAGATCCTAACCCCGCTTTCGTCTATCAGTGTGTAGATCTCGCGTTTTGATGTCTGCATGTCAAGCATCAGCGCGACTTGCATACTGCCACGATCCAGTATCCCGAGAGTTAGTTCGGACTTGATTGTTTCATCTGCCAAAGTTGTTGTTGCTACGAGGTTATCCCAATCAAACTCTACGCGGTATTTGCCGTCCCCTTTCCAGGTGCCATCATCGTAGGAATAC
>DBZY01000078.1:63418-63799 GCA_002311835.1 Proteobacteria bacterium UBA1148 | reverse complement strand
TTATTGAGGTCATTCGTCCTAACGAGAACGGTGATGGGTTAATCGTCGAAGCGACGTTCTACGATCCGGAAGCGTTCAGGCAACCGTTGTATATCGTCACGCCGTGGGTAGCACAAGGGGTAATCTCCGACCCTGAAATGCGCTTTACATTCGTCGAATGCCAAGTGATGAGTCGAATAGTCAACGACTCCGAGGGTAGGCCAACGCAATTGACGTTCCTCGACGAGGATTACATCGATTTCTTCGGCAGGCCATGGGCGCAGAATTGGGCTGAGCACTTTGAGCAAGATTGGGAGCAGCCTGCCGAATGAGTATGCTGAATCACTAAATACATGGAGCCGACAACTCGGCACGGTAGGTAAATCATGAATTATCGAACGC
>DBZY01000078.1:57430-63349 GCA_002311835.1 Proteobacteria bacterium UBA1148 | reverse complement strand
GGTAAATCATGAATTATCGAACGCTTATAAACATTGGGCTGATACTGCAGGTTCTGTGTCTTTTGCTGACGAGCAGCCTCTCCTTTCCGGCCGCTGCGCATCATTCCTTCGCCATGTACGATCGAGAGACGACGAGAACGCTGACCGGGAAACTGACCCGGTTCGTTCCTGGCGCGAATCACGCACAACTTATCTTTCAACTTCTCGATTCCGATGGCGAGTCGATGATCTCCGAGAACGGTGAGCCCGTCCTGTGGGGTGTAGAGACCGGTTCGGCCAGGAGGATTGCTGGTGAGGGCATCACGGTAAAGAGTTTTTCATTGGGCACTATTCTGACCGTAACGCTCAATCCGTTGCGGGACGGTAGGAATTTTGGTGCGCGTATCGATAATGTACCGCTGATCAAGTGTGGTATGACACTGCCCGAAGGCGGGTGTACAGAGGAGACCGGAGAGGTTTTTCAGGGCGTGGAAGACAATGGACGGGCGTCGTATCAAAACTCTACTTCAAGTCGATAAGAAATCGTCTCAGTGAAGACGTATCGCAGGTAATTGATAAATATCTGAGGTGGAATGTCGCTGTCACGACGTAAGATGATCTAACGCCGTCAACCCCATAGAGCTTCGGATGCAAGTTTTGCTCCATCCACCAATGCTTGCAGTTTTGCCCACATGACGGATGGATGCACACGCTGGTGAAACGGCCCCTGCGCGAAGCCGCAGTCGGTGCCGGCAATGATACTTTCCTGCCCGACGATTCGCGCCAGTCTGACGAGGCGCTCTGCAACCAGATCCGGGTGTTCGACGACGTTTGTCCCGTGACTAATAACGCCGGGGATCAAGATTTTACCTTCGGGCAACGTCGCAGCTTCCCAGACACGCCATTCGTGTTCGTGACGCGGATTGGCACCTTCGAGGACGTACGCACCCGCCCGGACGCTGAGTATCAAATCCACGATCTCCTTCAGAGGCACATCGCTTGTGTGTGGGCCGGGCCAACTGCCCCAGCAGACGTGGTAGCGGACTCGATCCTCCGGGATGCCTTCTAACGCAAAATTCAGCGCTTCTATGTGCATCGTAAGCCAGCTGCGATAGTCCTCGAAGCTCGCCGGTGGGACCATCCGGTCATAGGTCACGGCAGCACGTGCGTCATCTACCTGAACCAGCAGACCGGCATCCACTATCGCCCGGTACTCGACCTTCATGGCTGCGGCGAGCGCGAAGACACATTCCTCATCCGAGGCGTAGTACTCGTTTCGTCTATCTGGGATAGCGCTCGCCGGCGCCACGACTGGCAAGAAAGCATCTTTTACATCCACATCAGCAATGGCCGACTTGATGTGCTCGATGTCTCGCTGGAGCGCGCCCTGCCCGGTATAAGTGATTGGTCCAACACAGACCGACTCGCTCTTGACGGCGCCGCCGTCTCCGCCAGAGACGCGCTTCTCCTGTGCATCGAGCTCCGCGTAGAATTCCGGGAACCGCCTTCTGTCCTCGCCGGCGGCAAATGGGTCTTGAGCGTCGTCCGCGAGCAGCCGCCGTTCAAATCCGCCGAGGCGTTCCAGAACGTATTGTGACCAACTGATCGTCTTGCCGAATTCCCCATCGCTAACGATGTCGATACCCGTCTCGACCTGCTGCTTGACGACCTGCGAGACAGCATCCCGTAGCACTCGTGTCTGTGCAGTCTCGTCAATCACCTCGCCCCGGTTGATCGCACGCAGAAACTCCCGTACCTCCGGTGGTCGAATGAGGCTGCCGACATGGGTTGTGAGAATTCTATCGGTGCTTCGCTTCAATTTTCTCCGCGATCAGTATGCGGCGTGCGATCGGTAGGAAGGCCAGCCTGGTTTTATTAAGTTAATTAATTTGGGCCGAGCGTCCGATGATATTTAAGAACTCAGCCCGTGTACGAGGATCTGATCGAAAGTCACCAAGAAGTTGGCTTGTGATCATAGCTACGCCAGGTTTGTGTATTCCTCGGGTAGTCATGCACTGATGTACACCTTCTACGATTACCCCAACACCCTTTGGTTTAAGAACATCGTGAATGCAATTTGCAATTTGAGCGGTCATCGTTTCTTGTACCTGTAAACGTTTTGCGAACGTTTCCACAACTCTTGCAAGTTTACTGATGCCGACGACTTTTTTGTTTGGGAGGTAGCCTATTTGAACTTTTCCAATAATCGGGGCTATATGATGCTCACAGTGTGATTCGAACGTAATATCTTTCAAGACTATCATTTCATCGTAACCATCTACCTCGTAGAAAGTTCGCCGTAAGAATTCCACTGGATCCTCTTTATATCCCGCGAACCACTCCTCATAAGCTTTTGCTACACGTGCTGGAGTAGCACGAAGGCCTTCGCGATCGGGGTCATCACCCACCCAACTAAGGAGTGTACGAACGGCATTCTCGGCATCTTCTCTGCGTGGGCGGGACACATTAGCTCCTCTACATCCTCCTGCACAGTCGGTACCATGCAGGGCCTGGCAGTCTAAGGCCGTCAAACGACTCACGCAAGGAGTTATAGTGTCCTTTCTCCAATGATATTTTGCAGGCCTAGGGTCTCCTAATTAAATGAGTGCGCGGGAACTTATTCGAACTTTTGAGAGCTGGCGGTCTTCTGGTGAGCCTATGGTGCTGGCTACGGTCTACGACACGGTCGGTTCTACTTACAGTAAAGCGGGACACAGAATACTCATTGCTTCTAATGCAGATTATCAGGGTTTAGTTAGTGGTGGGTGCCTCGAAGGGGATTTGGCAGAGCGAGCACACGCTGTTTTGGAATTAAACGAACCTTTAGCCATGACTTATGATATGCGTGACGAGGCAGACGATCTTTGGGGTCTCGGCATTGGTTGTAACGGACTGATCCGCGTGTTCCTACAACCACTAGTTGCTGTGAACAATTATGAGCCGTTTAGTGAAATTGCAAAACGTCTCATGACTTCAGACCCAGTTGTAGTTGCTACAGTCATCTCGAGTGAGAGCAAAGAACTCCTATCAGGCACTACGCTTGTATGGTCTGGTGATAAAGTCGAAGCCAAGCCCTTAGAGTGTCTTGTTTCAGGTTGTCGCGCTGCACAAGAATCAGGCCAGGCGGTCTATGAGATTAAAGAAGATGGACTCGCTGTACTCTACGCTCCCCTAAAACCTGTGCCTCGTTTGTTGGTTCTAGGGGCAGGTTTAGATGCACTGCCAGTAGTGAATATGGCGGCGGAGCTTGGTTGGCGTGTAACGATAGCTGATCATCGCCCTGCTTATCTTGAAAAAGGTGTATTTGCTTCGGCAGAAAGGATTCTGTTGATTGATCCGGTGAAGATGAATCAGGAACTAGAACCAGAAGACTTCGACGCAATTATTGTCATGAGCCATCATTTGCTCACCGATCAGGTTTATTTGGAGCAACTTGCCGGCACAGGGATAAGTTACATTGGGGTATTGGGACCGCGAGCACGCAGGGACCGCCTGCTGGATGCATTGGGGTCCACGGGCGATGAATTACGCGGTAGATTGCGAGGTCCTGTGGGCATCGATATCGGCGCCCACGCTCCCGAGTCTATTGCGCTTTCGCTGTTATCTGAGATTCACGCCACACTCGCAGGCGCTTCGGGTGAAGCGCTTACGAAGGATAAAGTGTAGCCCTACATCATCCATTCAAAAGTCTTGGGAAATCCTGGTGTTTCCTATGTACAGATATTCCTATGTTCAACCATTCCATCCCCGGTTACCGTGCGGAACTGTCCAACGCTCTATGACACGTGGTTCAAGTATCGGCCTTCCGAGCGCTGGGCATGACAGACAGTAAGTTCCCGCGTGTGTAGCTACCCAGAGTAGATTGCGATCCCACTCAATAAACACATTCTCAGTGTCTCCGCGGCGCCAGCTATTGTAGTCCTCCATCTCACCCCCACGGGGTGGTAGAAACCATGCTACTTCTTCAGGTCGGGCTGGGTTTGAGATATCCGTGATGCGAACGCCAGCATTGAAGTGTGTTGTTGCGACTAGATTCGGGTTTGCCTGTCCCGGTTGGATAAACGAGTTAGTGTTGTGTGTACCGAAGCGCCCACGTGATAGACAAAAATCAGCGTAAGGCGCATCCTCCGGCGGTTTTGGTCGTGGGAACAGTCCAACGACAAATGGATTCGCTGGGTCGCTCGCATCGATCACCTGCGTAGGTTTGAATGGTTCACGGCAATCTGGTTCGATGGCCTCGGGCAGACCAATTAGGATGTTATTGAATCGCCCATTCCCGTCTACGATTGGTAGCACTGTGTGGTAGGGAATGCCGCCAATTGACTCACCGTCCCAGAGGAACTGGCTTACTGGTTTTGGGTTGCGTATATCGCTAAAGTCAAACGTAATCATTCCGAAATGACCAAATCCACCGTATCCGTACTGACCGCCGTCCTCTACACGCACGGGCATACAAGGTGCGCCGTGTGATGCGGTCCAGGCCGCATGATCGCCGGCAAACCAGTACTTCTTGTACTCATCTTCTTCACCAAGCAACTGTCCAGGTACGTGCCAGCGCGATACTTCTGTAATGTTTGCAGGATCAGAGAGATCGACAACCATTAACCCATTGCCGTGAGGCCGTTGCGCATTTTCCATGCGGAACTGATCAGACCAACCTGCATCGAGAAACGCATATCGGCCGCCATCGTAATAATTTTGGTGCGTACCGCTGCCCGTCTCACCAGTACTAAACTCGTCCATAAGATCCGGGCTAGTTGGATCAGTGATATCCCATGTTCTGATGCCGCGAAGGCCGCTATAGCTCATGGCACGGCGGCGGTTTTCTTCGTGCCAGCGGCCGAAGGGGTATTCTGGTTGTGCACCAGACAGCGGTTGGCCGTGCGTCCTCATCATGATCCATTTATCGGTAGTCTCCTGATAAGCAATCGTACCCTGAATGCGTACGCCCGCATCAATGTATTCTGGGTCTTGCGGGTTACTGAGATCTAGCCAACCGTTGCCTGTTGGTAGCAAACGTTGGTCCCCTCGGGCCCACATGGCCATTAGGGGTTCGCCACTGGCGATTGGGTGGCCCTCGGTATAAGAGATAATCTCCATGTTATGGATATATTGGTTGCGGTCCAGATAATTCAGCGCACCCATAGGCAGCCTGAATGGCACTCCGAGACCGCCTTCCATCAAGCCTGAGTATTGCGCTGTAGCGCTAGCACTCAAACCTGCAAGAGCCGTTCCGACCGCGCCTGCGAGCACTTGGCGCCGACTTACATTTTCTTCGTCTGGCTGTTTTTTAAAACTCGAAGTTTTTGGTGCTTTAGACATGGCCGAGCCCTCTTAATTATCAATGGTTGAAAGATACGCGATTATCTTGTGGGTCTCCATTTGGTCTTAGTTATTAAACCCCATATTTTCCTGATTCATTGTTCGGCACTACCAGCGAAAGAGCCGCGCTACCATCCCTTCCTGATATACCTCCTGTCCACGAGGCAGCTCAACGAAGCCATCGGTTTCAGCCAGTGACACAAAATCTCCCGATGTGTTGGTAGGACGTGGTGTTGCCAGCCTCATCCCTGCTCTGTCCGGACTTAGCTTGACCGGGAGGAAGTAGACTAGGTCGGCTTGGAATTCAACCCTCCCTGCCAGGCTTACCATTTCTGGTGCTTCGGGCTCAAGCCCCATTGCGTGCTTTAGTGCTGGTATGACGTATCGTGTCAGGCAAACAAGCGTCGAGACGGGATTACCTGGTAGCGCAAACACGGGCTTCGAGGTCTTGCTTATACCGAACCACATCGGACGCCCTGGTCTTTGCTCGATCCGATGAAAAACAAGTTTGACTCCCAACTTCTCTAGCGCCTCAGGGACAAAGTCGTATTGTCCCATTGAAACGCCGCCGCTAAGAACCAAGATATCGTTCTCGTCATGCAGTTTTGAGATGATTGC
>DBZY01000078.1:39017-57376 GCA_002311835.1 Proteobacteria bacterium UBA1148 | reverse complement strand
AGTGATGAACTAAGCTTGCCTCGATCGCGCGATCATTTGACGAGCGTATTTGGTGTGGTTGGATCGATTCTCCCAAATCGATAAGTTCATCGCCAGTTGATATAACCGCGATTCGCGGGCGCTCTGTCACCTGGACATAAGGTTGGCCAGCGCTCGCTAGAATAGCCATTTCTACTGGTCCGATAAGTTGTCCGGCAGACAGTAGTTGGCTGCCAGCGACTCTATCCGATCCTTGTGGATGAACGAACTGTCCTTCCGAGACGTCCGCCGACTCTTCGACAATTACAGTGTCCTGTTCTCGGGTCAGACGTTCTACGGGTATGACAGTATCAGCCCCGTCAGGCAGCATAGCGCCTGTCATGATTTCCACGCATTTGCCAGACTCGTGAATTTCCAATGGTGGTGTGCCTGCGCCCTGTATCCCAATTATTTGGTAGCGGCGCAAACCCTGCTTCCAATCGATGTACTTAAGCGCGATACCATCCATCGTTACGCGGTCGAAGGGCGGTTGGTCGCGTTCAGCCTCTACATCCTTTCTTAGTACCGTACCCGTGGTTTCGCTTAAGGGATATTCCTTGGATGGCAGTAGCACCATCTGCTTCAGAATCAGAGCTTCGGCTTCGGCTACCTCTGTCACAGAACGTACTCTGGTCGCACTGAATATCTCGTTAACATTCTAATAACCAATAGTTGACTCATTCATTTTAATAAAAATATTCAACCCGTACGTTACAGAGCGTACTACTCCCCGGTGCTATACTAAACAAACTAAGGAGACATTAAATGGGCCGCATCATTCTATTCGGTCTGATTAGCTGCTTAGCCTTGAGTGCACTTTGGGGCCAGGTTGACAATCATCGCAGCATCACCGGCGCTGGCAATGAGTTTCTCTCGGCAGGCGCCTTTTCCATTAGCATGGGACAATATGACGAAGGGATTCGTCTTATAGAGCTTGGACTCACCCAATACCAACTAAGTCCGGCGTATAGAGCCGTTGCTGAGTCCAATTTATGCGCAGCACTCGCCGCTAGAGGTCAAGCGGAGATCGCTATTAAGCATTGTGCTGAGTCACTTCTGTTGGAGGGTCTAAACTGGCGCGCTTACAACAACCGGGCCTATGCTTATTATTTGCTGGGCCAGTTGACAGAGGCAGTTCTTGATCTTGATTCTGCAGCAGTAATTAATGCGGAGGCTAGTCAGGTTATCCAGGTTAGGGGTTTAATTGATGAACTCGGGCTACTTCCAAACGTCATTATGGCTAATGAGTATGGCGGGCAATGTTTTTTACGCTTCATGGAAGGTGAACAATAATTGTAATTGTGTCTTGCTCTCGGTCCGTGTACCAAAGTTTTGTATATCAACCAGATCAGATTTGTCGCACGCTAATCGTACCAAGCGCCGCTTTTTGTAGTTGTAGGATACCTAGCATCGTCTAAGTCAATATGCCCACTGAGCTCTCCTCTCCACGCTTAATCTCTGGCCCGGTAATTTCTCATCTAAGGGCGTTAGCAATACCCATGGCTTTGGGGTTTGTGGCTTTGAACTCCTACAGTATTGCCGACATGTATTTTGTCGGACAGCTTGGAACTTTGCCACTGGCTGCGATGGGTTTCACGTTCCCGATTTCTTTCGCGATGATTGCAGTTGGACTCGGTGTAGGAATAGGGACCTCAAGCGTTATAGCACGCCTTCTCGGGACAGGTGATCGGGCGACTGTGCAGCGAATTACAACCCACGCATTAATGTTGAGTGTCATATTCGGATTTTTTTTGTTGGTGGTCGGGCTTGCAACCCTAGAACCTGTGTTTCGCGCGCTAGGGGCTGATGAACGAACGCTTCCCCTCATCACCGAATACATGCGCGTTTACTACCTGGGAAGTATGTTTCTTATCCTACCTATGGTCGGTAATTTTGCGATACGTGCGACCGGAGACGCAATGGTGCCCGCAGTTATTCTGGGGTTATCAGCGATTATCAACGTCATACTCGACCCGTTATTGATCTTTGGACTATTCGGGTTTCCGCGTCTGGAACTCCAGGGCGCTGCCATAGCGACCGTTATCGCCAATGCGGTTACGGTGGTGGCTTCGGTAGCAGTACTCTACTGGCGTGAACGGTTGATTCTGCGGCGCCACTTTGGATTCGCCGAGCTCTGGGATTCCTGGCAGCGGCTTCTTCATGTGTGTATACCCGCTACAGCTACTAACCTGCTCATTCCCATCACAATGGCTGTAATCACTGCGCTAGTTGCGGGGTTTGGGCCTGAGGCTGTTGCGGGTTTCGGCGTTGCTTCCAGAGTTGAGTCTGCCGTATTCATTGTGATTTTTGCTCTGCAGTCTTCCGTGGGCCCGTTCGTCGGTCAGAACTATGCGGCTGGGCAGTTGGATCGGGTTCGTCAAGCCGTTAGCTTTTCGACTAACTTTCTTATGTTCTATGGTTTAGTGATAGCCGCGGTACTTTTCATTATTGCTCGACCAACGGCCGCATTTTTTGGCGACAACCCGCTAGTTGTAGATACAGCCACGGCTTATCTGAGAATTGTACCCTTCACCTACGGCACATTTGGGATGATGATGATATCTGTTGGATGCTTCAATTCACTCGGTCGCCCGATGCCTGCGGCCGTTTTAACTTTTACAAAATTCTTCGTTGTCTATTTACCTCTCGCCTGGGGGCTCTCGATTCTAATGGGGCTAGACGGCATTTTCTGGGCGACTGCTCTGTCCCATTTAGTATTTGGTTTTGTATCTTTGCTGTGGTTGAGACAGTTTCTAAAGACGTTGGTGAGTGGGGAGTCACTGGGCGGAAAGCAGATGACGGGAATCGAAGGAGTGCCCGTGGTTGGGCCTATTCAGTGATGCTCTGTCTTAGGATGAAATTCTCCTAAAATCGTTTAAATGTATATAAATAACGCTAAAACAATCGATATTTAAGAAGATTTTCGAGCGATAAGTTCTCCGGACACAGTATCAAAGGCTGCCTCGTGCCTCCGTGATAGAGCCCTCCGTGATCTTCAGCCAGGCACCTATCTCAGTAGCAAAAGTCTTATAAGACTCATAAACCCTACCGCTCATTGGATTTTCGGCGGCCAAATCTTCCATGACTTCAATACTGAATCTACGTAGTGTCTGGAGCACATCGTCTGGGAATCGGCGTAGTTGCACTCCATGATCTTCGACTAAATTCTTCCACGCTCGTCTATTACGGGCGTTGAACTCAGCCAGAAGATAGTCATTCTCGGCCATGCATACAGTCTCTAAAATAAGCTTGAGTTCGTCGGAAAGGGTCTCGTAAGCGTTCATGGAGACCAGGCATTCGAGGGCACCAGAAGGCTCTTGCCAGCCAGGGTAATAGTAATACTCGGCAACTTCATGTAGAGCCATCGTCATGTCGTTGTAAGGCCCAACCCATTCAGTAGCATCAATCACTCCAGTTTGTAGTGCCGTAAAAATCTCGGAGGGTTCAATCTGGACCGGTAGGGCGCCTGCCCGTTTCATAACATCACCGCCTAGCCCGGGAATACGAATTTTTAACCCAGTGAGATCTTCTACCGAGTTGATTTCGCGGTTGAACCAGCCACCCATTTGTGCGCCCGTATTGCCCGCGAGAAATGGGATGACTCGGAGGGGTGCGTATGCTTCTCGCCAGAGTTCCAATCCTCCACCAAAGTAAAGCCAGGCGTTGAACTCGTTGGGGAGCATTCCGAACGGCACGCTACCGAATATCTGTGCCGCAGGGATCATGCCTCGCCAGTAAACGGGAGCAGAATGGCCCATCTGTACGGCGCCTCTGGAGACCGCATCCAGAACCTCGAGCCCGGGTACGAGTTCGCCCGTTGCGAACACATCCACTTCTAGCCTACCCCCAGAGAGTTCTCCAAGTCGCCGGGCGAGTCGGTTCGCTGAAATGCCGTGGCCGGGGAAATTTGGCGGCCACGATGTCACCATGCGCCATTGATGCCGCTCAACCGCGGTCGTTACCTGACTTGGTTCTTCGGACTGTGTGCAGGCGGCGAGGGTTCCCAGCCCACCATAGAGAAAGCTGCGTCGGTACATAACCCTCATTCTGCCATTCATCGGCTGTTGTCGAAAGGAAACGGGGACTTCAATGTCAGTTGCTTCAATGAAATAAGGTTTTTGGATCAGCGTCACATGCCGGGATTTCTCTCCGAACTCCTAAAAGAGCCTGATTTCTCGACAATGTACGCCTTCAATTGTGTAATGGGGCATCCATGAACGACAATTGCTTGTATGAATACTGATGAGGCACCGGGCAAAGATTTTATTCGTCACATCGTTGCAGCTGATGTTGAGGAAGGCAGACACAGTGGGCGCGTTCAAACGCGGTTTCCACCAGAACCGAATGGTTATCTTCACATTGGGCACGCAAAAGCAATCTGTCTGGACTTTGACATTGCTCAAGAATTCGGCGGTCAATGTTATATGCGCTTTGACGACACTAATCCTGAGAAGGAAGACATTGAGTATGTGGAGGCTATTCAGAAAGACGTTCGTTGGCTTGGTTACGACTGGGGAGATCGGCTCGCGCACGCGTCTGATTATTTCCAGGAGCTTCACAATTTTGCGATAAATCTAATTGAAAGTGGTAAGGCCTACGTTGATAGCCTTAGCGCAGAGGAAATTCGTACGCTCCGCGGAACACTCACGGAGTCGGGTAAGAACAGTCCTTATCGTAACCGCTCAGTAAACGAGAATCTGCGGCTATTTTCTGCCATGGAGCAAGGCGAATTTGAAGAAGGCGAGCATGTGCTGCGCGCCAAGATCGATATGGCATCGCCCAATCTTAATCTGCGCGATCCAACGCTTTACCGTATTCGAAAGATTACACACCAGCGTACTGGTGATAAATGGTGTATTTATCCAATGTACGATTTTGCCCACACATTGTCGGATGCGTTGGAAGGGACAACCCACTCGTTCTGTACGCTAGAGTTTGAGGACCATCGCCCGCTATACGAGTGGTTTCTTGAAAACCTTCCCGTCCCACATTCTCCTCGCCAAATAGAGTTTTCTCGGTTCAATCTAATGTTTACTGTTATGAGTAAGCGCAAACTTGCTCAACTAGTTGACGAAGGTCATGTACAGGGTTGGGATGATCCTCGGATGCCAACTCTCTCGGGAATGAGACGTCGTGGTTATACCGCTGCGTCAATTCGAGATTTCATCGGGCGTATTGGTATTACGAAGAAGGAGAACGTGATCGAACTTGGTGCGCTAGAAAACTGCATTCGAGAGGAGTTGAATGACACAGCGCCCCGGCGTTTTGCAGTACTGAAGCCATTAAAGGTCGTTATCAGTAACTATCCAGATGACGGTGAAGAATGGTTGGAGGCAGCCAACCACCCAAACCGTCCGGAGCTTGGATTTAGGCAGGTTCCATTGTGCCGAGAAATTTACATCGAACGTGATGACTTCGAGGAAGATCCGCCTGGCAAGTTTCGCCGCTTGAGTCCAGGGGTAGAGGTCCGGTTGCGTTATGCCTACATCATAAAGTGCGAAGATGTAATTAAGGACCCATCTGGTGAAATCATTGAGTTGCACTGTAGTTATGACCCCTCAACTCGAAGTGGGACGGGGCAAGGGCAGAGAAAGGTGAAGGGGACGATCCACTGGGTTTCTGCAAAACATGCATTTTGTTCTGAAGTTCGTTTATATGACCGTTTATTCGCATCACCGTACCCTGATCGTGGTGCGGATAACTTCAAACAGCATCTCAATCCGGATTCGTTAGAGGTTTTGGTTGACGCAGCTTTGGAGCCAGCGCTTGCTCAGGCACAGCCAGAAGAACGTTTTCAATTCGAACGTCAGGGCTACTTTATGATTGATGCTGAGCTCTCAGATACGAACCAACTCGTATTCACGCGCACCGTAACCCTGAGAAACTCATGGGCAAAAATGGAGCATCAGGCGTTACAGAAATTCGGTACAGCTGGCTAAGGGGTTACATACAAAACATTATTCTCTGGCATCTTGCGCTGTGTATGGGTTGCCAGTTTTCAATGGGGAAACATCCCAGCTTCTTGCCCAGTAGATAAATGGGGTATCGAATGCTGCGATGAAAACCTTAAAAGAGTATTGGGCTAGTGCAAGCTGAAATGCTGTCTCAAGATCAAAAATTCCCCACCACACAACAACAGTAAAGATTGCAGTGTCGAGCGCCTGAGATGTGATTGTTGAAAGATTGTTGCGTATCCACAGGTGCTTTCCATCAGTCCATTTTTTTACCTGATGAAAGAACCAGACATCAAAGCTCTGGCTGACCAAATATGCAAACAGCGAACCGAGTACGAACCGCGGAGTAAAATCCATAATTCTAGAGAAAGCCTGGTGAATTTCACTTGAAAATACGATTGACTCTGGGCGCGTTGAAGGAAGATAAAGGAGGCTCATGCTCATCATAATTACGATGACGACGCTCACGCCAAACCCAAGAAGAACTGCTTGAGTGGCTGCTGCACGGCCATGTTTTTCACTGAGCAGATCAGTTGCGAAGAAAATACTGGAATAAAAAATTACTCCCAGGCTAGTCTCCATTCCCATAATCACAGTCAGCTTTGGGCCGTGCAGGTTCGCTAATAGGATCGCTAATACGATTGAAGCAATCAGTCCCGGCCGACCAAAAAACCGGTACATCAGGAGTGTTATAGAGAGATCGAGTGTGAGCGTGATCAGCCACAATAGGTTTTGATTTTCATAAAAAAAAGAGGCGATCGAATCAGGAATCATAAAACCATGTGTCCGAGCAAAAATACAAAGGATCAAGCGGGTTGCCAAAGGAGCTTAAGCCATGGCACGGAGAGAGAATCGGACCTACTTGATGGGATGGAGTAGTATATTCGAGATGAACAGTAGCGTAACTCAATTAACGGCTTCCGGAGATGTGAAGGACACTTGGAACCGTCCTCTACGAGATCTTCGAATCTCTGTTATCGATCGCTGTAATTATCGGTGTCCCTACTGTATGCCCGACGAAGTCTATGGGGACGGTTATGAGTTTCTACCTCGACGTCATTGGTTGACTCCTGGGGAGATCAAACGTGTTGCTGGCTTATTTATGCAATTGGGTGTGACGAAGCTCCGAGTAACTGGTGGGGAACCCCTGCTTCGCAGAGATATTGTCGAAATCGTGAGCGGCCTAAATGAGTTACCTGGTTTAGATCTTGCGCTGACCACAAATGGTGCTTTGCTTGCGGGCCTTGCTGGAGAGCTTAAAGCAGCCGGCTTAAAGCGGATCACTATCAGCTTAGATAGTTTAGATGATGCGGTTTTCAAACAGATGAGCGGGGAGAAAGGCAACATCGCTAACGTACTGAAGGGGGTTGAGGCGGCGCGTATTGTGGGGTTGTCACCAATCAAGCTCAACGTTGTGGTTCAAAAGAGTAAGAACGATCATACGGTTCTAGATTTGGTTGATCATTTCCGTGGTTCCGGGGCCATCGTACGTTTCATCGAGTATATGGATGTAGGCACGTTAAACGGATGGCGTCTCGACGAAGTTGTGACCTCAAAGGTTCTAATGGAACAGATTGACGAACGCTGGTCCCTGAAGCCTGTTGAACCAAACTATCGTGGTGAAGTGGCGCAGCGCTATGTCTTTGAAGACGGTCAGGGTGAGATTGGTTTTATTTCTTCAGTAAGTGAACCTTTTTGTGGTGATTGTCACCGTGCACGACTCTCAGCAGACGGCACAATCTATACGTGCCTATTTGCGAAACAGGGCATCTGTGTGCGCGAACAGTTACGTGCCGGTGCGAGCGATGCAGATTTAATCGGGCTACTCCAGAATTTGTGGAGACATCGTACGGATCGTTACAGTGAGCAACGTGGTAAAGAAACAACGAAAAAGGTCTCAAAATCCCGGATTGAGATGTACAGGATGGGCGGTTGAGTGTTCACTCACATCAATGAGGATAATCGCCCCACCATGGTTGATGTGGGCGACAAGGCTGTGACCCACCGAACCGCGAGCGCTCGTGCCGTGGTTATATTTCCCGAGGAAGCTTTTAAAAGTGGGGAGGATGTGCTGCAGACCAAGAAGGGGCCGGTTGTCGATACCGCGATTGTTGCCGGTGTCCTAGCTGCAAAGCGAACTCATGAGTTTATCCCATTCTGTCATCTCATCCCGCTCGAAGACTGTTCGATCACGATCGAGTGGAACACAGCAAGGGAGTTGGTTATTCAGTGCTCCGTAAGAGCAACTCACAAGACGGGCGTTGAAATGGAGGCATTAACAGGCGTGGTTGCTACCGCACTTACGGTCTACGATATGTGCAAATCGCTCTCCCACGGTATACAAATCCGTGATGTGGCGCTTATTTCTAAGACAGGCGGCAAGGCTGATTACAACGAAGCGCAAAAATAAAAATATGATTGGTGTAACTGCAAGATATTTTGCGGTTTTCCGTGAGCAGGTGGGACAGGACACAGAAACTCTCTCTACCGATGCAGCTACAGCGGGAGAGCTTTTCGCCGAGATTGCTACTCGTCACGGCTTTGCTGATTCTATGGCGCGCTGCAAGATTGCAATCAATGACGAACTTGCAGGCTGGGAGGAAGAGCTTACGGATGGTGACGTCATTTTGTTCTTTCCCCCTGTTGCCGGAGGTTGAAAGGGTTGGTTAATCGATGACCTTTGAGATTATCGAGAAACCCATTGATGTCACCGAGCTAATCCAAACGCTGCGAGATGACTCTGCTGGCGCGTGTGCGTCTTTTGAGGGCTGGGTACGTAATACGAACGAGGGTCAGGACGTGACATCCCTTGAGTATGAGGCCCACGGGCCTCTTGCCGTTAGCGAGGGCGAGGCAATCTTAGCAGAGGCCCTTGAGCGATTTGAACTCTTGGCCGCCATGAGTTGCCACCGTGTAGGACACCTGGAAATCGGCGATTGTGCGGTATGGGTGGGTGTGAGCGCTCCTCATCGTGGCGCCGCGTTTGAAGGTTGTCGCTACATCATTGATCAGCTTAAGCAGCGCCTACCGATCTGGAAGAAAGAGTATTACCGAGACGGTCACTCGGATTGGATCAACTGTGTGACCGGCAAAACTTTGGATGACGCCTAGCGGCGGAAATCTCTGTTTGCTAGACGTGCTTGGTCTTGTTCGGTATCCACGTCGAATACGGCTTCTGGCATCGGTACGATAGTCGGGACTATATCTCCATCCCTTAGCAAGTGCCGTGCTCCAATATCACCGGTGAACTTTTTGGCTATTGCCCAAAGCTTACGAGGGATTACGGCCGGTGCTCCAGACCGACCTTCGTAGTGAGCGGCCACCGCTTGCCTCGGACGAATGTTCCAGGCGTGTACGAGTCGCCGGAGAGATTGTGCATTGACACCTGGTTGATCACTCAGGATCAGTAGCGCGGCGCTGGCTCGTGCGGGCAGTGCGGACAGCCCGACTGCCAGAGAGCTGGCCATTCCATTCAACCAGTTAGTATTGGTGATCGTGTAAACGTTGGGATGACGACGGTTAAGTAGCAACCTCAGTTTCAAGGCGTGGGCACCCAGCACTACCAAAACCTGGTCGGGCGTATTGTTTTCGGCGGCCATGATGGCGCGACACAGTAGTGGTTGAGCGTGAATCCGTAGCAGTTGCTTTGGTGTCCCTAGTCGACTGGAACCTCCGGCCGCTAGAATCAAGCTCCAGAGACCGCTCGGTTGATGACGGCCTGAGTCGATCATATGGGAACTATAACGCATGCTCTATAGCTAGGAGCGGTAAAGAAGCTCTGTGTAAGCAGCGCAACGATAAAAACCCATCGAAGAAGCTTGCCTCGCCATCAGTTGCGATTACAGAATGAGTTAGTCTATCCCGTATATAAAGTATCGCTACAGAAAGTAGACACGGAGATTGATGAGTATCAGATTAGGTCTCGCGCGGCGGGGAGACATGTCGGCGATTGCAGCTATGTCTCGAGAGTTGATTGAACGCGGGCTCCCGTGGACATGGACCGAGTGCCAGATCGCAAGATGCATTTTTGATCCTGATAGTGTGGTTCTAGTAGCACGAGATGGGCGCCTGCTAATTGGTTTCGCTGCCGCCGAATTCTGGGACGACCATGCTCGTATAAATCTTCTTGCTGTCAGGCCTGCGTACCAGCGCCAAGGAGTCGGCCGCGACTTGCTTGGTTGGATCAAATCCTCCGCCCAAATAGCTGGGGCGCTTTTTATTCACTTGGAGGTGCGAGCGAGTAATTCCAACGCGCGGGACTTTTACAGAAAGCAGTGTTTTATAGAGACCGGTTTCCGGATGGGATACTACGCAGGGCAGGAGGACGCTGTGTGTTTAGCTTGCTACCTTAAGGCTACCCTAGATAACCCTGAGCCTGTGCATGCTAGGCATGGGGTAGACTCTCGATTTACCCCATTTCTAGAGCACTGAAGAAGGAGAGATTAGGTGAGGATAAGGCGTTTGGCGAATCTCCTGGTTTCTGGAACGTTTCTCACAAGTATGAGTCTGTCCGCACATCATGGAGGGTCTCTGTATGAAGCGGCTGGGGAGACAACCACTCTACGTGGCCAGGTCACAAAGTTTCAGTTTGTGTTTCCACACGTGCTGATCTATTTCGCCGTACAAGGAGAAAACGGTGAGATCGTTGAGTGGTCGGGAGAATTGACTAACCCAAATCGACTAGCCCGTGGTGTGGGTGGTGGTGGTGCCAGCAACAATGTTCGTTGGACGACTGAAACACTACAACCTGGGGATGTGCTTGAAGTTATGGGTAATGTTGCCAGAAACGGCGCTCCATCCATTCGCCTTCGCAGAGTCATGAGTGCGGACGGTAGAGTGCTACTCGGCGGAAATGAAGATGGTGTAAGGGTTGAAGTTGCGTTGGAGGGAACACCTTCCCGTTCTTCGGGGGTGATTTCGGGCGTGGACCTGAGCGGTGTCTGGATGCGTCGCTACGATGCCTCCTATCAAAACTACGCATTTACAGAGGAGCCGCCGTCCATGACGGCTTGGGCAAGGGAGCGGTTTGAAGCAACAAGACCCACCTTTGGCCCCCGCGGAGTCGCTGTTGCTGAGACGAACGACCCCGCTTACCAGTGCTTACCTCCCGGTACACCGAGAATCTACGCTCATCCTTCACCTTTCGAAATCGTCCAGACACCTGACCGAGTAATGATTGTCTACGAGTACCAACATATCGTGCGGCATGTTTTTGTAGATGGACGCGAACATCGCCAAGGTAGACCTCCTTCATGGATGGGAGAATCGGTAGGGCACTGGGAAGGGGATACCCTTGTTGTGGAGACCGGTAATTTCAATGATAAGACATGGCTTGATCGTCGCGGTTTGCCTCACAGTAATCAGCTGCGTTTGGTGGAGCGTATTCGACGTAGTAATGATAATGAGTTGACTATTGATATCACCGTTCAAGATCCAGTGGCCTATACTGAGCCGTGGACAGCACGCAGAGTTTTCGACACTGTAGATTGGCGTCTTGAGGAGAATATATGTCTCGACGATGCAATTTTTGAGGAGTTCGAACGAGCGTTGCTTGAATACGAGGAAAACTCAGCAGCAGAATAGGTTCGACATTCACGCCGCTGTGTCGCCGCTATCGATGACCAAATACTGTTTTTAGATCAACGGAATCTGTCCCAGACTCCAACGATTATGGATAGTACCGAAACGGCAATCGGCGGGTTTCGATGAATTTCCCAGTTGTAGCTTCTGACCAATCGAGTGCTTCGTCACGATACGCGACGTAGGAGTCGATAACTCTCTTAGAAAAATCATCTGTCGCTGCCATCTCACGCACGAAGTCTCCGGATAATTCGCACATACGGATCATAACGTCTTCGGGAAACTGCATTATTCGCACGCCATGTTCTGTCTGGAGTGTACGCATGGCGGCAGCGTTTCGGGCTGTTGACTCGGCTAGTGCGTAGCTGTGGTGCGCCATCGAGATTTCTCGGATGATTCTCTGTTGATCTGCAGTAAAACTGTTCCAGGTTTCTAAGTTGAAGCCGAGCGCACTGAAGCTGTGCGGTTCGTGAAGTACGGATGCATATAGATATTTTGCGTATTCATGGAAGCCAGCACCTATATCGTTTGCTGGCCCTGAACGTTCTACTGCATACATGCTGCCATCGCGTAACCCAGCCATGATAACCGAGGTCTCATAATCGCCGACGTTAGCACCAAGCCGTTCCATGATGTATCCCATTACGGCGGGCATATGCATATTTTTTCCTTCTAGGTCCTCAAGCGAGCGAACCTCCTCGGTGAACCAGCCCGTGACTTGGGTGCCGACGGTATCACTCATAAACGGTTTGATATTGAACTGTGCCCCGAGTTCGTTCCACATGGCCTCTCCCTCACCGTGATAGAACCAGCCGAGGAACTCCTCCATGCTCAAGCCCATGGGCATGCTCCCGCCGAAGAGGCGATACAGTATATGGTGAGCGTTCCAATGGTACTCTCCAGCGTAGTAGCCATCTGCTTGGCCGGTCATAGCGATTTCGAACTCGGCATCCTCAGGAATATCGTCTTCGCTTTCGTAGAAGCGGAAGATGATTTCGCCATTAGTAGCTCTCTCAATCCAATGAAAAAGACGGGTCGTTGGTTCACCGGTGAAAAGACTAGTTTCCTGCCCTCCGGTTGGGCTACCGTCTGTGATGATAGTCAGTTCGCGTCGAGCTTGCGCCACCGCTGGGACAGCCAGACTAGAGATACCTACCGTACTGGAGGCTACTGTGGCTCTTTTTAAAAAATCTCTTCGTTTCATGGTATTACTCCCAGGCGCAATTTTTTGCACTTACGGTTGTTGGGATATTTATCGAGTAATTAGTTAGATCAAATATATCAGTCGTCGAAGTATTTGAGCTCGTCAGCGGGCCGGTATATTGTTTTTATGTAGAGAGAGTTTGTTACCGCTCTGGCGGGATTTCCAGTGATGATTACCTCATCACCGATGCGGATCGTGTCGGAACTGACGTCTTGCCGCCGTAAGTCGCCAATATCATCCCACTCAAGTACCCACCCTATAGCTTTTTCCGAACCATCCTGAACTTCGAGATGGATACTAGCGTGCGGATTCTGAAACACAACTTCAGTGACGACACCTTCTAATGTGATGCTTTGATTCCGATTATAGTGCCTCGATATTGAGTGATGTGCGTTTGAAGGTACGGCAGTGGCCAGAACAAAAAAAGCAGACGCCACGATAATATGTCCTTGCGTTGTCATAGTTTGACTGATGTTGATTCTCTTCATTATTCTCCCCCAGATATAATGGTCAGTTCTCACCTCGCTAAGACAGTTTTGGGAGGAGGTAGTTTTTATGAAAGGTATCACAGTCATCTTGCATCTAGGCACTTTGTTCGCGGCATTTTTTATGTTGGGAGCGGCTCATGCTCAAGCGACACGATTAGCGGACCGCCCTCAGGTCCACCCGTCGACGCAGGACCCTTCTGTTCTAGTTACATTGGGGCGCATAGAACAGTGGGAATCATTACTTTCTAATTGGGGTCGTTGGGGTCCAGAAGATCAGCGCGGCACGTTAAATCTGATTACTCCCGAGAAGGCGGTAGCCGCAACTCGTCTGGTGCGAGACGGCGTCTCGGTATCATTAGCGCATTTCGTGAGTGAAGAGGAAGCAATCGACAGTCAAACGTTCGCTCCAACTAGACACTGGATGACGCGGGTGGATCCTAATACTGGAGAAGTTCTTTTTGCCCTGGATGCAATAAGTTTCTCACTCCACGACGGGCAGCTTTCACACATGGATGCTTTATGTCACTACCGTACTGAACGAAACGGGGAGAAAGTGATATTTAACGGTTACCCGCAGAATCTAGACGAGCGAGGGTGTAAAGATTTAGCTATTGATCGGATGGGGCCTGGGTACGTTACTCGCGGCATTCTTGTAGATATGCCATTGCTCATGGATTCTCCTTGGCTTGAGCCCAGCACACCTATCTATGTATCCGACCTTGAGGAGTGGGAGGAATTTGCTGGTATCACGATAAGTAGCGGAGACGCACTCTTAGTCCGCACGGGGCGTTGGGCTAAACGCGAACAAGATGGACCATGGGATTACGCGGGCCAAGGCGCTGGACTTCATGCATCAGTACTGCCGTGGTTGAAAGAGCGAGGGGTGGCTATTCTTGTGGGCGATGCTGTGAATGACGTTCAGCCATCGGGTGTTGAGGGTCTACGTCGCCCGGTTCACCAGATTACGCAGGTTATTATTGGGCTGCCGCTTGTTGATAACGGGTATCTTGAAGATGTCGCTAGAGAAGCGCGACAGCGACAGCGTTGGGAGTTCATGGTTTCCTGGCAAATCACGAAAGTCCCAGGAGGAACGGCCGGTCCGTTTAACGCTCTGGCAACGTTTTGAATGCTCACTAGAGCCATATCGTACTACCGTGCGGAAGCATTAGGCGGATGAAAGACGGCTAATAGTTCTATAACAAAATGCTTTTAAGGAGAACTGGATGCTTAGTAGTATGGCAAGCAGAATTTCTGTGGGGTTAGTCACAGCACTAGTATTCACAGCCGAGGTGTTCGGGCAGATGCCTGAGTTGCGGCGTTCGTCGATTACAGAGGAGCCGGTTCGGACTATTAGCCACATTAGCGGTGGGGTTTACAGAGCCTCGGCTAATAGGCACGGAACTGTATTCTTGGTTACCCCGGAAGGCATTATTTTGGCGGACCCTCTCAGCCTAGAGTTTGCGACGTGGTTAAAGGATGAGATCGATGCCCGTTTCGGGGTCCCGGTTAGATACGTTGTCTATAGTCATTACCACTGGGATCATGCTTCTGGTGGTGATGTTTTTGCGGACACAGCTCAGTTTGTGGGGCACTCCAACATGCTCTCATATTTGGCGATGCCACCCGCCTCTACAAATTTGTCACAAGTGGTTGGGCAGTATGAGCCTGTGGCAGCGCTAGATGCCAACGGTAATGGTGTGATTGAGCAAAGTGAGGCGCCAGCAGACTTCCAGCGTTTCCCCGGCTCAAGACAAAGCCAATTCGAGGGATTCGACGCAAACCAGGATGGCGTGCTCAGTGGTGCAGAGGTTGTGCGTGGACCACTGAGCTTTGTTCGCTCTCCTGACATTAGATACACAGACGAGATGCAGATCAGCTTAGGCGGTAAACGGGTGAACATGACCTGGGTTGGCAGAATAAATCATTCGAGCGATACCAGTCTGATTACGTTTCCAGACGACGATGTGATGCTAATTGTTGATTATGTCTCGCAGCGGCTTCCGAACCGAGAAATGGATTACGAACTGGGGAGATTTGAAGAATGGATGGCCGCAATCAGAGAAACGGAGGATTTGGCAAGAGAGTTCGAGTTTGTCGCGACCGGTCATGGACCAGTGGGTACTTGGGAGGACGTTACGGCATGGAAAGAGTACTTAGAGAAACTCCAGGATGAGGTAGCTGCAGGAATCGCTAGCGGCCAGACGCTTGAGGAGATGCAGCAAAATATTAGGATGGAAGAATATAGTGACTGGGAGGGTTTTGACTGGGTCGATGAAAATGTTCTCGGCATGTATCACTTTCTTACGGATTAGCGATGGTTTGATAGTTAGTACCAGACTTTAGTAAGGAAATATCGATAGAATGATTTCAAAAGAAGTGAAATATATTGTGAAACATGCCCTGGCTATTACAGCGGTAGCTGTTGCATTCGCCTCTCCCGTGTTTAGCCATCATAGTGACTTTGGCCTCGACATGGATGCAGTCGTGACTTTTGAAGGTACAGTTACCGAATTCGATTGGCAAAATCCCCATGTTTATATAACAGTTGGGACCGCGGACGGGACTGAGTGGACGCTACAGATGGGTTCTACAATCGTGGTTACCCGCATGGGTTGGACAAGCGAATCGTTATCGATAGGTGATGCGGTCACAGTTGGAGCACACGTTGCGCGCAATGGGAGGCCTTACGGTTTGTTGGATTCTATCGAGAAGGAGGGAGGAATCGGACTGCCCACCTCATTCGATGCGGCTACTGGGGAGCCACTCTTGAGAGAACCAGAGGTGACGGTAAACACCTCAACTCTAGAGGGCATATGGATTGCGGATGCTTCAAAGCTTGTGGGATACCCAGGGGGACTTGATGGGCTTTTTACGGCTCTTCTTAGGCTTACTGAGAAAGGACAGGCTGCTCAGGCGTCGTACTCAGAGATTTCTGAGCAAAACCCCGGAGCAAGTTGTATCGGGCTGCCAACACCGGCCACCATTGTTGTTACAAACCTATATCCACTTGAGATCCAGATTAACGAAGATGAAGAGACGGTCGGAATTCGGAGCGAGTATTTCGATGAAGAGCGAACGGTGTACATGGATGGCCGTCAGCATCCAAATGGCGGTGAGCGCACACATGCGGGGCATTCAATCGGCTGGTGGGAAGGAGACACACTGGTTGTGGACACTCGGAACTTCACAGATCATCGGTCGCCTTATCAAAACGGTGTCCCATCAGGCGCTCAGAAGCATGTGGTCGAGCGGTATCGGTTGACTGAGGACGGCACCCGGGTTGTTGTTGAGTTCATACTTGAGGATCCAGAGCACATAGCCGAACCGATGACTCACACCAGGGAATTGGTTTATTCCCCGCATATCGAATTGTCCCAGTTTAATTGCGATTTGGAGGCAACGAGGCGTTTCCTGCCTCAATAGTCAAAAGAAGAATTCTTTATAGGCATCAAATCTATCTTGGTTTAGAGTCCAGACTAAGAATTAGGTGGCGTAGACCACCCGTGGAGTCTTGCAGTGGAAATCAAGCACATCAATCCAGATGGTATCTATAAACATCCCGCTTTTACGCGGGTTGTTACTGTTAAGGAGCCTATTAAGCTGGTCTTTGTAGCCGGACAAACTCCATCGGATGAGAACTATGAGCCCGTTGCGCCCGGAGATTACCGTGCCCAATATGTCAATGTGATGGAGAATTTGGAGATACAGCTTGAAGCGGCAGGAGCCAGTTGGGACGATGTTGTTTTTAAGCGTATCTTTGTTCTAGATGTGGATGAGTTTAAACAGAAGACTCGCGGACCCGACGTTCCCCAGTTCGGAGATCCGGAAAAGCCACCGCCGACGACATTAGTTGGTGTTACACGTCTAGCAGACCCAGATTTTTTGGTTGAGATAGATTTGTTAGCTATTACGGATGCATGATGCTGTGAACAAAACTGGTATTTGGTGGTTGATAGTGTAAGGAATGGTTAGGTGGCTATAGAAACGGAGGGCGTTATGAAAAAGAGTGGCTTTATAAGCATTGCAATCCTGCTTTTTTTGTCAGGACTTATCTTTGGAGTTCAGGTAACAACATCTTCGGCGCAGACCACGCGTACTGTCATTAGTCCTGAGAACTACCCATATTTTGGGTTTCCATACAGCCCCGGAATTCTAGTTGGGGATACACTGTATATTTCTGGACATCTCGGTCGTGATCCAATGACAAACGAGTTGGTTGAGGGTGGCATCGAAGCTGAGACACGTCAGGTAATGGCCAATATACAAGAGGTTCTGAATGCAGCCGATATGACGCTTGAAGACGTTGTTACAGTCACGGCCTTTATCAATGATATCAATAGCTTCCCAGAATTTAATGCGGTTTACAGAGAATTTTTTCCACAGGATCCTCCAGCGAGAGCCACAGTACAGGTTGCTGCGCTGAATGTTGGCGCTCAGGTGGAATTGCAGATGATAGCGGTCAGACCGTGATTATAAGTGATCTAAGGAATTGCACTGATTGACTTTAGTAGAGAAGGAAAAGATCCTTCTTGATAGAATCTTCGTCGAACAAAGAGTTACTTTGGGGGGGGTCTCATAGTGTTCTACGTCAGGCTTTTTTTTATCGGAGTGAGTTTTTCAGCTAGCGCAGTTGCTCACCATTCGCCGAATTTGCATTTTGATAGAAATGAAGTAACCGAGATCTCAGGTGAGATAGGCGAGGTTGCGTGGCGTAACCCCCACACTGAAATTACAGTCGTAGCAATAGATGAAGACGGAGAAGAGGTTCTTTGGTTGGTCGATGCCAGAGGAGCCAGCCAGTTCCTTCGGGCTGGTTTAGATGAAGGTATGTTTCAAGTAGGCGAGCATATTCAGGTTGCCGGTTTTCGAGGACGGCGGAATAGAAACGCCGTGTTTTCGACAAATATTCTTCTCGCCGACGGGCGAGAGCTAGTATCTGACAATTTTGCCCAACCGCGTTGGGCAGCAGATCGAGTCGTGAATTTAGTGACACGTGATCCAACTCCAACATCCGTTGAGGATTTGTCATCCAATGGGCAAGGGATTTTCCGGATCTGGGGACGCGATCGCTCGAATTATGGGATACAGGGAACGGGTAGATCTTTGTGGAAGGAC
>DBZY01000078.1:22714-38947 GCA_002311835.1 Proteobacteria bacterium UBA1148 | reverse complement strand
GTCGCTGACAATCCATACATTCGGTGCGAAACAGGCATGCCTGCAATTATGGATCTAGGCACGCCGATGCAGTTTGTCCAAGAGGGTGGGGACATTGTTTTGTACTTGGAGGAGCAGGATTCTGTTCGCCGAATCCATATGACATCGGATACTACCCCTACCGATGGGGATCGAACTTCCATGGGTTATTCAGTTGGTCAGTGGGAAAATGAGACGCTGGTGGTGGTAACAACAAACGTTAACTGGCCATGGTTTGATCAAAGCGGAGTCCCCCAGACAGAGTTGGTTAAGTTTATTGAGCGATTCACTCCAAACCCGGATGGAAGCATTTTGAACTATACAATCACGGTCACAGATCCCAACATCTTCACGGAACCAGCCCTATTGGAGAGGCACTGGGTGTGGGAGCCTAATGAAGAACTAAGACCATACAACTGTGTTTGGGAGCGAGATGACCTATGAACGTTCTAGTAGCAATTGTGTTCTCTTTGTCAAAATAATACCGAGTTCATATTTTATAGAGGGCTTTCCCATGAATATCAGCCGGAAACTTGTTGAGCTATTCTTAGGACTACTTTTAAGCATCGGATGGCTGGTCGGAGGGTGGGCTCAGGTTCTCGATGTTGCTATTCCGGTGCCTTTAATTGCTCAGGATAAGACGCTGAGGGTATCAGATCATGTCTACGTAATACTTGATAACGATGCCAGGTTCGTACCTAACGTAGGTATTGTCGTTGGGGAGAGAGCCACCCTGGTTATTGATACCGGGCTCGGGTTACCGAACGGTGAGATCGTGCTTGGGGAAACGAACAAGGTCAGCAAGAACGATGAACTATACATCGTCTCTACACATTATCACTCCGAGCATGATCTTGGTGCGGAGGCATTTCCGCCCAGTGCCGTGATGATCCGTTCCCGTGATCAGCAGCAGGATCTTGATGAATTTCGTTTATCACATGCGGAGCGATTTTCTCGCATGTCAACGGTTATGGCGGAGCTTTTAGAGGGGGCAGATTTCAGGCAAGCTGACGTATATTTTGATAACCAATACACTTTGGATCTTGGTGGAGTGACCGTTCGCATGTACGCAGTAGGGCCGGCCCATACCCGAGGTGATACGGTATTTTTCGTTGAAGAGGATGGAGTCCTGTTCTCAGGAGATATCGCGATGCGTCGGTATCCAAGGTTTTCAAGCCCCTCTTCCAGCGCCAGAGTGTGGCGGGAGTCATTGAAGACACTCATGGAAATCGATTATTTTTCGGACATTGAAATCGTAGTACCCAGCCATGGTCCTATGGGTGGCGACGCTGTGATTCGGGGTTATGATGAGTTTTTTGCCACGCTGCAGTCGCGAGTTGGAGAGCTCAAAAGTCAGGGGCGCTCTGCCGATGAAGTGGCTGGATTGCTGATACGAGAACTGGAATCTCAGTATCAGGATTGGCCTAGCGAGGGTGCTGAGAGAATTGGGGATGCAGCGAGAATCGTTTTCAACGAAACGCCATAGCGGGAGATACTGTCGTAGGCCGATGCATGGTTAGAGACAAGAAAAAACGATAACGATCGTTGGGAGGAAGGATCATGACGGTTATTCAGAGGTCAGTCCGCTGGTGGGCTACTGGTGTGGCATTGATTGTTGCGATAAACGCTCCCGCTCAACAGCAGTTTGAGATGACTGCCAACATTTTGTACGGAACCGTAAATGGGCATGATCTCAAGTTAGACCTCTACCTACCGATGGACATTACTAACCCACCCCTACTTATCTGGGTGCATGGAGGCGCTTGGAGGGGTGGATCAAAAGAACGCCTGCTGACCACTGCATTTGTGGAACAGGGCTACGCGATGGCGAGCGTAGATTTTAGGCTTTCCGGAGACGCTATGTTCCCAGCGCAGATTCACGATATTAAGGCGGCTATCCGTTTTTTGCGTGGCAACGCCACGAGTTTTGGTTACGACGCTTCGCGTATTGGAATACTAGGGACATCTTCTGGTGGGCATCTTGTGGCGTTAGTGGGTACGACAAACGGACACGATAATCTTGAAGGTACGGTCGGAGACTATCTTGATCAATCATCTGATGTTCAAGCGGTCGTGAGTTATTTTGGTGCCTCGAATCTAACCACGATATTAAAGCAATCAACCCCACATGGCCTCAGCGTACGTGTGCCCGCTTTGGATCTTCTTTTAGGGGGGCAACCGGAGGAGAAGGAGAGTTTGGCGCGATTGGCTAGTCCCGTATTCCATGTAGACGCTACTGATCCACCAATGTTGTTGTTACATGGAGATCAAGATCCTCAGATGCCCATAAATCAGTCGCATGAGCTTCATAACGCTTACAAGGAGCGTACTGTGCAAGTTCAGTTTGAGGTGGTACATGGGGCTGCACACGGCGGAGAACAGTTTTCTGATGAGCGGCGCACCGAATTGGTAAAAGCATTTTTAGACAATCAACTACGTCCCTTATCTGGTTCGAATTGATCCCGCTTCAATACTCGCCATATACACCTCTATATGTGCAAAGCAATTGCGATCCCAGCCACGCGCTTGCGAGGTGAGCAGGATCCTGCAATGGTAGATTGACGTGCTAGAAACAGAGAAACGAGAGCTTGTGCCACTTAGCATCGCGATACTGACCGTATCCGATACTCGAGATGAGAATACCGATCGATCGGGTGCTCTACTTGTGCAGCGACTAACCGAGGCTGGTCATTACCTGTATGAGAAGGTGATAGTCAAGGATGATCCGCAAATGATCAGTGAACGGGTCTCACAATGGATCGCCGATGACAAGGTCGAAGTTATCATCTCTACTGGTGGCACGGGGGTGACGGGGCGCGATGGGACTCCGGAAGCAATCGAGCCATTACTGAAGAAGAAAATCGACGGGTTTGGTGAGTTATTCCGGGCAATTTCATATAAGGAGATCGGTACTTCAAGCCTACAGTCTCGATGTTTGGCTGGTGTGGCCGATGGTACCTATGTCTTTTGTCTTCCTGGATCGACGAACGCATGCGCTACAGGTTGGGACAAAATAATTTCGTTGCAGCTAGACTATCGCACACGACCATGTAATCTTGCGGAACTCTTGCCTCGACTGAAAGAGAAGGGTTAAATATCAACTGCAGCGACCGGGGGTGGCTCTAAACGGCCTGAGAAGCTGATCCATAAGTCAGCTAACCCTTAGAACCTGATCCGGTTAGTACCGGCGTAGGAACGGAAACTTTTCGAAGCATTCCCACTCGCGGTACGAACTGGATCTCTTCACGGAGGAGAGCCGCCATGACGACATCCATTTTTCATTGCTTTCCGAGAAGTAAGGCACTCGGCGCAATACTCATTTCTGTGAGCTGTTTGCCAGCACTTACTTTCGCGCAGCAGGACGCTTCGCTTCCTGTCCTTGAAGAAATTGTCGTAACGGCTGGGTTTCGAGAGAACGATCTAATGGACAGCCCGGGCAGTGTTACGGTCATCAATGAGGACATTATCGATGATCGTGCGGCTCAGCATCTGGAGTCGGTGCTAAGTACTTCACCGAACATTAGTTATTCAAGCGGCGCCTCTCGAGCCCGGTTCGTGCAGATTCGAGGGATTGGGGATCTGGAACAGTTCGTCGATCCTAAGCACTTTCCTGCTGTGGGGATTATGGTCGATGGCATCAACTTGGGTGGGACCGCTAATGCGGGCATGTTATTTGACGTTGAGCAGGTAGAGATTGCTCGTGGGCCACAAGGGACGCGGTTCGGAGCTAGCGCTTTGGCCGGTATGGTGAATATCCGCGGCAATCGCCCAACCGAGTCATTTGAAGGCTATGGGCAGATCGGTATCGGGGACTATGGTAGTTGGCATACTAAAGGCGTGATAAGCGGGCCAATGAGTGAGGCTGTAACGGGACGTTTGGCGTTACACCAAAATAAAGGTGACGGTTATATCAACAATCAATTTTTGAATCGAAACGATACCAACGGATACGATGAAACATCAATGCGCGCGAGCATCGAGTTCGATCCAAATGATGGGTCCAGCTATGGTTTGACCGCGCTCTATTTTGACGGCCAAAACGGATACGATGCTTACTCACTCGAGAATTCCAGAAACACATTGTCAGATAAACCTGGGCACGATAATCAGGAGACTCTGGCTCTGGCTGCTCGAGGGATGTGGCAGTTGGGAGAATCAGCGGCTTTGGAGGCAGTAGCAACCTGGCTAGACAGCGATTTGGAGTATGGATTTGATGAGGATTGGACATTTGTCGGCATTTGTGACGGAACATTGTGTGACCCGGTCTTAGATTTTTACTCTGCGACGGACAACTACCTCAGAAAGAGAGATGAAATATCTCTGGACGTGCGTTTCCTGGGGGATTTTTCATTGGTTGCTTCAACTGATACTCAGTACGTGCTAGGAGCGTACGTACAGCAACGGGATGAGGATTTACACAGACAGGCTTCCGGCGATTTTTTCAGTTTCTACAGTACAGATCGACGAGCTATCTACGGTCAACTAGATACCACTATCAATGATCGGTTAAGTTTGACTGTTGGCCTACGCTACGAGGATTTTAGCGATAGCTATCAGGATACGATCGATCTCCAGTCCGCAAGCGATGACGATCTTCAAAGCGGTGAATTGACTTTAACCTACTCAGTCGCAGACAACTCCCTTCTGTATGCGACACTATCCCGCGGTTCCAAGGCCGGGGGTGTCAACACGGAGGTCAGCGCAAAACTGCCCTCTATGCAACCTATTTTTCAATCATTCATTCAACCTAGACTGAATGTGGGAAGCGAGACACTCCTGAATAAGGAGATAGGACTTAAGGGATCTTATCTCGATAACCAGTTAGTTCTGCGCACCGCTTTATTTCACATGCGTAGGGACAACGCACAGCTTGAGTCTTGGATGTACGATGGTGTGAATTATCTGTGGCTCGGATTTTTGGATAACGTTGACGGAAACAATTGGGGTGCAGAGGCAGAGGTAACTTATCAGTTTTCGGATCGAGTGCGTTTGTTTTCCTCTCTCGGCTGGCTGGAGACCGAGATTGATCAGATCACAACCTATGACCTAGATGTGGGTGATTTTATAGTTCGGGAAAAAATTGATCAGGCGAAGTCGCCACAGTGGCAGTACCATTTAGGGGCCAGTATTGCGCTTAATGAGCGACTGAGCGCTCGCATTGAGTTGGAGGGGCGTGATGAGAGTCGGTTTGGCTACTATCATGAGAAAAGCATAAGTGGGCACGATCTTTTGAATGCAAGTCTGCGCTATCGTGTTGGTAGGACTGAGTTTCAACTTTGGGGACGAAATTTGACTGACGAAGATTATGCGGTACACGGACTTTATTTTGGGAATGATCCGCGTAAGGGTTGGATCAACGAAACCTACTATCAGTATGGCGCACCTCGAGTTTTCGGAGTCACGGCTAGTTATGATTTCTAGTACTCGCCAGATATTAAATTGCGTCATGTTTCCCACAGCACTCGGTGATCGATAATCTGTTAACCACGGTCGCAGTGTTGTCGGTGACGGAGATATTAGCTGTTGCCTTAGCAGTGGCCTATCTTGTCCTAGTCATTCGGCAGAATATTTTGTGTTGGCCAGCGCAACTGCTGAGCTCTTGTCTTTATATGGGCTTATTTTTTACGGCCCGTTTGTACATGGAATCCGTCCTTCAGGTCTTCTACGCAGTAATGGCAATCTATGGTTGGTACCAGTGGTGCTACGGGGGTGAGAAGAACTCTGGTGTGCGGATTCACATGTGGAGTTTTGGTCAGCACGTTATTGCCCTGATAGGTATTTTAGGGGTGTCCATGCTATTAGGTTGGGGAATGGCTCACACGGGAGCAGCCTTCCCATATGCTGATTCATTTACGACCGTGGCGGCCATTCTGGCGACGTATATGGTGGCGCGGAAGGTGTTAGAGAACTGGATCTATTGGTTTGTCATCGACAGTATTTCGATCTATCTCTATGTAGCGCGTGAGCTTTATCTTACAGCGCTCTTGTTTTTCTTATATATCATTTTGATTTTCATTGGCTTCAGAAGTTGGTGGCGTGATTATCAAATCGCCTCTCCTGTAGTCAGGCGTGGACATGTCTAAGGCAGGTTTAGAGCCGAACATCATTGCTCAGTTATGCAATCTGCTGAACGTTAATATTGCTGATTTGCTCGTTGAGCCGCTTTCGGGCGGACTCAGCAATCGGAGTTTTCGTGTTAGCCATGATACTAATAGCTGGGCGGTTCGCTTCCAGCTCGAAACCGAAGAAACTCGATTTCAAACCCTCGATATAGGTTCTGAAGAACGCTTGCTGATAGCAGTTGCTCAGGCTGGGCTTACACCCAATGTTGTTCTCCATGACCCCGATATCGGTGCCCTTATCACGAAATACATGGAAAACGCTGTGCCGTGGACTGCAGAAAAAGCGCAACTCCCTGAGAATATTGAACGAGTTGCCACGACACTCCGGTTGCTTCATGGCGTGGAAGTTAGTTCAAAGCTAAACCCATTTCATCCAATTAGTTTTTCGGAAAGATATCTAGAAGAAGCGGTTCGTTCGAAGAGTTACAAGAATTGTAGTGGAGTTTTAAGTACTGAAGAGCAAGGTTGGGGCCGAGAACTTCAACGGTTGGCAAGTATGTATGAGACTAACTTTCTTCCAAGCGTTCTTTGTCATAATGATCTTGTTGCAGCTAATATTCTCGATGACGGAAAGCTTTGGCTTATAGATTTTGAATACGCGCTTTATGCTCATCCGATTTTGGATCTTGCAAGTCTTGCAGGGATGAACAACTATGATGCAGCCCAGCGTAATCTTCTAGTCGAGATGTACTTCGATACCGAGTCTATACCGTTTAGCCAAGTACAACTGGACGAGGTTATACGTCTCCAACTTCTATTGAGCTATTTCTGGGCGCTGTCTCGACGGGGCAACTTAGCGGAGCCCAACGATATGAGCGATTTTGCTGACTCCATAGCGGCGATGCTAAGGTAACGATGAATTGTCTACGGGTTCGATCAAAGGCGTGGAGCTTCCCTTGATTAAAAAAGTTGCTTTTCTCGGTCTTGGTGTCATGGGATTTCCTATGGCGGGATGGCTACGGCAGTCAGGTTTTGAAGTTACTGTTTTCAATCGGACTACCGAGAAGGCTGAACGTTGGTGCGATAAGTATGGTGGGACCTGGACCACGAGTGCGTCTGATGCAGCGGTTGGGGCTGAGGCCGTATTCACTTGCCTAGGCGATGACCCAGATCTGCGAGAGGTTGTGCTTGAACAGGGCGTGATCAACGTGATGTCGCCTGGCTCACTATTCGTGGATCACACAACCGCTTCTGCTGACATGGCTAGGGAGATTGCGGCGGCTGGAGAATCGCGGGGTATCCATTGTTTGGACGCTCCGGTATCCGGAGGGCAGGCAGGTGCTGAAGGCGGGAATTTAACGGTAATGGTGGGTGGCGAAAGAGATGTCTTTGAACGTGCAGAACCGCTAATACGGTCTTATGCGAAAACCGTGCAGCTGATAGGTCCCACCGGTTGCGGCCAACTTACAAAGATGGTGAATCAGATCGCTATTGCGGGTCTTGTCCAAGGGTTATCTGAGGCATTGAATTTTGCCATGCGGGCAGAGCTCGAGCCTGAACTGGTCGTAGAGGTTATTTGTAAGGGAGCAGCGCAGTCTTGGCAGATGGATAATCGTTGGCAAACGATGATTGCAGGGGAATTCGATTTTGGGTTTGCCGTTGAGTGGATGCGGAAAGACCTCCGTATCTGTCTGGAAGAAGCACACCGGAATGGTGCGGAGCTCCCCGTCGCTACGCTGGCGGATAAATTTTATGCGGATGTGGTTCATATGGGTGGTAAGCGTTGGGATACATCCAGTCTAATTGCGCGCCTGAACCGTGAAGACACGAACTGATGCAGACAATTCTGGCGGATCTTCTGAAGCTGCTCGAGCTTGAGCAGGTAGAAGATAATTTTTTTCGTGGCGAAAGTCGTGATATTGGTAGCCGCCGGGTGTTCGGTGGGCAAGTACTAGGTCAAGCTCTGACGGCCGCAAACTACACAGTTGAGGATCGAGATGTTCACTCACTGCATGCTTATTTTTTGCGTCCAGGGGATGTAAAAGCACCAATCCTATATGAAGTGGATTGTGCTAGGGATGGTAAGAGTTTTAGTAATCGTCGCGTGGTTGCGGTTCAGCACGGTCGACCTATCTTTAATATGGCGGCTTCTTTTCAGGCGCCTGAAGAAGGTTTACAGCATCAGGCGGAAATCCCGGACGTACCAGGTCCGGACGACGTTGCGGACTTGAGTGATGTTCCAGAGCACGTTCTCAAAACCTTACCACCACAAATGCGCCGGTTTCTTACACGTGTACGGCCTATTGAAATGCGTCCTGTAGAGCCTATGGATCTCACTACACGTGCACCGAGAGAGCCTGTGCAACACGTATGGATTCGCACGGTTGACGAGTTACCAGATGATCCGGACTTGCACCGCAATCTATTAGCTTATATTTCAGATTACCAGCTGTTCGGGACTACAACCCTACCTCATCAGATTAGCTGGGAAGTAGGTAATGTTCAGATGGCAAGTTTAGATCATGCCATGTGGTTTCATCGCGCGTTTCGGGTAGACGAGTGGCTCTTATATTCTATGGAGAGCCCCAACGCTTCTGGGGCGAGAGGGTTGGCAATGGGCCGATTCTTCAAGCCAGATGGAACGCTTGTTGCCTCGACTGCTCAGGAGGGCTTGATTCGTATCTGGCCGGAGTCTGAGTAGGAGTAAGACACAAAGCTTTGTGTCTTCAGCATATAATCATTCCCTAGTTATCGGGAGGTGAGCTCCTTGCGGTAGCGTTGACTGCGCAGCACATAATGTTCGGCGGTCCATTTCATGTATTCGACTTCCTCGTCTGTAACCTGTCGAATTCGCCGTGCAGGGGATCCAAGAATCATCGATCTGTCCGGGAACTCCTTTCTTTCGGTGACGAGTGCTTGTGCACCCACGATACAAAACTTGCCGATAATTGCGTGGTTGAGAATTGTTGCACCCATCCCGATCAGAGATCCGGCCCCAATGTAACAGCCATGAATAGTTACTGAGTGGCCAATGCTTACTTCGTCTTCCAGAATAATTGGGGCATCAGCGTCTACGTGAAAAACGGAACTGTCCTGGATATTACATCGGTCGCCAATGGTAATGGTGTCGTTGTCACCCCGGAGCACTGAGCTAAACCAGACGCTTGAGTCTTTTCCCAAAGTTACCTGCCCGATGACTGCAGCATTCGGAGCAACGAAGTAACGATCACCAGTGGTCTCAACACGATCTTTACCTAAATCGTAGAGCATTGTTCAGTTCGCCTGGTTAGCAATTTCTTTAGCGGCAGCGGCGATGATCGCGCTGTCCCCAAGATACTCTGCTCGTAATGGTTGTAGGTTGGTGTCCAGTTCGTAGACTCGAGGCACGCCCGTCGGGATATTAAATTCTGTGATTGACTGTTCTGAGATGTCCTCTAGCATTTTGGCCAGAGCCCGCAAGCTATTCCCATGAGCGGCAATCAGCACATTTCGCCCCTTTTTAAGGTTAGGCGCAATAAGCTCCTCCCAGCACGGTCGCACCCGATCCAGCGTGGTTTTTAGAGATTCTGAGCCAGGCAGTTGACCAACATCGAGCCCGTGGTACCGATGATCATTTTTGGGGTGTCGGCTGTCATCATCCGATAGCGTAGGCGGTGATATGTCATAACTACGGCGCCAAATCTTTACCTGTTCGGCACCATGCCGCGCGGTGGTTTCGGCTTTGTTCAGCCCCTGGAGCTCACCATAGTGGCGTTCGTTCAAACGCCAGTCTCGTTCTACAGGAATCCACATGAGGTCCATCTCATCAAGAATCAGCCACAGCGTCCGAACCGCACGGGTAAGCACGGACGTGAAAGCAAGATCAAATGTGAGTTCTTCGCTTTTTAAGAGTTGCCCGGCCGCGCGGGCTTCCTCAATTCCTTGCCCGGTTAGGTCCACATCTGTCCAGCCAGTGAACAGGTTTTTGAGATTCCATTCGCTCTGACCGTGTCGCACCAGGACAAGAGTTCCCGTTTTTTGAGTATTGCTATCAGTCATGGTGGAGGTATTGTTCGGACATCGGCCCTCTATATCAACTAGTCGCTCAATCTACTGCATCGTGACGGGTAGGAGAAACTCACGAGCCCTGTCCGCACTTTAGTCAATGCCCATGTTAGGCGACGTAGACCCTTGTTTGGGTTTTTATGGAATATGGGGTGAAGCCAGGTAGCTACGGCTTTGCATTTCCTCTAGTCGGCTTTGAGTACGCTGGAATTCGAGACCTAGACGCTCTCCGATGTAAAGAGATTGTAAGGGTGTTGCTGCAGATAAAATCAATTTTACGCGCCGGTCGTAAAATTCATCCACGAGAGCGACAAATCTCCGCGCCTGATTCTCTAGATTCTTTGTGAGTTGGGGCACATTTGATATGAGTACGGTTTGATAACAGCGGGATAGTTCAATGTAGTCGTTCTGACTGCGGGGGCCGTCACAAATCTGTGGGAAATCGAACCAAACTACCCCATCTGCCGCACGTTGTGCCTCAATCGTCCGGCCGAGGATCTCAATATGTGGATTTCTTGCACCCTCGTCTGGGGCTATGGCCTCGAAATATTCGGCCAGTTTTTGATCCGCCGACGCTCCTATGGGTTCCTGGTACACATCGGCCCGTTCCAGAACACGTAACCGGTAGTCCAGCAACCCATTCATCTCTACTGAACAAGTATGTTGCTTTATCAGAGAGATTGCGTGCAGAAAGCGTTGCCTTTGGAGCCTCCCTTTATACAAGTCATCTGGCTTCTTATTGGAGGTTGCTACAAGGGTCACCCCTCGTTCGAACAGTGCCTCAAAAAGGGTGCCGAGAATCATAGCGTCCGCTATATCGGTAACGGAAAACTCGTCAAAGCAAATAATACGAGTCTGCTCTGCTAACCTATCTGCTGTCAGTTGGAGTGGGTTTTGGTATGTGCGAAATTCCTTAAGTGTTTCGTGTACACCACCCATAAAGCGATGGAAGTGCTCTCGGAGCTTATCCTCAAAGGGTAGACAGTCGTAGAAAAGATCCATTAGGAACGTTTTGCCACGGCCAACACCGCCCCACAAATACACCCCGCGAGTCGGAGCGGTAGTAGAACCCAATAGCTTAGCCAAATGTCGGCGCCAACTGCGGCGCGGTCGAGGACCAGCTAGGATCAGCGAGCTATAAACATCCTGAAGCGCCTGAACCGCTGTTATTTGATGCGGGTCCGGTAAAATTTCTCCGGTATCCACACGGTGCTGGTACTGTGTGAAGAAAGAGCTCATTCGCTCAGCTCAACCCGGTTTTTGAAAAACTCCAAAGCATCCGGATTTGCCAGTGCATCGGTATTGGGTACTTTGCGATCGTGCACCACGTGCTGGACCGCTATTTCCACAATTTTCCCACTACGGGTTCTCGGGATGTCGGGTACCTCAAGAATCTTCGCTGGTACGTGACGTGGGCTGGCCTGTTGCCGCATGGCGTCACGGATCCGTTGCATTAATTTTTCGTCTAATTGGAAACCGGTTTGTAACCGGATAAAAAGAACGACTCGGACATCTCCATCCCACTCCTGGCCGATAGCAATGCTTTCAGAGACCTCTTGAAATTGCTCGACGATACGATAGACCTCAGCAGTTCCTATGCGTACTCCCCCTGGGTTAAGTACCGTATCGGAGCGGCCGTGGATGACCACACCATCGTGTTCCGTAAGTTCCGCATAATCACCATGGCACCAGACATTTGGGAAGCGCTCGAAATAAGCTGCATGGTATTTTACGTTGTCAGGATCATTCCAGAATCCGATCGGCATGGAGGGAAATGGAGCTGTGCACACCATCTCACCCTTTTGTTCGCGAATAGATTCCCCTTGATCGTTAAAGATTTCCATCTGCATTCCGAGACCACGACACTGCAGTTCCCCACGGTATACGGGGAGTATAGGGTTCCCAACTGCAAAACATGAGATGAGATCTGTGCCTCCTGCAACTGAAGAAAGTTGCAGATCTTGCTTTACGTTTTCATAAACGAAATCGTAGCTGGATGGTGCCAAGGGCGAGCCAGTAGAGAGCACACTGCTAAGATTTTCTAGCGATACATTCTCTCTCGGCTTATATCCAGTTTTTTCCAGAGCACTGAGATATTTGGCGCTGGTTCCAAAGAGTGTGAGGTGTTCGCGTTCGGCGATTCTCCACAATATCCCGGGATCAGGGTGGAAGGGTGAGCCATCAAACAGTATAAGTTTTGCACCGCTTGCAAGCGCTGACACTAGCCAGTTCCACATCATCCAACCAGTGGTTGTAAAGTAGAACACGGAATCGCCTGCTTTAATGTCGCAATGAAGCAGATGTTCTTTCTTATGTTGAATTAGTGTTCCGCCGACACCGTGAACAATGCATTTTGGGGCGTCCGTTGTGCCAGAGGAATACATAATGTAGAGGGGATGGGCAAAGGGAAAAGATTCATAACGCGGCTTTGTAGTGTCTAGGAGAAGGTCGGCGTAAAGCTTCGCGCCTGGCAGGCATGTCAAATTTGGTGTTTCATTTCGATAGGGGACAACGATGAGCGTTTCTAGTGTGTCGAGTTGTCTAGTCACTTGAACTGCGCAGGGAAGACAATCGATTGCTTTGCCGTTATAGAAGTAAACATCGGTCACAAACATGACCTTGGGCCCGATTTGCCCGAAGCGATCCAGTACGCCACTCGGTCCGAAATCTGGAGAACAGGAAGACCAGACAGCACCTAAGCTTGCGGTTGCTAGCATCGCAATTATTGCCTCGGGGCGGTTAGGAAGGAGTCCTACAACACGATCACCTGGGCCAACGCCAAAACACTCTAGCGCTTGAGAGACGCTCGCTACCTGTTGACGTAATTCCCTCCAGCTGAGTTCAATGCGATCCCCCGTCTCACTGTAAAAGACGATTGCGGTGCCTTCGTGCTCAGCGCGCATCATATTATCGACGAAACTAAGATAGGCGCCCTCAAACCACCGTGCGCCCGGCATCTTATTAGGCTCTGTTAGAACGCGTTCATAGGGTTTCGTTGATCTGATTTCACAGAACTTCCAGCAAGCCTCCCAAAACTCTGCGGGCTCGTTGATACTCCACTCGTAGAGAGCCTTATAGTTTTGTGATGTCAGTTTGTCCGCGTGCACGCTTAAAAAGCGTTGAAGGTTGCTGTTTGCGATGCGCTCAATCGGCGGTTTCCAGATAGGCTTTGCCATTAGATCTCTTCGTCGGACGCCAGATCAGGCTCACCAAGCCATTTAAGCATCTCCTTCCGAGAGGCACGGACCAACTCCTGAGCCGAAGTGTATGTATTAGCGTATAGAGGTGTGCAGACTTGGATCGACAGCGGTCCCGGTGAGCAGATCCAGGAGGCTGCTGGCAATTTGCCCCGGGACCCTGTAATTACAATAGGCACGATTGGCAGTTTGGCCCGGCGGGCAGAGCTGAATGCTCCCAGCTGAAATCGTCGTAAACCAGGAGTTCTGTCAAATGTTCCTTCGGGGAAGAATGCTAATGCATCTCCTTCTTCTGCGGCCCTAAACAGACGGCGTACAACTTGTTTTCTATGGGAGTCTTTGTTCCGGTCTACGAACTCTGAGCCGATACGTCTTAACAGAAAGCCTGTCAGGGGGAGTGTGGCCATCTCATGTTTAATCAGAAACGTAAAGTTCGGTGGCAAAGCAGCAGTTAGGATCATTCCGTCCAGGTAGCTGGCGTGATTGGCAATCACAATGCAAGGTGAGGCTAGTGGTTTCTGAGAGCCCTTGAGTTGTACCGGGCTACCTATGAGCAGGAAAAATAGCCGAGCGCACCAGCGGGCCACCTGGCGCCGGGCAACCCGTGTTGGAGTAAAAATCAGCAGGATCATCATCGGAATTGCGACGCTGGTCAGGGCAATCCAGGCATAAATCCCGTATATAAGGCGTACTAATTGAACTTGGATCGTGGCAACACTCATGGTTATGTCAAAGCAGGGGTTTTCGGTGCGCCCGATCAAGTTTTCTTAGAGATGTTTTCTGTGGCCAATATCTGCATATGTTAATGGTTTCAATTATTTGTGAAGTCGGTCACAGTAAGTCCGAGGCTATTGAGATACTTAGCTTATGTAGTGATAGTGTGGGGAGCTATCTTTCACAGTCCAATACACTGAAGTATATAGATTTAACCTGTGTCTAAGCATCCGCTCATAAGAGACTACAACCGAATATCCGGCGAAGATACTGTCAACAGGGTACTGCTGGCTGTTAACAAGAGAGCACGGCATTAAAATGGCCAACAACTTCTTGCACGAAACGTTTACTAATACCGGGACGGGTCTTTCGCAGGATCCAAAAGTCGTTATAGACCGCTTCCTGGACACCATTTGGGCGGAACGCGGTCTCTCCGAAAACACTCTCGGAGCATACCGTGCAGATTTGCTTGCTCTTAATCAGCGTTTGACAAGTCGCAAAGTTGATTTAGTTCATGCCACTCCGGCAGATATTCTTGAGTACATATCCTGGCGGGTTGATGGTGGTGTGAAACCCCAGTCCGCGGGCCGTCAGTTGTCCAGTTTTCGACGTTTCTTCCGCCATCTTCTGCGTGAGAGGGTTATTGCAGAGGATCCTACCTCTCAGATAGCCATGCCAAAAACAGGCCGTACGCTGCCTCAGTCTTTGACAGAGAAAGAGGTTGAAGCGCTGCTTGTCACCCCGATTATTTCTAACCCCTTAGGTCATCGAGACAGGGCTATGCTGGAGTTGCTTTATGCAACCGGCGTACGGGTCTCCGAACTCATTAACCTCAAGCTATCTCAGGTGAATCTGAATCAGGGTGTGCTCCGAATCATTGGTAAAGGTGATCGGGAAAGGCTCATTCCATTGGGCGATGAAGCCCAGAACTGGCTCAAAGAGTTTATTGAAGGACCTCGTATGAAGATTTTGTTGAAACGCCAGACCGAGTACCTTTTTCCAACGCGCCGGAGCGACCGCATGACCCGCCAGTCATTCTGGTACATCATCAAGCGCTACGCTAAGAAAGCTGGTATTAGTAAGAAACTCTCCCCACACACGGTACGGCATGCTTTCGCCACACACTTGCTCAACAATGGGGCCGATCTGCGGGTTGTGCAGTTGCTATTAGGGCACAGTGACGTCTCAACGACCCAGATTTATACTCATGTTGCCCAGGAGCGTATGAAAGAGTTGCACTCCAAACACCATCCCCGGGGATAAGCATTCCAGGCACCATGCCAGATCTGCTAGGATTACCCCACGGCGTTCTGAGCTCACCTCTTGGCGGAGGGCTCGGTTAGCCGATTAGTCAGTCTCTCGAGGGGGATCACAGTGCAAGCTAAATGGACATTATGTCTCTTTTCCTCAATGGCGATGGTTTCTATGGCCGACGAGAGTGGTGTATTGAGTAAGGAAGAGCTGGCCGCAACGTTACCCGGTATCGAAGCACAGGAAATTTATGATTCTCCAATCCCCGGTATGTTTGAAATTGCCGTGGGTTCCAACGTAGCCTATGTTTCCGATGATGGCCGTTACTTTATTCAAGGAGATCTTTTTGATTTGAGTTCAAATCAAAATTTAACGGAACAAAGACGAGCTGTAGCTCGGACAGCTGTTCTTGAGAGGATCGATCCGGAAACCATGATCGTGTTCAGCCCATCTCAGGAGAGCCTGAAACATACGGTGACTGTATTTACGGACATTGATTGCGGGTATTGTCGCCAGCTTCATCGTGAGATGGATCAGATTAATGCCCTAGGCATTGCAGTACGGTATTTATCGTACCCGAGAACAGGGCCTGACACGGATTCTTGGGATAAGGCTGATAAGGTCTGGTGTGCTTCGGATCGAAACACCGCGTACACCGAAGCCACATTGGGTGGCGGGCTCCCAGAGGATACGTGTGATGCGACGCCTGTGGCTAGCCATTACGATTTTGCCCAACTTGTGGGCGTCCGTGGAACACCAACGGTGCTCACGGATAGTGGTGTGCACATCGGCGGGTACATGCCACCTCAAGAACTGTTTGAGACGCTCGAAGCGCTATCCGGCGAGCCTAAGTAACCAAGGAAAGGTTTCCGCTTGTAAAAAAGAAGTGGTGGTGTAAAACGAAAGGGCACCGCGGTGACAAATAAGTAAACCGTTTCCGCAGAGGA
>DBZY01000078.1:2561-22552 GCA_002311835.1 Proteobacteria bacterium UBA1148 | reverse complement strand
GCACACGAGCGCACTCGCCGTACTACTATTTGCTTCTAACTTCGGCATTAGTTCGTTGGGTCTTGCCCAGGAGTCACCTGAGGTTGATGTCATCATCGTCGGCGCTGGCATATCTGGACTTTCTGCAGCACTGGAGGCGGCGCAGGGCGGAGTTAGAGTGCAGATAGTTGATATGTGGTCTGTATTCGGCGGGCATGCGGTGATGTCTGGTGGTGGCGTGGCGATCGTTGGCTCTGCGCTACAGCGCGAGCTGGGTATCGTGGATACACCAGAAATCGCAACCGAGGATTTCTTTGAATGGGGCACGGATCCGGATCCCTATTGGGTCGATTATTACACTCAGCATTCTGGAACAGAGGTTGGGGTATGGTTGGAATCCCTCGGGGTTCGGTGGTCGGGTGTTAATTTACATTTTGGGAATAGCGTACCTCGCTTCCATCGACCCGATGGCCGTGGCCTTGGGCTTGTGACACCTATCTACAGTGAAGTACTGCGTTATCCGAACGTGACGTTTCGATGGAACTTTAAGATTAATCAGTTAGTGGTAGATGGAGGGCAGGTTGTCGGCGTACAGGGAGAAGATTTAAGGACTGGTAACACAGCCGAGCTCCGTGCGGATAGGGTATTGCTAGCTACCGGCGGATTCCAAAGTAACATGGAGATGGTTAGACGGTTCTGGCCTGCGCACCTTGCCGAGCCTAGCGATCTCTTGGTGGGTTCAGGTCTCAATTCAGAGGGTTCGGGGCATGGTCTTGCGGCTGATGTTGGAGCAGGGTTCCATCGCATGGATCACCAGTGGAATTATCCATGGGGGCTCCCACATCCCCACTACCCAGGAGAGGGTCGTGCTCTCGCCTCCCGTCATTCAGAATCCATATGGATAAATACCAAGGGCGAGCGTTTTGTTAATGAGATCAATGATACGAAGTCGATTTTGGCTGCCGTGGTTGCTCAAACCCCATCTACCTATTGGGCTATCTTTGATGACGATGAGAATGAAGGGTTTTACGTTTCAGGTAGCGGCTGGGATGATTATCAACGGATTCGGGAAGAAATTCTTGATAACCCAGAACTTACCACCCAGGCTGAGTCACTCGCGGAGCTTGCAGGGTTAATAGGTCAAGATCAGGATAAGTTTGAATCAACTGTCGCCCATTACAACTCTATGGTCGAGAGGGGTGTAGATGAAGACTTTGGCCGATTCGAGAGTAATGATGAGCTTTCTCCGTTAGCAAAGATTGATCAGCCACCTTTCTATGCGATCCAATTTTTCCCAATGACTCGAAAGAGTATGGGCGGTGTAACTGTAGATCACCAGATGCAGGTTGTTCGCGAAGACGGTACCGTGATCCCAGGACTCTATGCTTCTGGTGAGCTAACCGGATTTGTCGGAGTAAATGGTTCAGCGGGTCTGGAGGGCACGTTTTTAGGCCCCGCTATGCTTACCGGTCGTGTGGCCGGAAGAACCTTGCTGCGGCATGTTGGCGAATCGCGCGAGTTGCGTGCAACAAGACCACAAATAATTTCAGAGGAGATTGAGCTTCCGGAGTTTTCTCCGCTAGATATCGAAGTTTGTGATACATGCCATAGATTGCCGGAGCTCGTGAGCGAGGCACGCCCCGGATACTCTCATTTTGAACGTGTACACCGAGTCGTTATGGGTGAACAGCAGAATTGTGGTGCCTGCCATGCTGAGCTTATTCCCTTTGATCCCCTGGCTCATGCGATTGATCGTGTCGCTCAGACAGCGAACTGCGTGCATTGTCACCTAGCCGTCGAATGATGAGGTGCGTTTAGCATCATTACTTTCATTGGGATTTGGGACAAAGCGTCGGCTACCCACGCTATTTTCGCTAGATAACGCATTTTCCGGCATTTTGTTATCCCACGACGTGTTACTTATCAATGTCAGGGGGCGCTTGATGGTGCGGTGCGCCGCTGAGTCGCCTGTTCAAAAGCGTAGGCCAACCCAATTAGCCCAGGTTCGCTACAGGCGAGTCCTGTGAAGGAGACCCCAAACGGTCCTGGTCGGGCTTCGAAGCCTTCTGGAAATGCGGGTTCTGGTTGGTTTCCCACCATGCCAAAAGGAACGATTACAGATGGATACCCTGGCCTGGCGGCAACGTTTGAGCCCCGATTCATTGGAAACAGGAGCGCATCTAGATCATATTCGGCAATAGCTGCGTCAATCCCATGTGTGCCCGCCAGCTCGATGTCTTTTTCACGATCTGCTTCATAACGTGCACGGTCTCTATCTAGATCGACCTCGTCTGAGATGTCGAGTAGTGATTGTTCGTACTTTATCGTTCCGAGTAGTGCGTTTTCCGTATTCCATTCTCGTAACTCTGTGAGCGAGCTTACCGGAGCGATACTGCCGAGAGATTCTAGCCAGGCATTAAAGTCACGTTTCATACCGTACTTAAACACAATCGAGCAGTCTTCATCGTTGCCTCGTGTCTTATCTTCTCCCGCGCAGATACTCCATCGAAAAAGATTACGTTCTGGGTCAGGATCGAGGACCGTGGGCAAGTTTGCTGGATCGATAACGGTCGCCCCTCTTTCCTCTAGGATTGCGATCGCTTCCTCAAACAGTTCGAATTGTGAAGAACTGATTCCACCGCGAGGATTTTCGGTGCCTACTACGGTATTAGGCTCCACAAAACCTGCGCGTGGAATTCCGATGCGTGCACCGCGTAGGCTGTCAGCGTCCAGAAATGTTGTGTAGTCACCGTCTGTCGGCGGCTCACATCGACCGGTTGAGGGGTCGTTGGGATCTGGCTCAATATTTTCCAGCACGCCAAATAAAATGGTGGCGTCGGTAACGTTTCTTGCCATAGGTCCTGCCGTATCCTGATCGGCGGTAATAGGGATGATTCCATAGCGGCTAATGCGTCCCACTGTGGGTTTGATGCCAACCAGCATATTCTGGTTCGAAGGCCAAAGGATCGACCCGGAAGTTTCTGTGCCAACATTAGCTGCCCACAGGTTAGCACTGGTGCCAATACCCGAGCTTGAGCCACCCGGTGAAAGCACTGGCATGCCATCCCCGATTCCAGGACGAGGATCGCGGCGAGGATCATAAGGGTTAAACCCATAACCGCCGAGGGAGCTATAGTTGTCGGGCATGTCTAGGGGCGCACCGGATACCCAGTTTGCTAACTCGGTCATGACTGTTTTAGCGATGATAATCGCGCCGGCTTCTCGTAGTTTTTTGGTTAAAGTTGCATCATAGGGTGGAGTGAGCCCCGCGAAAGCCAGCGCACCGCCCGTCGTCGGCATATCAATCGTATGAATATTGTCCTTCAGAGCGATGGGAATACCATGGAGGGGTCCTCGAACCTGTCCTTCAGCACGTTCGCGGTCTAGTTGTTCAGCTACCGCCATCGCATTGGGGTTCACGCTAATGGTAGCGTTCAGCAGGTTTTCATAAAGGGCAATGCGCGTGAGATATTGCTGCACAAGACCTTGTGCCGTGAGGCGCCCTTCATTCATTGCGGTTTGCATTTCCTGAATTGTCGATTCCACTAGGTTGAAAGACTCGTTTGTTGTTATGACGTTGGATTCAACAATGGTTTCTGCCTCACAACCGAGGAAAAAGAAGACAAACATAGTCATCGCATAGTTCAGGTACTTTATTGTCATTGTTCTAATCCTTCCTGGCAGCAATCTTTTGTATGATTCTCCGCAGTTCGCCGCTAACGCTCGGGTCTATGATAGCCTCATAGGGAGACACCTGTGGAGGTACATCATGCTGAGGAACAGAAGAATCAACAAAATTTTACGACGAGGCTCAGGATTACTACTCATAGCTGCAGCCACAATATTGGCTACGTTATCTTGGGCTGCTGACCCAGTTGTTCGGGAATTCGCCACCGATGATCGTGGTGAGTTGCGAGCCTTCTCGCGCGCGGTCGCAACGGAAGGGGGCAGGACGATTTGGCTGGCTGGCCAGACTGCAACTGTCGATGCAGATGGCAACTCCATGGCTGGCAATTTTGAAGGTCAGGCACGCGAAATCTTTCGTATTCTCGATGAACGGTTGCAGCACTTCGGCGGTACGCTGTCAGATATTGTGACTATGACGGTTTACATTGATGATGTTCGCAACGGTGATGCATTTATTGATATTCGTAAGGAACATTTTGAGTCAGGACGTTACCCTTCGAGTGCGCTAATTACCGTAGTAGGATTTGCTCGTCCAGAGATCATGCTCGAGATCAAGGCGACCGCTATAGTGGGTGATGAGGAGGAGTGACTGACGTCACCCGATTGTAATTCCGTTGCCTGGAAGAAACTCGTGACTAGTAGAATTAGGTAGAAGCAACAGAAGCAATTAAATAAGTTGAGGCGCTGGAGGTATTTTATGCAGGTCAGAATGTTGGTGATCATCACTGTGGCGGGATTGCTAGTGGCACCACTACTCGCAGCACAGGAGGAGCGGGGGCCGCGTGTCCAACCCGGTACCGAGATGGTCCTATATGCCCCTGAACAACACGAACTGTACGACGGGCGTTTTGTAATAACGGGTGAACGGATATATCAAGTCGGAAATCTTGATGATCTCTCTCCTTGGGACCATATGGGTGATGATGCTTCTAACTTGAGGTTGGTAGAGGGAGCGGTGTTTCTTAATGTGGATGAGATTGAGAATACCGGCACATTCCGAGCGGAGCTTGAGTTACCCCAAGGCCAATATGTCGTTGAGTTGGATAGAATCCATGAGTTTTCCCCATGTCAGAATGGTGGTGTAGCAGCCTATCTTTTTGAGCATGGCAACTCTGGGTGCGGGGATTCCAACTGGCCAAAGAGTCTGCTCTTTGTTGCCGGTTGGGGCTATGGGCACGCTACGTTAAATGGCGAGCTGCTGTACACAGATTATGAGCTTCATTTTATGGTGACCCAAGGCATGCGCCACAGAGACACACTTGAGGTTATGTTACAACCAGAATCGGGCGAAGCTGGCGGCGTCAATCCTGCAGCACAGCAACTTGATTTCTATATACGTAGCCCAGAGCCTAATGGTCAGAATCATCCCGGACGTGAGGTATTCGATCATTTCTTCGCAATGGAAGTGACCTGGCATTGAGAGTTACGAGTAGGATGTAAAACATGAAAATGTTCTTACGCAGACAGAGCGGAACACTCGGCACCTTGATCGGTTTGTTTGTGTTGCCATTCGTGGTAGCAGCACATCACAGTGTGACCGCTAATTTTAATGAGGAGGCGATTACGGAGTTGGAAGGGGAGATTACCCGGGTTTTTTGGCGTAACCCCCACGTGGGCTTCACCATCAGTGTTAAGGGTGAGGACGGTGGGGAGGAGCTTTGGGACATTGAGAGCACTTCAGTTAGTACGCTGCGTCGAATGGATATTTCGCAGACACTTATTTCGGTCGGCGAGACTGTTCGAGTCGCTGGCAATCCATCGCGGCGGGGTGATTTGTTAATGTTTGTTAATAATCTACTTTTACCAGATGGCCGGGAGGTTGTCATGACTGCGGGAGGTTCACCGCGCTGGGCCACGGAACCGCTAGGTACGTCTGGTCCGGGATTTGCGGAGGCCTTAGAAGTCAACGATAACCTCGGTGTCTTCCGAGTGTGGAGCTCACCGTTTGCATCTCCCATGTTGTTTCCAGAGACACTAGATCCGATCTTCCACTTGGAAAACTATCCGTTAACACAAGCGTCGCGGTTAGCCCTTACCGAGTGGAACCAAGATGAGGACAGTCCAATTCGTAACTGCCAGCCCAAGGGGATGCCCATTATTATGGAGCAACCTTTCCCAGTGGAATTTGTGGATCAGGGCGAACAGATACTGCTACGCATAGAGGAGTATGACCTTGTTCGTACGATTCATATGGATGCTAGTACGCTCAGTGATCCAGTGCGTAGTCCGTTGGGTTTCTCCACTGGTCAATGGGATGGGGATACGCTGGTTGTGACGACCACCCAAATAGACTGGCAGCATTTCAATACTGTGGGCATACCTCTCAGTGAAGAGGCTATTGTTGTCGAGGAGTTTGCACCAACCGAGAGTGGTGGTCGCCTTGATTACACGATGACTGTCACAAATCCGGGTTATTTCACCGAACCCGTTGAACTTTCAAAGTATTTTCACTGGGTGCCAGATGTTGAAGTTGGGCGTTATGATTGTGCGGTCACCGAAGGTGGATCGTCGAGCTAAACTGTCTTACCCGTGAGCGTCCTAATCGTCCCAATCAAAGTAGGGATAGTCTTGTCCTGCTCGGCGCACACGCTCCAGATGCTTCTTGAGCTGCGTAGTTTGCATCGGAGGTGTGGTAAAAGAATGCTGCACTTGGCGCTAAAACGCGACCTGATCGGCACCCTTGAGGCTGAGGATTTTGCGGGCTTCACTGGGTGTCGCGATCTCCAGTTCCATATTTTTTAGAATTTCACGCACGATTTTGACTTGTTGAGCGTTTGATTCAGCGAGCTGGCCGGGTCCCGCCCATAATGAATCCTCTAGGCCCACCCGGACATGAGAACCTAGGCTCGCTCCTTGGCGAGCGATTTCCATTTGGTTTCTTCCGGCACCCAGCACAGACCATTGGTACTTGTCCCCGAGCAGGCGATTCGCCGTGCGATTCATATGCTCCAGGTCATCTGGGTGAGCGCCAATACCACCGAGTATGCCCATTACGCTCTGCACAAACAGCGGTGGTTTGACCAGTTCACGACCAAAAAAGTGGGCTAGATTATAGAGGTGTGATATGTCATAGCACTCGAACTCGAAGCGGGTTTTATTTTCACTGCACGAGTTCAAAATATATTCAATGTCTGCGAAAGTATTTTTAAAAACCAAATCGCGACTTTTATCTAAATAATCGTATTCCCAGGAGTACTTAAATTCCTTAAACCGATTTAGCATGGGGTAGAGGCCAAAGTTCATTGAGCCCATGTTCAGTGAAGCTATTTCTGGTTTTAGCTGTAGTGCTGGTTGCAGTCTCTCTTCTATGGTCATGTGCGGGGCGCCACCGCTCGTGAGATTAATAACTGCATCGGTGTTGTTTTTAATCGTTGGCAGGAATCGGCGAAATACGTCCGGGTCTTGGGTGGGGTGTCCGTCATCGGGGTCGCGAGCATGAAGGTGCAGAATAGCTGCTCCTGCTTCGGCCGCGGCGATAGCTGCTTCAGCAATCTCATCCGGTGTAACCGGTAGGTATGGGGACATGGATGGTGTGTGGATTGCCCCAGTGGGGGCACAGGTAATAATAACTTTTCGCTCAGACGACATAGTAATCCTTTATCCCGCGAATCGAGGTTCTGGGACACCGCGAATGCCAAGTCCCGTAATACGATACAGTGAGCCTGCGCCAGGTTGGGGTTTTGTTTCGGTGCGGAACCGGTCGTGAACCGCGGGGTGCTTCACCCTTGCCATAGAAGTCACATAGATCTCATCCAGGTTATCGCCACCAAACATGACTGAAGTGATGTTGGATACAGGAAGGTTGATCTTACGTTCCACATTTCCCTCCGGGTCGTAGCGTACGAGGTCGCCCGATATAAGCTCCGCATTCCAGAGAAATCCTTCAGAGTCTACCGTGGAGCCATCAGGGACGCCGGAGACATCTTTAGTGGTTGCGAATAGGCGTTTGTTGGATACGGTTCCTGTGTCTATGTCGTAATCGTATGCCCAGAACTCATCCACAAATGTATCGGCCACATAGAAGGTTTTATCGTCGGGGCTCCAGCAGGGCCCGTTCGTACAAATGATTCCATCTTCAATGAGAGTGGTTGAGAAGTCGGGATCCAGTCTCCAAAGACCACAAATAGCGAGTTCTTCCTTGTCATCCATGCCTCCTGCTAGAAATCGTCCTTTGCGATCTACTTTCCCGTCATTCAAGCGTGATCGAGGTTGATTTGCTTCTATCAGGGTAATGAGCTCAAGGTCATCTGTGTCAGGATCAAATAGGTAAAACCCATCACTCAAGGCGAGCACGAGCTTGCCATTCTCACGGACGGCAAGTGCGCCGACATCTTGATCTAGGTGCCAGGTGGACACCTTCTTTTTTTTTGGTATGAGGCGCCAGATGGATGGGTTGCCAACTCGGCGGCCAGTGCCATCAAGCCACCATAGGACTCCAGTATCGGTGTCCCATACGGGCCCCTCTCCAAGATGATTCCCGCACTGGAGGACACATTCGATGTGATATCTCATTCGCTTTTTGTTCCCGTGTCGTAGAGTAGTCTTGAGTATTAGTGTTGCATATTCTAGACACAAATTATGCGCCACCAATTCGGTTAGAATCCATCAGTATTGGTAGGTTGAAAAGGCTGGGGGCATGCTTAGACTGCTTGTGACAGCGCTGATCATTTTGTTGCCCGTTGTTTCCACTTATGCGCAAAATGAAAATCGCCCCGACATTCTCTTTATAGCTATTGACGATCTCAATGATTGGGTTGGTGTGTTGGGCGGGCACCCACAAGCAAAAACTCCTAACATTGATGCGCTTGCCGAGCGTGGTGTTGTGTTTACAAATGCGCACTCAGTTGCAGCATTGTGCAACCCCTCTCGTACTTCATTAATGCTTGGTCTGCTGCCTTCAACGACTGGCATTTATGGCAATTCGCCTAGATGGTTAGATGTGGAGGGGCTCGCACAGCTGCCAACGTTGCCTAGGTATTTTCGTGAGCGCGGTTTCCAAACTCTTGGAGCCGGAAAGATTTTCCACTCCTCGACGTACTCTACGTCTTCTTTTTTTGGGTATAACGATCCGACTGCCTGGGATGCATTTTACCCCTCATTAGACCGACAACTTCCAGACGAGGTTGGACCCTACCAGCGGCCGGCTAACGGTAACCCAATAAGTCGTAACTTTGATTGGGCACCCGTTGCGGTTGACGACCGTGCTATGGGAGACGGGCAGGTTGTTGCATGGACCGAGCAGCAGATTATCGCTACTGGTGAGGGGCCTCGATTTTTTGCCATCGGGATCTATCGGCCACATTTGCCCTGGTATGTTCCTCAGAAATATTTGGATATGCATCCGCTTGAAGATATTGAGCTTCCTTCCGTACTTGAGAATGATTTGGACGATGTTCCCGTTATTGCCCAAGATCTTATGGAGAGCAGTTTTATGCCGCCGATGGAAATCCACCGCTGGACCGTCGCAGCAAATAAATGGAGAGAGGGCGTGCAGGCTTATCTCGCGAGTGTAAGCTTCGCAGATGCTATGGTCGGGCAGGTAATCGATGCGCTAGATCGAAGTGGCCGGACTAACGACACGATTATCGTTCTATGGTCGGATCACGGTTGGCACTTAGGCGAAAAGCTCCGCTGGCGTAAGCAGACTCTGTGGGAGGAATCTACGCGGGTACCATTGATCATCGTCGCTCCTGGTGTGACGACCCCTGGTAGCCGTAGCGCGCGAACCGTATCTCTGATTGACATCTTTCCTACCTTGACAGAGCTTGTAGGTTTTGAGACCCCCAGTTATTTGGAAGGCGCAAGCTTGGTGCCATTACTTGAAGATCCCGACGCCCCATGGGACCGTGTGGCAATTTCAGCATTTGGATTCGAAAATCTTGCCGTGAGGAATGAGCGCTTCCGCTACATTCGCTATTACGATGGCAGTGAAGAACTTTACGACCATGAGGCTGATCCCAACGAGTGGACAAATCTGGCCGGCGACCCAAGCTACGCTGAAGTGAAGGCTGAACTCAGAGAAAAACTACCGAGCGAAAACGCACCAGACGCATACCGTCCGTAAGCATTTAAAGTGTGATCACAATTTTCCCCAGATGGGAGTTGCTTGTCATGTATGCGTAGGCGGCCGGCGCCTCTTCAAATGGAAATATACGATCGATTACGGGTCGGAGCTGATGCTCAATCAGAAATTCGTTCATAGCTTCAAAGTCTTCTCTTGATCCCACGAAAATGTCAGTTACCGAGCCGCCTTCAGGTAGCGGCCCGAGAGGGATTGCATCTGCTCGGCCGGAGAGTCCGCCGATGATGGCCACATGTCCATCAAAAGCGAGCGCTTCAATAGCCCGGTGGAGTGTCTGTTGGCCCCCAACTTCCAGTACGTGATCGACTCCTACTCCTTCGGTGAGATTAAGTACATCCTCTTGCCACTCGGGGTTTGTACGGTAGTTCACGGTGCCCGTTGCGCCTAGGAGTTTTGCCCGTTCCAGTTTTGTGTCACTGGAACTCGTAATAATCGGGTTTGCGCCAGCCGCGGAAGCAAGTTGGAGACCAAAGATTGAGACACCGCCTGTTCCTTCAAGCAACACAGTATCCCCCGGTTGGAGATTGCCTTCTGTAAAAAGTGCCCGCCATGCTGTAACGGCAGCACAGGGTAATGTCGCGGCTTCTTCAAAACTCAAGTAATCAGGGATGGTGACGAGTCCTGCCTCATGACTCACGATCATTTCTGTGAGCATACCGTCGATGCCACCACCGCGTGCGGTCGCCATGGCCTCTCTAGTACGTCGTCCGCCTGACCAGTCAGCAAAGAATGTGCCCGCTACCCGATCACCCACAGCAAATTGGGTGACGCCAGGCCCGATTGAAATCACTTCACCAGCTCCGTCCGAGGTAGGTACCAGCCCGTTTGCCACACCTCTGTCCAAAATGGAAACATCCCTGCGATTTAACGATACCGCTCGCACTCGTACTAGGACCTCGTTTGCGCCAGGAGAAGGTTGAGCAATCTCTTTCACCACGAGTGCCAAGCCATTGGGCCCGGGTTCGAGTTGATACTGACGAATATTCTGGGCGTGGGTTTTGGGTGTTGCCGCAACCACACTCGCGAGTAATGTTAGCGTCACCAGTATTCGCATGGTGCCGAAGTTTTGCATCAATAAACCTCGTATTAGTTTAGCTATCACATGATGTTAGCATGCGTAGAGACCTACAAATTTTAATGCAACAGGTAAGTTGTTTAGCGACTGAAAAGGTAGACTGCCCCTGAATCAAAAGCTGAGTTATCGAATTGTCCCCCATCTAGTCCAACGGATGTTCCATCTTCATACTGGGCGCCAATAGCAATAAGAGAACCATCTCGGCTCAGGCTCAGTGAACTGCCAAATTCGTCGAATGCCTCCGTATTTGATCCCTTTATGTAAGCTACTTGAGACCAGGTGCCTTCTGTTCGTACAAACAGATACACAGCACCTGCTTCTGTAGCTGTGTCGTCATCCTGAGTTCCGTTAATTTCCTGAGCCGCGCTGTCCTCAAGCTGTGCACCTGCTGCAAGGGTGTTGCCATCACCGCTCAAAGCGAGTCGAGAGCCAAACCAGTCATTGGTTCCGGTATTTGAAGCTTTGAGGTAGGCACGTTGGGACCAGTGCCCGTTTGTGTAGGCGTAGACGTAGATTGCCCCAGTGGAAGTATCAGTTTCTATGTCGGGACCCGGAATATTATTCACCCCACTAGTTATGCCATCTTCATCCAGAGCCGTGGCCACTAAGGTATCACCGTCATCGCTGATAGCTACCGTAACCCCCAAAGAGTCTCCACGCTCAGCATTAGAGGCTTTCAAGTAGGCTGTCTGGTTCCAAGTACCGTTCTCGTAGTCAAATACATACACGGCGCCTGTGCCAGCAAGTTCGTCGTCCTGTTGTTCATTGGTACCGTTTAGTGAACCGTCTTCATCATAGCTACCGACGACCAACCTGCGACCGTTTGCTGTGAGGGCAACTGAATAGCCGAATAAGTCTCCGTTGCCTGGGTTCGAAGCCTTTACATATGCGTTCTGTGCCCAGGTATTTTCGCTGCGCTGGAAGATATATACCGCTCCTGCTGAGCGTTCGGAGTTGTCTGCTTCATCGCCGTTGATGCCCGGTGAGCCGCTATCCTCGGTAATTGCGGAGACAGCCAACACATTGCCATCATCACTTAATGTTAGAGCAGCACCAAACTGATCGCCGTCACCAAACTCCTGCCCCTGCGCAAGTTCACCAATATTTGAAGGTTTAATGTAGCTCTGTTGATTCCAGACATCACCGGTCCGGGTAAAGACGTAGACAGCACCAGCCTGAGGAATGGAGTTATCGTTTTGATCCGCCCCAATTCCAGCATCACCGCTGGACTCAAAATGAGCAGATACGGCTAGTGTATTGCCATCGGCGCTCATGGCAGTTGCGAAACCGAAGTTGTCCGTTAACCCGGGATTGGATGCTTTAATGTAGGCTTGTTGCACCCAGTTGTTATTTCGGTGAACAAAGACGTACACGGCCCCCGCACCATACATAGATTCATCGGTTTGATTTCCACCAATACCAGATGAAGCACTGCTTTCAAATGGCGCGCTCACAGCTAGCGTGCTCCCATCCTTACTCAGGACAACAGCATCACCGGAGAGGATTCCACCTGCTCCGAAGTTATCCCCACTTCCTGTATTGGACGCCTTGATATATGCGATTTGCTGAAGTCCGGTTGGGACTTCCTCTGATGAGGTTGCCATAGTTTGTACCGAATCAGCATCGGTTTGAGCGGACATTAGAGAAACTGTTTCATCTGCAGGACCTGAGCATCCTGTCGTAAACATAATTATGGCGATCCACATGCGTGGTGAGGGAGAGAAGTTTTTGTGTTGCATCTTCAACGTCTTGGAGGCACCGGAGAATTAATCTCAGAGAAATCCCTTGTCCGATAAATTTCCGCTCCCGTATTTGCCAATACGACCTGTGCTCGTTCAGTCAGATTGATATATGGGGCACCGCTCTTTAGGCGCCGGCCGAGCAGCACCACCCTGTCTCCCGGCTTTAATGTATGGCGGGTCCAACCAAACTCGCTGTTCATTCGGACGGGGTTGCCGAACTCGGCGTGCCATCTTACGGGTTCCCCATTTTCATCTGTCACATCCAAGATAAGCCGCGAGTGTGGATTCATAAACTGCAGAGTGACAACGGTTCCCGAAACCGCCATAACCTCATCTTCATAGCGGCCCGCATCACCGTGATGCGCAAATGACGGCAAAGCTGTCACTAGATTTGTCGTGATGACAGGAAGCATCAATTGAATGAACTGCGTCGGACTTATCATTTAATGGGTTCCTGTGCGATTCTCGTGCACGTGATTATATAGAAGTAATTTAATGATAATTTTTGAATTCTGTACTCTGGCATCGTAATCCAAGGACACGCCCTATAAAATTACGATCCTGAACTCAGTTAAGTGATAGCCTGAGGGTGGGCGCTTATTGTAGGTAAAGGCCCTTAATAGCAAAAAAAATCTGAGGAGAGTTCGGATGAGTGCAACAATAAATATTTTATTTGCCTCAATGACGATGGGTGTTTTTTTAGCAACACAGGCTGCTTCTGCCCAGGATGCTGTGGAAGAGATGAATAATTTGCCGAACCCCTACAAACGCATCTATCCCTGGGCTCAGATGCCTGCCGGGCTGTCTTGGGGCCAAGTTATCGGTGTTGAACCTGGTCCGGACGGTAACCTATACGTACTCCATAGATGTTTCGAAGGTTCCTGCGTCGATCGAGACGAACCTCCAATTCTAGTTTTCGAGCCGTCGGGTGAATTCGTAAGGGGCTGGGGTGAAGGGTTATTCATTCGACCGCATGGATTCCACATTGATCCAGAAGGGAATGTTTGGGCGACGGATGACCGTGCCCATGTGGTATTTAAATTTAGCGCCCATGGAGAATTGTTGATGACACTGGGTAGACATGGAGTGAGTGGGGATGGGCCTAATGTTTTTGATCAACCGACCGATGTGCTTGTAGCGCCCAATGGCAACTTGTTTGTGACTAATGGTCATGGCATGGGAGCTAATCGTGTAATTAACCTGGCAGGTGACGGTACTTTTATTAAGGCGTGGGGATCGACCGGGACTGGTGAGGGGGAGTTTGATATTCCTCACGCGCTTGCTATGGATTCTCAAGGGCGGTTGTTCGTTGGTGATCGTAACAATGCCCGTATCCAGATCTTTGACCAGAATGGTGAGTATATTGATCAATGGACGCAGTTCGGACGGCCGAGTGGTCTATTCATCACGCCAGACGATACGCTTTATGTTGCAGACAATCAGTCGTTTGGTGTGCTCAACCCCGGTGTTAAGAAAGGTATTCGGGTAGGGAGCGCGCAGAACGGAGCGTTGCGTTACCTGATTGAAGATCTAGAGGCGACGAGCCTAGAGGAAGCTGGTGCCGAAGGCGTGGGAGTGGATGTTGAAGGTAATGTTTATGGAGCAGTGGTAAGGCGGATGATGCTGGAGAAACACGAAAGACTGTAGTGGGACTGCACAACATGATTGACCTCGTTGCTGATTGTTCAAGCTTTGCTTGAGTTGGAGTCCTTTTTACCCGTGGTCCGAGTAGAATTAATGCGTAAGAATAAGAAAATACGGCCAATCAAATGACTAATTCTCTGAAGATTCCCGGCGCTGAAGATCCTGGAGACGCGCCTAGCTTATCCAGAAGGAACTTCGTGAGCGCAGCTTCCGCTGCAGCCGTTGGTGGTCTTATCCACGAGCCAGCCTTGGGGCAACAGTCGGAAGAAGCGCTGAACTTCATAGACGCGCAAACTCTAGCGCGCATGATACGGGGCAGACAAGTGTCTGTGCTTGAGGTCATGGAGTCTTTTCTTGCCCAGATTGAGCGAGTAAACGTTCACGTGAATGCTATCCCAACATTGCGTCCGCGTAACGAGCTCTTAGATGAGGCTCGTGAGGCAGACCGTGTTTTGGCGCGAGGAGATAATGTCGGAACGCTTTTTGGGTTGCCCCTGGCAGTAAAAGACCTCGCACTCACTAAAGGTTTACGGACGACACGTGGATCGCGTATCTATCAGGATTTTATTCCGGATACCGATGAACTTTTCGTTGAGCGATTGAAAAAAGCCGGCGCTATCATTATTGGAAAGACGAACACTCCTGAGTTTGGTGCGGGTTCACAGACCTTTAATGAGGTTTTTGGTGCGACTCGTAATCCATACGATTTGTCTAAGACTTGTGGTGGTAGTAGCGGTGGCGCGGCTGTGGCCTTGGCCTGCGGTATGGTGCCGCTTGCTGATGGATCAGATCTTGGTGGTTCGCTGAGAAACCCAGCAAGCTTTTGCAATGTTGTCGGTTTCCGACCATCTCCTGGTCGCGTACCTAAGCTGTCTACAAATGCATGGAACATGCTTTCGGTCGAAGGGCCGATGGCTCGCTCGGTATCCGATTTAGCATTTTTGCTTTCCGTAATGGCTGGCCCGGATTCGCGTGACCCTATTTCTTTGGATGATCCCGGCTCCACATTTTTGCGACCGCTGAGTCGGACATTCCGGGGTACGCGGATTGCCTGGAGTGAGAACCTAGGTCGCTACCCTGTCGAACCTGTTGTAAACCAGGTGTGTAATACGTCACAACGAGTCTTTGAGGAACTGGGCTGTGATATAGAGGCGGGCGAGCCTGACTTTTCAGGCGTGGACGAAATTTTTCAGACACTACGAGCGTGGGGATTTGCCGAAGGTAGACGGGACGATTTGGTTGCGCACCGTGATTTGATGAAGGATACCGTGATCTGGAACACAGAGTTGGGGTTGAATCTGACTGCAAGAGAAATTTCCGCAGCACAGGTAGCTCGAAGTGCCTTATATCGCGGGGTAATGGCTTTTCTTGAGGATTACGAGTTTCTAGTTCTCCCTGTATCCCAGGTAGTTCCTTTTTCTGTCGAAGTTGAATGGGTCAGAGAGATTGATGGTGTACAGATGGAGACGTACATTGATTGGATGGCGACGACCTATGCAATCACCTGTACTGGTCTGCCCGCAATATCCGTTCCTTGTGGATTCACGCCTAATGGATTACCCGTTGGTCTGCAGATCGTTGGACGTCACCATCGAGATTTTGATGTGTTACAGCTCGCATATGCATTTGAACAGGCAACACAATATGCTCGACAACGACCGACCATCGCCGAGTTGGATTAATTTATTTTGAACGCTCTTGTATGGAGATGAGACCATGATGTTGGGGAGAGACTTTCGTTCAGTAGCCGCAGTTTTTCTGATGAGTGTCTTCGGAGTAATCGCGTTGGCGGATCCGATACCACCGGGGTATCGAGGTAAGAATATTGAAGTGGTGGGCTACGTTGATGCTGCTGGTACATCGCCTTTCAAAATGTCTCTTCTACAAGACGGCGACACTTGGTACATGTATGCCTCTAACTTTTTTCATCGAGGCTGGAGTATTTTCGATGTCACCGATCCCACAGACCCGAGGATGATTAAGTTCATCGAAGGTCCTGACAATACAGGGACGTGGCAGGTAGATATTGCTGATGGGCTTATGATCACGGGTCTGAACCGACTTTCGGCCAACTGGGGAGGCGACCCAGATGCACCTTATGCCTCTGAGGCGGTGCTGATTTGGAGTCTCGACGACCCACTGAATCCGGAACAGATCGGAAGCCTTACCACAGGTGGTGGCACTCATCGCAACGGCTACTTCGGTGGGCGTTACATGCATTTGGCTGCTAATCATCCGGACTACCGAGGTGAGATGTACATGATCGTGGACATTGCCGATCCGACGAGACCGTTTGAAGTTGGTCGATACCAACCGGGCGGTCTCCTGGTGTCGGATCCCGAGCCCTACGACCGGGCGCGGTTGCATGGTCCCGCGGACGTGCGTGGTGATCTTGCATTCCTTCCCTTTGGTGGGGCGGGATTCATCATCGTCGATATATCGAACCCGGCGGAAATAAGGGAGATTGGTAGGCTCGATTTCTCTCCTCCGTTTGGTCCAACCCACCTATCTGTGCATACAGCGACTCCGTATCTTGAGAGAAATATCGCGATCGTCAATGGGGAGGCCATCGCCGAGGAATGTCAGGAGCCGCTTAACTTTGCAGGGTTGGTGGATATTTCCGACATGAGTCAGCCTAGGCTCCTGTCACAGTTCCCACTGCCACAACCGCCGGAAGGGGAACCGGCTGATTACTTCTGTACCCACGGTGGTCGGTTTGGTCCGCATAATCAGAACCAACTACAGCACAATCCACTGGTAAAGAATCAAGATGATCTTGTTTATCTAACTTATTTCAATGGGGGACTTCGAATTTTTGATATTTCTACCCCTATTAATCCAAAGGAAGTGGGTTGGTTTATACCTCCGGATCCGAGGGAGCGCCGTGGTCCACTGCCTAGGGGTGCGCTCGCTCTACAATCTGAGGAAGTGGTAGTTGATATTCGCGGCAATATCTATGTCAGCCACAAGAACCAAGGGATCTGGGTGCTACGCTATTCCGAAGAGTAAAAATACAAGCTAAGGCAATTGCCTGACGCTAAAAGACTAGTCTGGAGAAGAAATGAAAATGACGATAAGAATTCTATCTTTAGTTTTCCTGATGACATCAATGGCGTCCGCAGAGATGGTTGGTGTCGATGTCGACATCCATGAAGATGTGCTCGGGGGTAAGTCCTGGGGACTATCTGGACCGTACGAGAAGATGATTGGGACCATGTACTTTGAGGTCGATCCGAGCAATTCTGCGAATGAGATCATTGTCGATATTGAGCATGCCCCCACTAACGCTCAGGGAAACGTAGAGTTTTCCGCAAATTTTGTTCTCATCAAGCCGAAACAAGTAGAACGTGGTAACGGCACTGTTGTTCTTGGTGTAGCAAACCGTGGCACTCGGAGAATGCTGACATTTTTTAATCACGGCCATGATGAACACGGGCTGTGGGATGCTGTTAACCCTACAGCAGAAGAACACTTTGGTGACGGGTTTTTAATGGAACAGGGATTTACGCTGCTTTGGGTGGGTTGGCAATTCGATGTACCTTTAAGCCGTCCCCACGGATCGAGGGTGTTTGTGCCGAGAGTTGATCCTGACGAGCCAATCGAGGGATTGGTACGTAGCGACTTTGTTGTCAGGGAAAAAGTTTTCGATCGTACGCTCGCGGATCGTAACCATGTGCCATACCCTGTTTCGGATCCCGATGCACCAGAAAGCGTTCTTACTGTCCGTGACGATGTGGAAGATGAGCGCCAAGTCATCCCTCGGGATCAATGGGATTTCGCGCGCCTGGAGAGCGTCGATTCACAGGAAGGTATTGGTGAGGTGATCCCAGATCGGACCCGCGTTTATCTTGAGTCAGGATTTGAGCCCCAACGGATATACGAAGTAATTTATAAGGCGGAGAATCCTGAGGTGATTGGACTGGGTCTGGCGGCGCTTCGCGATGCTGTGTCAGCATTCAAATACGGCTCCTCAGACGACCTAAATATTCCGCTGGGCTCTATCAATCATGGGATAGGTTACGGGATGTCCCAGCCGGGCCGAACACTTAGAACGCTGATCTATATGGGGTTTAACGAGGATGAACAACACCGGAAAGCTTTCGATGGGATTATTGCGCAGATAGGGGGAGCTGCGCGGGGAAGCTTCAATCTACGATTTGGTCAGGCTTCACGGGACGCGCATCCGTTTCTAAACTTCTTCTATCCAACGGATATATTTCCATTCACCGATGTAGAGCAGACTGATCCGGTAACCGGGGTTACGGGCGGTATGCTTTCCCATGTTCCTGAAGAGTTCATGCCGAAGGTCTACAACGTCAACTCATCTTATGAGTATTGGGGGAGGGTGTCGTCATTGTTGACTACCACGGTGGACGGTGAGCAAGACGCGCCTATGATGGATGAGCATGCTCGTGTTTATCATTTTGCCGGTGCCCAGCATTTGCCCGCGGAATTTCCCCCAACGCAGACCAACGGTCAGAACCCTAACAATCCCAACGACTTTTCTTGGTTCATGCGGGCATTGCTCGTTAGGATGAACGAATGGGTCGTCGAAGGTACGCCTGCACCGCCGAGCCGATATCCGCTTATTTCAGATGAAACGCTGGTTGGCCCTGCGGAAGTAAACTTCCCAAATATACCCAACATTAATTTCCCGACGAAGACACATAAGGCGTATCGGGTAGATTACGGGCCTCGCTTTGTATCTGAAGGTATTATTACGAAGGAGCCGCCTGAGGTTGGGCCAGCGTTCCCGATACTTGTGCCCCAGGTTAACGAAGATGGGAATGAGCTGGGCGGTCTGCGGACCCCGGGGCTTGTTGTCCCACTAGCGACCTACACCGGCTGGAACCTTTACAACGCTGAGTATGGACCGACGGATACGGCGTCACATATGTCTGGATCTTTTATCCCTTTTTACGCAACGAAGGCAGAACGGGAAGCTCAGGGAGATCCCCGATTATCCCTTGAAGAGCGTTATGACAACCGTGATCACTATCTTGGTCTGATTGCTGCAGAAGCCATTCGGCTAATAGAAGAAGGGTATTTGTTAGATCAAGACCTCAGGGAGATATTGGAGCAGGCGGGTGTTATCTGGGACTCCATCGATAATTAGAAATCGTCTGCTGCTGATCTTGATGCGAAACGCGATATTTTGCGTTTTGTTTTCAGCCTCCGTCGCTACAGCAGAAGTTGTTCGCATTGATGTTGAAATTCGCGACGATGTAGCAGGCGGCAACTCCTATGGTCTTGCTGGTCCGTATGAAAGGCTGGCGGGAAAGATTTATTACGAAATCGATCCCGCCAACAGCGCGAACCAGAACATTGTTGACCTTGGACACGCGCCTTTGAACGCTCAAGGACGAGTTGAGTTTTCTGCCGATTTTTATTTAGTTAAGCCGAAAGACATTAACTCGGGCAACCAAACCGTTTTTCTGGATGTCATGAATCGTGGCCGTAAGAGAATCCTGCGTTACTTTAATAGGGCTACAGCAACGGACGAGCCGCGTACCATGGAGGATTTCGGTGATGGGTTCCTGTTACATCAGGGTTTCACCCTTTTGTATGTAGGGTGGCAATTTGATGTTCCCTTGCAGATGGATTTGATGCGGGTGTATGCGCCTGTTGCGACTGAAAATGACCGTCCGATCCAGGGACTTGTACGCAGTGATTTCGTGGTTCAAGAGCAGGGGTACGATCATTCTCTTGGTGATCGGGCCCACATAGCATATGTTGTGGCAAACCCCGGCGATCCTAGAAATACGTTGACAGTGAGAGATTC
>DBZY01000078.1:1223-2464 GCA_002311835.1 Proteobacteria bacterium UBA1148 | reverse complement strand
CCAACCGGATATACGAGGCTGTGTTCGTATCACAGGGGCCTCCACTAGCAGGGCTGGGCCTTGCGGCCATGCGCGATACCGTTTCCCAGCTGAAGTACGGCTCGACGGAGTCGCTCGGCATTTCGGCGGGCGCCATTGATCATGCCCTTGCTTTCGGTGATTCGCAGGCTGGCCGCTTTCTGCGTAACTATATATACGATGGTTTTAATGAGGACGAAGCTCACGAGAAGGTGTTCGATGGCATGATCATACATACCGGATCGAATGCGCGTGGCAGCTTTAATCATCGTTTCGCACAACCCTCAAGAGCTATCGATGCGAACTATTTCTATCCGGGCGATCAGTTCCCCTTCTCTGATGTTTTTCAGAAAGACCCTGCAACGGGGATAGAGGACAGCCTCTTCAGAGATGTGCGTCCAGGGACGGTGCCGAAGATTTTTTACACTAACACGTCTACAGAGTATTGGAGGCTGCCGACTGCGTTGATCCATACAACAGTGGATGGTACGAAGGATGTGCCACCGGCAGACACTTCTCGTATTTATCTTTTTTCGGGAACGCAGCATGTACCTGCTCAATTTCCAGAAACACGCTCCAATGGGTTGCGGGTAGGGAATCCAAACGATTACACGTGGTTTCTCCGCTCGCTACTGCTAGAGCTCAATGACTGGGTAAGAGATGGTAATCTGCCACCAGAAAGTCGTTATCCCTTGGTTGGCGATGGAACGTTGGTGGAGCTCGAAGCACTTCGATTTCCCCTCATTCCCCAGGTCAAGCGACCCGTGGAGGTCAGTCGGGCGTATCGGCTCGACTACGGTTCGGAGTTTGAATCTAGCGGTATCATCTCGAAGGAACCACCGGAGCGAATTGGTGTTTTTCCGTTTCTGGTTCCGCAGGTTACCGTGGACGGCAATGAGATCGCTGGGTTGAGATCGCCTGGGCTTGCCGTTCCATTGGCAACGCATACTGGTTGGAATCCTTACAGTGCGAATGCCAGCCAGGGCTCATACATTCCGTTTGCAAGAAACCGAGCTGAGCGTGAAGCGAGTGGTGACGCTCGCCTCTCCGTGGAAGAACGTTACGCGAGCCGTGAGCAGTATCTTGGTCTAGTGGCGGACGAAGCCTTGATACTGATTGGAAACGGGTATTTACTGAGCGCAGATCTTTCGTCTATCTTGAAAAGTGCAGGGGCACACTGGGATTACTTGATGAGGGATTAGATTAATATCGGGCTCTGCTCT
>DBZY01000078.1:0-1151 GCA_002311835.1 Proteobacteria bacterium UBA1148 | reverse complement strand
TTTTCAAGGGGAGGATGCTGTTGTGAAAGGCTTTTTTTGTGTTTTGATTTCGGGGGCGCTGTTATGCACAGTGACATCGTCGCTGGCCCACCACTCTTTTGCGGCTCAGTACGATGCAGACAAACACGTTACGCTGACAGGCGTTGTGACAAGAGTTGAGTGGACGAATCCTCACGCGCGTTTTTACATCAATGTCACAGACGATGCGGGGAATGTTATTAACTGGAACCTTGAGCTGGCCAGCCCAAATATCCTGAGCCGTAATGGGTGGTCGCGACATTTTGTAGTGGAAGGTGATGAGGTGACAGTTGAAGGTTCTCTTGCGAGAGATGGATCCAGAATGGCTAATGCGCTGCTCGTGATTCTGCCCGACGGTACGATCGCAGGAACTCGATAATAATGGGAGGCAACATGAGGTATTTTACCCTGACAGTTATTGCTTTTTTTTTCGGGTGCCCGTTGCTGGCCCAGGAAGACCAGGGTCAACTAGAAGTGGGTGAATATTCTGATACGTTTTCTCGGGCAGGAGGTGACCTAGTTTCCCAAATACCCGGGGAGGAAATCATGTCGATGCCCGCTCCAAGGTTACCCGATGGGGCGCCCGATTTTTCGGGACTTTGGGTGGGTACTGGACCTCATCGGAACGTTAGATTTGGTCTTCAATCGGGTGAAGAGGTTGTGCTTTTGCCTTGGGCGAAAGAGTTGATGGACTCCCGGATGTCGAGAGACGATCCTGAAGCCCACTGCTTGCCCACAGGAATACCGCGGATTGCTCCTTTTCCGTGGAGAATCGTCCAAGCACCTTTAAGTGGGAAGGCAACACATCTGTACTTTCTCTTTGAAGGCAACATCCATAGTTATCGCCAAATCTTTATGGATGGTCGGGAACATCCAGAGGATCCGGACCCGACGTGGTATGGACACTCCATTGGGCATTGGGAAGGCGACACCTTGGTCATAGACACCGTTGGTTTCACTGGTGTTGAGAGCTTCTGGTTCGATTTTCAGGGACACCCTCACACGACACAGCTTCAAACGATTGAGCGCTACACGCGGACAAACTTTGGAACTCTGGAGAAAATCATTACGATCATCGACCCGGGAGCCTACGCTAAGCCATTCACTATTCAGTTTGATGCGACACTCAGGCC
>DBZY01000112.1:10512-10796 GCA_002311835.1 Proteobacteria bacterium UBA1148 | reverse complement strand
TCTGTAGTGGAAGGAATCTTCGTCGATAACACAACCGGCAGTAAAATACCTGAAGGTGGGAGGGCCCGCCGGCATTCCATATATAACTTCATGTGTATTGGCACCGCACCTGGGACAAGAGGGATTGGCTTCTAATACCTTCAATTCATTCAGGTATTCTGTTATCTCCCGTACACGACGTTCTCTCAGATCATCATCCAAAAAACAGCTTATATCTTCTTCCCAGACAATCCCGCCGTCGCCTTTGTATGGTGTTTGGTGTTGTTGGTCCCCGGTCAATATTT
>DBZY01000112.1:10143-10353 GCA_002311835.1 Proteobacteria bacterium UBA1148 | reverse complement strand
AGTGGGATCTCCTTTGAGAAAGCAAGACATCTTATAGCGTCATTTAGACCCATAGCACCCAGATACCACTTGCAAGATACACATTGTTCGGTATTATCTGACATTAACCACTAGCACTTCGTGTAGCACAATGCCCTAAGGATTCTCCTGACCTATACCCGCTCACAAAGATCCTTGGAATTCGTACAGCCTTTCCGCGAATGACTCGAT
>DBZY01000112.1:7855-10035 GCA_002311835.1 Proteobacteria bacterium UBA1148 | reverse complement strand
CCATAATATGCTCCCGCTAACTGTCCGTATACCGCTGCGGTGGTATCCGCGTCATCACCTAGATTCACTGCCTTTAAGCAACCGTCCTTAAACGAGTCCGTGGTGTAGAAAGCCCACAACGCAGCCTCTAAGCAGTCGATGACGTATCCCGTACCCTTTATATCAGGGGGCGATTTCTTTTTGAATGATCCGCTCGCGATAGCGTCGACCTTCTCACAAAGAGGGTTCTCAATCCAATAACTTGGTTGTTGGCAATAACGTTGTCCCAAAAATTCTCCCTTACGAACTCCAGTAACCGCCGACGCTATGAGGCATCCGAAGTATCTACATGAATCTACCGCCTCTAGAGCCCCGTGGGTAGTCCGTGAGCTTTCCCCTGATCGCTCAATTGTCGCGGGAAAATCTGTCGCATACGCTAACGGTACCGGAGCCAATCTCATGATCGATCCGTTCCCTGCCGTTGAAGAGTCGGTCGGTCCGCTGTAAGGATCTTTCGTTGCTTCATAGTTAACAAGGGCTCTTTGTGTGGTGACCCCGATGTCAAAGCACTGACCAGTGCTGCTGAGATGCCCCTCTCTGTACCAGAGCAGATACCGGTCGAGTTGATCTGTCAGATTGAAACTCTTTGTCTCCACGAGACTCTCCGCTAGACAAAGTGCCAAAGAGGTATCGTCCGTCCAATAACCGATCGGCAAGCCCCAAGAACCGCCTCCGCTCATACCAGTGACCAATTCGAAAGAACCCGGCTTCTTGAACTCCACTGGGGCCCCAAGAGCATCACCGACGGCTAGACCGAGGATGCTACCCATGTAACGATCAAGACTCATGTGGATTTGCTCAACGCCATACCCTTTCAGGTTCTTAAATTTGCCAGAGCACCTATTGTTCCAAGAGCTAATCTTATAACGCCGCCAAATTTATCTTAGGCTTCAGCGCCATAAGGTCTTTACTACTTCTTCCTAGTTCTAGAAGGGTCGCCGGGATTACCCTTCCGGCTAGGCGTGTTTCGAAAAAATGAGGCCGATGTCGTAGAACCAGTATCCATATAGGCCTTTGTAGAAGCCTGTAGCATTTGAAAGGCATCTTTCGAACTAGAACGCCTATAAGACATCGTATTACCCGCTGCTATACCTAAGTCAGCGCCTTGGTCCATAGCATCTATGTCGCATCCCAGATAGACAAATTGCCAGCCAGCAGCTGTCTTCTCTGCAACTCGTCGAATGATCTGGTCCCGGGTGAAATGTTGGGAGCTATTTTCTTCACCGTCCGTCTGGATGATAAAGAGAACAGAGTCTTTATGAGATTCGAAAAGATCCATCCCCTCTCCAATCGCATCATACAGGGGAGTTGCTCCATCTGGTGAATAATGCTCATGTTCTATCATCGGTGCCTTGTCCATCGGGACTTCTCGTACGATTCGCTCCAAGCCGATATTGCTATTGAATACTGCTAAAGTAAAAACGTAATCCGACGCCCCTCGTCCGGACCTTTGGCCGCTTATGAATTCATTACATGCGTCTATTGTCAATTCTTTTCCAGCGTTCATTGATGCTGTCATGTCCAAGAGTAGGAATACCTGGGTTGGCATATATATTTTTCTCCTTTTGGTTTAAGTATGTGATGTTTGGTCGCTGTTATCCGGTCCATTTGCGCTTGAGGGATTACGCTTGCGTCACCCACTCGCGACGGTCTGCCGCTATCGGACGTTCCCAGCCGACTACGTCGTATGCTTCATCTATCGTCATGTCATGATATTTATGTAAATACCAAACCACTGACAAAACGCTGCGTTCCATGCCCATCGCGCAGTGAACAACCACGGATTTTTCTGTTTCGCAATGCACCCAGTTAATTAATCCCGCAATCTTGTCCAATGTTTCGATGGTCGCTTTAGGACCATCGTATGGGTCAACAGGTATACAAACATGTCCGTAGTTTGATAATTCCTCTGCCACACAAATCACGAAATGACCCTCAGTTTGTGCCTCCACCCCACCTTCCCAATCGGTCACCGCCACATTAGGAGTTACCCAAGAAATAACGTCCGGGTCGAAGTCGGCAGGCGGGTTATAAGCTGACATCTTTCGTAGATGCCCCATGCGTTCCCGAGAACTTTTTCCTGTCTGATGTTTGGTTGGTCTAGAAGTGTTCAATGCCACTAACTTTCCTCCTTTGGAATT
>DBZY01000112.1:5874-7667 GCA_002311835.1 Proteobacteria bacterium UBA1148 | reverse complement strand
GTCCTCCCATTCCAATATCACCTGTGATCCATAATCTGCAGACATTGACGATCCTCCACCACCTTCCAACAGGCGTTTGACGGCCGTTAGTTGATCATTCAGCTGATCGGCAAATGAATCGACCGAGGCAATACCAGAGAAACCTATGATATTGCTCGGCATTACCAGTAATAGTTTGCCTGTAGTCGGATTCACCATCAGCATTAACTTGCTTTCTTCCGGGTCTTTAGTACCATCCATATTTCACCTAACAATTAACTACTATTCTGTGATCGAACACGATCATTCTTCACCGTTAGATTCCTGATGAGTCGGGAACTTTGACTCAACAGGAACATGCATACTTATCGGTCCTGGTAGGATACTGGGCCGCTCGAGGCCAGCTGCAAAACACCGAAGCCGGCTACGAATACGCCTAATACCAAACCTATCCACAGTAAGTTATCTATTAAAAATCCAAATGGATTGGACCCTTCAATAGAGTCATCTGCAGTGGTGGCAGAGGTATCCTTGCTTTGATCGGGCGTCATATCAGAGTCATTGGAGTCATTCAGAATGACGTCTCTAGTGGTGTCCTCTTTCTCAGGTATAACGCTCACCTGTACCGCAGGTGGCCTTAAGGATGAATTCAACACATCCACCGATGCTGCAACCGGTGTACGTATCCACTGGACACTGAATTCGCGTACCATCTCGGGCAAAGACTGTTTTTCTGAATCAATACTCGACCTGTTCAAGAAGTCATAAAGACCTTTATTCTCGGCCAAGATGGTTCCCTGATCAGTAACAACTCGAGCTTTATATAGACTGGTAAGCGGTATGTTTGATTCAGGCGTAGTCAAACAAGCGTTCGACGAACCTTGGATGGCTTGGCTCACCGACTCAGAGGGCTCGATTACCCCGTCTCCATTGATGTCCACTCCCAGGTCAAAAACTGCGTCAACGGGCAAATATAGGTCGATACAACTGTTCAACCTGGCCTTAACTGACCCTAGTGCTATGACCATTCCGATATCTTCGGGAGTCAGGACGAGAAGATCAGGATCTGCATCTCCGTTTATGAACTGATGACGATATTCCCCGTCGCCCACTTTTTGCAGATTTCCATCAACCCACAAGATGGGTTCATCCCTTCCAACTGACGTCATCTTCAATTCATAGCGCCCGGTCAATTCTTCAAACAGAGCGGAAATTGAGAACTGCTCGTTGGCCGAAACGGAATACGGGACAGTTCTTTCGGCTCCAGCTATCTTGACGAGCAAGTTACCCGCTAACGGCTCTCGTGATAGTTGATGGATCTCGAACCGGGTATAGGATTTATTTTGAGAACGGGGCTCATCTACTGTTTCAGTACCCGAACCTAAGCCTACGTCGGCGATGGTTCCAACTTCAGGAACGGGAGTTACGGGGAAGGCCTGATTAGTACCGGCCCCGGTTACCGTAGTTGTCGCATTGCCTAAGCCTGATGTTTTGGTGAGTGTAGTCGGGAAGCCTTGGCTCACCAACTGCTCTTTTGTCTGCCACAACCGGTTGCCTATATTATCTGCAAGCAACATTTGGGTTACCGCCCATGCACCACTAGCACTCCCTTGAGGGAAGGTTATCGGTGCTTGGAAAGTTCCGTCGTTCAAGTTGCCCGACGTCAATTCAAACAAGCCATCTTGGAACTGACCAGTCTCTAGATGTTGAAATCGAACTTGCGTGGGAGAACTGTTGTCAAAGCACGACGCAAGACACACACCGGAGCCGCTATCCATGAGCCTCATAGTTGCGGTGATTGTCCCAGTACCTTG
>DBZY01000112.1:253-5807 GCA_002311835.1 Proteobacteria bacterium UBA1148 | reverse complement strand
ATCATCAGGTGTTTGGGCAGATGCCGTTGATATATTGACCAACGACAGAGTCACTAACACTGCCATGATGAACCCAGCAATTAGAATGCGAGAACCGAGCAGTCCTCCGCGTTTTTGTTGGCGATCTAATACCGCCACTTTATTGGCCATGTCTTTCACTCCTTGGTTCAGATTGGAATCTGTTTGCTGTCCCTAAGGACGTTTGGAAAGCCACCGCTGTTACCAATGCTTGCGACCTTCCGATAACTTGCTACTCCCATTCAGTTGCTTGGCTGGTCCTTTCAGGGTTAGATGCTGGTGTTCTAATTGATTCAGGACTGCATCAAATTCGATGGAGTCTTCGGGTACTCCAAGAGCATGTGCAGCCTCGTCTTGGAATAGTTCCCATTGGACGAAAAATCGCGTGGCCCGAGTGACGCCTTCTTCTTCGTACACAGCGTCGCTAAAACACTTTGCGAACCTCGCAGGGCGGAAGTACTCGGAGAAGGTGGTTTCCAAACTGCTCAGGTCCTCAGGGTCACCGATTCCATATAGGACTGCTTCGCGGCGTTCGCTATCATCGACAGGGGTATATACCGAGATATCCGGCACCAGGGTTTTCATCCCTTCTTCATCCCATGACTGGAACAACGAAACTGCAGCTCCGCGATAGAAACTATTGACTTCACTGAATGTGTAAGGCGGAAAACCAATCAAGTCATTAAGTGCCCCGATCTCTTTACCGCTGGACATCAGACTGTTTATCTGTGATTGCATTACGGCTATCTGAGCAAGCTGGTCATCTATGTGACGGCGGTCATTATCGGAGTCGCTTTCACTGTTCACTAGGACCAAAATCCCATTGCCTTGCCTCAACGCTTTGACAACCGCTTCTGTCCAAGGCGCGGTATATTGCTTCTCGCGCGCTTTCCCTTTTGGTTCCCATGGGAGGCGTGCTGACGGCGGGGAAAATACTCTCTTCCTAAGCATTAGTTGACTGATCCTCCTTCTGATTGTTTGATTGATCTGTAGAGCTGTTATTGAAATCTGGTTTCCCTGACATTAAGACGGCCTCACCCGCCTTCCAGGTACTCTGAACATCTAAAATGCCTTCCACGGAGATGGCACACGTGACCAAACTCGATTGGCCTTCCCCCGTAACAGTAGAAGTGATCATCCCGACCAATCTTCCATCCAATGTTGCTAATGGTCCGCCAGAACAACCATTGGTCACCATTGCGTCGCACTGGATCACCGTGTGGGACCCATCAGGAACGATGTTTACCACCGAGCCTAGAGCGGCTACAGGCATGCCCTCATATTCGGAATCAGCGGGGTACCCATACGCAACCAACTGGTCGCCGACTTCTAATTCGTCCGACCTACCCCTAACCATTGGGATGAGGGATTCAGATGGAGCCACTTTTAGAAACGCAACATCGGTTGCCTCGTCTGCATAGACCACATCTGCTGGCATATCGTTATGATCACCAATCCGTACTTGGGCTGTCATCGCATCGTCTAGGACGTGGGCCGCGGTCAAGATCAGACCTGTTCTGTCCATAACGACCCCACTCCCAACTTTGCTGTTACTGGTCACTCGAACCAGCGACATACGGGATACATCCGATGCCTTTAGATGATCAGCGGGGTCTTCCTTGACAGTAGAGCCGTCCGAACTTGCTTCGTCTTCTTGCTCTTCGGTAATCTCCACTTCGACTTTGTCCCGGACTACAACGACGAATCGTCCTGGCAATGCACCGTGATTCATGGACGTTCGTTTCTCTTCCCATGCGGTGTGACAGCTAACACTGGTGTGGCCCGCTCCAATGTGGACCATGCTCCATTCCACCGATGTATCTTGGGCCCCTATCGCGTCTAGGAAAACTGCGTGGCCTTCGTCGCAAATCCTTGCTTCAGATGCACGAGCTGCGTTAGCGGCCATGAACGTTCCCTTGGCTGATTGGACCGGCATACAAGCGGTGATACATCCTCTGATCCTCAGATATCCCTTTTTCACGGTATCCAAGGGCGGCTGAGCAAAAACCATCAGATTCTTAAACACCACACCTCGGCCCAGCCGATCCATGGCGTTGCAGAACCCTTTGGCTCCACTTCCGTATACGTACACCATCATCTTGCGATTGGCCTGAGCTTCTTGAAGGAACACATCGACCCTCCGACGTTCTGCTGCATTACGCGCCAGCCTGAAAGCGGTGGATCCAACAGCACAGGCAACAAGGGTGATCAGGCCTGCTGTTACCAAGAACTGCGCTTCTGGCGGCAGATCGGCCATAGCTTTCGGGAAATATTCCTCCATAGCCGGGAGACCTCGCCTAAATATCAAGGTCAGTCCGGTCACCGCTACGATTCCGGCAATTGCCCAGAACCAGACCCTTGGCTTTCCCCCTCTTATTCCTCGGGACTGAAGCTTGTTTTCTAACTGGGTCAGGGTGGGAGATCCTTTTTTCCTAGGAGTGAAATAGCTTTTTAGGAGCTCTAACGTTGCCATGTATTCAAACCCTCCTTAATTGGGTAGGTCCTTGGGTCCAAGGTTGCTTAGTGATATATCGACGGCTAATCTCCACTTCCGGTTACAATCGGCACTCGGATTTGGGTTTTCGCACTGCTCACGACAGTGAACGGTCTCGCGCCTGCATTCGGAGGTGCTAATTTGAGTCCCTTTCTCCTGGCACTAGCTACGTAATTCCTACCGGTGTGCCATTGCCATAAGCTACACATAATTCGTACAAATTCCGGACCGTGGGATGCCACTTTTGGAGGTGCCAGCAGGTGCGTCACTTCATGCAGAACCACAGCGGGCGTTCTTGCCCAAACCGGCAAGCTGACTTTGCCTGTTACTTTATTGGCCCAAGCTGCTTTGTAATTACGCCCGTCTATGATCACCGGTGCGCAAGCGGTCGGCCGGAAACAATTGAAAACTCTCTCGACCAGAGATTGACACTGATCAAGTGTTAATTGGCTGCATAAGACGTCATCAGTAATGCTGTTTTCCCAGGCATAAACCCGGCCGCGCTGAGAGTCACGAGGCCTAGTACTTCTCATCAACTCACCAATGCGAGGATTGGAGATTTGGTGCTGAGAGAATCATTTAGCGCCAGAGCTCGGCCATTTTTTTGACCCGCCCTTAATGGTTCTACATCGGCTATGATCTGCTCCAAACTAACTTGGTGATCTACAATCAATGCAGTGACCTCATCTACTGTCGTCAACATCTGCAAGATCAATAAATCTTCCAAGGTAGAACTAAGAACAGACGGCCAACACATAGTCTCCAAGTGGTCTGCTACTCGTTTAACGGCCTCGTCTCTTTGTCGCCCGTTTATCAGGCTTAAATGCAAATCCATGTCCAAACTCCTCATCGTGTTGTCTGAAGATTAAGACGCAAGAAGATAACCATTCGTTACAACTGATCGTCTGACCATAAAAGACCGAGCGACGGGTCTTGCCCTCTCGGGAACGCCGGAGGTACGGCCAAACCATTGACCAAAGCTTGAAACAGGGGTGCCTGCCACACAGCCGATTCGATCACTGCCCTGACAAGGGCCTGGACTTGAGTACTGGTCAGGCGCTCGTGGGGCATACAGGCTGTGACTTCAATTGCCTTCAATCCACCTGATCGGTTTAGTACAGGTCGGAACCTCGCTAATCCGCCATCTGATTCGAGGAGACGACGTATGAGATCCCAGTCGTTTTGTTTGGCCATCGGAACCTTGAGGTACCCCGAGGTCCTCACCCAAAGAAGACTCGGTCCAGCTACTAGCTCTAGGAACAACTTCATGAGCCCAGTCTCGACTCGCATTCGCCAGCGCCTAGTGCTCACTTGTTTAACTGGATAGGCAGATTCCTCAAGAAGGGCTTTTATCTCGTTCGTTGTCGTAATCTCTCTCCATCAAGAACTGATGCCTTAAACGAAGCAATTGGTTCCTCTCATCTTTCGCAAATTCGTTAAGAATGAGACGGTCTTTAAGTTCGTCAAACAGCTCATCGCCGAGTACTGCTTTGAGGGACGTTCTAGTTCTCGGATCTAGCCCAAAGACTCGGGACAGTAATGCCTCGGGAAGTACTAGACGAGCAGACTTGGCAACGGTCTGACAGGCGTTTTTTATGGGAGGAGAGACTGGGAAAAAGAATTGGCTTTTACAACTTCCCGCGGGTCCTCTCAAGATGGCTTCCCTGGATAATCGTGCCCGAGGTTTCGCAGGGATAAATCGGATGACCCTGCTCCTGTCCATACGAGTGGCAGCAAGGAACAGATGGAACCCTGTTAGCTCTGTCGATCCCGATTCAACTGCCAAGGATCTTGCAGTTCGAAACAGACGTCTAGTGCTATTTGAAAGCCTCGCCACTGCAACAGTGATAGGGATAGTCATATAGGTTTGCCTTCGTCATGTTTGTCTCACTCAGCAGAGGGTTGGCGACCGGTTTGAGAACAAAATCAAATGGGCGCGTTAAGCCTGCCAAATATGTCATCTATAACGAATAGGCAACGAGAATAGTTACAAACGAAGACCTCGTCGGCGCGTCAGTTAGAATGGTTATGGACTGAGGTCAGGTTTAAAACCCAGGTTCGGATGTCCAACTTCCGAGCATTGCGAAATCTCGAGCAATCTAATCACAGGACTTCATCAATCGTATGAACGAAATGAGCGACGATAACTCGTTGGAGCACGCGAGGGAGCTTTTTTGGCAGCTCTATTCAGACGGAGAATACGCGGATGCTGAAGAAGTTATTAAACGCATCATTGAGGCGGATCCCGAGGATTCCGACTCTTGGATATTGTTGGGAATCACTTTGGAGTACCAACAAAAATTAGTTGATGCCGAACACGCTTACCAGGAAGCAATAACACTAGAACCAGAAAACATCCATGCTCGGGACGCCATGGGGTCGCTCTTGGGACAATTATCTAGGTTCGCAGAAGCCGAAAGATGCTTCCGGATGGCCATAGAGCTAGATCCCCGGGAGTCGGATGCTTGGGTCGGCCTAGCCGGGACCCTGCATAGTCAGGAGAGGTATTCGGAGTCCGAAGACGCTTATCGGGAAGCTATTCGGGTTGATGCAAACAACAGCGAAGCCTGCCGATTGCTTGGCATTGCCCTAGCCGATCAAAACAAACTGGTTGAGGCCGAAGAGCATTTTCTTCAGGCCACTACCATAGATCCAAGTGAAATGGATAATTGGCATGACCTCGCATTTGTCCGCTCTCAGCAAGGAGACTTCATTGGAGCCGAACAGGCTCTGATCCAGCTGATCCGTCTAGATTCTCATAATAGCGAGGCCCTGTATCTTCTGGGCCGCTGTCGGTTGGAGCGTGGGCAATTCACTGAGGCCGCCCAAGCACTCTCAGATGCCGCAAATAACGGGCCAGATGATTCTAATATTTGGTATTACCTAGGTGACGCCCGGTACGGGCAAGGTGACTACCCAGCTGCTGAGCAAGCTTACCGTCAGGTTACGCTGATAGACCCCATGAGCCTCGAAGGATGGAACGATCTTGCGGCAACACTTGGGAAACAATCGAAATGGAGCGAAGCCGAATCAGCTACTCAA
>DBZY01000112.1:0-214 GCA_002311835.1 Proteobacteria bacterium UBA1148 | reverse complement strand
CTCGGAGCGCAAGGTAAACACGCCGAATCTGAAGATGCAGCTTTACAAGCATTGAAGATGACGGCGAGGCCTGATTTGTCCTGGTCCACTTGGTACCTCATTGCACAAAGTCGTCAAAATAGAGGAACCGATGTCGATCAAGCCCTTGATGCTTATACCCGCATGTCGACCGCCATAGAAAGGGATCGGCGAAGAGCGAGTGGCTGGGAATCGC
>DBZY01000021.1:32718-32852 GCA_002311835.1 Proteobacteria bacterium UBA1148 | reverse complement strand
GTTGGGTTATTCGGAACGGTGTGGGGGATAATGAACTCTTTCCAGTCGCTAGGTAACATGCAAAGCGCCACTCTCGCTTTAGTGGCTCCTGGGATTGCTGAGGCCTTGATTGCGACGGCTATGGGATTGTTTGC
>DBZY01000021.1:24193-32619 GCA_002311835.1 Proteobacteria bacterium UBA1148 | reverse complement strand
TTTAATCGATATGCAGATAAAGTAGGGCGCCTCGAGGTTCGATACGACACTTTCATGGAGGAGTTTTCCTCAATTTTACAACGTCAAGCTGCTCCTCGAACTGTATCGACTAAGGAGTCACAAGCATGAGTCGTATGAGACATCGCCGGTTGATGGCGGAGATAAATGTGGTCCCGTACATCGACGTCATGTTAGTGCTGCTGATTATTTTTATGATTACAGCGCCCTTGCTGACTCAAGGGATTAGTGTCGATCTCCCTCGGGCAGGTGCTGAACCATTAGACCCCGAGTTGATGCGGGATAATGAACCTTTGGTGTTAAGTATTAATCGGGAAGGTGAATTGTTTTTGAACATCGGCGGTGACGAAGAAATGCCGATAGATGAGCAAACGGTCCTGACCCGAACGGCTGCGGTGTTGCGACGGAATTCCCAGACACCCGTACTGCTCAAAGCAGATCAAGCAGTATCTTACGGACGGGTGGTGACCGGAATGGTCATTTTGCAGCGGGCCGGAGCAGAAAAAGTGGGGTTCCTCACTGATCCTCTAGCGTTTTCAGAAGATCAACCCTGAGGAGATGCAGCGAGGTATTTATGGGCCTTTTCCTGCAACAGCATCGATTCGCTGCACTGCTTTCCACAGTTTTTCACGTGGTGTTGGCGGTTGCGTTAACGGTTGGGCTCAATCCGTCCGGAAGTCGCCGGGCTACGCTGCCAATTGAGCAGGTGACGCTTGAGGCTATGGTGGTTGATGAGTCGCTGATTCAGCAGGAATTAGAGCGCCTTGAGCAACTAGAGCAGGCTGAGGTATTGCGGCAGCAGCAGGCGGAGCGACAGGCTCGCGAACAAGCAGAGGTAGCACGCCGGCAGCTTGAAGAGGAGCAGCAGCGTTTGGAAGCAGCGCGTCAGGAGCGCAACGAAGAAGCCCGTCAGGAACAACTTCGCCTCTCAGATCTGCAGCGACAACGCGATGAAACTGAACGGGAGAGAATTGAGGAAGAAGCCCGGCTTGAGCGATTACGACAGGAAGAGGAGCAGCGTCTTGCACGGGAGCGGGAAGCTGAGGCAGAGCGACAACGTCAGGAAGCTGCAGCTGCTCGCCAGAGGGCTGAGATGGAGGACGAATTACAGCGGGCTCTAGCTTTTGAGGATGAACGCCGGCAAGCAGAGGAAGCAGGGCTTCTGGATGAGTATATTCGCTTGATTGAGAATCGGATTCAACAGAATTGGATATCTCCGGTAAGCTCGCACGTTGGGTTGGAGTGTGTTGTAAACGTCACCCAGATACCTAGTGGAGATGTAGTAGATGTTCGTGTGGGACGTTGCAATGGCGATGAGGCGGTGGTGAGATCTATCGAGGCGGCAGTTTTACGTTCATCGCCGTTGCCACGGCCGCCGATATCTTCGCTATTTGAGCGAAATCTCGAGGTAGTGTTTAACCCGGGAGGGTAGTCAAGGAATATGATTGTGTGGATGGGAATTTGTCGATCCTGGACTGGTGTACGGGTACTAACCGGAATTATCGGTATATCGATTTTATCTTCAGCAGCTGGCCAACTCAGAATTGAGATTCGCCGCGGGGTGGAGCGTCCCGTGCCCATGGCAATCGTACCGTTTGCCTGGGAAGGCTCGGGTGTGGAGTCGCCATTCGATGTTGCGGGTCTAATCTCTGCAGACCTTGGCCAGAGCGGGCGGTTTCAGCCCATGGACGTGCGCGACATGGTGTCACGACCCTCGTTGCCGGAGGATGTAAGTTATCAAGACTGGCGGATCGTGGAAGTGGATTACCTGGTTATTGGCAGAGTTATCGAGGATGCGCCTGATCGCTACACCGTAGTCTTCCAGCTATTCAACGTCTTACAGGGCGAAGAAATTGTGGGTTACCGTTTGACGACGACAGAGGCTGAGTTACGAAGGGCCAGTCATCGCGTTTCGGACATGATTTTTGAGGAATTAACTGGGATTCGAGGGGTTTTTGGAACTCGGATTGCTTATGTGAGTGAGCAGCAGGAAGGAACCGAGCGGCAATTCCGGCTTATTGTCTCCGATGCGGATGGTGCAAATGCCCTGGAGGTAACAAGCTCGTCAGAACCTTTAATGTCACCTTCATGGTCACCTGATGGGCGAAAACTTGCTTATGTATCATTCGAAGGAGCGCAATCGTCAGTCTATGTCCAGACGCTACGTACGGGGGTTCGGGACCGTGTATCAGCTAGGGCGGGTATCAACGGTGCGCCCGTATTTTCTCCAGATGGGCGAAAATTAGCACTTACATTGTCGCGGGATCAGGGCAACGTTGATGTTTACATGCTTGATCTAGCGACTCAGGTTTTAATTCGATTGACGCGGAACCTAGCTATCGATACCGAAGCCGTCTGGGCCCCAGATGGAGAAAGTATCTTTTTCACCTCTGACCGTGCGGGCGGCCCTCAAATCTATAATGTGTCTGCGCGACCAGGCGCACGCGCACAAAGAGTGACATTTGAGGGGAGTTACAATGCCAGACCACGGGTGTCACCCAGCGGAGACCGTCTTGCCGTTGTGCACGAAGATCGAGGTAACTATCGGATAGCTTTAGTTGACCCGGATACTGGTCTGACTCAAGTGTTGAGTAATGGACGATCAGATGAATCGCCTAGTTTCGCACCAAACGGGGCGCTTATTATTTACGCTACACAAGAAGGTGGGCGGGGAGTATTGGCTTCAGTGAGTGTTGATGGTCGAATACATAGACAAATTGCTTCGGTAGCAGGACAGGTCCGGGAGCCCGTATGGTCTCCATTCCCGAGAACTTAAATTGAATGTAAATTCTAGTATAATTGTATATATATTTGTTTTAATAATATAAAGGATTAAGAAATGATACGGTCATTGATGACTTTGTTCTCCCTAGGGATAGTATTGGCTGGTTGTGGTGGTAATAGTGCAACAGTCCCAAGCTCCACCGCAGCCTCGGGCCCAGGTTCAAGTTCAACGAGTGGCAGCGGCGGGTCTGCGGGTGCGACAACGACCGGCATAGGAGGCCCTGGAGGGCTAGGTGTTTTCCGGGAGGTTCCGGGAGAAGGAGATGGGCCGCTATCTGGATTGGTTGTCTACTTTGATTTTGATCGTAGCGAGATTCGCTCGGATTTCAACGAGATGTTGGCTGCTCACGGTGATTACTTGGCGAACAATTCCAACGTTCAGGTTAGATTAGAAGGGCACACGGATGAGCGCGGGAGCCGAGAGTACAATATCGGGCTCGGCGAGCAGAGGGCTCAATCAGTGCGGCGGGTGCTACTCCTGCAGGGCGTTTCGACCGGACAACTTGGAACAGTGAGCTATGGTGAAGAGCGACCGGCCGTACCCGGTAGCGATGAAGAGTCTAATAGTCTGAATCGGCGAGTTGAATTGGTATACCCTTAAAAAGGCGATAGGGAAGAATCTAAGACGAGGTAAGGGGTATGGCGGCAAGAGCAGTGCAGATACCGGTTCCTCTAGTAGTACTTATACTTGCAGGGTGTGTCACGACTGTACCCGTAGGAGACCCGGTATATCTGAAACTCACAGATCTAGAGGCCCGACTCATCCGTATGGAGCGGGTCATCGAAAATCAGAGCCTGATTGAGTTAGCGGCCCGGGTCGAGCAGTTACAATCGGAAAGCCAGGTTATTCGGGGTGAGATTGAGACGTTAGCATTTCAAACGGAGGGTGCAGCTGATCGGCAACGGGAGCTTTACATTGACGTCGATACCCGTCTGCAGGAGTTACAGGAGGCGCAGAGACTTATAGCAGGTGCTATGCCCTCGCCGGAGATGGGGGGCGGTTTGTCAGATGAGGCACAGCGTCCTGTACTGGCGGGGAGTGATCAGGACAACTACCAGTTGGCTTTTAATCTTCTAAGAGATGGTCGCTACGCGGAATCTGCGTCAGCGTTTGATCAGTTTTTGACGGTATTCCCCTCAAGCCTCCTTGCAGACAATGCACAGTACTGGTTGGCCGAAACGTACTACGTGCAACGCCAATTCACTATGGCCTTGCCGGCTTTTCGGGAAGTCGTAGATGAGTACCCCGAGTCTAGCAAGCTGCCGGATGCGTTACTTAAGATCGGGTTTTGCAGTTACGAGTTGCAGCAGTTGGAAGATGCGCAGGCCGCCTTACGACGCGTTGTGCGAGAATTTCCGGCCACGACGGCGGCTCGTCTTGCAACGCAGCGGTTGGAGCGCATGATTCAGGAGCAAGGCTGAGACAAATCGCCTTCCCCGTTCTGCATCCTTCTCTGATATGGGAACCTAAATCTAGATGCTCCGTTGGTGGATTCTCTGTGATTAGCTTTCCGTTTGTATGCGGGCTGGACTCCACAGGATGCTGTGAATCAATGTGTCCCGGTGGTAGTGATGCCTAGGGCTGTTGTGTTGTTGTCAGGAGGGCTTGACTCGGCAACCCTTTTGGCTATTGCCCGGGAGGAACTCTTTGAGTGTTATGCACTGAGTTTTGACTACGGACAGCTACACAGAGCGGAGCTTAAGGCTGCGTCGGTCATAGCGGAGGTCTTAAGGGCCAAGGAACATCGAGTTATGGAGATTCCTATTGGGGTGCTTGGCGGCTCTGCTTTGACAGACGTTTCCATGCCGGTGCCTGATGAAGGTGGGGAGGGTATCCCGGTTACATATGTCCCGGCGCGGAATACGGTATTTTTGTCTCTGGCGCTCGCTTGGGCCGAGGTACTACAGGCAGAGGCTATTTTCATTGGAGTGAATGCTATTGATTATTCTGGATATCCAGACTGTCGGCCCGAATTTATAACTGCCTTTCAGGCGCTTGCTAGATTAGCCACTAAACAAGGTGTGGAAAACAACTCTGTCACAATAAAAGCGCCATTGGTTGATTTAACAAAGGCGGAAATCATCACTAGGGGGGTTGAACTGGGTATTGATTATTCGTTGACGGTCTCTTGTTACCGTGCAGATGAGACTGGCCGAGCGTGTGGCCGTTGTGACGCTTGCCGCTTCCGGCAAGAAGGATTCGAGCAGGCTCGTCTTTCTGATCCTACGAGGTATTAGGAGTGGGTTGTACCGTAGCTGCTATTAGGTATGATTCGGTCGCTGTTTTGGCAACCATTAGTACGAGCCCGCGATCATTTTGAATAGTTTCTTGGGGGTATAGCTCAGTTGGCAGAGCATCGGCCTTTTAAGCCGTTGGTCCCAGGTTCGAGTCCTGGTGCCCCCACCATTAACGCGCTCCAGAAGTTCATGGTGATTCGTGGCAGTCTACTCGAGGAGAAATGTGGATGAAAATTTTTAGTCATGTTGTGAATCGCAGGAAGTTTTTGGAGAGCATAGGAATAACGGCAGGAGCATTGACTGTTAAACCTATTGCTTGGGCGCAGGGGCGTAAGGAAGTCTCGATTGCAGGTAAGCGTATTAAGACTGTTGATATTCATGCTCATGCTTCGATACAGGACGTCGAGGAAGTAATTCGTGGAACAGAGCTTGAGAGGCGAATTGGTGGGCCAAGACTCCTTGATCCATCCCGTTTAGTCATGATGGACGAGTGGGGTATTGACGTTTCCGCTATAAGTGCCAACCAATATTGGTGGTATCGAACTGACGATCGATCTCTGGCGGCTGATGTTGTTCGTGTCCAGGATGAGGGTTTTGCGGCGTGGTGCGAAGAGTATCCTGATCGCTTTGTTGCCCTCACATCCGTTGCGTTGCAGTTTCCAGACCTTGCCGCAGAACAGCTGGACTATGCGGTTAATGAACTTGGTTTTAGAGGTGCCTCAATGGGCGGGCATGTGAATGGTGTCGTGCCTGCGGGTCCAGAATACGATGAGTTCTGGGCTAAAGCAGAAGAGTTAGACGTGCCAATTTTTGTTCATCCCGCTGGTTCGGACAACATAATTCAGGAGGGCGCACTGGACTATGCTGGGGATCTAGGAAATATTATAGGTAACCCGCTTGAGACTACGTTTTTTATATCAAGGCTGATACTTGATGGAACTTTGGACCGTTTCCCAGGCTTGAAAATATGCGGAGCTCACGGTGGTGGGTATCTACCGTCTTACTTTGGCCGCACTGATGTGGCTTGTGATGCGGCTGGTGGCCCCTCGATCAACGCTCAAGGCGAGTTCATCGGAAATGCACCTATTCAAGCTGATGATTGCCGCAACCAAAAGCCCCCTAGAGAGTACTTGAGAACCCAAATATTCGCTGACTCGATGGTGTTCTCTGACGAAGGCTTGCGACATCTCGTTGCTGAGATGGGACCAAGTCAGGTCGTTTATGGTACTGATATGCCGTTGGGCTGGCCTGATACGATGGATTTAATTATTAATTCTTCTTATCTCAATAATGCTGAGAAGGAGGCGATACTTGGCGGTAATCTGATTCGGTTACTGCGAATAGATCGGGCGATTTAACTCTAGATTCCCATTCAAGTGGGGTATATGGGGATTTGCAGCCCGATTTAGTTGGGTAGAACTTGAAAAAAGTCATTATCGTTGGAGCCGGTCCCGCCGGGAGCACTCTGGCCTATCTTCTTTCAAGGAGAGGGGTGCCCACCACTTTGATTGAGAGGCAGAGGGACTTTTCGCGAGAGTTTCGAGGCGAAGGGTTAATGCCGAGTGGTTTTGATGCGCTTTGTCAAATGGGCCTGGAAAGGGATGTAGCAACGCTACCCCAAACTAAGATTAAAGGTATAGACATATACCAAGAAGATAAATTTCTTATTCACGTTGAACCAAATTTTTTTCGTCAAGACCCAGGGGTAAAGTGGGTTTCACAGCCAGCTTTGCTGGAGATGCTAGTCAGCAAGTGCGAAGAAAATTCTGATTTCAGTTTTTTTAGAGGCTGGCGGTGTGCTGATATAGTTGAACAAAATAAACGAGTAAAAGGGATTAAGGTAGTTCAAGGTAGTGAGGTCAGAGAGATAGAGGGAGATATTGTCATTGGTGCTGATGGGCGCACCTCTGTTCTTAGGAGATTATTAAATCCCAAACTTCATGTCTATAAACAAATCATTGATGTAGTTTGGTTTAAGTTGCCTCGCCCGGAATTTCTAAACCCAGGCATTGGTTTAGTTAGTGTGTCACCGGGCAATGCGTGTCTTTCATTTCCGGTTTATGGAGATCAGTTACAAGTAGGTTGGCTGATAAAAAAAGGTCATTTTGGCGAGATTAAGCGGCAAGGGAAAGAAGTATGGTTCCAAAACTTGCGTAATAGTCTACCAAAGCATTTTGCTAATCATTTGGAAAAATATCATGACAAAGCTTCAGATTACTTTGTCTTAGATGTTGCCTGTAGTCGTTTACAGCGTTGGCATCATCGAGGTGTTTTGATGATTGGCGACGCCAGTCACACAATGTCTCCTGTAGGGGCGCAGGGGATTAATTTGGCATTGCGAGATTCTATAGTGACGGCGAATGAGCTCATTCCGGTCCTGGAAAGCGCTAAAGAAAACACGAATAGCATAGACATGGCTTTTGAGAGAATTCAGCGTGAAAGGATAGAAGAAGTGAAGCGCATCCAAAAGTTTCAGCAAGTTCCACCGAAGCTTATCTTTCTTCAGAATTCCTTAGCAAAATTATTTGTAAGCAATTTGCCTTGGCTATCTAAGCAAGATTTAGTAAAAAAATTATTCTCTCGGCTTGGAGATACTTTCGCTTTTGGTCATTCAGACGTGACGTTGAGAATCTAGTACTTTAGAAAAGCGTTGCTGAGCTTCCTTCATTGTGCATCACATTCAAATGACATGATCTGCTTACTTGGAACCCAAACCCAAGCAGCATTCCAAATTGCTGGTTCAGTCAGAGTTTGCGGATCAGTAATCACATTTTCATAGTCTAGGCGATTGCCATCTTCGCTAAGCGAGAAACGTTCCCGCATACGCACCTGTTCGCTCATGGGTGTGCCAGCATCGTCCATATACGGAAAATCGATGCGTCCAGTTTCAACTATCAGAGAATCGTCCTCCCAACGCCCAATGGAATACCCGTGCGGCGTCCCGGGTGCATCGGCCGGAATTTCACTGACAACCATGTCGATGAGCCGGATAGCTCCCCACTCCTCAATTCTTAGGCGAATTTGATCGCCCTCATCAATGAACTCGATAGGGTATGGGCTGTACATAGCGTTCGGCATGCCTGGTGGTATGCATTGGAGCGCTAACATATCAGTAAGAGGATCCCAAGCTGCTATGGCAGCCTGAGCTGCGGATGTAAACATTAGAGGGCTTCTGAGTTGCATAAATTCGCCAAAACTCCAAACACGAAAAATACTTCGGCCCAGGCTTGTTTCAGCGGCCGTTGCTTGAGTTTCTGCTGGTGGTTGTGACCATCGCCATGGGCGCGGGCGTTCCGTTAACAGGTGTTCTTTGCCATCTGGCATGAGAATATTAGTGATTAAAAGCGATTTATGGCCCAATTTTGATGGGTACCCTGCAACTCGGA
>DBZY01000021.1:15979-24097 GCA_002311835.1 Proteobacteria bacterium UBA1148 | reverse complement strand
CAGCATTGTCACACTGATATGGGGGTTTCTTAGTTCTAGTCCCATTACCACCCCTTCTAGGTCCATAAAAGTGTCCATATAAAAGGCGAATAGAGAGTGATGTGCCAGTGCCGTGTTGGCTACAGCAACAGTCAGCCCAATAAGGACACAGTTTAAGAAATTCTTCACAAGGTGTACTGGCATGATAAAAGTTCCCCAATCTGGGACTGTTCTTAAGGACAGATGCCACTTGATTCTACTACTACTAGGTAAAGAGGGGAGGGTTGCTGACTTGATACGTAAAGAGACTAATCACTTCATCCAAGAGAATGGTAGTCTAAGCCTTTGAAGGAGAGCTGGGGAAAGAGGATGGACCGACGTAAGTTCTTGAAATCCGCGGCAGCAGCACCGGCAGCAATTGCTGCTACGCAGACCACGGCGTTCGCGGCTGGAACAAGGCCTTCGCTTGATCATGGACAACTGCGTGGCCGTAACGAAGATCGCTCGACCGTCGTTTGCCAGAATGGCATCGTGTGTGCAAGCCAGCCGCTTGCAGCCATGGCAGGCATCGATATTCTCAAGTCCGGTGGCAACTGCGTTGATGCTGCGATTGCAACCAATGCGATGCTCGGATTGACCGAGCCAGGCAGCGACGGCATCGGTGGAGATCTATTCGCCATTCTTTGGTCCGAACAAGATCAACAACTCTATGGCCTTAATGCGAGCGGGCGAGCGCCCTATGCGTGGAATCTCGATGAGGCGCACAGGTTGGGGCTTAATCGAATTCCTCGTGAAAGCCCCCTTTCATGGACCGTGCCAGGTTGCGTGAGCGGTTGGGCTAGGCTGAACGAACGTTTCGGGAAACTGAGTCTAGCGCAGTGTTTGGAGTCTTCCATTGGGTACGCGATAGATGGATTTCCAATTTCACCGGTTATTGCGGCAACCCAGTTCAGTAACTGGGGCCAGAATGGAGAGTACCCCCACCTTGCTGACGTTTATCATCCGGATGGGAAGGTTCCAAGTTTTGGTGACGTTTTTCAAAATCCTCAGTTGGCATACTCCTATGGTCAGATTGCTGAGGGTGGTGCGGAAGCTTTCTACGAGGGTGAGATTGCTGAGCGCATCGTTGCAAAGTCTGAGGAACTTGGCGGATACATGAGTCTGCGTGATCTTGCGGATCACCGTGCTGATTGGATTGATCCGGTAAGCGTTAACTACCGTGGTTTTGATGTTTGGGAGTTGCCGCCCAATGGCCAAGGAATTGTGGCTCTGCAGATGCTTAACCTTCTTGAGCACTTTGACATTGGAGAATTTGAAGCCAATTCGGCCGAATATCTGCACTTAGTTGTGGAGGCTAAACGGCTTGCCTATGAAGATCGGGCCCGTTACTACGCAGATCCTGATTTTGTACGAGTACCGATTGACTGGCTCATTTCTAAGGACTACGCAGCAGAGCGAGTGAAACTAATTAATACTTCGATTGCTAGTCAGCGAGTGGTGCCTGGCGATCCTGAGTTGGATTCCGATACGATATATATGACCGCTGCGGATAGTGACGGTAATATGATTTCGCTGATTCAGAGTGTCTACTCAAACTTTGGTTCAGCCATCTGTCCTGACGGAGTTGGTTTTGCGATTCAGAATCGCGGACAGGCGTTTTCTCTTGATCGAGAACACCCAAATCACCTCGAACCCCATAAACGACCATTTCACACCATAATTCCAGCGTTCTTGACTGAGGCTGGTCGACCCGTGATGTCGTTCGGCGTTATGGGAGGGGACTTTCAACCGCAAGGACACGTGCAGGTTTTAATTAACATGATTGATTTTGGTATGTCGCCCCAGCAAGCTGGAGACCAGCCGCGAATACGTCATATTGGTCACTCATCGCCGTGGTTGGGTAGATCGAACGACCCTGGTGAGCTTGTTTTCGAGCGGAATATGCAGGTAGATGTGAAATCCGCTCTGGCGGAGATGGGCCACCGTATTCGGCGTGCTCCAGGCGTCCATGGTGGTTATCAGGCGATATGGCGTACCGACGACCCGCGTGTGTACTATGGAGGTTCTGACCCGCGTAAAGATGGAAGTGCACTAGGTTATTGAGGCTCTCTATCGCACTATCTAGTTCGGTCTAAATTCAGTAGTACTTGGCTGAAGTTTGGTGAATCACAATGAGTAAGATTTTCTTAATATTACTCGTAACTGGATTTGCTGAGTGGGCGAACGGTCATCACTCTAACGATTACCACTTCGATAGTGATATTAGCGTGACAGTAGAAGGGACCGTGAGGGCTTTCCGGTTTGTTAGCCCTCATGCCCGGCTTGTTTTGGATGTAGTTGATGAGGATGGCGAGATTGAGGCATGGGATTGCGAACTGGCAGCAGCTGTTGGGTTACGTCGACGTGGATGGACGCAAGATATATTTCAGTCGGGAGAGGAAATTGTTATACGCGGTTTTGCTGCACGCCGAAGCGATACTGAGTGCTATTTTCAGACCGCAGAATTTAGTGATGGTAGACGTATCGCTATGACCGATACGTTCGACAGAGAGCCCCAAGCTTCTGTGCGCGCAGTTACTCCAAGATTCAGCAATCCTAACATTCCGAACTTCAGTCGTGTCTGGAGGCGTGCACGGATAAGCAGCCCTGGTGGTGGTATGGGCCCCGGTGGCGGACCCAGACTCGGTGGACCCAACCCCCAGGCTTGGGTCTTGTCAGAACAAGGGAGGCGTGTCTTGGAGTCATACGACCCTGTATTAGATGACCCGGCCTTGACCTGCAGTCCGGTCAGTATCAGACGCCTGTGGGGTAATAACGATCTGACGTTAATCGAACAAACGGGAAATCTGGTGACAATTACTCACGAATGGATGGATGCGGTTCGGTATGTTCATCTTAATACGGACGGACACCTAGTTGGCTTAGAGAGACGCGGACTGGGGCATTCAATCGGTTGGTATGAGGGGTTAGCGCTGGTTATTGACACCATTGGTTTTGAAGCAGGCATGTTGGCTCAACATCCCGGACTACCGCACAGCGATCAATTACATGTCGTGGAGCGCTTGGTACTAGATGAGACAGGTGATTCTTTTGAGTTAACTATGGTGTTTGAAGATGCTCTGTACTTTACTGACCAGCTAACGGAAACAAGGATGTTTGAAGTGTCTGACGAGATGCCGCAACGGTATAACTGCACACATTGAAGAAAGGTATTTAATATTTTCCTGTTTATTTTGTGATTGGTTCTATTTGATCTGGAAAGTTGTATCGCTAAAGTCTTCTTTGCGTATTAGTCCATGGACTCCTTTGGTCCGGTCAACTACTTGCGATATTTCAAAGTCAGTTGCAGCGCTTAGGTAAGCATAGGCGACGGATCGTTCAATTCCCACGGACACAGAAAGAAAATTGACAGCTTCTCGGACTGCTTGTTTCATGGCCTCATCAAGGTCGACATCCAAACCTATTGGAATCCAATAATCTGCTGATTCAGCGAACGGCTGGGTGAAGGGGCTACCCCCTGGAATACTGGCATCGCCGGCCGGAAGTAATGTGAGACGAAAAGTAGCTCGCAGTGGAGCTTCCAGAGCCGTTAGGGCCACCTCGCCATCCCCTTGTGCGTAGTGCGGATCGCCCACGTAAAAGAGTGCTCCTGGGATCTGTACGGGCAAGTACAGCGTTGATCCAACCCCTAATTCATTGATATCGAGATTGCCGCCGTACGTATTCGGAGGGATTGAGTTGACTTTGTTTTGTGTGTCAGGAGCAACGCCCATAATTCCCATAAATGGGTCAATTGCAAAGCGCACGGCTTCGCCACGGCGGTTGTGCAAAATTGCGTAATGCACACCATCAGCCTCTTCAATCTCTGTGAAAATTGAGACATTGTTATACAGTTCAGGATAATTTGAGCTACTGTCGCTTTGTGGCGCATCATTTTCTGGAAATTCTCCCGGAAGCGCTCCCTTCCCATGGCGACTTGAGATGACCCCATATGGAACACGAGGGGCGAGGTTAAGGGTCTCAATCTTGAGAACATCGCCAGGCTGAGCGCCCTCGATAGCGACCGGTCCGGTCACAATATGAGGACCATCCCCGTCGAAATCATGAGCCAGTGCCGAGGCCGCAATCATAACGGCATCGCGAAGTACTTGATCCGATGAAACGCCGTGTTGGGCAAAATACATCAACGGGTTACGACCTTGGTCCTCAAGGATGCCCTCGTGTGAAACGGTGTCGAAGGTGACAACTGCTCCTGAGGCTACTGTGAGCAGTGGTTCTGTGTTGCGATTCGGTAATGATCCCCATTGGATGGTATCCGGTGTTGAAGGGATATAGATACCGCCGCCTTCGGGTAGCTCAAACAAAGCTTCTCCAAGCGGTTGTAGAGCATTACCTTGCAAGTCCTGCGGGCTGGTTTTTCCCCCCAGGATTAGGCTAATGATCATGACCATTGAGGCCGCGACTTTCTTATCCACAGAGTCCCCTATCTATAGACGAGTTGGATTAGCGTTGAGAGGTTTTATCACGGAGCTGGGTTTTGTTTGAAAACGCCTGTTCCTCACCTTGTCAATTCAGCTTCATATTCTGATGCTCGGGTTCTAGCACCTCTCACAACGTTAATGATTCCGTAGTTTTGCTCATGACATGCAAACTCGAATAAACCCGGTGGCGACATCCTGGGCCAAGGGACCTCGACAGTCCAAGGAGTTTCCCATGTTGTTGGGTCTGTCATTGTGGCTTCCCACAAGAGTGTGTCATCAGCAACTCGGGTGAAGCGCTCGACAAGATTCAAGTTACCTAATGCGCCTTTCCACTTACGGTTTTGGTGGAAGTTTGTAGTCTCAACTACTAGGGTGTTTCCTTCCCAGTGTGCGCGTGAATCACCAGACCAATTTCGAACATTGCCTGGCGCGTGAGCAGATTCATTTAAGTGGAAGATGCGGACGTCACTATTTGCCTGGGTAATTAGTACCACGTAGTCCTGAGTTTGTATGATCTGAGCTTGCCCCGTGTTTTGCACAAAGGGGACTTCCGGTGGTCCGTCATTGCCTAAGATGCAACGCTCGTACAAGCCTCGTGATTCCAGGGTATGGCGCCGCAATTGCTCTTGAAATCTCTCCCGTCCTGCGGGTGTCAGGGTGGGGATTCTGCCATTAGGCGGGTCCACAACTAGCGATGTTCGTCGATTCGGACGGATAGGGCTTTGCCAGTTATCCATGCCAAATTCGGTCCAATCGTAATGTACTGTTGCGGGATCAACGGAGGCATCTGTGAGTACTCTCTGCTGGAAAGTCTCAATGGCTTCTTGGGGTGTGTACAAAGGCTTTCCAGCGAGCGCTTCAGGTCGTTCCAAGGGAGTGTAGGCCACATTTTCCCAGTATCCGTTTAGTTCAGGATCCCCCCAAGGCGTTCGAGGGGGTTCGGGGTGAGGAAGTGTAGGATCCCAAACGCGCTCTATAGCCCGCACAATAGACGCTTCAGCTTCGTCTTGGAAGTAGGCGTAGGTGGATTCGGCAGTTTGTGGTGAAGCAGCTCGGGCCGCTTCCAGGGTCTCGTCTGAGCGCTGGTTTACGAGCGCTGACGGCGGAGGGCTGTCACCATCGCCTCGGTATCGGCGCAATTCATCCAAGCTTTCTTGGGAACTAGACGGGGTGCCGAACTGAGCGTAAGCCGGACTGGCAATAAGGCCAAGTGCTATTGTAGTGACTGTCACTATGGCTATGAGCTTTCTGGATAAGGCGTACATTAAAGAACCCTCCTTCCCTCTAACGCCGCATTTGGCATTGATATGGGTTGGTTAATCTCATCCCCCACCAATTCTGAGTCGAGGGGAATGAATGTAATTGTAGTGGACCTCGGTGCCCTCGTCGTCTAGTAGGGTCAGCGATTGTTGAAAAAAAGTTGGCGGAGGAGCAGTTTTGGGCACAGTTGCCTCCGCTATGTAGAGGCGACTTTCATGTAAATAAATTCCAGCATACGTACGAGACTGATCGGCGTTGGTAATTTGTAACTGATGCCCCTCAACCCGTTGTATATAGTGCCATGCGTCATATGTTACTTCGCCGCCCCGCTTGCGGATATTTGATGCCGCGTAGGCAATTGACGCGAGCACATCAACCGCCCAGTAGAGAGACCCATCATCTGCGGAAGTTATGTTGCTGCGCTCGGAATGTATTCTTTTGGCATCCGTATAATCAACCACGGTGAGGGAGTAGTGGGTAGGTCCATTTTCGTAAGTGTATATGTTCGCTGGGAACTCTACGCCGTATTCTGAGGTGTAGGAAATTGCACGTATCTCAGGTTCGCCCGGCCCATGCATACTAAACCGATCCTGCCTGTTGACGTATTCGATCATATCTTGAGCGAATGCGGAGCACGAAAAAAATAGGAATAGCATTGCTAGGATGAGTCGAGCGACGCACATAAATAGCCCCCCTAGGCGTTCATTTCTCTCAATTCTGCCAAAAGTAGTGTCAGATGTCCCGCGCGCTTGCAATATAACAAATAGAAATAACCAGACTTGCTGAAACTACATAATTCCAACGCCCTTATCTAGTCACAAACTTAGGGATCGGAGGCTATTTTATGTAAAAGACTCAAATTCAGAGAGGTTGAGGTAACTCGTCAGGATATTGAGAAGCAGCGTTTGATGTGGATACCGTCTCTCGACAGCAACTAGTCGTGAGCCTACCTTTAAGCCGTTGTTCTAGCCAGGCTAACCTACCATCTTGCTTACTGATGGCCCTAATCGTTGGGCTATGCTCAAGTGGATATGTCTCAGTGGAATCAGCGCGCAGCTTTAAATGAGCAAATACGCTGCGGTTGCCCCGTCCGACAGCTTGTACAGGAGTTTCCGTGCCTTGTCCCTGAGAAAAGACTGCGGGGAGGAGCTTCAAGCGCACCGCGCCACGTACATTACCGCCAATGGCAAGAATTCTCGCGTTCTCTTCATCTATTTTCATGACGATATCGCAATGAGAGCGAACACCATCACCAATTCTTTCTCTCCGTTCCGCAATTGAGCGGTACGCTGATCGGCGTGCTGTGCAGAGTAGGTCGCCAGGTTCGACAGGGACTTCACCGACGTCATATGCCACGAATGCGGTCTGTGAGGCATTATCATCGCGGGCTTCAATAGCCTGATCAATGTAAGCATGGTGGGCAATAGATCGGTGGAAGTGGCTTAATTCGCCAATGCCACCCTCACACATAACCCAGGACACGAATGCAGCGGACCAGGGATCCCTCCATCTTGCAGCGACACCGCTTGGACCATTCCAGACCATATTCTGGCGTCTTAGAATCCAGTCGCCATCAGAGGTAACAGACCAGTAGCCGGCAATGGAGGCAGCAACGCGCGCCGATTCTTGGGGGTTCAGTCGCGGTCCTCGGTACCGCGTGCGACGGCTACGAGACTCCGATTCTGTGACATTTGTTTGATCCAGGACTAGAAACCCAAAGAAGCCCCATTCCTGGGCAGCAATATCAACAATGCGTTGTCGAAGAGCTGTATTCGGTAGACTTTGACAAGCACTTTGCATAATGCGCATGTTTCCTGGGGTGCCATCAACACGTGCTGACGGCGGTAGCACTTCTGAATAGTCGGTAGATAATCGATCAAGATAGAACTGTTGCGCGTGTACCACAGGGGCTGTGGCTAGTGCGGCCAGAAGTAAAAAAATCAGCTTGAACACGTACGCTGGTCAGATAAATTCATTGGTATGAAACGCCGAAGACTCGTTATTTCTTAACGTATCTTCTTAGGGCCATTCCGCGTGTAAGCGACCCGTAAATATTTCCATTAACATCTGCGATTACACCCTCCTGCGATCCATTGAGGTCAGGATCATCAATGAATCCCGTAATCTTACCGTCTGTGACGCTCCCGATCCTGATGCCTTCCTTCCAACCGGGGTTGGTATTCTCGTCGGAGCTTGAGTCGGTTACATAGAGAATGTCGTTACTGTCGATATGCATCCCGCTGGGTCGGCCGAACTGGTTCCATTCGTCTATAAAGTTTCCGTCCTGATCGAAGATTTGGATGCGGCTGTTTCCTCTGTCGCCGACCAGCAGACGGCCGACGGAGTCCATGGCCAGTGTGTGCGGTTCCTCAAATTGACCAGGAGCAGTTCCCTTTGT
>DBZY01000021.1:6935-15895 GCA_002311835.1 Proteobacteria bacterium UBA1148 | reverse complement strand
CCGTGACCATCTCCGACGAAGATGTCTCCACTAGGTGCGACGAGTACGGCTGACGGCTGATTGAACTCGTCTAATCCATCTCCAGCGACACCAGGTTTCCCCAGCGTCATTAGGAGCTTGCCATCTGGACTGAACTTAAATACCTGGTGACCTTTGCCATCGCGCCTCGGGTCCACGCCGTCAGGGCCTTCTGCATCAGTTACCCAGACATTTCCTTCAGGGTCGATGTGGATACCATGAGGACGAACAAACATGCCCGCACCAAAACTTCTCTCTAGATTACCCGACTCATCGAATTTCTGGATAGGAGCGACTTCTGAGTCAAAGCACCAATTGTCGCCACACCGATCGAATATCCAAATGCTACTGCCATCGGTATCAAGTGCAATACCAGCCGTCGAGCCGATTTTTCTTCCACTTGGTAAGCTAAAAAAACTCTGATCCACGGAATAGGGATCAGTGCGGGCGTTGACCTCTTCGTTGATTTGTGAAAAAGCCCATCCGCTAAAAACTACGGATACGCCGGCTCCGGTTACAAGCCATCTCGCGTAATTTGCACATCGCATGGCAACTCCCGATAGTTATCTTTATCTTTATCTTTATCGATCCACGAGAACGCGCTAGAGCACCGCTGTGTTCTATGGTATCAGCAACTAAGCATTAGTGGAGGGTATGGATCTGGGGTCGAAAATTCACAGTCAAGATAGTTCACATCATCCGTTCAACAATCTTTTTGCCTTGTTCTTTAGATAGTTCTAGAGAGCGGCTGCTTATTGCGCCTCCATCAGTGAGTATGGGTTCCGCTGCATCGAGTGATAGGCGATCCTTTACGTGCGTGAAAAGTCCTGTATAGATGACATCTCCCCAAAGCATGGCCTTTTCACACGCAGCCTTCCAGTCACTTGGATCGTGGCCTTCATCTTCAAGCTTTTTGATGCGAGGTTTGAAAAAAGCGTCGGTGTTGTCATGGTTAAATGTAATGCACGGGCTAAATATACTGATAAGTGAGAAGCCTTTATGCTCAATGGCCTGTTGCATAAGCATGGTTAGGTGTTTTGTATCGGAGCTGAATCCCCGGGCGACGAATGTTGCGCCGTTCATGATCGCTGAGGTTATCGGGTTGAACGGAAATTCGATGCTTCCATGTGGAGAGCTTTTGGTTTTCATATCTAGTGAACTGGTAGGTGACAACTGTCCGGTTGTGAGACCGTAGATTTCGTTGTCCATGACAATGTAGGTTAGATCAACATTGCGGCGTGCGGTATGGGTGAAGTGGTTGCCACCGATGCCGTAGCCATCGCCATCTCCTCCTGTCACGAAGACGGTCAGCTCATGGTTGGCCATTTTTGCACCAGTTGCCACAGCAAGTGACCGGCCGTGTAAGGTATGCATTCCATAGGAATTGAAGAATCCAGGGAAGTTTGAGGAGCAGCCGATACCGCTAATAGTAAGAATTTCATGCGGTTTGAGCCCAAGATCTAGGCAGGCTTTTCGCAAGCTGTTGAGTACGCCGAAGTCTCCGCAGCCAGCACACCAATCCGGGTCTACCTTGCCTTTGAAGTCATTAGCCGTTTGTGGGTCAAGAACAAGCTGTCTGGTATCTATTCCATCCATTTCGGAGCCCTCTAAACCATTATTTCCTGAAACGGGACAGAGTGAGTAGTGTTGCCCGCGATCTGTTCTAAGACCCCATCAACGATGTGATGGGGCATGAAGGGTTCGCCATCGTACTTGCGGATATGCCCGTCGATAGCAAGGCCTGTTTCGCTACGTAAATAGCGATGAAACTGTCCCGAATAATTGTTCTCAACAATAATTGTGCGTTTGGCGTCATTAACAATATTGATGACCACTTCTGCATGGAATGGCACGATCCAGCGAATCGATAGATGATTTGCAGTAACACCCTTCGATGCAAGCTGTTCAATTGCTTCCTTGATCACGCCATAGGTTGATCCCCAACCGATTAGGGTTACGTCGGCATCCGCCGGCCCATCAAGTTTAGGGGGCTCAATTTTTTCAACGATATTCGCGATTTTTCGAGCACGCTTTTCGACCATTTGCCGGCGTTTGTGTGGATTGGTGAATTCGTCACTGATGATCACACCATCCTGGTCATGCTCATCCGTTGCCACTACATGCACGTGCCCCTCGAGTCCGGGCAGCGCGCGCGGTGAGATGCCGCTATCAGTCAACTCGTAGCGTAGATAATCATTGTTATCAGCACCATTGGTAAGCATCTCACCTCGATCAATCTCAGGTTGAAGATTAAGGTTGTCTGGGTCGGTGCTGAAGGTGCCTTCGGAGATCAGCAAGTCGGTGATAACTATTCCAGGGCATTGGTGTTGGTCGCAGAGGTTGAAGAGTTCAGGAATGATTTTGAAAGCATCAAGCGCATCTGTCGGTGCTACGATCAATCGTTCGAAGTCGCCTTGGCTGGCACCAAGAACTTGCCAAAGATCTCCCTGCTCGGTTTTAGTGGGTACCCCGGTTGAGGGGCCTGCTCGCATTACATTGATGAATACCACGGGGATTTCCATCATCGCAGCTGCGCCAACAGCTTCCGTCATCAGAGCAAATCCTCCACCAGAAGTTGCGCACATTGCCCGAGCACCTACGTGGGCTGCGCCAATAGCCATATTAGCGACCGCAATTTCATCCTCTGCTTGCCGAACCATAATGCCAAGCTCACGGGCATTCGCGGCCATCCAGTGTAATACGCCAGTAGACGGGCTCATTGGGTAAGCCGTATAAAATTTAACCCCAGCAGCTGCGCCACCCATCGCCAGGGCTTCATTTCCAGTCCATAGCGCCAGAGGTTTTGGCCCGGTTGCGAGTGGTTCGGGATAGGCTTTGAAGTGTTCTTTGGCATACTCGTAGCCAGCTTTTGCAGCACTAGTGTTTTCCTCAACGACGGCGTCGCCTTTGCGTCCAAACTGTTGCTTAAGTGAATTTTCCAATAAGTCAAACTCAAGGCCTAACAGGTTATTAATGACTCCAAGCGCAATAGTGTTTTGAATAACTTTGTTACGACTCTTATTTGAGAGTTCTTTGATGGGCATCGGGCATAGTTGGACTCCTTCTGGGGTCTCGCCCGGGATGATTTTATCCCCGTTAAAGATGACCTGTCCTCCCGGTCCCATGAGTCCTAGATGCCTATCCATAGTGTCCTGGTTTAGGCACAACAACATATCCAAACTATCACCGTGGCTATAAATTTCTTTGTCACTGATTCGCATAGTTAGGAAGATGTGCCCGCCGCGCACAATAGATTGATAAGCGTTGTATGCGTTTAGCCAGAGACCACGTCGGGTAAAAGTTCTTGCAAGAATGTTGCCAGGAGTGGCTATACCCTGTCCGGCGGCGCCACCTATAGCGAGCGAGAAATCAAATTGCTCTGAACTCATGATGCAGAGTGCTCCTCATGTGCGCGGCCACTAGTACGTCCTTGTAACGGCTGGTCGCAGTGCTATCATTTTCTTAGGAGAAACTGGCTTACGAAACTCCATTTTATACTGTCACTCATTCCGCGGCGAGCATCCATTTTGCTCGGAAGGGTATTTTCCTCGCCGCTCCCCCCTAAAAAGTCCTGGCTAAGGGTGCTGGCACGCTCACCAGGGCACGGAAAAGGGCTTGGTTGAAAGCTTTCTTTGACAGACAGATGTGACTTTCCTACGGCGTTGCTCGCCATTTGGGCAGGCCATAGTGGCATAAAATTGAGCTAAACTCTCTCAACATAATAATTCTTACCCGAAGATTAGGTAAAATCAGACAATATCAGAGAGATTGGGCCTTTGTGGTGGGCTTGAATAAAGAACATTAGAACCTGTAACGAATGCGGTCGGGTTTCACTATTAATGCGAATCGCACAAGGAGTGTTTTGACGATGATATTTAGGCTCATATTGACGATCGTAGCGATATCGTTTTTTGCGCAGTTTGGGCACGCTCAGGCGCTGACTGGTGATGCCCGGCTGATTGAGAGTAGTGCAGAGGCGATTGGCATGGTCAGAGGGTTTGGGCCGGGCCGTAGAATGGATGCGATCAATACTGTGCAGTTTTCAGGTCAGGGTTGGATGAGTGTGCCCCAATCTGATGGGAGTTGGACGCGTTTTGATATAACTAATGCCACTGTAGGCATTGACTACTCTATTCCTGCCATTCGATGGGATATGACGCATATAGGCTCTGATGGAGAGGAGCAAAGGACAATACATGTCATTCGCGATAACCAGGCTTGGGACGAAAGATTACCTGGAATTGACCCTACACCACCCTCTGTAGATCGGGTGACCGAGCAGGCACAGCAGATTTGGTTGACACCACACGGCGCCATCCATGCAGTGGTAGCCAACCCAGATGCGGTGAGAGTTGGGTCTAGGACGCTGGGTTTTGACGTTGACGGCATTCCCGTCAGAGTGCTACTTAATAACGATGACCGCCCCGAGATAGTTGAGATGACTATTCAGCACCCGATACTGGGGCGGACTTTGCTTGAGGCTATTTATACTGACTATATTGACTGGCCACTGTTAGATGTTTATTTTCCATCACATATTGTCCACACGCTGGGCGGTGAAACGACGCTGGATATGACAGTAACGGAATTTTTTCAAAATCCATACGTGGTGTTTCCAACACCTGAACTGCTGAGACGGAGCTCTCAATGAAAAAACTAAAGATACTTTCTATGTGCGTATTTCTTGCCTTTTCCTTCAGCGCGTCGTTTATGGCGTCTGCCCACCATGCTGTACAGGCGCAGTTTGCGGTTGATGAATTTAAGGCGCTGACCGGGGTAATGACGAAGGTCGAGTTAATTAACCCGCACCCTTACTTTTATCTCGATGTAGATGAGGGCGATGGGCAGGTCGTAAATTGGGCAATCGAATCAGTGGCGTTGAACGCGCTACGCAGGGCTGGACTACTCAAAGAGCTTGTCGTGGATCATGAGTACACTGTGGAATACAACCCTGCCCGTAATGGCAAGCCGCTTGGATTAATGGTTGCTATCACCTTGCCATCGGGGACTCGTCTCCTTATGCGTGGCCAGGATCCATCCCTATGACAGTAATAAATTATTCTTACGATACCGCTGATCTATAGGTATCAAGGGTGTTGATATGAATAGAAGGTTTATCTTGTCTAGTCAGTTAAAGATTGCATTTGTCGCTCTGACATTGAGTTACCTCGTTCCGGCGCAGACGCAAGAAGTACCGCGCACCGCGGATGGGCACCCAGATTTGTCCGGATATTGGATTCTTATTCGTAATGCAGGGGTTACTGCAGGGCCGGATGAGAATGGGGATATTACCCTGAACCTTCCATCACGGAACAACGATATTGCAAATTTCGAAAAAGACTTTGCGGTTCTTGAGCGTGCGCACCGGAATAAGCCACTTTATAAGCCTGAGCACTGGGATACGATACAGGATCTGGATTGGAATGGTTTGCTGCAAGATCCGGTCTTTAACTGTCGACCAGCCGGAGTGCCGAGAGTAGGACCACCGCACAAGATTATACAAACGCCGACTGAGATTGTTTTTTTATACGATTCCCGGGTTAATTATGGTCCAGCCGCATTCCGAGTTATTCCGCTGGATGGGCGCGATCATCATCCTTTGCAGGTGGCCGATACAAGTTGGTTAGGCTATTCAGTTGGTCGTTGGGAGGATGATACCTTGGTCATTGAATCGGTTGGATTTAACAATGAAAGCTGGCTGGGTTGGACAGGGTATATCCATAGCTGGGATATGACGGTTACCGAGCGGATTCATCGTGAGGGTAATACGCTGCACTGGGAAGCTACGGTGGATGACACAATGTTGCTAGAACCTTGGACTTTGGATTCTCAACTGAGTCGACTCAACCCAGATCCCGAGGCCTTCTTTTTTGGGTCTGTGCCTTGCGAGGAGCGTGACGCTGAGCACATTGTCGATCCTAACGTGCGTGGGTAAAAGGCAACCCTAATCAGGATTCTGCAAAGTCTGCAATACGTTCACTTTCCCTGGTTAAGATATTCGAGAAATGCTCTTGGGTCATTTCCTCGTAAATTACTCAAGTTTATTTGTTAGGTGGTCCCAATGGGTTCCACTAATTTCAAGAATTTTTTGCAGATCTTGATCCAGCAGGTAGCCGCCATCAATTAGCTCCAGCGCTGATTCTGCGACCAGCCCAAGATACTGCGCCCGACCTTTATAACGTTCTTCAATGGATAAACGCGGATCATTATTGGCTTCGCGCTCAGCGCGCGTAAGGGCAAAGGGCACGTAGAGCCCCGTACCGGATACCGGATTTGTGGGCAACCAACCGGTATATGTTGCAAGCGGTACAGTAACGTCAGTTGATCTAAGCCCGTCGACTTCATTACCATTTTTATCGACCTGAGGAACTAGAAACGGGTAAGGCAAACCAAGGCTGGGGGGTTCTTGGGTAATTATTCCCTTAGATGCAAGATCTGGACCAAAGTTAAGCGCGTAGGCAATGCTGACTTCTGTCAAGGGTGATATGCCGGGTATTTTAGGGAACGACATAGCCTCGAAACTTACTAGTGTTTCTTGCTTGAGAGTTGCATAGCGGCTTTGTGGCGGTAACCGACCATCTTTTATCCATTGGTCCATACGAACTAATAGTGCTCTCAAAAACCATGTGTAATCGTTTGGGTTAGGCGCGTACTGCCCACTGCTAGTTCGTCTTGGTGGGAATGCTGCGGGCCCATGCTGAGTACCCGCAAAATTATAAGTACGCACGTTGTCCAAGAGCGGTAAATCCTGTTTTCCGTCCACTGTCGTATGTGTAAGCGCCCCAACAGATCTCCAGTATTCTGTGGAGGAGTTTGTATAAAATATTTTTGGCATAGAAGACGAGGTTACGCGGGTCAACAAGCCATCCTGCATACCGGTTGCAGGATCTATTTGCATTTCGTCGGCAAACGGGAAAACCCTATTAGGATATTCAAAAGCACCGCCTGGCGCTCTGGATGCCTGGGCAAAGCGTTGGTTAAAACTTCCTCTTGCGCCACCCGCAATGTGGGGAATGACGCCATCAAACACTTTTCTATGTTGTTCATCTTCGTTGAAACCGTCGTGTAAATAGGTGCGCAATAATCGCCCGCTCTGTGAAGAACCGTAAGTAATAGCTCTATCAATGGCGCCGCTTGGAATTCCTAACTCATCAGCTGAGCCATACTTCACCAGTGAAATTGCATCGCGAATCGCTGCAAGTCCCAGTCCTGCAAGGGGAGGGTCTTGCGAGATGTATACCACTTCGTAGATTCGGCCAGGTTCAAACCCAGCATCCAAATAGACCATAGTTGGATCTTGAACGGGGCGCCCATCTTCTCTACGGGCAAACTGCCACTGTTCGCGTGGGATGATTTGACGCTCTGCCATCAATCCATCTCGAACCGTTAGAACATTACGTGGATCAGCAGGATCTTTTACTGGATAGGCTATATGACCCCGGTTTCCAAGCGAGTGGGAAAATGCTTTTTCTGAGACAATGACATCGCTTCGTACTACACCCTCAATGGTCTCATCATGGTTGGTGGCGATAGGTGGGTAGACGCGCAGCCGACCTTGTTGGAGAGGTGTATCGTGTTGCCATCCTATCCATAGGAGAGTGAAGCCTTGTTGTAGGAGGAATCCGTCACCCATGTGTTCATGCGATATGGGGTCGAGTGACGCAGCGGCGCGATTAAAACGGGTAAGAATCCCTTTACCACCGCGGTTAGGTACTTCAACAAAGACCGCGCCATTTCCCAATTCGATATTTTTTGGTTTGATCAAATAAAAATCAGTCGAAAATTCTACAAGTCCGGCAGAGTTCGTTGCCGCATGCCCAATATCAGTAATGATTTGGTTAATACTGTTATCGGGGTCCACGGTGTAATGAATCTTGCCGACAATGCCCTCGTAAGAGCCAGCTAGGCCATATGAAGTCCCGTTAGCGATTTCATGGCTACGTTCAACATCAATGCGTACCACTTCGCCTATCGCAGTTGAGGCAGCCAGGAAAATGAGCGAAAGAAGTATTCGGTTCTTATTCATATGTTTCCTCCTAATCTTTCAGCATTCCCATCGTAAACTAAATACATAATCAGACCTGGTTGCTAGTTGCGCCCAATCATTCGATTTGCCTCGAAAATAGGATATTTGCAGGGCTTCAGTATATTTAAAATGATATTTTATATTATTATAACTAATTGTTTTTATTTATATTTGCTCTATCCATAGAGGCGTTGTGCAAGATGCAAAGGTCTCGCCTAAGTGCGAGCACGTAACTACGGAAGCTCAAAATCAATTCCGTGCCTGTCAAGTACCATCTGCCCAAATTCAACCCAATGATCCTCGGGTTCCCAAACCTGTGTTACGGCTTTGAAACCTTCTTCGGCCGACACTTGCTCGTGCACGACTCGATACAAAAAAGTAAACATGGAAGCACGGAAATTCAACATACAGTGGACGAGGACTTGTCGATCCCCCGATTGATTAAGAACACCACTAAATAGCTCGAAATCGGCATAAGTAGGATTTTCCCAGTCTACGGGAATGTTTAGGTAGCTGGCTCCAGTTGATGCGATCAGCTGCCCTTCAGTCGGAATAGCATTCTGACTGGTTGGTGGGGCAAGATTTATCACTAACTCGAAACCGCGATCCGCCACACTGCTAAGCTGAGTCATGTCAGGTTGGCCGGCAGTATGAAGTCGCTCACTAGCTACTACATAGTTCACCGCGAAAGTATCGAGTTGGGCAAGTCCGTTGGAGGAGAGAGCGATAGTCAAGAGGGCGCATGAAGCAACAGCCGTGCATATGCTGCGATTTGGGTGCATAGCGGTCTCCTTCGACGCGGAGTGTAAAAAATCGATTATCATCGTGATCAAGTTGAAATAATAACTAATAGACGGGAGTCTTGGAATGGTTGTCAGACACAGCACCTTAAAGTACGTAAGGACCGCCATATTTT
>DBZY01000021.1:4625-6791 GCA_002311835.1 Proteobacteria bacterium UBA1148 | reverse complement strand
CCCAGACAAGATTGGATTACTAATGGTGGTAACGTTTACAACCAGCGCTATTCGCCATTGGATCAAATCAATCGGGATAATGTTGCCCAATTGAAAGGTGCCGTTCGAGCTAGGCTGAATGGATCAGGGCTCGACAACAAATACTCAGGAGAAGCACAGCCATTAATCTACGATGGTGTTGTTTACATCGTTACCGGTGCAGATGACGTATTTGCTATAGAGGTGGATACAGGCGAGATACTTTGGTCCTATGAGGCAAATCTTGAACAGTCTATCGATACGATTTGCTGTGGCTGGACTAGTCGCGGTGTAGGTCTAGGTGAGGGCAAAGTCTTTGTAGGACAACTTGATGGCAAATTAGTTGCTCTGGATCAGCGGACGGGAGGCGTCCTATGGTCGACTCAAGCGGAACGATGGGAAGAGGGTTTTGGTATAACCAGTGCGCCGCTGTATTACGATGGCCTGGTTATCACCGGGTTTGCGGGCGCTGAATTTGGTGTAAGAGGGCGGGTCAAAGCCTATCACGCGGATGATGGCATACTCGCCTGGACGTTTTACACAGTTCCTGGACCTGGCGAGTTTGGGCACGATACCTGGCCCCAAGATAATGACGTTTATCTCTATGGTGGTGGGACTGTTTGGCAAACGCCGGCAGTAGATCCGGCGCTGGATCTTGTCTACTTCTCGACAGGCAACCCAGGTCCCGATTTCAACGGATCGATTCGTCCTGGAGATAATCTTTTCACAACTTCCATCGTTGCAGTGAGCGCACAGACTGGCGAGTATCGTTGGCATTTTCAGCAGGTTCATCATGATATCTGGGATTTTGATGCCCCCAGCCCTGTTGTTCTATTTGATATTGAAGTCAATGGTGAGATGAGGAGGGCTCTGGCAGAGCCTAGTAAAACTGGTTGGGTGTATATCCTGGATCGAGAAACAGGAGAGCCTTTGATCGGAATAGAAGAACGCCCCGTACCACAAGAGCCTCGCCAAGCTACTGCGGCAACCCAACCATATCCGCTTGGGGATGCCTTTGTACCTCAGCATGTAGATATCACACCAGAGGGCTACCCACCCTTGGTTAATCAAGGTCGTGTCTTTACACCTTTCTGGACAGAGGGTGTGGTGGCAAAACCTAGCCATAACGGCGGTGCGAACTGGCCAGGTAGTGCATACGATCCTGCAACAGGATATTTATATGTTTGTGCGACAGATCGGATGTCTTTCTTTAGTGGCGGTAACGAAGATGAACAACTGCCACCGGTGGAAGGAGAAAGATTTCTGGGAGGCGCGTTCCATGCGATACCGGGTTATGCCACTGGGGTTTTTACTGCTATGGATATGCGAACCAACAAGATCGTCTGGCAACAGAGGCTAGTGGATCGCTGCTATAGCGGGTCTCTAGCAACGGCAGGCGGGCTGGTTTTTCTCGGTCGAAACGACGGACGGCTGACGGCACTAGATTCTAGTGACGGGACACTGCTCTGGGAATTTCAGACCGGTGCTGGTATGAACTCCGCGGTTAGTTCATTTGAGCGCAATGGCGAGCAATTCATAGTGGCATATTCGGCTGGTAATCTTTTTGCGAATTCAGCACGTGGTGACAGCGTATGGCTCTTTTCATTGAATGGTTCTATGGATGAACTATCTGAGTCGACCACAGCTTCTGCAGTCAGTACAGTGTCTTCCGTGGCAGATCAAGTAGCTGATACAGCCAACGGTCAGGTGCTTTACGATGGGGTGTGCGCGTTCTGCCACGGCACTGATGGGGAAGGTGGTCACGGCGGCGGCGTCCCGCTGGACGCATCAACAAATCTTGCTGTAGTGATGCAACGGATTCGAGATGGTTTTAACACAATGCCATCCTTTGGCGTGGTGCTAACTCCGGCTGAAATCTTGGATGTAAGCTCTTACGTCGTGGAGGACTTACCGCACTAGCACAAGCTTGGTTCGGTATGTTCGGGCAGGTTGCAGTTATGTGAGTGTGTGCAACGTACAATGCTGAGATGACGCAACGAACGCTGATAGTTATTGGGTTAGTAGTGCTAGTGGTTGGGTTGACTTGGCCCTGGATAGGAAAGTTACCTTTAGGCCGATTACCGGGCGATATTATTATTGATCGACCTTCATTTAGACTCTATCTCCCTATAACGACAATGATTCTGG
>DBZY01000021.1:4015-4546 GCA_002311835.1 Proteobacteria bacterium UBA1148 | reverse complement strand
CCAATTAGCATGATGCGTAAAGCCAAAAATTTGACGCGTCGTGAAGCATTAAGTCTTGCGGGTTCCGGAATGACTGGATTAGCTTTTTCCGGATGGGCAGGGTTGGGGCGTACCCAGACACTAGAACGTATTGATATCCATCACCACTGGCACCCGCCGCCAATTGAGGACGCGTTTGGGGGGCTAAGCATTGGTGCATCTTGGCCTGGTGGAGGTTGGACTGTCGATCGGGCTCTGAGTCTCCTAGACCGGTTTGGTATCCAAACGGGAATGTTGTCAGTTCGTAACCCAAGGGAACGTATATCGGTTCAATTATGTCGTGAAGTTAATGAATTGGCAGCACGGCTAGTTGGTGATTATCCAGACCGATTCGGCGCATTTGCGATGCTACCTCAGTTTGAGCCGAACGCAGTTGCGGAGGAGGCAATATATGCCTTAGATGACCTCGGGCTAGACGGTATCGCACTCAATGGCAGTGTTGATAATGTTTATCTTGGCTCACCGGAACTTGATTCTCTGATGGCAGTGCTT
>DBZY01000021.1:0-3995 GCA_002311835.1 Proteobacteria bacterium UBA1148 | reverse complement strand
AATGATTTAAATCTTGGTATACGGCCCTCAGTCATGGAATATGTTTTCGAGACGACGAGGGCGATCATGAATCTTGTAGTTTCTGGAACCTTGGAGCGATACTCAAATATCCGCTTCGTAGCCGCTCACGCCGGGGGTACGGTGCCCTATATTGCGGCAAGACTGAGCGATCAGGGTGAGCGGTTTATACCAAATCTTCAAGAACGAGCCCCTCAGGGGGTACTGAGCTACTTAAGAAGATTCTATTTTGGCACGGCGCAAGCCATCTCATCGTATTCGCTAAATGCTTTGCTGGATTTTGTTGATGTGTCGCAACTGTTGTTTGGGACAGATCTCCCTATTTCGCCGGCCGCACTTATCACCGACTCCGACACGATCATGCGCAACTTTGCTGGTCTTGCTGACAATGACTTACAACGTATCGAGCGTGGCAACGCATTGGAGTTATTTTCAAGGCTCCGCGGTTAGACCAGCTACGTTATTAAAAATAAGGTGTTATGGGATAAGTTTAATCTTATTTATGTGGTTACTATTTTTGCGAAATCGCCTGAGACGGCAGATTGCAAATGACCCCAAAAGGCAGCCTAAGATTGTTGCTATCCAGAAAGCGTTTTGATTGATTACACCAATCCAGGTGACAAAATAGTAGGTGACGCTGCCGCTGATAAGTGAGAAAAAGCCAAAGCCAAGTGTGTAGAAGGCGGGGGTGAGTAGGGCTGGAAAGAGATATAGGACAATCACGGCGAGTATCGCGCCCATCGAAGCCTCAAACATGCTCACACCTCAGGGATTTTATTAGTTTTATTCTCTAACTCATTGTGCCATAGGTATAGTTAAAAGCAACTGAGTAAATGGTGGAGCGTAGTTATCTCCGTGAATCGGTTCCTATGAGGGGATCCGTCAGATTGGATTGCGTAGGGTAGGCACTGACCTAAAAAATCTCATAAGATTTGTTTTACGCAGCGTCCTAGCCACACCTGCTCGAAGATCAGAGCAGACGGCTACGATGCCCTGTTTCATGGCTACAATAGCTCGCGTATCACTGCTCTAAGGCTATTTTGTCTGATAGATTTGACTATAGCCGTTCCGGGCATTGGTGATCTGGTAGTGTTCACCACTTGATTCGATCGTTGCCTTGATCCAGTAGCCTTGGTCATCTTCCTCGGTGAGATTGGCCGTCATCTGGGCGGTTGTGTTCGCGTTGTCTGGAGCCGCCATGGCACGGTGAATCTGCCAGAACCCCTCGATCCTCGGAATCTGCTGCACGATTGCCAGGTCGTCGGCGCGGCCACCTTTGTTTGCGCCGTTATTGCTTATGGCGACGGTAGGTTCCAGCGCCCAGAGTAATTCTGCCGCGACATCCTGACCGTGATGCGGGACCTGGAGCAGGTCCACGACGCCGAGCCGATTCTCCGGACATGCGGCGGACTGTTGAACGTCCACCGTCATGTCACCGAGGTCGAGGAATTCGAAGTCACCTAGGCTGACCATGTAGCCTACGCTGCGACTGTTTTCGCCTAGGTCTTCACTAGCCATTGGGGGGCCACAATGTCGGTTTGTGCCAGCTCCCGCCGGCCCGATAACCTCCCTGTTGGCTGCAACAAAACTGAGTTCGACATTACCCGTCAGAGGCAGAGTATCTCCCGGGCGTACCGTTTGTCGCCTACCCTGTGCCGCTCTCAGATAGGCCTCCCAGGCTGGTCGGCCCTGTTCCGTTTCCTGCTCGACGCTGTCGCCGTGATCAAAAAACTGGCGTACTAGGACTCGGCTGGCAATTGCGGGCGTACCGCCGACGTGATCGCCATGAAAGTGCGAGGCGATGAAGTAATCGATTTCGGTGATACCGGCGTCCTGCATTGCAGCCTGAATGCGTAGAGCATCTCGTGCGTCCTCGCGATTCCAGCCCGCATCCATGAGCACGGCCTCACGGGTGGGTGTCACGATCAGCGTCGAGGAACCACCCTCCACATCAATCCAGTAGATTTCCAAGGGTAGTTCAGAATTCTGACCACAACCGCCCAATATCAAGGTAACCACCAGAAGGAGTGCTAAAGTGAATCGACCCACCGCATTGGGATGTTTCATAGAGGGTTGTGTTTTCATTGAGTTATTCCGGATAGTCCGCGATCTCACGTGCGTCACCGGTTAGGTCGAGGATATGCATGCCAGTGCCTGCACGGTCCGTTACATAAATATAGCCTCGGTCATCAACTTCGAGGTTGTTGGACTGTATAGCAGTTTTACATCGTTCTTGACCGTTGATCTCAATACAGCGATTCGCTGTGTTCTCGCTAGTTGCTGGGATGTAATACCCAACTTCCGTAGGGTTGAACGGGTTACGTACGTCGACAACTCGCATCCCAGCATTAAACCAAGTAACGAAGACGAGTTTTTTGTGGAAAATCGGTGTGGGATTCTCATGTGAGGCGTGCGCGCCGTTGCGACCACCACGCTCGCAGAAGTTTCCTAATGCTGCAGGTACGTTGAAGGTCGCTACAGGCATAGGGTGTACTTCGTCTGAGACGTCAACCATATACATTTGTTGGCGCCATTCTTCCGTGCACTCATTTCGCAGCGATTCGTTAACTACTACAACAAAATCTCGTTCAGCCCCGACTTCATCTTTTTCAAATTCGGATAATGTCATTCCGAGGATTGGAAAACTTGTATGCGCGCCCATAAAATTCGGTAGTCGGAGCTGGGAAATTACCGGTTCCTGTAGTTCTGCAGACGTTGGGTTTACCGGGTCTACAAGTTCTGCGTTGATGAGTTTATCGCGATCAATGATAGCCACGATTCCGTTGGAATTTGTGCCATGACCACAGTAAATGCGGTTGGCATCTACAACAGAAATGCAACCATGTAGTTCAACGGGCGTCGTTCCGGTAGCGTCGGGCTGTTGACCATCAAGGCCAAAGTTTCGGATAAATACTGGATTGGCTGGATCGCTTAAGTCGAAGACTTGAGTCATACGGGTAACGCGCCAGCCCGGGACGCCGGAAACTAAATAGGCGATACCGGTCCCGCACTCCCAAAAGTTTTTATGGGTATCTGTTAAGCCATCGGACAGGACACTAATAAGAACCGGATTGGCTGGATCTGTCACGTTGTAAATCTGGTGAGAGACGTTGCCACCTGCAGGCATACGTCCACCGTTCGCGCGTAATAGGTAAGAACTACCTGGCGTGCCACCAGGTAGTTCATCCCCGTTACAAACACGCGCCATCTGAGCACCATTCGTTCCATCAGTAGCCTCCAAGTGATGAAGGTAGACCGGGTTCTCTGGGTCCGTAACATCTATGATGGATGTTCCGTTGTATTCCATCTCCCCACTCAGAGGATCTAGGTGCCGCCCGCCATGGTGGCCAACGTATGCTATCCAGCGTTCCTCACCGTTGACAGTTTGACGCTTGATTTCAGGGTGATAAGCGGAGCGAGCTTGCAGGTCACTATGCCCTACAAGGCGAACATTGCTACTCTCGGCTTCGTGCTGGCCCCAAGCCTGCAGGCTGCAGGCGACATAGACAAAGGTCAGTGCGGGCGCTACCTTGCGGCAATTGAGTCTGATCATACTGTTCCCTCGAAAGAATTATTGTTATCTATACCATTAGGATAGACGATTCACCCAAAGAACAGAACGTTATACCGCGGCAGTGCATTACAGCTAGGTTAAACTCAGAGTCTGTGTCGGTTAAATTATCCAGTGTGTCTTATATTTACTCACCGACGATTCCCTCTATAGAGATTGCGGGCAGTGTGCAGCGGTTTCCTGTTCGACGTGTTTATTGCGTGGGTTGGAACTATGCGGAGCATGTGCGTGAGATGGGGGAGGAGCCAGAGCGGGAGCCGCCAGTTTTTTTTATGAAGCCCCCAGATGCACTCGTGCCAAACGGTAGTAAGGTCAAATATCCTCCAGCTACCAAAAATTTTCATTATGAGATTGAGTTAGTTGTAGCGATTGGAGCGCCAGGTGCTCTAATTAAAGCAAACGCTGC
>DBZY01000025.1:1507-33327 GCA_002311835.1 Proteobacteria bacterium UBA1148 | reverse complement strand
CATCAGATTAGCTGTCCCCGGCTATGCGCGGCTGTGCAGTAAGAACGTTGCATTGTAGCCTTTGCCGAGGGTTAGTTATTCCCAAGCGATATATCTTTGAGATACTGATTTTAAGAAGTTTTGCCGCATCAGTTTAGGTATACATTGGCCGAGAATGGGTCTGCAGTCTACTAAGGTGAGTGGTTGACAGTGCATGTAACCAATGGTTATATGGCCGCCAGAATATACTTTATGAAGAAAATTTTCACTGAATTCAATAAGCTAGACGATTTAGACCGAAGTGACTTTAAAACAACTCAAGTACCTGATTGGTATCGTGGACGGTGGACTGAATATCACCGCTGCCGCCGAGCGCCTCTACACCAGCCAGCCGGGGATCAGTAAGCAGCTTAAACAACTAGAGGCTGAGCTTGGTGTTCAGCTGTTCACTCGTAAGGGAAAGAGTCTTGCGGCTATAACTCCAGCTGGTCGCGAAGTGATTGGACGCGCTCGCAAGATTTTGCGCGAAGTGGACAACATCACCAGTCTTGCTAGCGATCTCACCGCAGAACAGGAGGGGACGCTCTCCATTGCGACGACACATACCCAGGCACGTTACGTGCTGCCTGATGTCATAAAAGCCTTCCGGGAGCGTTATCCAAAGGTGGATTTGGAACTGCATCAGGGGACCTCTGAGCAGATCGCGGAACTTGTAGCGAGCCAACAAGTTAACTTTGCCATTGCTACAGGGTCCCAGGATATCTTCTCGGGTCTAACGCTGTTGCCTATTTATCACTGGCATCGGATTGTTCTGATTCCGAAAAAGCACCCACTGGCTCACGAGACTCGGCCCTTGGATTTGGAGACCCTAGCTGCTTACCCGCTAGTTACTTATGTTTTTAGTGTGATAGGTGAGTCATCATTCAAGCGGGCGTTTAGTAATGAGAACCTAGACCCCAGGGTTGTGTTTACAGCGCGAGATGCGGACATCATCAAAACTTATGTCCATATGGGCATGGGCGTTGGGGTGATAGCGTCAATGGCCTATGAGTGCAAGGACCAAGAGAATTTCAAGGCAATTGATGCAAAAGGTCTGTTCCCGCAGGTGACTACTTGGCTGGGGTTCCCGAGAGATCGTGTTCTAAGGGGGTATATGGTGGACTTTATTCACCTGTTTGCTCCCCATTATTCTCCGCGGCTTATTCGTAGTACCGCTGCTTTAGAGACTCAGGAGCAGGTAGATGAGCTTTTAGCCGATCTATCACTCCCTGTGCGTGGAGGCTGCGACCAGGATACCGCTGCTGCTGCTTAGCTAGGTTCTTTGTAGCAGGGAGGAGACTTCTCCAGTCCGTGTTTAAGAAGGGTTGCTCCATGAAACCTTTTATCTGGGCGCAGGCTCTGTCATCTCAACATGCAAGCCGTCGGGTCCCTCAAAGAACATCAGGTCAGCTCCGGGTGGATTCGGACGCTCAAGATAAGGTTCATATCCTGATTCTCTCAGGGATTCACGAAAATCATCCAGGGACGGGACTCGGAAGCCAATGTGGTCCATGGCGCTATAGCGGCTCGGTGTCCTTTGATCATCATCCGCTGCTTGAGTGATATGAACCCAAACATTGTCGTAGAGAATGGTGTGGAACTGACTTCGACCTCGTTCTTCGTCATACGTACCGCCAAAAACTCGCAAGAACCAATCACTCATAGCATCTGCATCCGATGCGAAAAGATGGACATGGTTAATACCCGTGTAGACGGGGTCTTGCAGTAACTCAAAACGCCCCCCCCAGGGATCAGTTATGTGGGAGATCAGTGAAGCTGTGACTCCCTCCTGAGGCTCAGTCCGAATCTCACCCCCGAGTTCTCGAGCCAACTCGACTGTGGCACGTACATCCGGAACGGCTATACCGACGTGATCTAAAACGCTATCCGCACCATCACCTGCCATGCCATCATTCGCCATGGTGCCAACGAATCCATTGTGATGTCGGATGACCGGACCGGGGCCGATTTCATCAAGCTCCCCGCCAAGCACTTCGTTATACCAGGCAGCCACTTCTTCCTGTTGACCCTCTGGGACTCTCAAGTGTGCGTGTGTAAAAACACTCTGGGATAGAACGAGTCCTGGCGTAAACGCAAGAGCAGTAATAACACTAATTAGCCTAACGAACTGTGACCAGAAACTTATTTTCATTGTGGACTCCTACAGCTTTGAGCTTCTTCTAGTTCTCCTAGGAACATAACATTGCAGCATGACGTGTTCCAGTTGAAATGGATCACTTTCACGTGCAGCAGACCACCGAAGTTCCCACTTGATGGGTGGACGAGGAATTAACGTTGCAGGGAGGACTGTCCGTTGATGCGATCAGCGAGGTGTCCGAGCGCAATAGCAAATAGATGGGATCGGTTCCATCTCAAGATAGCCCGATAGTTCTGATAGACCAGGAACGCTGGTTTGCTACCTTCGTTGGGTAGCACGATTGAGCCAGCCACATTTACAGTTGGCAGTGGGCTTCCATCAATACGTCTCACGCCTAGAGCATTCCACTCGGCGAGAGTTTTCTCCGTATCGAGCCCGGTTATGGTTGAGCCGAACCCGCTTGGTAGTATCACTTGCCGCCCCCAGATATACCCGGGGCGCCACGCTGAGGACATATAGTTGGCGGCTGACTCGATCGCATCGGCTGCACTACCCCATATGTCTTTGCGTCCGTCACCATCACCATCTTTTGCGTAGTCGATGAATGTTGAGGGCATAAACTGAAGTTGCCCCATAGCACCGGCCCACGATCCCTTCATCTCTGTTGCACCGATATGTCCTTCATTCACGATGCGTAGCGCATTCAAAAGTTCTCGTCTGAAAAAAGTTGCGCGCCGCGGATCGTAGGCGAGCGTCACTAATGAACTAATCACAGGATAGTTACCCTGGACTTGCCCGAAGCTACTTTCGATGCCCCAGGTGGCTACCAACACTTGGGGCGGGATGCCGTAACGTCGAGCAACGTCATCAAGAAGATCGCGATGTTCGGTAAGACGGCGCTGGCCTTCTTCAATGCGCCCGGTGGTGACAACCCGGTCGATATAGGTCCAGAAATCGAGCCTAGATTCAGCTTGATTACGGTCGCGCTCAACTACTCGTTCGACAGGTTCGATACCAGCCAGTGCCACGTCTAATACTTCTGCCGAGATGCCGCTAGCTAGTGCCTCGGCGCGAAATTCTGCAAGCCACTCAGGAAAGGGTTGTATTTGCGCCTGGGCTGGAATGGCCCAGCCCAGCAATGCAAAGCAGAGAGTTACAAATAGGGTAGCCTTAATTGTCTGCACTCCTGCCCCCCCAGTAAATCCGTCCAAGGTGCGGGTTGGTTGATCATGGATTGGAACCACTAGTGATCTACGGTCTCACAGGGCGCCATCCCAACGGCTCCGCCAGAAATCACGGTTTCGCAGAGCTTACCCTCATCACCCATGGCTTCAACAAAATCCGAATAGGGCACGGGCTGGCCGTGTGACGGCGCAACCGTCTCAACATCTAACGACATCCGCTGAATTTGGTTGAAGAAACTTTGCATGGCAGGCGTCGGCTCGGCCGGAGGTGGTTCGTGCGTGTTGAAGAGGTCCGCTTGGAAGGCGATCTTCTCCTCAGGAAGGTACGCCATCAGCATCCCGGTGGCATGCCTCAGTGGTTGCACGTAGTAAACGCGCATAATGCGCTCGTTGTCAGTAATCACGAAGTTCTCGTTGATTGCTTCGTAGTTGTAACCCTCTGCTAGTTCGGTTGGCGGCCACAGCGAAGTGATATCGGGCTCGACGCCTTGAGTCCGGTAGTTCAGTACGTCCCGGTTCAGCATCCCGACATTCTTTCGGTGAGTGACGATCGTGGACCCGATGTGCAGGTAGGTGCGAAGTCCTCCAATGTGGTCGAAGTGCACGTGTGAGTTGATCAGCCACCGGATCGGCTTGTTTGGGACTAGCTTCACGATCTCTTCAATAACTGCCAGGCTGCGCTTTTCGTTGATCGGTGCGTCAAACACTGCTACCCAGTCCTTGAACTCCACCATGTAGCTATTAGCGGGTCCGCCGCCCAGTAGATAGACGCCCTCGGCCATCCTTTCGACGATCACCATCTCCGGGTCTGGTCTTGGGGACGGCTGCAGGTTCGTAGGCACCGGAACCGAATTCGGGCAGACGTTTGGCTGCACGTTCGGGAACGTGCCACCGTAGGCGTTGTGGCCGGTGCTATCGTTGGCGAACTGCCAATTGTCGTCCCAGCCCTGATGCGAATGCCAGTTGGTCGGCCACTTTACATTGCCGAACTGTTGCTGGTTCGTGGACTCGTGCTCGATGTTGAAATCGCCGAGCGCTGGTTCGCTTACCATCACGTGGATGCGCTGAATCTGGTTCTGCGGGTTGATGGTGGCATCCACGAGGTACTTGCCCAGCATCGTGATCGACACGACGTGCATTTTCGTGAGGTTGACGACGTTGCCGTCGCGCCCCATCTCGATTTGCTCCCAGCGCCAGAAGGCCTTGGGGTTTGCACCCGGCATGCGAGCCGCCTTAAGAAAGCCCGGAGGATTCAGCCAGATGTCCAGTTGCCACCGTTCCGCGTCCTCAGCCGTGGCAGCCACCGGCGGACCATCGCCATCAATCGCCCATCCGGTATCGCCGTTCACGATAAAGGTCTGACGCGTCTGTTTTTGGGTGGGTGTGCCGCCCATCCAGCCGAGTCCGTATTTCCAAGAGGCGGGGTTAAGGCCTGGTGTCCGGTCGAAGGTTTCTATGCTTGTTGCGGTTTCCCAGTTGATAGTGCGGGTGTAGTTGGCCATCTCGATGCGATCCCAGTCGATGTTAACGGCATTTTCATAGGTCTGCCCCACTGCGCCGCTGTAGCCAGTGCCCGACAATGTGACGCACTGGAAGTCCTGCTCGCCAATCTCCTCGGACGCCGCTGCTAGTAGCGGCATCGGATCGACGAACCCGGGTGGAAACTGCTGCGCGTGCACCGAAGCGCCCAGGAATAGAGATAGCATAGAAAGGGTCCAGAACTTCTTCATTATTTTCCCTCCACGGGGATTTCTTATTTAGTATGGGCAAGCCGTCGAGCAAGATGACCTGCCGGTCATAATCTTAACGCGGTTTGGAGGCCGAATGTCCTCTTTTGGCTGCCATTTCAACCGGTCGACGCAACACATGTGGCAAAACGCTCTGCCGGTGTTCGGAAGTCTAACGTTTTCCGTAGGCGCTACTTTGGGGCACGCCTAACGCGCGCTAAGCGCAGCCTGGCGAGCCAGGGTTGCGAGAACGGCCGCGGCTATTGCGCAGTGGAACTCTCCCAAAGCCGCTCGCCCGTGTTTGTCATAGTGATCGTAGTCGCGTTTCCAGTATTGGTGCCATCCCTTGCGCCGAACCCTTCAACGTTGACGATGTCGCCTGTCTTCACTTTGTCGCGTGTCCAGCCCCGCCGGAGTAGCCCGTTTGTACTGATAAGCTCAATCGCCCAGTTCTGAACGCTACCGTCGTCGTCTTCGGTGTCGATGAAGAGCCACGAGTGGGGGTTTGTCCACTCGATTCTCGTGATGGTGCCCGTCAACTTCACGGGCCGGGTGACGTCGAACTCGGCGGCAAACGAGTGGTGTGGCGCAGCGGGTACGGCCGCCAGAAGCCACGCCGCACCGACGAAAACCATGGACAAAGCTTTCATGACCGGGGTCCTCTTACACATCAAGTACTAAGCTAGTTTACGTAATAGTGAGCAGCGTAGAGATAGGCTACGATGCAGTCAATCCTGGTATTGGCTCTGACTCTGGGGGCAACATGAAACGGCAACTCGCGATATTGGTTTTGTTGGCGTTAACCACACCATTGGCGGCACAGTGGCTGACCTTGGCTACACCGGGTATTCCGCGCACGGCTGACGGTGAGCCGGATCTATCCGCACCCGTGCCGCGTTCCGCTGATGGGCACCCTGATCTGGCGGGACTGTGGATTCCCAGGGATGTGAGCGGTGATCTGTTCGATCCGAGCAAGGTCCATGAGTGGGCGCGCACGCTGATGACTGAACGCGAGGGACGCTTCTTCGATGATAACCCTCGTTTTCATTGCCTGCCCACTGGGCCTGCTTACCTTACGTTGAGTAACACTGCGACAGCAGTACGAAGAATCGTGCAGCATCCAAACGTGATCGCAATCCTTAACGGTGACTTGACCTATCGCCAGGTCTTCACGGACGGTCGTACACTTGAGCCGAATCCGCATCCAACCTGGGCAGGCTATTCCGTCGGCCGCTGGGACGGTGATGCGCTGATCGTGGAGAGCAATGGCTTCAATGACAAAACCTGGCTGCACCGCCGGGGTTTGGGGCACACTGAGAGCCTGCGCATCACGGAACGCTACCGTCGATCGGACTTCGGGCACATGCAGCTGGAAATCACCTACGAGGATCCCGGTACGTTCGATTCACCGCTACGTGCAAATGTTGAGATGGAACTTGCGGCTGACGACGAGTTGCTCGAGAGCGTGTGTAACGAGGCTTCTGAGGGACGCAGCCACTGGGGTGGTGCGATCACAGATGCCGAGGCCGCCGCCGTGGACGTAGCGCCGGAGATCCTTGCGGAATACGTCGGCACGTACAGGGGGTATTGGTCGAACAGCCTTATCACCGTCGAAGTCATTCTGGAAGACGGTGCGCTGGTGATGCAGCGGAGCGGTCGTGGGAACAGGTTGAGGAACGGTGATGGGCAACTGCGGCTCTTCCCTCGATCCGAGACCACCTTTGAGTGCAGCTGTGGTTGGGGGTACATCTTCACTCGCGGGGACGAGGGGATGGCGACCCAGGTTGCCGAAGTTCATGTTACGGGCGCATATACCTTCATGCGCGTGTTTTAACAACCGTTAACGAATGACCGCTTTTGGCCGAAATTTGAGGGCAGCATGAAACGTCAACTTGCGACATTGGTTTTGTTGGCGTCAACCACACCCCTGGCGGCACAGTGGCTGACCCTGGCTACACCGGGTATTCCGCGCACAGTCGACGGCGAGCCGGATCTATCCGCACCCGTGCCGCGTTCCGCTGATGGTCACCCTGATCTGGCGGGATTATGGGTCCTTGTGGGAGTGAGCGGTGACATGCTCGATCCGAGCAAAGCCCATGAGTGGGCGCGCACGCTGATGACTGAACGTGAAAGGCGCTTCTTCGATGATAGCCCTGAATATCAATGCCTGCCGCATGGGCCAGCGCACCTCACCAGGGAGCGACAGATGCAGAGGATTGTGCAGAGTTCGACCGTGACTGCGATCCTCCACCACGACCTGACCTATCGCCAGATTTTCATGGACGGGCGCACACTTGAGCCGAATCCGCATCCCACCTGGATGGGCTACTCCGTCGGCCGTTGGGACGGCGACACCCTGGTAGTCGAGAGCAATGGCTACAACGATAGAACCTGGTTGCATCGCCGAGGGTTATCGCACACCGAGGACTTGCGTATCACGGAGCGCTACCGTCGCTTAGACTTTGGGCATATGCAGTTGGACGTTACATACGAGGATCCCGGTACGTTCGATTTACCGCTGCATGCGTCTGTCGCGATGGAGTTTGTGGCTGACGACGAGTTGCTCGAGACCGTATGCAACGAGGCCTCCGAAGGAAACAGACATTGGGTTGGCGAGAACACGGACGCCGGGGGAATCGTCGTGGACGTCCCTCAGGAGATTCTCGCCAAATACGTTGGTACGTACAGAGGGTACTTGTTCAGCAGCCTGATCACGGTTGATGTCACGCTGGAAGACGGTGCGCTGTTCTTGCAAAGGAGTCCGCCAGATACACAATACACCGAGTCTGGGAAATCGCAGCTTCTTCCGCGGTCCGAGACCGTGTTTGAGTGCAGCTGCGGTATTGGGTTCATCTTCACAGCCGAAGGCGAGGGGATGGCGACCGAGATCTCTGAGATTCATGTTTCGGGCGCATGGACCTTTAGGCGCGTGCTTTAACAACCGATTCCTGTTTTGTTCTGGAGGTCGAGGCCATTTTTATTCCACGTCAGGCTCAAGAAGCGCTAGAATTTATCTGTTAATGATGAAAACCAAAAGGAATCTGATATGAAGCTGATCAAATATGTCTTTTCTGTTATCGCGCTTTGCGGGGTTACAGCTCTGGGCTTAGCTCAGCAGCAGGAATCCATGAGCTTTTTCGTTTCTAGTGAACCTATAGGCGATGGGGGCAACCTAGGCGGTCTAGCTGGAGCGGATGCGTCCTGCCAAGCTTTGGCGGCAGCGGCTGGTAGTGGTGACGCTACTTGGAGAGCTTATCTCAGCCAGGCACCTGTTAATGGGTTACCGCAGGTTGATGCACGAGATCGCATTGGAGACGGTCCTTGGCATAACGCAAACGGCGTTATCATAGCTAGTAATATTGCTGATCTGCACGAGGACCGTAATAACGTCCGTAAATACACGGCGTTAAATGAAAATGGTGACGAGGTTAATGGTCGCGGAGATCAACCCAATCGTCACGATATACTGACAGGATCCGACTCCATGGGTCGGTTATTTCAGGGTGATGCTGCAGACACAACGTGTAGCAATTACACGAGCAATAGTGACGGCCATGTCAGAGTGGGTCACCATGATAGGGATGGTGGTCCGAACGCTTCGTGGAATTCTACCCACAATAGTAGATCTTGTAGCCATGCAGACCTTCAGGCTACTGGTGGCGATGGACTCTTATATTGTTTTTCAGCAGATTGAGTGTCACTGGTTGTGTTTTAGTTAACCTCTTCACATAGTGAAGAGGGTTTTCTCGGTCGCTAGACGATGGAAATTTGTATCTCCTTCGCCTAGCGATTTTCCAGAAATATAAACGATGTATCTAATTGCAGGAACATTGCTACTCATGGTGAATTTAGGGTAAGTGTCTAGCTTAAATGTGCTCGATTAAGCCCTCTTTTGGTCTCACATCCTCCATGCAAGAAGCTAACCGCCGTGAGCACACTCCACATGGGCGTTTTGCTAGCTTAAGAAAACTTAAGCTGCCCTCACCCAAGGCTACCTTGGTTGGATCCTCTGTTGTGGTTATTTGCGTGTGGCTTGTTTCAGATTTTGTATTTCGAGACCCTTCAACAATTTTATTTGCCTTCATAACACTTGGTTCGGACTTTCTGGTTAGGAATCTAACAAGCGGTTTTTTTGTGGATAGATATTGGCCGGTTGCCGCAGCCGCAAAGACATTTTTCTGCTTTTGTTTTTTCTTCTTTCCAGCTTTTGGGTTTAAGTGGGTAGGTATTAGACGGTTTTCGTCTAATGGTGTTTCAGTGCTGATTCTTTGTTGGTTATTTTTCTACCTTGCTACATTAACTTTTCTTTTCGAACTGGAATTGATTTTACGGACGTTGTAAGACGATTTTCTGGTAATGGTCGATGTCATCACTTGTGAGCGCGGGAGGATTCTCCAGAGTTCATGCAGTGGCGACGATCTCCTCAGCAATCCTTGTACCGGATTCCATGGCGCCCTCCATGCCCCGATTGGCTAGCCCCAAGTGCTCGCCGCAGAACAGGATTCTCCCATGAGGGGTGCCCATGGTGGCACCAAAGCTGCTGACCTGACCGGGTCGGAAGTATGCCCAGCCACCCTGGGCGAAGGGATCGTTCCCCCATGATTGAAGTCCCAAAAATTCTAGTTGCCCCCGTGCCGCTGGACGCACCGCCTCAATCTCTTGGATAACCAGATCGGCGGCTTGTTTAGGGGGTAGTGAGTCAAGTCGTGCAGCATTAGGTCCCATAGCCCAAGCGGTAAAGCTGGTAACTTTCGTCGGGTCCTCGCCGTTGCGCGCTGCGGCCAACATCCCAGCTACGCCGTCAGTGAACATACTGGGTTTAAAGCCGTCCGCTTCCCAGAAGTTTGATTTGTGTGCGAAGTAAAGTTGGGTTACGGGCTGTGATGGGAGTTTTTTAACGGCTTCTTGCTGGAGTCCAGTTAGTGTTGGGTTGATCTTAATGTTACGTAAGACCCCAAATGGTAGTGAACAGACAATTCGAGGTGTTTTATAAATTGTGCCATCTGTGCAGTGGGCCTTAGCCTGTTCTCCAGAGTCATCTATGCTTGTTACAACCTTCCCATAATGCACTTCGTTATAAAGGTTCTCAGCCATAGCTTCTGGAATACGTTGTACTCCGTTCAGTGCAGTGAACCCGACAACCCCTTTTGGTGCTTGTTTACGTTGGTCCAAAGAGAAGGCTGCACGGAAGAACATTAGTAACGCCGAAACATCTTGAGCATTATCACCAAAGCTCACATTCATGTCGTAGCCAAGCTTGATCGCTTTATCACTCAGCCCGAGTCCTTTCATCCAGTCAGACAGAGAGACATCGTTATGTGCCTGGTTCGGGTCAAGCCAATCTTCCGTTTTCTGTAAAGGATTTTCTCGTGCGATGAGAACCCGACTGTAGTTCCATGGCATCAGTGCTTTGTCCTTTTCCGGGAAAGGATTGTCCGAGTGTGTCGGCCATTCTGACTGCCGGATTATTCTGCTCTCAAGCACCAGTTCTTGCTCACGAAAAAATTCAAGCGTAGGTGTAACGTCGATGAGCTTTACCCCATAGCGCTTTGCCGCGCTAATGACGCGTCGATACCCAGCGCCAATATATGCCCCGCCAGCTTCCTTGTTGCTACCCAGCTGGCGCATTGAATGTACGCGCCCACCGACACGGTTCTGAGCTTCTATGACCTGGGTATCTATGCCGTTTTCCTGCAAGTGCAAAGCGGCGGTAAGTCCGGCGAGTCCAGCGCCTATCACCAAGACCTCGCAACAAAGTGGCTCGGTCATATTTTAGTTCCGCAGAGTGAGGGTTTTGGTGCGCCTGGTTTGCCCGAGAGGCAACAATTTTGTGCACAGTAATCGGCACTAGCCCCTTGTGTGCCTAGCCAGCGACGCTCGGGATTTGCGCTCATTCGCTCCACGATGAGCTCCCGTACCATTGCAATATAGGCTGGGTGAATGCCCACAGTAGCAGCCCGAACCATATTGAGGCCGAGCGCGTCTACTTTCTCCTTGGCTTCGACGTCGAGATCTAGAATCACCTCCATGTGATCACAGACGAATCCGATAGGCACGATGACCACATTGGTTTCTCCTGCCTCTTTCACTACCTCCAGCGCATTATTGATGTCGGGCTCTAGCCATGGCTCGCCGTAAGAAGCGTTATTACTTTGGTACACTAGTTTCCATGATTTGACTCCCAATGCTTGGCCGACTAAGCCACATACTTCTTGGAGTTGCTCTTGGTAACGTGCGCATCTAGCCATAGACAGCGGGAGACTGTGAGCGGTAAAAAGCAACATACTGTTTTCGTTAACGTTTGTTGCTGGTTCAAGAGCTTCACGTACCCTATCGGTTACAGCCTCAATAAAACCTGGATGGTTATAGCCTATGCGAAGTTTGTCGATGTGCGGCGCGTTTTCGATTCCCTGCGCGGCTTCGTAAAGGTCCTCTCTGTATTTTCTACATCCGCTGTAAGAACTGAAGATGCTTGTTACATAGACGATAGCGTTTTTAATTCCATCATCGGCCATTTGGCGTAAAGTATCCGGTAGAAGTGGACGCCAGTTGCGATTTCCCCAATACACGGGGAGCTGTGGTCCATGTATATCCAGTTCTTTTTCAAGTGCTTTGATAAATGCTCGGGTTTCGGTGTTGATGGGGCTGATTCCGTCGAAACGATGATAGCGTTTTGCGATACGCGTCTTAATCTGCAGTGGAATATTCAACCCCTTGAGTACGTTGTCTAGAAACGGCATGACGTCATCTGGACCTTCAGGTCCACCGAAGGACACAACCAGAACAGCGTCATAATTGCGTGCGTTATTATCAAGGAGATCCGACATTGGACTATCGGTTTCTTTAGTCTGTCTTCGGGCTTTGCCAGGCAACCTTGCCGACGAAGAACGGTCCGAGGCTATCAAGATACTGTGATGTCTGTTCCGTTTTCCGCATTTCTTGTACCACGGCAGACAGCGGAAACAGATTAGGCCCTAACAGGCCAATAATGAAGTCATTGTCATGTTTGTCGAGACCATGGCAGGCAAGCCGAATGTCAGCCGCAAGTCCCGCAAAACCGTAACGCTTACCAATGGAACCGTGCTCAGCCAGAATCTGGCGTTGTTTTGCCTCTGGTAAAACATAAAAATCTTTGGAGCGTTGTAAGGGATACCATACGGCCCAAGAGAACTCAGGGTTCAAGATCTTATAACGAGGCTTCTCGAACAGAGTATCTTCCAGATCGGGCTCGTACCCAATGGAGTACGTACGCCCCAACATGTCGAACTCGGATTTATATGTCATCGCATGAAACGGCTTTTGGTTGAAGACGTCTCGTAGCACGGTTACAAAATATTCTGGGTCTTCAGAACAAGCGATTACACCAATTCCAGCAGGATCATTGGTATCGACATAAAGAGCGCCTTCAACGCCTGCTTCAGACAATGTATGGATTGCCTTTGCGGCATCACCGCAGCTGCCGAAAGCAGTGAACTTCATAAAGAGTCGGCGATCCAGCGACACGGGACGGCCTTCTTTCATCCCTTTCTCGCTTAGATCTATCGAAGTCATCTTCTTTTCCAATTCGGAATTTGGTTCATTCGCCTCTGCACGTTTATTTGTCATTAATATTTCTCGTTGTGCACGACGTCCACTAGAGCATCGACACTTTCCAGTGGTGTCTTTGGCAGAATGCCATGCCCTAAATTTACGATATGCCCTTTGGGGTTCACGCGTTGTAATAGATCTTTTGCCGCTGCCCGAGTGGACGCAGCGCCGTGGAGCAAAATAGCTGGGTCGATGTTACCTTGCACTGCACGGTTTTCGTGGCGTGCCTGCACGTCAGCTATATCCACGCGCCAGTCTACGGCCAGCACCTCTGCGGGGAGACTTGAGTATGCCTCCATCAAGTGGGGTGCATTTTGTAAGAACAGAATACGCGGTATTCCAGCTTCCCCGACTGTCTCAAGCATTTTCTGTAAATGCGGGCGAATCAATCGCTCCCAGTTACCGAGAGATAAAAGACCAGCCCACGAGTCGAACACTTGTACTGCGTCGGCGCCGGCGTGAGCCTGATTAATAAGATAAGTTGCCATTGCTTCTGAGAGTTTTGCGAGCAGCATGCTTAAAGCTTCAGGTTGTGTCGCAGCGAAGGCTCGCAGCGTAGGGAAGTCCTTGACGCCCCTACCTTCTACGAGATAGGCGGCTAGAGTCCAGGGGGCGCCGCAAAATCCGAGTAGGGAGGTTTCCTCAGGGATCGCCGCGCGAGTTTGCTTTAAAGCTTCAATCACTTCAGGGGCGAGTTTCTCCAGATCAAGTGGTGTGAGCGCATCCACGCCGGCCTGGTCGCGAATAGGATTTTCAATTACGGGCCCAGGATCGAAATCGAAATTGATGCCGAGCGCCGGTAATGGGCTCATGATGTCAGCGAATATGATGGCGGCATCCAGTGGGTAACGCTTTAAGGGTAGTAGCGTAACTTTCGTGGACAACTCTGCAGATCCAGACAAAGCCTTAAACGAATATATCTTGCGTAACTCCCTATACTCGGGCAGGTATCGTCCTGCCTGGCGCATGATCCAAAGGGGTCGGCGTTCCGTGGGCTCACGGCGTATGGCCTTTAAAACCAGTCTATCTTTACTCATACTCTGACGCCTCAGGATCTTCAGTGAAGCGATAACCAACGCCACGTACGGTATGAAAGTACTCTGGCTCTTCTGCATTTCGTTCGAAACGTTTTCGCAAGCGAACGATAAAATTGTCAATGGTCCGGGTAGAGGGGAATACCTCGTAACCCCAGACCTTATCCAGAATTTCCTCCCGTGGCACGATCGTGCCAACCTGGCCAGCGAGAACCTTTAGGATCATAGCCTCCTTGTGTGTCAGGGTGTGTTCGATTCCGTCCCATGCTTGGGCATGATACGTCTGAAAGTTGACCTCGTTACCACCGAAACTAAGCGTTGTTTTGGTTCCACTGTACCAATCGGTGCGCCGCAAAATGGCTGCTACACGTAGTAATAGTTCTTTCAGATGGAATGGTTTTGCCAGGTAGTCGTCGCCGCCAACCTCCAGACCACGGATACGGTCTTCCGGATCACTTTTTACGGTGAGAAATAAGACGGGTGTCTGTAGCCCATTGCGGCGTAGTTCTTCACAAGTCTTCAGGCCATCCATTTTCGGCATCATCACGTCGAGAAGAATTAGATCAAACGTTTCTGCCAGCGCCTTTTCTAGTCCTTCGACTCCGTTGTGTGCTACTGCAGCGTCGTAGCCCTCCGCCTGGAGACTCTCGCGAATGCCGTCAGCGAGATGTTTTTCGTCGTCAACCACGAGGATACGAGCCGTGTCTATGCTACTCATGCAGCCTCCGCTGCTGGCCATTTAACAGTGATAGTGGCTCCCATGTTGGGTCCGGCGCTTTCAGCCTTGATCTGGGCTCCGGATAGTTCAACAAGTTGGCGTACGATATAGAGTCCGAGTCCGGTTCCAGGCGTGGATCGCTGCAGTTCATCTCCAAGCCTATAGAATTTTTCGAAGATCATGGATGCGTCTTCTGGTGGGAACCCGAGGCCGTCGTCTTCCACCGTGAATTTGATGAATTCACGAAACCGTACAGCGCTGACTCGGACGTTTTTACCATTTCCTGCAGCACATGCCTTAATGGCATTGTCCATGAGATTGCGTAGCACTGTTTCAAGGGTAGTGCGGTCGGCGTAGACATGGACGTCTTTTTTGACCATCACATGAATTTTTATCCCGTTGAGGAGCGCCCGTTCGTGTAGCTCATTGGCACCTGCGTCAGCAATCGTTCGTAGCGAAAGGGTTTCCTTTCTCAGTTCAAGCTTGCCTTCCTCCAGCCGTGCCGTGTCGAGCAAGTTGTCCACCATTCGCAACATTCGTTCACCGTCATCCAGAATCCGTTGTCCGAGACGTTGTGTAGCTGGACCGTGCGCTCTCATCATGAGCATCTCAGCGGCAAGCCGCATGCTCGCTAGCGGGCTCTTGAACTCGTGAGAAACGGCGGCAAGAAAATTCTGTTGCCTCCGTCTAAGATTTGCGTCGTGACGAATCGTACGCGTCAAGACTGCCATACCGCCTAACAGTACCAGCAGGAAGAATCCTCCTTCCCAGGTATAGCGATTTATACGTGAAGCAGCGTCATCACTGAGTGCTTGAATGGCGCCCTCTCGAACGATAGCTGTGCCTGTACCTGGGTCGATGTCCAGATGAGGCATGAGAATCGGTAGACCCTCTGTCGCTTGGGTAAGTATCGCTGTGACTGCAAGCGCATCGGCTTCGTAGAGTATCTCTACTCGGTTCCGATGATTGCGCGCCATCGTTGCCTGATCGGCGATCCACCAAGCCACCTGGGCTGTAGAGATGGTTAGAAGTGCGAGGAAACCGATCTGCAGCGCCTTTGTGGGGTCGCGCTTTAGAATCATGGGTACTCCTAGTGAGTTCATTGGGTTCTATCTGCATTTTCCGGAAAATTAGTCTCTGAAAAGATTTCTTCCAATACGTCAGCAAGGCTCTCGGCTAGGCGATCCACATCATTCTTAGTGTGGGCCAGTGAAAGAAAGCTCACCTCATAGACAGATGGCGCGAGTGCGATACCCCGCTTAAGTAAACCGTGAAATACTTTTCTGTAATGGAGTTCAGCATTTTCGTTTATGTTTTCTGCGGTACGAGGAGGGATTTTTGATCCCCAAGCGATCCAGAAAATCGAGCCGATACGCACCAGACGCGCCTGCACGGGACTCTTCTCCAGTACCTTACACAGACGTTCTTCGGCGTAACGACCGAGTTCTTCCAACGTGCGCCAGGCGTGTTGTTCTTTTAAGTACTGCAGCGTTGCTAATCCCGCTTTCATAGCAACAGGATTTCCAGACAACGTACCGGCCTGATAAACCCCCCCTTCGGGGGCTAAGTTTTTCATAATTTCTCGTGATCCACCAAAGGCGCCCACCGGCATTCCGCCACCGATGACTTTGCCGAAGGTAGCTAGGTCCGGTTTAAGCCCGTAGTGCTCAGCGCCACCACCTGCCCCCAAGCGAAATCCAGAAATTACCTCGTCAAAGATCAAGAGCGCCCCGTACTTCGTGCATTGCTCGCGTAACGTTGCAAGAAATTTTGGGCGCTGCAGCAGCAACCCATTGTTTGCGGGCACTGGTTCAATTATGACAGCTGCAATTTTGTCACCTTCTTTGGTAAAGAGCATCTCTATGGCTTCGTCGTCATCAAGGCAAAGTACACGCGTAAGTTCTACAAATGCTTCTGGTACACCATCGGAGGATAACGTACCGAAGGTGGCTAGCCCCGAGCCCGCTGCTACTAATAGATAGTCAACGTGGCCGTGATAGCAACCGGAAAACTTGACGACGAGGTCGCGTCCGGTGGTGCCACGTGCAAGTCGTACAGCGCTCATCACGGCTTCAGTGCCCGAAGATACGAACCGAACCTGCTCCATGCCAGGGTAAGAAGCCACTATGGTTTCTGCTAGTTCGATTTCCGGGCGAGAGGGTGCTCCAAAAGAGGTGCCGCGTTGCGCGGCATCGCGTACCGCCTGAATCAATACAGGATGCGCATGGCCCAGGATCAGAGGTCCCCAGGAGCCCACGAAATCGAGATATTTATTCCCATCCTCGTCAATCACTTCAGCGCCTTTGGCGGAATGGATGACTCGTGGTGTGCCCCCGACGCTCCGGAATGCGCGCACCGGTGAGCTTACGCCGCCAGGTAGTGATTTAAGTGCTCGGGCAAACCACTGTTCAGACTGTCCGCTTTCTGGAACACCGTTCATAGCCAACCCCCTTTGATGGCATCCCGTGCGTGGTATGTGATGATCTGATCAGCACCGGCACGACGAATCGCCATCAGGTTTTCTCTCACCACCCGAGCTTCATCCAACCAACCGTTTGCAGCGGCGGCTTTCACCGCAGCGTACTCGCCAGAGACGTTATAAGCGGAAAGAGGAAGAGTGCTAGTGCTGCGTACTGCCTGGATAACATCTAGATACGCAAGTGCGGGTTTGACCATCAACATATCCGCACCTTCTTGTTCATCGAGCTCGGCTTCGCGCAGTGCTTCGAGCGCATTGCGTGAGTCCATCTGGTAGCTTTGCCGGTCGCCCTGACTCGGCGCGGAATCGGCCGCATCTCGGAACGGCCCATAGTATCCAGAGGCGTATTTAGCAGCGTAGGCTAACAGGATGACATTCTCGTGTCCGGCGGCATCAAGGCCGTCGCGAATGGCTGCAATGCGACCGTCCATCATGTCGGAGGGAGCCACTGCGTCGGCACCCGCTTCGGCATGACTCAAAGCTGTCTGTACCAGTGGAGCAAGGGAGGCATCGTTCACTACGTACCCGTCCTGGACAATCCCGCAGTGCCCATGATCGGTGTAAGCGCAAAGACAAACATCAGTCATGACGATAAGGTCGTCACCGAATTCTGATTTCAATCGGTTGGTGGCTTTTTGCACCGCACCGTCTGCTGCCCACGCGGCTTTACCATTCGGGGTTTTGTGTGCCGCATCATCGGGGCGTCCAAAAAGCAACACAGAACGAATGCCGAGTTCCAGATCCGAACCCACTTGTTTTATCAGGTTACCGAGACCGAGTTCTGCGATGCCCGGCATGGAGGGAATGGGGATCACAGCGTCTTCCGCCGGCAGTACAAAATGAGGGACAATGAATTGCGATGGTGCAACATGTGTCTCAGCTACAAGATCCCTAATCACTTGGTTGCGGCGTAATCGCCTCGGGCGGACTCGTCCCGGTGTTGTCAATATCAAATCACTCATCGCATCGTCTCCATTAGTCCTTCTAGACTTGGGTTTGTGGCTTCGCCCGTCACAGCCATCTCAGCGACTTGCGCCGCGCGACTGGTGGATGGACCGATTGTGAAAATCTCTACTTTTGTGTCGAGCTTGATTTGATTCAAGAGTCCGGTCACAGCGGACGGGCTTGCAAGAAGAATTTTATCTGCACGGAGTTCCGAGAGAGGTTGTTTTACCCGGCACGTATTGACCGGGACAGTACGATAGACATCAAGGCGTGTACACTCATTGCCTGCTGCGGTGAGGTTGTCTTCAAGCGCAGAGCTAGCATTTTCCGCTACAGCAATAAGAATTCGAGACGTGAGTTGCTCGGGGGAGGCATTCTCCTTTACCCGATATGCCAGAGTCTGTGAGAGAGATTCTGCTGTACCAACCTCCGCTGTAAGATCGACTCGGTCCAGTAGCTTGAGGGCAGCATCTGCGGTCGCGGCCCCTACTACGGCGATTTGCGTCCCCGCCAGCAAAGCGCCGCACTCTGTTTTCTCGACGAATCGTACGAACGCTTCTACACCACGGCGGGAAGTGAATACCACCCAGTCCATTTCCATTAATGCGTACATGAGGTGCGCTTTGGTTGTAGGCTCGTCAATGAATTCGCACGAGATGCAGGGTAGGATCACAGGTATAGCGCCCGCGTTTTTTAGTTGTGCTGCCCAAGCGGCACAATCCTCGACAGCTCGTGTAATCAGTACTCGTTTTCCTTTCAGTGAATTCATAGAGGTGTATTTATTTAAGCCTTCGAGCGAGGGCTTGCCAAACGGGTTCAGCTAGGGCGATCGGGTCTGTGCCTCGTGCCTTACTCCTTAGTAGCTTGCCGTTGTGTTCTAAAAGTGAGATGAGTTGGAACCCACCGTTAAAAGATTTATCGGGAGCTGCATAGGCACCAAATGCGAGGTCGCAGCCTCCCTCTACGCGCTCAAGTAGTACGCGTTCAGCGTAAATGCAGCGTCGGGTATCTGCATCGTTTAGTGTTTGTAGAACATCTAGGAGTTTGGTATCCGCGTTACGGCACTGTACGGCCAGAGCACCCTGCGCTGGTGCTGGTACGAAAACATCTGGAAGGATGCGTTTTATAACTACATCTTCTAGGTCTAGGTCGGGTACATCATCGAGTGTACTTGCTTTTAGCCTCTGGAGCCCTGCAGCCGCAAGTACGACACCGTCGAAGCCTTCCTTCAATCGTCCAATACGCGTTGGTACGTTGCCTCGCGTCGGCTCCACGGTGATATCTGGGCGTAGATGCTTAATCCAGGCCTGGCGACGTACCGATGCTGTACCGATCTTCGTGTCCGGCGCAATAGGTAATTCCTGATCGTCATTGGTGGCGGCATCTTTACGCATGACGAGAGCATCTGCGGCATCAAGCCGTGCAGGGACAGCCGCGATTGTCAGTTCATTTGGCGATTGCGTCGGTAGGTCTTTGTATGAGTGCACCGCAATGTCTACCACTTTGTCTAGTAAGGCCTGCTCAATTTCCCGGACGAACACACCTTGCGGACCAATATCACCAAAAGATGTTGCGGTGGACTGATCACCAGCAGTTTTAATGATGACTAACTCGACCTCGTGTCCAAGTCTTTCAAGCTTACTTGCAACTGTTGTGGATTGTGTTCGCGCCAGATGCGAGCCACGAGTGCCAATGCGAATCTTCATGACTCTGCTACTCGATTTTGTCCGCTTTTGGTTGTACTTCGGTTCAACGCCTGCCGTAATTCATCGGCGAATTCAGCATCGAGGCCTTCGAGAAAAGCCTCAAGTGACCCATCGGGACCGTAGTGGAGTAGGCCTCTTAATCCAAGTGTTGGTATGTGCGCAAAGCGTCGTGCTAGCACCTCAGCCCAAGTCTCTATAGCCTCGCGTTCGGCAGCGCCGAGCCCCTTCAGCTCCTTACTTAGCAAACGGTTCACGCCCATCCGAGCGGTGTGTCGATAACGATTTTGCAGTGCTCCAAAGAGCGGCCCGTAGGCGCGTTCAGCAAACTGGTCGTGAAGCCGCAAGAGGGCGTTGTCCACCCGTTGACGGGCTTGAGCTGCTTCCATCAGTCGTGCCTGACGGTTGCTTTCCGCTTCGTGGATGATGTCATCCATACTGAGGCATTTGAGATGAAGTTCCTTGCACGCGTGCTTATCAATGTCTGGCGGAACAGCCATATCAATGAAAAGGGGGGGCTGGCCTGAGGGTGATTTAGCAGCTATTCGTTCCAAAACGGATTTCGTTAGTAGAGGAGTTTCTGCACTAGTTGATGTGAGAACCGCCTCTATGGCAGGCGGTTCCGTCACAAACTCCTTGAGTGACATTGCCTCCGCACCTAACTTGTCAGCGAACGTTCTGGCTTTGTCAGCTGTTCTATTAACAATAATCAGCGACACTTTTGTATCTGAACATTTTTTCGTTAGCGACAGAGCGGTACGTTCGGTCATAGGTGAAATCCCAACGAGTGCGACCGCTCCTGGCGTGTGCTCCAGGCGCTCGCGAATATGCTTCACTGCGATTTCCGCCAGTGATACACGTCCCTCGCCTAGGTTGGTTTCGTCGCGCACTTCAGCTGCAATGCGCAGGGATTCTTTGAAGAGCAGCTCAAGACGATAGCCGCTCAGACCGAGATCTAGCGCAAGCTCGTGGCAGGAGCGAACCTGCCCGACGATCTCGACTTCACCTACTACGGCGGAATCGAGTCCGGTTGCGACAAGGAATAAATGCTCGCAGGCACCTTCACCCTGCCAAGCCTTGAGCGAACGTTCCGCTTCGCCTGCTGCGGGAGTCTGTCCGGTCAGGAGTTCGTAGACTAGTGGCCGAATGTCTTTAGTCGGCGTGTCTGGCGTTCGGGAAAAAATGAGCTCTATACGATTGCAGGTTTCAAGATAGGCGAGCTCAGAGAGTCCCGCATGCTTGGCAAATCGAGCAAGGAGTTCTGCTTCTTCGCCCCGACGTAGAGCAAAGCGTTGTAACGCCTTACTATCGCTATGGCGCCAAGAAATACCAACGATGCCCAGATCTTCTAACATAGGCTACAGGGTAGAGACCAGAAGCTGTGAATTGTCACGGCAGTGTCACATAAAAATGTTGCCGATCAATGATGTCTAGCAAGACACCTTCAAGAAAGGGATAGTTTATATTTCCAAATCAGCTAATCGTTTCAATAAACCATCTGTAGAAGCCACCCTCGTACACATCAACTGTCAATAGCGGCTCTGATCACATCTTCAAGTGTTGTCCATTGCTCGCGAATGCTATGTGCCAGGCTGATCTGACTTTGGGCTCGGACTTGGTTGTGCTCACTGGCGTCCCTATACCGTTCCGAGTCCCAGCTGAAATGGCGTTCCATCAGTGCGTCGGCCGTAAACCGCGCTGCTAGTTCGATCGCAATTGTAAGAGTTGCCCCTGGTAACGCACGCCACTCTTCTACGGTTAGAAAGTTACGCGCTTCCTGCATGTAGCCTATAACCGCAGAGTGAAAAAGTGGGAGTGAGAAAGTCGCTTCTTTATTCTCCTCGCCGTATGGATTACACCAAGAACGAAAGGCATCACCCATCTCAAAAATAATAGGCATGGAGGCAATAGTATCGAGGTCGATTAGGCAGGTTGCGTTGTCGGTAACCTCGTCAAAAACGATATTGGATATTTTTGGATCGCCGTGCACGATGCGATCGGTGGATGCTGGTAGCTCGGGTAGTGTAGAGGCCATGTCGAGAATGAGTTCGCCTATTGGGTTGATCTCGTTGAATCGAGCGTGAGTTTTATAATCCTCTAGCGCATTTTTTAACGTTTCCAGATGTAGCGGCGTGTTGTGAACACCCAATCGTGCGTTTTCGAAGGTGTGTTCGAGATCACTTAGTGCAAGATGAAATCGGGCGAGTAAGGCGCCCGCTTCGTTCGCCTGGCGGGGATTTTCTAAAATGTCTCGTGTTATGCCAGGTATAAAAGTCATCAGGCGCCAAAGTTCACCGGAGGTCACTAACACAAGCTTTTTCCCCACTGTTGGTAAGATTCGTGGTGTGAGGATGCCCTTGTTCTCTAGATGCTTGGTCACAATGTTGATGTCGTTATTAATGGCGACAGGGAAAATAGGATTGACTCGCTGGACCACCACAGTATTTCCATCTGAGGTATCTGCACGCCAACTGTTGTTAATGAGCCCGGATTTGAATAGCGTGAGCTTGGCTTCGGCCAGCCCAAGTGCCTCAAGGACCTTGGCGCTAGGCTTTGCTGGATCAGGCATGGTAGAGATCATACTGTCTCAATAGGAAGAACATGTACTGTGTAAGGAAATATGAATGGTTTTATTGATATCAGCGGAGAGCCTTAGAAAAATCAGTAATGAAACATAAGCTCAAAACTGAGACACTGAGGCCTATGGTTCTAAGGATCACTGTTGCATCAATGCTGGTCTGTGTAAGCGCCTGGTCAGGGGTTTTGGCACAGCTTCCAGCGGTTCCGGTTCCTGTCGAGAACCCTATTACTGAGGCTAAACGCGTACTCGGAAAAGTGCTTTTCTGGGACGAGCAGCTCTCAAGCAATAACACTATGGCGTGCGGGACTTGTCATCGACCCGCGGCTGGTGGTGCCGATCCCCGGGTGGGAAGACACACTGGTACGGACAAAGGAACCATTGATGATGTCTGGGGTTCCCCAGGTGTTGTTCTAATGAATGAGGCTGGTGAGCCGTTAGAACACCCAATTTTTGGTCGCGATCCGCAAGTAACAACACGCATCGCGCCGTCGAATTTCGGGGCACTTTGGGCGAATGAAGTTTTCTGGGATGGTCGGGCGAGCTCTGAATTCGTTGATCCGCTTACTGGAGATGTAGCAATTGCCAGCGGCGGCGCTTTAGAGAATCAAGCGCTTGCGCCGTTGACTAACCCAACTGAGATGACTCGGCCGAATCGTGCCTGGGATGAGTTAACTGAGAAGCTCAAGGGTGTTCGGCCGTTAGCCTTGGCTCGAAACCTACCAGCCGATGTCTCCAACGCCATCGAGTCTAACCCGGACTACCCGTCGTTATTCCAGGCTGCTTTCTACGATCCCGAAATCACACCCGTTAGGATTGCGTTCGCCATTGCGACTTACGAGCGGACCCTAGTAGCGGACCAGACACCTTGGGATCTCTATATGGCAGGCGATGAAACCGCACTGACAGAGCAGGCAGCCTTCGGCTGGAGGGCTTTTCAAAGGTTGCACTGTGTTAACTGCCATGAGCCACCACTCTTTACCAGCAATGATTTTTTAAATATTGGCCTGCGTCTTATGAAATTTGATCTCGGTCGACAGATTGTGACAGGTGATCAGGAAGATGGAGGAGAAATGAAAGTGCCGAGCCTGCGTAACGTCGCCTTACGCCCTCGGTATATGCACACCGGTGAGTTTAGTCGCTTGAGTGAGGCTATCCTCTTTTATGACAGCGGGATTGCTCTTCCTGGCATTGATGATATTCCAGATCTGGGAACGTATTTCTTCGATATCTCAGGCTATGACACTTACGATCTAGATGCATTTCTGAGGTATGGATTAGTAGACTCACGCGTTGCAAATGAGACGTTTCCTTTTGATCGTCCGACATTGCAAAGCGAATTAGAGCCATAATTTCAGAAGATTAGCCACTAGAAATATGGTCCCATGTAGAGCCGTATTTTAAAAAAAGAAATAAGTACTAAACTCTAAAACAGATTTTTAGAAAATTAATAGAAAAAACGTGATTTTTGCGGGAGTGTCAGGTTGGACATTTTGACGTGTCAGGGAGGTGAAGCTGGCACGTTTTCGTAGACTCTGGAGCTTAGGCGAATTTCCGATGTGTCTGCATTGCGTGCAACTACAACCATGGGGAGTGAGAAGTTTTCGCCGAGTCGCCCCGGTAGTATGGATGTTACCCAGAGCCGTCCAATTCCCCGAGCTAATATGCTCAGCGTCTTTCCGTCAAGCTCGAATGCGTTAGGGTCAATGAATCCTTGCGGACCCTCGATCTCGAGTTGCAGTGGTGCGTGCTCCACAAATTCACCATCAGCGTCATACGCTCTCACAATAAGCTGATCTAGGCTAAACGAGTCGCCGACAGTAAGGTTCACTACGGCGGGCTCGATCTCCAACCGATTGACCCGCATCCCCAGAGTTTCACCCAGCGCAGGCTGCTCTCCGAAGGTCAACTCGATGGCTGGTTGATTCTCTCGCACGGAGAACGCTGCACCCAGAGAAGACTTAAGCATCGGGGATGGTGGTCGAGTCTCTCTAAGTGTCTCGGGTAGGAGTCTTCGGTAACGGGGGTTGTTGCGATCGAATGCGGGGTCTAATAAATCAACGGCAATGAATTCGCGTGGATCGATGATAATTCTCGGACTGGGCCGCTCGCTCGTGTCCATCGTGTCGGGGAGGGTAGTTTGTTGGGCCGCCAAGGTTGCTGAGGCAAGTATCCACGGCCATGCGAGTAACCTCATTGCATATCCTGTATCTATAGTCTTTAGAATAAAGTCGGAGAAAATTCCCCTTATATTGGACGAGTCTACATCGGATTAGAGTAGAGTGCCTGACGTACAGAATTAATGGTGTAATACAAAGAATCAGTGTCAACCAAGTGCCTAGTTGGGCGTTATTTTGTACGATGAGGATCAATCGCACTAACTGTCCTCAGCCTGGCCGTTTGTTAAGCTAAGGCTATGAAATCTAGGAACATGCTATGAAGCATAAAATATTGATTGTCTTGATTAGCGCAATCGCTAGCCTAGCCACTAGTGTCCAGGCACACCACTCTTGGTCCGTGGATTACGATACGCGTCAGACTATTGTCGTTGAAGGTGTTGTTTCGGAGTATCTTGGCCGACGCCCACATTCGGCAATGACTATTGATGTGGAGACTGTGGATGGAGAGACTGAGCAATGGACCGTGGAGTGGAGCCGTGGTTTTCGGGATTCTGAAGGTCGAGAATATGGCCCCGAACTTATGGTTCCTGGTGAGGCGATCACCGTTACCGGCCAACCACATCGAGCTGACGCCGCGTTTGTCCGCATGCGTTCTGTCGTTCGTAACTCTGATGGTGCAAGTTTTGAAACCGGCCGTCGGCGAGATGAACGCCGCGGGGGTAGGGGTCGAAACCGTGGCAGAGACCGGGACTAAAATATCACTTAACTTTGCCTGGTGAAGTCAATTTTGCTCAGAGATTCTGTGGGACTATAACGTTTATGGCCTCGGCAGGTTTTTTTGTCTGCTCGGCGGATACAATATATCTGAGATTAGCTGCAGCAGTATCTAGCAGAGGGAAAGTGGATGATATTTGACACAGATCGACGGAGAGCGGTGGATATATATCGAGCCTTTTTCTTTTTTCTGCTCGTGCTAGGGCTTGTTTCAGCAGAAGCTCATCATGGTTCAGCGTTTTATTATGATCTGGAGAATATTGTAAAAATTGAGGGTGAGGTTCTTGCTATTTCTTGGCGTAATCCGCATGTAACGATGGATCTTCGACGCACTGATGACGGGGCGGCGAACGAAGTTTGGGGGGTAGAGTCCTCCTCTGCCAACACGTTGCTACGAATTGGTATAGAGCAAGGTGTTGTGGCAGTGGGCGATCACGTAACCCTCACAGGTGCTCTCTCGCGACATGGTTTGCCGGCGATGGCCGCATTTGTCATAACTTTGGAGGATGGTACTGATCTGCCGATTTGGCCTCGACCCGCTATGAGGTTGGGGTATGAGGTCAAACCCGCACCGATATCTACCGTTGCTGCGGAAATCAGTCGGAGTGAGGCGCGGGGTATCTTCAGGGTCTGGAGCCGACCGGACTTGAAAGGCTTATTCCTACAAAGTGACCACCTTCCTTTTACCCTGGCTGCTCTCACTGCTCAAGAGGCTTGGAACCCATTAGAGGAAGATCCAGTTCTGGATTGCATTCCACGGGGCATGCCCTCTGTTATGAACAGCCCGTTTCCAGTCGAGTTTGTCGATCAGCGCAACACGATAGTCATGCGACTCGAGGAGTATGATGTGGTGCGCACGATTCATCTCGAGAGCATGCCGAGTACGAGCACCCGATTTCGGATGCCGGTTGGCCATTCGGTAGGCTACTGGGAGAGAAACACGCTAGTAGTGACGACAACTCGAATTAGTGACAAGTTTTTCGATGATGGTGGTACCCCTCAGGGTGAAACCGCGGAGATTGTTGAACGGTTTACGCTCAGCGAAGATGGTACTCGCCTTGACTACGAATCAATTCATACTGATCCGTTCACGTTCACCGAGCCCGCTAGACAAACTGGGTATTGGGATTGGATACCAGGTGAGCAAATCAGACCTTACGATTGCGAGGCCCGCTAGACACGATCGGCTATCCGGCATCGTCATGCCGTGAAATAGCAAGGATTGCTAGCTTCAGTTGTTACAGCTGCTCTAATCTGCGCATCAATTCATTTATATCTACAGCTTCGGATTCCTGTAGTCCCAAACTAACGCAGTTGTAAGGGCGAACTTGTTCGTCAGGAGACCATGCCCACTCCCGCGCGAACGATATAGGCTGTGTATAGTTAACTGGATCGTCGACCACTAACTCCATTTGGAGATGGGTTTCTCCGGGTTTGCGCCAGTAACGTTCTGTAACGCGAGTTTCCTGGCTGACCGGATGACCCTCAGCTGCGAACATAACTCCGCCTGCTATGTGGGTTGTTTCGACGGTTAATACAACTCCTGACCAGTGTCCCACCGAGTGGCCAAGTGCAGTGTGTGGCTGACCCGCGGGTGGTGTAGCGCCATTCATGTGGATCGAACGGACTGTATCGCCGCGTTCCAAACTCATTACAATTTGCTCATCCTCGTGAGCGATCTGCATGATACTTACGCCCCAAAGCAGGATCTGCGGCATATCTTCCGGGGTGCAGTCGTATTGATTAGGATCTCCGACGAGCCCCTCAGGAGTGTGAGCACTGAACGATCGTTCTCCTTCGACGGTGAACGGGTAGGCTTCAGGTTTTGTAAAGGTACGTACACCCGGACCATCGAATGTTGTGTATACACCAGAGAAATCTAATTCAGAGTTTGCGTTTTGGGCGTCAGGCGTCTGAGCATGTGTGATGACATGGCTGATAGCGCCAGCAATTACCAAGAAATATGGTAGCGCTCCAATTTTACCTCTCCGTTCTCTTTCCGGTCGCTTCGACCCGAGTATTTTTTTCATGGCATTACGTATCCCATTTGACCTGGGAATTCTTCTTCAAGCGCGTGTAACGCCTGAGCGTCCACGCTGAAGCATGCAGTTCTATCCAAACGTCCCTCGATGGTTTCACAGGTTGGAAGTCTTTCTCGGAGCCGGCTCATAATTGGGGTATCACCTCGGATGCCGTATGCGACAAACAATTGTGAGGGTTCTCCATGTACCAGCACCGCTCGGAGACGACCACGATTAGAACTGCGAGAAGCAAGAATTGCGATTGTTATTTTATCTCCGGGACTCAGTGTATCGTCCGTCCAACCCTCGCGAACAAGTGAAAAGGAGGCGCTGAATTCAATCAACCAACGCTCCTCGACGTCATTTTCGTTCGTAACATTTACGATTAATGCGGTATGTGGGTTGAGCAATTTGAAAAGTTCAATGGAGCCCTCAAAGATCCGGATTACTTCCTCCCCATCTTCTGTAAGGAGAGGTGGGAAAGAGTGATGCGCAACGGTTGGTTGTGAACAGGCGAATAGTATGCCGGTAAACACTAAGGTGAAGAATCTGCCTGGAAATTTTAAATTCACAGGATGTTGTCGAATTCTCATGCTACTCCTTATTTACGTTGCTTTTGGTAGATCAAACGCCGCAACCAGCGAAGATGCCGCCGCATAGAATGTATCAACCCGCAAGATATTTAATATTTTATGAAACCGATTCCACTGTAGTTTCTTGACAATTTTAGAGTAGCTAATTTTATCGATTTCGGAAACATCAACATCCATCTGATGTGATTTGTTAATTAGAATTCGATTTGCTCCGGGATGCACTCATAGGGGCTGATTTCCGTGCCTGGTACCCACCTCCAGGCAGCATCTTCAACTGCCGGTTCAGTGAGGTTCGGTGGATCAGTGACCGTGACTTCATAGTCAAGGCGAGTGCCACTCTCGCTGAGAGTAAATCGTTCTGTCATTTCCACGTCAGCACTCATTGGTGTACCAGCATCATCAAGATACGAAAAATCAATCTGTTTTGTCTCCACAATCAGTGTTTCGTCTTCCCAGCGACCTATAGAGTAACCGAGTGAACTGGAGGGAGCATCTTCCGGAATTTCTTCAGATACCATATCGATCAGTCGAGTGGCTTCCCATTGCTCTATTCTTACGCGAATATAGTTTCCCTCATCAATGAATTCGATCGGATAAGGGTTGAGCATGGCATTCGGCATCCCTGGTGCTATGCAGCGAAGTGCCAGCATATCGGTAAATGGATCCCAGGCCGCTCTTGCAGCTTGAGCTGCGGGAGTGAATACGAACGGCTCTCGGGGCCGATGTGCTTCCTCAAAACTCCAGGTATGGAAAATACTTGGATCTGAACTCGTGTCAGGTGATGTCACACCCGCTCGCTCCTCCGTCCACCTCCATGGACGTGGGCGTTCTGTTGCTAGGTACTCCTCGCCATTCGGCATGAGAATGTTTGTGAGCAATAGTTCTCTGCGTTCGCGTATTGAGGGATTTCCTGCAACCCGGATTCGATTGCCCGCACTAATAGAATCTCGTGTTAGACCCCTTCTTGCTGTAGCGTTTGCAGAGTCTCCCTCAAGCTCCCACTCTTCTTCTTCACCGGCATCGTTCTGAACCCGCATCTTGAGTCGAACATGCGGGTTTCTCCAGAGTACTTCCGATACCACTCCATCAAGTTCTATAAAGGTATTTTGATCAAATGGGACTATGGAGTGATGGGCGATGGCCACATCTGTTGCAGCGATGATTAACCCAGTGGGAATAATAAAGAAGGAATTCCTAACTAGGCGTGGTGATACGATCACAACGTTGGCCTCCGGCATCATATACAGAAGACGATTCTATCTGATCCGGGAACACCCTCCCACACGGAATGGGTTTAATCTGAATCTACGACGCCTACGGTCTACGTGTAGGCTCACTCGGGAAGACAGTTGTAGGGTAAGATTTCTTCGCCGAGAGCCAACCAGTACTTCTCGTATACCCCCGGTTCGGTGAACATTGTTGGATCAGTTATTGTTATGTGGAAGTCCAAACGACTCTGATCTTCGCTCAAAGTGAATCGTTCTACAGACTCGACTGCTTCGCTTTGAGGTGTGCCGATGGCGTCGAGGTAGGGCCAATTAATGCGGCTTGTTTCAACGACAAGTACGTTTCCTTCCCAGCGCCCCACGGAATAGCCTAGGTGGCTCATCGGTTGATCATCGGTCGCTCCTTCTAATGCGGTCATATGGATGGTCCGCGCGGTATCGAAGTATTGGTTAAGCAACACTATGGTCCCGCCTCGGTTGATGAGCTCATACCGTTGCGGGCGCATCATGGTCATTGGCATTCCGGGCTGTTCGCAGCGTGTAAGAAAGCTGTCGAGTGGATCAAAGTCCGCGCGTCCTGCTATGGCTTCCTCTGTATAAGAGAAGCGCTCGGTGTCTAGACCTCGCCTGCGAATGCTCCAAACTCGAAAGATCCCCCGGTTCTCCTCGGCAGCTCTTCGCAGTACGGCTTCTTCATCAATAGTCCAGGTCTCTTCTCCACCAATATACTGTTCCGACCAATACGGTCCAGCGTGATACTCGAGTATGGCTTCCGTTCCATCTGAGAGAAGCATGTGTGTGGTAAGCATGACTCTGTCGCGTCGCGTTGATGTCCGTCCCACAACTCTCACTTGTTCTCCAAGCATAAAATTGTCGCCCGTTATCCCCGTTCTCTGTAGTGATGCGGCATTGCCGTATGCTTCTAGTTCCCAAAGCTCTTCCTGGCCAGAGTCATTCACACTTCGCAAAGTGAATCGAGGGTGTGGATTTCTCCAAACGATTTCCACAAGTTCTCCATCAAGCTCTTGGGCTTGGCTTCCAACCGAAAACTCTGCACGCGAATGATGAGCCAGAGAGGTTATGGGTAAAGCCATTAATATGAGGACTGCGCTTTCTTTGATGGTCATTATATTGCTCCAGGTATAGCGCGCGATTCAGTAAGCCCCATCTCTTTGTCGCTCGATTGCGTTAAGAGGTGCACACATAAGATCTGTCACTCCGGAGAACATGCCGTACCAACCAAAGAAGGTAAGCCTCTCTGGTGATTCACGTTTGAAAGTTCTTGTGTCGCTGACCCAGGAGGCGGTATAACTTACCGGGTCGTAGAGCGTCATTTGAAGTTCCAGTGTATCTGCATTGACCCTTCTGTATCGCTCCTGTATCCGTGCCTCAAAGCTCTTCACATTACCATTTTGATCAAGCCAGGCACGATCATCCATGCCTACCGTATTGACGATTAATTCATCCCCTTCCCATTCGGCGACCGAGTGCCCGTACCAGGAGGGTCCGATATTATCCATGTTCTCGGGTGATGGGATTTCTCTCCCATCCATCCAGAATTCACGCAGTGTCCGACCCTGCTGCAGAAGTTGCAGCACCCTGCCATCGATGTGGATGAATTCGAATGTTCGTGGAGAAGTATCTTCCATTACACGAGGAAAACCGAGAGGATTACACGCGAAGGTGGGGTCGTTTGAAAGTGCGGGGTCATCTACGGCTGGCACGCGTGGATCGGCACTGCGGGTCGGGATATGCGTCAGGTACTTCGCTTCACCTTCAGGCGTTAAGGGTGGCCTATTCAGGCCGAAGGGAACACCTACCGGAATTCCGCCGGGGCGGAATCTTATTTGACCTCCATATTGGTACCAGATACCTGAGAAATCTCGAGGATCAAAATCTGTAGTCGTAATGCTCTGGGCCAATCCGCTAGGCGGTTGGATACAAAGAAGCACGAGCAGTGGCAACATCCGCTGATTTAGCATGGCCGAAATCTCCGGGGCTTACTCCAGCACCCCCAATGCATATTGAAGCGTGCCTTCTCCGTCGACCCTTTCCCGGAAACTCTCAACAAATATTTTGCCGACAATCTCATTGTTGGGATTTACGACGAACACACCAGGGTGAGGGATACCATAGGCTGGTTCGCCCGGTTCGTATTGCTCATTCAGAATGCCAAGTGCGTTCATCGTGTTGGCATCGATATCTGAGATGAATGGATAAGTAATGCCGCCTGCATTGACAAATGCCTGCTGTAGCTCTGGTGCATCATAGGTTATGACAACAATGCCAACCCCCGCCTGTTCGTAAGCATCAACGTGTTCCTGCAGCTGCCCGAGCTGCGCTCTACAGAAAGGTCACCAGTCAGCAGAGCGTACGGCCAGAAATATCAAACCTTTGTCTCCGTGGAACCCATCGATGCTAGTAATTTCTTCCCCTTCATAACGTGCGCGTATCATCGGGAACTGCATGCCAACGGGAACGCCTGGATCGAAGTTATCGGTGTCTTCGTTTAGGAACATATTTTCTAAATTCGGCCCCATTCCTTGCGCGAGGAGTGGGCTGCTAATAAACAAGCTCCCCACCACGACCGTGAAACCAGTTGTCAAAAAGGAGGGTAATTTTTTCATTGACCATTTCCTCAGATTTTGGTCGCTATCGAGTTAGGTGTGTATATGTGCATTGTTGCGCGAATAGACGTGTCTGGCAACCGAGCAATACTTGTCTCCCTATGCGTTCGATGGGATTTTTTTACCTTCTGAGACCCCGGGTCCAGATGCAGATGGTGTGAGATCTTTGTCCGCATTTAAATGTAGTTTCTGTTAACGTGGTTGGACATTTTCTATCTGAAGGGAACCCTTCATGGGCAGACCAGGACCACAAACCCACGCAAAACGCATGCGTGAGCAGGCGAAAAAGGAAAAGCGCAGGGCCAAGGAGGAAAAGAAGGCTCTGCGGAAGGCTGAGAAACAGGCCGCTCTGAACCCTGAGGAACCTGACGAAGCGGAACTTAACGAA
>DBZY01000025.1:0-1422 GCA_002311835.1 Proteobacteria bacterium UBA1148 | reverse complement strand
AACAAGCTGATTATTCACCTAGAAATCAGGTTCATAAGTTTGCGTTTAGCAGGAATATGCCGCAGTATGCCGCGCGATCTACGTTTTGGCCTGCCTTTTAGCTACCCGCCCGAGCCTCGGGTGTTCGATGCAAGACATCCACTACGACCAGGTTGTTCGTTTAGTCGCGCACGATATTCGCGCGACCTAAGTTACTTAGAGGAGGCCAAAATATGCCTACAGGAACAGTTAAATTTTTCAATGCCGCCAAGGGTTTCGGATTCATCCAGCGCGAAGATGGTGAGAAGGACGTTTTCGTTCATATAAGTGCTGTGCAGGGAGCCGGCCTGGATACGCTGTCTGAGGGTCAGAGAGTCAGCTTTGAGATTATCGAAGAGCGTGGTAAACCAGCAGCCAGTAATCTGAAGGCGGAATAAGGACTAGCACTATGCCCGCCTCAGTCGGGCATAGTGTCTTTTAGCGGAGTAGAGGATTGATGGATGGGCAGGGGGTTACTTGTCCGGTGAGTTAAGTATTTCCATCACCGCTACAACCCTACCTTCCTGGGCCGATTTTACGCCTGCACAAATTACCGCGAGAGACTCCGTGGCTCGCTGGCCACCGATTTCTGGTGTTGACTCGCCTTGAATGCAGGCCGCAAACTCTTCTAGCTCGTCGACGATGGTGTCATTCTTCTCACAGGCGATTTCTTTTACGTCTGTGTTTCCTCGTGTGAGGTGTCTGAGTCCTCCAAAGAGATCGTAGTACGCGCTCGCTTCTTTCCCGTACACATTCACCATATAGTACTCAGAAGCTGAGGCGTAGCTTGCCGTTAGGTTGGAAATAGCACCATTCTCGTGTTCCAGGATTAGATTAGCGATGTCTGGGTTGCCTCCAGGCAGAACGAGTTGTGTAGATATAGCCGAGACACGCTTTACAGGGCCCATGAGCATTTCGAGCACATCCGTGTAATGGATTCCAATCTGTAGCATCACACCCCCAGGCATGTCAGTGGGCTGGTAACGCCAGGAGCTGAGGTCAATCTTACCGAGCCGGTCTCGGCTAATATTGGCCTCTGCTTGTACCAATTTACCGAATCGGCCTGCACTGATCTCTTCTTTTATCCAGCGGAAATGATTCTCTCGTCTGCGTTGATAACCGACAGCAAGAATCACTCCACAGTCAGCACACACTTGTGTAATCTTCTTTCCATCCGCGATCGTATTCGCAATGGGTTTGTCGAGGAATACATGCTTGCCCGCTTCGGCCGCCTGCTGCACAGTTTCAAGATGAACCGCATTCGGGGTTGTATTAATGATGCCCTGGATAGATTCATCAGCAAGGAGTTCTTCGTAGGTTGAGGTGGCCTTACAACTGTATTTCTCTGCGAAAGCTTCCCGCTTACTATCGGATCGTGTGTAACAGGCAGCGATATCCATCGAA
>DBZY01000075.1:5759-5966 GCA_002311835.1 Proteobacteria bacterium UBA1148 | reverse complement strand
TGAGACGTTTTGTTGACCCTTGATAAACCTGTAAAAGCGATTTCCCGCTGATAGCGGCAGTGCTCCATGTTTATCTCATGGTCTTTGTGCACTGTTAGCTCCCCATCAATGCCAATCAAGGAATAATTGTCATCGATACTAAATGCTCCAACATCGAATAAATAATGATGGTTTGGACATAGACAGAGCAGATTGTCAGGCGTATCG
>DBZY01000075.1:5230-5530 GCA_002311835.1 Proteobacteria bacterium UBA1148 | reverse complement strand
TCGTCATCTTCATAACCGCCAGAGAGAACAATGGAGTCAGCTCCCTCCGTAGAAGAACCAGAGATCCCCGCTTGGGTGGGCCTGTGAAGGCCCACCTCGGAAAGCTCTTTTCGGTTTAGGAAATTAGAACCAATCTCGTAGCCGGGTATCGCACCAAAAACACGCTCCGCCATCGAATCTCCCCCATGATATGACGCTACCCCATTACCAATAACTCTATTCTCGAATTAACCCAGATGCAGTAGCCCTTCGCTTTGCATAACTACATATATATAGAGAACAGACTGGTAGATTGTATGT
>DBZY01000075.1:4856-4986 GCA_002311835.1 Proteobacteria bacterium UBA1148 | reverse complement strand
CCCCTAGTTTGGGATCGGGATTTTTTAGGTAACGTCACAACTGGCTGACCCGGTTTCCATAGCTTCCAGTCATCGGCTCTCTGTCACACCTATCAGGAGAACCTTGTGACGACTCAAAAACTGAGAAAAA
>DBZY01000075.1:0-4786 GCA_002311835.1 Proteobacteria bacterium UBA1148 | reverse complement strand
AGAAAAATCGCCTCTGAAATGGGCAGACCCGCCATTATTAAGGCTCTGAGGAAGAAAGCAGCTCTGATGAGCAAAGATAAAGGAAAGGAACGCGCTACCGAGCTGGTGGAAGAATGGATCGCTCTGACTGAGAGGTAACGCTGCTGAGGGGGTCGTGTTGCGTCTACAGTCCCTCAAAGAAGACTTTTCTTGAGCGCACCTCTTCCATACGAGAAGCGGTCATCCAACAAGATAGGTACACGGTGCCGTCTGTGATACGTCGGCCGTAAGAATAATTTCCTACAAACTAACTGCTCAAATCAATTGGATCGCCGAATTTATTAGCTTCTTTGGTTCCTTCGGTGCAAAACCAAATAATTAGAGGAATCATCCCTATTATTGTAATCGACCATAACTGATGCCATCCACTTTTATTTGTATCATGCAACCTTCTAGCTCCAACAGCCAAAAAAGGAATAGTTATAAATAATCCTGCTATTGCAGAGAGAATATCAAAACCTTCCACCCCACCTGATATTGCTCCTAAAATGCCTCCTGCTACCTGAAGTAATATGCAAAAAAGATAGAACCACCAATATTCACTCCTTGGAGCTCTATCATCAAAATTTGCATATTTAGAAAAGCATACTGAAACAGATCTACCAAAAGTCACTTGCTTCTCCTAATGGAACATAGCCTGTGGCCAGAACAGAATTTTAATATAAGTCTTTAGTTATACCAAAGCCTGTCTAACCAAGATGGGTTATCGGCGATTTCCTCGCAGGTCTGGATAACGGCGCTTTCTACACTACGGACGCTCATATCTACTCCGTCACTCTTATCTACTAGGCAGGCGCTATAGATTCTGTCGTATCTATTCTTGGCTTCTTCGAATTCTGCCACTGTTCCTAAATATTCACCGTTTTCAAATACTCCTTCCTCAATGTATCCATCGGCGAAGATATAAGTGCCTTGGCCATGGGAGACGCCATCCCTGTATTCACCGATGTACTGCTCTCCATCCGGCAAGGTATAGGTGCCCTGTCCATGGAAGAGATCATTCTCAAACTCACCGACGTAATCCTGTCCATCCGGCCAGGTGTAGGTGCCCTGTCCGTTGAAGGCACCATCCATGAACTCACCCACGTACTGCTCACGGCGGATCAACAGCACCCCGTCGAGGGTGCCGTTGACTCACTTACTTCCGCAATCTTCCTGACCATTATTCTCCGGACGGTCGTCGCGCGGAACGCTTGTATGCTGTCCGAAAGCTGTGCTTAATCGGCAGCGAAGCAGTAAAAACGCCCCGCGCCACCAGTTTCGTTAAAGTCCTCTAAGGAACAGCCCACGGTTGAATGAGACGAATTCCAAGACGTGTTCCATCCGCTAAGGCGGTCGTGATGTCCGATCATGGCGGCGCCATCCGAACCGTCATACGTCCAATTATTACAGGTGAGGTTGTGGAACCTGACTGCTCCTCCGGCAAAGGCGCGACCATGGGAGTCAGATCCCGTAAGGATGTCATGTTCGTTGTTCGTTCCTTCTGGTCGGTTTCGACCGTTTACCAGTTCACCTTGTTCCGTCAGGGCGGTCTCTCGGTATATTAAATCTCTATCGCGTTCGACATCACCATGTAGATCAGCGACATTCGATGCGATCATGACGCCCTTAGCGTTGTGCCATGGCCCGTTACCGATGCGGCTGCGCGCATTAACGGCTGGCTCAGTTTGGGTACCAGTTGCGCTCAAATAAGCGCGCCACGTATGGGTGCCTGCACCAGCCTCTGTTGCTAGGCGCTGGCACGTAGCGTCCGCACCCACGAGCCCACCAAGGTCTCCGCTGTGCGTTTCACCCGTGATAAAGAAGGTCATTGCTGCATCTGTTTCTGTTTGCGCCAAGGCGGCAGTAGCGCCCAGCGTAGCCAGCGCAATTGCAACAAGAAAATTGGTTTGTGTAGTCATGTTTTTCTCCTATTGCCCTCTTAAACGATAGTTTATGAGGATCAGTTAACGATTCTACTTAAAGTTTACGTTGGGAGTCAGATTTTACGCTAGCATGCGGTGGTCGTCTCGTTGGATAGATATAATGCGTTTCGCGTGATGATGTAGCTCAGCTGGTTAGAGCGGCGGATTCATAACCCGCAGGTCGGTGGTTCAAGTCCACCCAAGTCTTAAGGGGAGAAGAACATGCGTCTTTTACGGTGGCTCGTTGCAAGCATGACGTGTACGGTACTCTTTGTACCAAGTGGTTCCGCACATCACGCCCCCGTACAGTTCGATCTTGAGTCGGTCATTGCTCTAGAAGGTACGGTCGTTCGATATGACTGGCAGAATCCTCATGTCTATATCTATGTTGAGACAGAACAAACCGATGGCGAATCGATCGAATGGGAGATCGAAACTCAGTGGACGGCGATGTTGATTCGTAGCGGCTGGACATCGGAATCTTTTAGCGTCGGAGACCATGTCACCATCCGGGCAAGCCCAGACAGGAACGCCGAGAAGACACACGCACGGCTGTTATCAATCGAAAGCGATAGCGTGTCGCTGACACCTCAATCCGCTATTTCTCTAGCCACGGAGGCAGCTCGTCCCGTTGCAAGCGCATCGAGCTTATCAGGCATATGGCACGCAGAACGGTTATCTCCGGAAGTTTTCGCACAAGCATTGGCGGAGCACCCGTTAACCGAGAAGGGAGCGATCGCACGAGCTAATTACGACTTTCTGACTGATAACCCCCAACTGGATTGCGTTCCTTTTACGTCACCATTTTGGGTACGTGCTGCGAGGTGGTATGTGAGTGAGATTGAGGTTCAGGAAGACAGGGTTTTTATCAGAAGCGAATTCTTCAACTCGGAACGCACAATTTACACCGACGGTCGTGGACATCCGGATAACGGTGAACGGACGAATCAGGGCCACTCTATTGGCCGCTGGGAAGACGGTGTGCTGGTCGTGGATACGACGTTATTTGCGGACAACCGCTCTGCCTACAATACTGATCTTGGTCTTCCATCCGGTTCGCAAAAGCATGTTATTGAGCGATACGCGTTAAGCGAAGATGGAACGCATCTTGTGGTGGATGTTTTTCTGGAGGACCCTGAGTATTTAGCAGAACCTTTTATCGGAAACGTCATCTGGAATTACGTGCCACACCTAGAAAGGTTGCGGGTTGACTGCGATCCAGAGAACGCAAGAAGGTACACGCTCCAATAGCCGCTGGGAACGTCGTAATTGTTCGCTCGACGCGGGCAATCGGGTTTCTTGAGCGTCTCCTTTTGGCCGAAAGCGGACGTTCGAGCCTCTAGATAGGGCAGCGAATACTAACATCGCCTTCGCATTAGTTGCGCCTATATGATGGCGCTGCGATCAGCTTGATTCAGGCTAGCGTGTTGAGCCTATAGATGCGTCAGAGAGTGACAACGATCATTACGAGGGTCGACCAAACTAGGGCAACGAAAAGAAGATCCTCCGCATCGGACGATACTGGGCTTGAAAGTCCTTAATACGGCGACCACGAGATTTCTAGATTGACCGTGAAGCCATCATCGAAAAAAAGTTGAGTATAATGGTAATGACTATTCCCAGGGGGAGAGGAATCGTGAGGAACATACGGGCCAGGGCTATTGCTATGGCACTCGTGGTGATGTTACTTGCGTCAGGTCATCACAGTGAGTCAGGTTTCGATACTGAATCGGTCGTGGCTTTTCAGGGCACTGTAGCCCAGTTCAGCTGGAGGAATCCACACGCCTATATCACCATCGAGACGATGAGCGATAGCGGTGAACGGGTTGAATGGGAGATCGAAACCGATGCAACCCCCATATTAGTACGCGGTGGCTGGACACCAGAGTCATTGACACCGGGAGACGCGGTTTCTGTTCGAGGGCATCCCGCTAGGGATGGTAGACACTATGCGTTACTGATATCTCTAGAGAACGCGAGAGACGGATCCGTCTTTGAACAGACGGAAGAGGACTCACGGGCTACTGGAAGCACTTCTGACTTGTCGGGCGTGTGGAAGGGCAACCCGTCGGAACTTGACGCTAATTTTGAGCGATTGGCTAACACGCCGCTTACGGAGAAAGGGGCGGCGGCGCAGGAGCAATTCGATGTCAATTCGGAGGATCCGGGGGCGATGTGCATCGCCGACACTTCACCAACCATAGTTGCTCTCACTGCCTTATTTCTTAGCGAAATCGAGATCAACGAAGATGTAGTCGTGATACGAACCGAAAGGTTCGACGTGGAACGAACCGTCTTTATGGACGGGCGCGGACATCCGGACGACGATGAGCGTACGATCCAGGGTCATTCCATCGGCTGGTGGGAGGATGATACCTTGGTCGTGGACACCACTCATTTTGCAGATCATCGGTCACCTGGCGTGAGTGGCGTACCTTCGGGTGCCCAGAAACATGTTGTAGAGAGATATACACTGAGCGACGATGGCACGCGGATCATCATCGATACGTTTCTAGAGGATCCGGAGTACCTAGCGGAACCGCTCAATGCCACGTACGAGTGGAACTACAGGCCAGACCTCGAACTGCTTCGATACGAGTGCGATCCGTCGACAGCAACTCGGCACATCTCTCGGTAGTCGATAACCTTGGTAAAGATCGAAAGAACGCGCTAGAGGCTGAAGTTCGGGGCAAAAGACTAGTCGTTGGAAAGCTTGTGAGATACGTCACTCCGGCCAGGTGTAGGTGCCTTGGCCATTAACACAGTTACCAGTAATACAATAATCTACCTCTTGCCCCCAACTCACCGTTGAGATTAGGAGCAAAACAACGCACCACCCGAAC
>DBZY01000110.1 GCA_002311835.1 Proteobacteria bacterium UBA1148 | reverse complement strand
CGGAGGCCGAATGCGTTTCGGTAGCGTTAAAGCATGCGGCCCGGTGGCGGAAGATCGCATGAATCATGCAACGCCAAGCTCAGAGACGAGTTGCTGAATGGGGAACTGTTCTACACCCTGAGAGAAGCTCAGGTACTGATCGAGCAATGGCGGGTTCACTACAACACGATTCGCCCGCACAGTTCGCTTGGCTATCGGCCGCCAGCCCCAGAAACACTGACGCCAATCGAGGAGTTCGCCAATCATCCAATAGCTGCGTAAACCAACTTTTAACCTGGACCAGTTAATGCAGGCACCTCAGAACAGCGTTGGCGTCTCGACACCACTCCAAAATCGAGTTCAATCGCAACAGCACCTCGTGAAGCGAAAAAAGGCGAGCATCCGAAACGTAGACACCATTCACAACTTACCCAGCGCTGTTAGACTGTGCTATTCCAGTTTTAAATTCACGGGATAAAACTGATCTTGGGACTCTAATTATGGAAGACTCGATTCTGCGTCTTCAAGATATCACGACATCGTTCGGCTCCGTCATGGCCGCCGACCATCTCTCTCTAGACATCTATAAAGGAGAGTTTTTCACTTTTCTCGGACCAAGTGGATCCGGCAAAACTTCTATCCTCAGAACTATTGCTGGATTACAAAAACCCGACGCCGGACAGATTTACTTACGTGGTGAAGAGATCTCAGCAGTACCCCCCTGGAAGCGCAACCTCGGAATGGTATTTCAAAACTACGCGGTGTTTCCACACATGAACGTTGAAAAAAACGTTGGCTATGCGCTGCGGCTCGCGAATGTCGACAAAACAACAATCAGCAAGAAGGTTTCCGAGTTGCTTGCTCTTGTAGGTTTGTCTGGGAAAGAGAATCAAAGCGTGGTGACGTTAAGCGGTGGAGAGCAGCAACGTGTGGCTCTTGCCCGTTCCTTGGCTCTTGAGCCCACACTCCTATTGCTCGACGAACCGTTAAGTGCTCTTGACGAGAAAATTCGTCGAGAAATGCAACAGGAACTAAAAAGCATACAGAAGAAGACCGGGACAACGTTTATCTATGTCACCCACGATCAAGAAGAAGCTTTGACAATGAGTGATCGCATTGCCGTAATCAATAATGGCAAATGTGTTCAATGCGATCTACCCGAAACATTGTTTAAAAGACCCAAAACTAGGTTCGTAGCGTCATTTTTTCGAGGTTGCAACATAATCAATTCCAAATTCTTAGGCATCCACGATGGGTTCGTCAGGTGCAAGATCGGAAATACAGATTTGCGTCTGCAAGTCGCATCGAAAGTATCGGAATTTCAACCGACATTATCTCTCGCTGTCCGTGCAGAAAACCTACTTATTGGCCAAGATGCTGATGCTTGTGATCTTTTATTTCGCGTAAACGTTCAAGACGTAATTTATCGAGGCACAAACATTGATTACTTGGTTGAATTCGAGGACGGGCAACAAGCTACGGCAACGACAACTCGCCGGTCCCTTGAGCCTGGTGTACGAGAAGCCCGAGTCGGGATTCATCGGCAGGATATTGTGATACTCGATGACTAGTGCGCGATAGCGGGTCAGGCACTCAACCGTTATGTTTTACCTTTCCTCAGATTAAAGAACAATAATCCGGCGATAAGGATTAAGGTGATAAGTATGAGAAGACTCATTAATGCATACGTCTGGGGCGAAAGACCAACCTGCAGGTAACGCGACCAGATGTACGTCTGCACCGTATTCAAAGGCCCCTGGACGAGACTGGTCCGAACTGTCTCGTTGAACGAGAGAATTACTGAGAATGTTGCACTACCGAGTATTCCCGGCAGAATATTGGGCAATTCTACGGTAATGAAAGCCTGCAGCCGGTTTGCGCCGTGAACATAGGCTGACTCCAGGTAAACTGGATCGAAGGCCGAAATAGCGGTCAGGACAATCAAGAACGCGAAGGGCAGTGCCCAAAGCACATGTACGACCAATATGGTCCAGAATGAGGGTGCGATATCGGCTAGCTGGAAAAGAAATGCATTGGCAAGACCCAGGCTAATTCCTGGTATAAACAACGGCAGAAGCATCAGCATTAATATTAACCTTGGAACCTTTAACTCTCGGACAGCCAATGCCGCGGAGAGAGCAAGCAACGGAGTTACGAGGCCGACCATAAGTGCCACTTTGATCGAAGTTTTTACCGACTCGATCAACATAGGATTGCTTGCCAACTGGGCGTACCACTTAAAAGAAACGCTAGTGATCGAAGGTTGCCTACCGGTGGGCGAAATGGATGTTGCTATAGGAGGTAAAATTGGTAGGTAGAGCAACACAAGAACTACTACCACATACGCCCAAATTGCCACCTGTGCCGAGCGGGAGTACTGCACCTCAGAATCTCCGGAGGGTGATCTTCCCAAGGAATAGTTGGATATCAAACATCCGATACCACAACACCAGGAAAAGCAGCATAGTGGCTGCGACTATACTGGACATCGCAGCAGCAAGTGGATAGTTAAGGACATCTAAGGTACTCGTGATGGTATTACCCATCAACTGGTACCCGAGTCCACCCAAAATGATGGGAACCGAACTCTCCCCGAAAGTTCCAACAAAGCCGAATATACTTGCCGCGAAAACGCCGGGAAGAGATAGAGGTAGCGTCACTCGAAGAAAAGTCTTCACCGGTGGGACTCCGAGCACCCAACTCGCTTCAGCATAACGCCGGTCTATGCCGGCCAGTGATAGCCAGAGTGGGTAAATCATGAAGGGCATGTAGGATAGGGTTAGACCCAAAATGACAGAAAAGTCGCTAAACAAGAGCCAGTCTACTGGCCGTTCTATTAACCCTATCTCTTTAAGAAAACTATTGACGGGGCCGGTTCGACCAAGAATATAGGCCAAAGAGAAGTTTCTAATAATCGGGTTGATGACGAAGGGAACAGCAAACAGGAAAAGGCAGGTTTGACTAACCCGAGGCGATACTCGCAGCGCGAGAAAGTATGCTATCGGATATGCAGTCAGCAACCCTAGTACTGTAACGACAGCTGCGAATCCGAGACTTGTCCGCAGAACGCTCAGGCGTACGCCCGAAAAAAATACTTTGTAGGCATCTAAGGAGAGGCCGGGCTTAATTGTAAACCCGGACCTCTCCCAAAAGCTTATCGTGAAGGTGAGTGCGAGAGGTACAAGCAAGAACACACAAATGAACAGAATGGGTGCCGCAAACAGCAACCAACGTGCGAAACGAACCTGGCTCACCTAAACACAATCAAGTTCTTGTTTGATATTTGTGCTGACTTACGCTGCCCTAAAACGAGCCCACTCCTCTTCGTAAACGTCGACGTGGGTTGGCCAGCGTTGCTGCCAAGTTCCAGGCATCTCAAATTTACTCTTCACGTTCGCATGGATCTGTTCAACCTTCTCGGCCTGTTCCGACGTGAATTCGCCTGGGTGAGAACGAGCATACTCTGCTGCGCCGGGGCTGGTCAGATACCCATGAATTAACGAAATTGTAGCCGAGTACCAATCGTCCAGTAGGAAGTCAAGCAACTGGTATATAGCTTCTTCACGCTCGGGTGTTCTGTTTGGATTGTTGACGAGATAGGGGCCTAAGGACCACAGCAAATACCCTTCTTTAGGCCTTGCATATTCAGCTTGGACTCCTTGACGACGTGCAGCGAATACCATTGGTTCCCAGCAATCCTGAACATAAACTTCTTTGTTAACGAACAGGTCCACGGACTGCTGAAAGCTGGTCCACATCAATCGAAACTGTCCTTCCTTCTTTTTGTCGACCAAAAAGTCAACTACCTGTTTCACCTCGCTTGGTGTCATGTTTGACGGGTCGTCGATCGTCGCTAGATTGTTCATTTTTAAGTACAAAGCCGTTTTCTGACCGGTAGTCGTGAAGTTATCTTCTACCGCCGTATAGCCTCTGAATTTCGGGTCAAACAAGGCACCGTAACTGTCGACGTGACCAGTAAATTCCGGGAGATAGCCAATTGAGTCACCTTGGATAAAGGTTGGCATCATGTATACCTTGCCTTCCCAACCGATAAACTTGAACCCATTCGGATCATCCAAGACGTATTTCTTGATATTAGTATGCCTGTTCCAGTTGCTTAGACGACTGGTGTCTATCGGGAGAACAAGATCATTCTCAACCAGCGGCTTTTGCATGCCCCCGACAATACCCATGAGATCGTAAGTTTTACGTCCACCGCCAGCGATAAGCACATTCAGCACCTGTGATGGCGCGTTACCTATAGCGACGAGGTTAACGTCCCAGCCTGTCGCACTGACAAACTTCGACCAATCTCCACCGGGGTCAGAAACGCCAACATCTCCGAAATTGATCGTTCCTTTGCTTGCGGCGAAGGCACTGCGCATCGAGGTTAAGCCAGCTGACAGCATTCCCATCGTCAAGAGTGATTTTTTCAATACATCTCGTCGACTATTGTCCATGGTAGATCCTCCTTTTCGATATCCCCTGAAGAGTGGTTAGGGTCGGTGTGTCCAATTTGGTGAATTGCATATTGCATCAATATTGAGGGGATAACCGCACGATAGCCAAACCATTTTGTGGCGTCAACAGTTCAATAACCTCTCTCAGTTAGGAGGTTAGGTTTGGTGGGGCGATGATCACTTCTCACATCACGAGTGTCGCCAGTTGGCATTTGTCAAGATGCCGTCATTCCTGAGAAACCTTGTCATTACTTCGGAGCAAAAGACCGCCAATCAACCGATCGTTGGTACTTGTGCGCAATCTGAATTAACAGGTCCTCTCGAAAATGTGGGGCGACGAGCTGCATCGAAACCGGCAGGTCGTTCGATTTGCCGCAAGGGAGTGCGATGGCTGGGGCAAATCTGACAGGGGTAGATCTGAGAAACACAAATCTGTCTGAGGCAGATCTGA
>DBZY01000117.1:5975-7156 GCA_002311835.1 Proteobacteria bacterium UBA1148 | reverse complement strand
ACATGCTTATTAGATAGAAAGCAGCCCATAAGAGTCTTGTAATACTTCTGATAGTCAGATCTAATTCGCGTTCCTCCTCCCGGATCTAGACTATACCTAAACGCCGTTGACCTTCCTGGTCCGGCATAAATTCACGGGAGGAGGACCCCACCTTGCAGACCACTTACATAGAAACCGACAGCATCACAATTGATTCCAGTATCTCCACTTCCGCACCGGCAGCCGCACCTGAAGAAAAGGTAACTGGTAGCGCGAAGCCATTTGAGGGAGAAAAGATCATCCTTCTTGATGGCCCAGTGATCAGGTGCGTCGGCCGCGGGAGTTACACAATGGACACCACAGAATTGGACTTGGCAATCAGTCGGATGAATGAGGCGGTTGATACGGCCATTATAGGTATCTTGAACGAAATAGCGGCTTCAGTCACTACCAGTTTTGAAGAATAATAGCTTCACGTTGGTGGATATCCAGAGACTGGTACTGGAATTAAGAGTCGAAGGTGACACCTACGATGGGATCGCAGGATTTCTCGGATGCAGCATTATCGACATACAGGTCTTAGAGTCGCTCGCCATTAAACGGTACAAGCCTGACTGGGCTATCACACAGACCGCCCCATCTTCATGTGACTCACGAGACGGGATAACTATCACTGCCAATCGCGTTTGACTAACGCACTGCTGGCTTCTCGAAATACGCGATGAACACACACAAAACCAGGAGGAACCGATCTATGGATGATTTCGGCCATGAATTAGCGATGTCTATGGTATTCGAATTGCAGAAATTGAATTCACATATCGAACGTTTAACCAAAGCTATCGAATCGATGGACAGTACATTAGACGGCAGTCTGGGAGCTATCCATGACGATCTGGGTTGTTTGGCCAGATTTGAGATGGAACGGAAATTTGGCGACGCAAGGATCCCAGGAGTCTTACCAGGATAAGGAGCAAATATGGATGAGTATGTTGGCGCAGAGCCCATGGAAACTAACGGAGACGATTTTTCCTTGATGGTCGACCCTGTCACCGGGCGTTTGGCACTGGTATGCCCGGCGCCTACGGTGGCATTCGAAGACGTAGGCCATTTCACCGATTGGGCCAATCACCTGCTGGAGGTCGCGAAGCAAATCAAGGCTGTTGCGGTAACGGGCCAAAGTGAACCCGGAGGTTCAATCG
>DBZY01000117.1:2056-5807 GCA_002311835.1 Proteobacteria bacterium UBA1148 | reverse complement strand
CATTTGATAAAAAGGCTGATTAACAACGTTGTAGTTGAAGGCCTCTCCGATTTCGGAAGAGCCTTTATAGAGGGCTGGAAGGAAGGCTGGAACGGAGAAGCTCCAGCCGTGGCGCCAACCGTTCCAGAAGAACGCGCCCAGTCGGAAGTGATTGAAACCCGATTCGGTGATTTTTATGTCGGACAGGCCGTCACGTATTCGGTCTACCCGCTGCTGGAAAATGGCCTCGGAATGGCCGCAAGAGCTGGGATACTTACCGTGGGCCAGACTTACGGCGACTATATCCTGGGTGAGGATGGGCTAACGGAGGAATACCGGGATATATGCGAATGGGAGATTGCGAGTGATGTCAGGCCTAGAATCGGTTGTTAATTAAATCTCCGTCGCTTTTCAAGTTATGTTGGGAGTCGCAATGAAGATAACTTCTTCAAATTTTATCTGGTATAGCGCTATAATATAAGCTGGAAATTTCGAATCATGTGCCTCATTATTAAATATTACGATACTTTCATGTTTTGGGAATGGATTTAATGCCAACTCGTAACGATTCACGCGCTTTATCCAACGCTGAAGCTGTGATTCTAAGTCTTTTCGACCTCGGAGCAGACCAAGTGGCGATCGATACTGAAGACATCGCAGTGCTCGCTGCAAAGATAGCACCCGGACAGTTCCAATGGAGAAAATACCCAGAGTACATAGATTTGGAAACGGTTAGGCTGGCCCTTAAAGATGCTAAAAGTCGCGGTCTCGTCGCTGGCAGTATGAAAAATGGCTGGGTACTGACACCGACGGCTTTACAGTGGGCGAAAGGAAACGTCGGAGCAGAATCGAAGGGTAAAGCCCGAGTGGATCGAGGCAATGAGAAACGCAGGGCCTTCGAGGCTGCTAGGATAAAAAATTTGCCGGCTTTCGAGAAATATGCCAGCGGCACAGAGGTGGATGTACGAGAGGCAGAGCAGGTTTTCCGAGTAGATGTGTATTCATCGAGTGAACGTTATCAACGGTCTATCAATCGTATCAAGTCATTGTTTTTGGATGACACGGAGATATCTGAATTCTTAGACGCAATGGCCCAGGTGATTGATTCGCGAAGGAAGGTATAGATGAAAGCGCCATTATTTGTTAACTCTCATGTGGGTAGAGATCTTTTACAGACTTCTCAAGTCTTCAAAACCGAACGAACTGTGATTTGGGAATATGTAGCAAATAGTCTGCAATACCACGAAGAGGCGATACCGCCTGAAGTGTTTGTACGTATCGACACCAAAGGTAGAACGATCAGCATCAGAGACAACGGCAGGGGTATGGATAGGGAAGGATTAGCCCATTTCTTTACCATGCATGGCGAAAACCAAGAACGAAAAGACGGACGGATAGGGCGGGGACAATTTGGGACTGGGAAGTCAGCCGCGTTCGGCATTGCGGATAGGTTGGTAGTTTCATCCGTTCGTGGCGGCCTCAAAAATTCAGTATCGTTGACCCGCGAAGCCATTCAGTCTGTTGACGACGGATCCGGCATTCCACTAGATGAACTAGAGTCCGATGTACCCACCAACGATCCAAATGGGACTGAGATCACAATAAGTGAAGTACATCTGAAACGTATGGATCGGGAGTCGGTGATCCAATACATAGAACGGAAATTGCCGCCGTACCAGCATGATATCGCGGTTTATATCGGGACCCATAAATGTGAATTTCACGAACCTGAAATAAATGAAATGCATGAACTTGTAATGTCGTCTGAGGAACTCAAGGTCTTGGGAGATGGAAAGGCAACTATAAAAGTAGCCAAGTCTCCTTTGGATCCTGCTAGTCGAGGAATCCAGATCTTCTCCCACGGGAATTGGCTTGCGTCCACAGAGGCGGGGCTCGAAGGTCGAGAAATGGCTGATTACATATTTGGAGAGGCAGAGATACCATCCCTGGAAGAGTACGAAGGCCCGATCAAGCCCATCGACAATACTAGGTCTGGTGAGCTGAATGGCGAAAGTGAGATAGTCCAAGCACTTTATCGATTCCTGTCGCCCAAGCTCGATGAGATCAGGCGAGAGTTGGTAGACCGTAAGAGGAAGGCGGCGCAGTCCGAACGAAATAAACAACTAGCCGAGGAAGCTAGGGAAATAGCGGAGCTCTTGAGTTCGGACTTTGCAGACTTTCGGCTGAATCTATTGCAGATGCATTCGGGTCTGACGAAGCAGGCTTTGCCTTCTGACACGGTCGAAGGACAGGGAACATGGGTAGAGGGAGGTATGAGTCTCGCTGACTTCATTGAGTCTTATGTCCCTGGTATCAACAATCACGATCAGTCTGGGGAGAATGGCCCAGATCTACCCAAGCCGGTTCGACCCAAAGAGGATGGAAATACAACAGGCAAGCAGGAACCAAACCCAAAGCGTAAACAGGTCGGCGGTGTGGACGTAGAATACCAGACCCTTGGTCTGGTGGAGCATCGAGCTCGGTTCTTGCCGGAGCACGGCATGATCGTTATAAATCTGGATCATCCACAGTTGGCCAAAAGTTTGGAAGAGAGTGACGGCGGTCTCGATGGAACGTCATTCAAGAAATTAAGCCGCGAAGTCGCGTTTACTGAATACGCTATAGCGTTAGCGCGGATGAGGGAAGAGGTAGGTCATTACGTCGATGCACAAGAACCATTATTTGACATCAGAGAGACTATCGACAGACTAAACAGGCCGCTAACATCTTAGTAATGGAGAGAAGACATGGTTCCTTATAAAGGATGGCCACGACAACATTTCCCGTTCCTACCCGTAGCATTACGGGAGGCTTGGTCATCTGATTTGGTGCCAGATGTCGTCGTGGAACGCGTCGGACTTCCGGTTGGTACCACGATGGCCGATTTGGACGACACGGTATGGGCTACAGCTAAGCATCCTGAGCGATTGGACCTGCTGGGCAATTACGTGGTTCAAATTGTCGATGAAAGGTTATACCAGAAGAACGACCTTCTGGCAGTGAATTCGCCGGTCTTAGGCTCCTCTATAGCTTCAATTCGAGAACTTAAGGATTTGGGACTCTCACCGCGAATTGAGAACCGGATAATACGCGGGAAGCACATCGGTGATGACGAATGGTTCCTTACCGTCACTGCGGCTGAACTCTTGTCGATAATCGGCTTTGGAAGCCGTTCTTTACTGGAACTCTCTACTGCTTTAGAGGTTAAGAGCAATCAACACCACGATAAAAGCGCTGTCATTGATCATGTCAGTGAAAATCCTGTTGTGCTTCGAGCTAGGAGAATTGCGGAAGATTTCCCGATAGAAGAGATATCTAGCGAAGACCCCAGGTTTCGCTTCTTGAAACTAAAGGGCAGGACGCTCCACGAGTTTTTAGGATATTTAGCTTCTGACCAAGGTGCTCTAGATAAAATGAGTGCGGCTCAAGAGGAGAGCCTAGGGGTTTTACTCGAAAACGTCGAGGACAGGTTAGAGTTTATCCATCAAGCTCCTCTGGATGAACAATTGGAAGCTCTGTTGACGACACTTAACCCTAGACATTTCGACGCAATGAAGGCAAGGTTCGGGTGGCATGATGGTCCGATAGTTACACTCGAACGAGCAGGAGCGATTTCGGGGGTGACGAGAGAACGGGTACGTCAGATCGAAAAAAAGATCATGACAGCATTTGCTGGCGTGACCTATCTCCCTATGTTGGATAAGGCGATCATTCGACTTATCGAATTCGCAAAAGAGTCAGGCGGTGATCCGACGGAGACATTGGTTGCAGA
>DBZY01000117.1:0-1826 GCA_002311835.1 Proteobacteria bacterium UBA1148 | reverse complement strand
GTTATACAGGAGAGATCGTCGGAGGGACTCGATCTAGATATATCGATCAAAAGCTTAGAGAACTGGATAACGGCACATGAATCCTCTGTTTGGCTTGATTCTGATAAACAATGGTTCTGGGTCCGCCAAAAAGAAGGACTCAATGCCTATGTGAATATAGCTCGCAAGGTCCTTGCAGTCGCAAAAAAGACGACGGTAAGAGCTTTACGTGAAGGCATAGTCCGGGACAGAAAGAGGAGGGCGAAAGTTGAGCTACCACCGACGCACGCGCTGGTAGGGTTGTTTCGCCAATCAGGGTTTACAGTTGAAGACGGCCTGGTCGAATCGGAGGATCCGTTGACGGTAGAGGGAGAACTAGGACAGATAGAGACGACCATGTTTGAAGTTCTTCGTGACGCAGATAATGTAATGGGCCTTTATGCATTCCAAGATGAGTGTGTCAAAAAACGTGGAATGAATCTCAGTAGCTTTTATGCCTATCTTACGTATTCGCCGATAATCGAACGGATTGAAAGGGGGATACATGCTCTTCGCTCGTGTCATGTGGACCCCGCTAGGGTTGGACTACTTATGGATGGTCGGCCACCGAGGAATAAAATCGTCATAGACCACGGATGGGACGAAGATAGTCGCTTATGGATCGCGGCTATGGTAAGCCCAGCTATGCGCGCGTCAGGTGTTCTGAACGTACCAGCTGCGGTACAAGATATCGTCGGCCTACCACGGGACATCGATCTCATTGGTAGGTCTTCTGAACGTGCTATGGGGGTATTCAGAGTCCAAAAGTCGGGAGTAGGGACAGGCCTACGTACGTATATGGACCGTCGCGGTGTAGATGTGGGAGATATCCTGATATTGACTTTTGATCATTCTAAAAGTTTCGCGACGATAGAAACGACAACCGAGGAAATGTTTTACTCGAGTACCGATCAGATGGGCGATTCTAGTACTGACGATCTGGAATCGGCAAATATCGAACTATCTGACCGAATATCTTGATCTGAGCTGTCTGGGACCGTGTGACCACCCTCCTAAATTAGAAGAGTCGGCGGGGTCGAAGACCACATATCGCGATTACGTCCATAAGAATAAATTGCCCCCTGCGTCGATGGATCGCTAGGCAGTTTCGGGGTCATCATTACCCAAGGATAGCCGGTACCGCTCCGGGTTTTTCAGGAAAGACCTGGGTTGTTGTATCGCCCATCGTAGTTCGGGTCCAGATCTACGGCCTTGTCGAAGTCATCAATGGCCGGCAGGTGCCAACCTGGACGAAGCCCGTCCTGAGCATAGCCAAGCTGTTCGGTGCCGACTTTAAGGGCGTTAACATCGTCAATGCTAATGGACCAGATCTCACCGGAGCAATTCTAGAATATATGGTTTGTTACCGGGGTTCTGGACAAACACGATGATCCCGGGTTTGTTAGATGCCAGTAATTGCCCCGTTCGCCCCGGTTCATTTCTGTCCGCCGGGCATGGTTTTGCCGGTCGGCTCCAGAATCGAGACTGAATCGCATCAGTAACTATGGCAAAGTGCGATTTCCTTCACCGTACCCCGGTTAATCTGGTGCATGGGTTGCCTCTCCTGGAGCGTCAAGATCCCCTTGTAATGAGACGAAAACTGGAGATTGTCGGCCCTATCTCACGAAACCGGGGGGTGGGCCGGATGTTGTTGGATATTCGTTCCTACGGGTTTCGAGCTTTTATTCGGGGACTCCATTCTCGGTTATCAGTCTCGCCAGGTCCTCCCAGCTGACTCTCTTTCCTTTTTGGGCGCCGAATGCCCTCCAGATTACTTTACCTCGTGACATTCGCAAATTCCCGATGTC
>DBZY01000023.1:448-21049 GCA_002311835.1 Proteobacteria bacterium UBA1148 | reverse complement strand
CCACTGAGCTATGTGGGCGGGAAATCTCATCCCTCCGCAATTCACGCCCACCCATTCCGATCACCCACCAGTATCCAATGGAGCGGGTGAGCGGACTCGAACCGCCATCATCAGCTTGGAAGGCTGAGGTTCTACCGTTGAACTACACCCGCCTTCTCCGCTTTTTCTACCCCCCCTCTACTGGTGGAGGGGGTAGGATTCGAACCTACGAAGGCATAGCCAGCAGATTTACAATCTGCCCCCGTTGACCGCTTGGGTACCCCTCCGCGTACATCAGCCGAGTATTGTCTGATCTGGCCCGGAAGGTGTCAACTTCGAGGCTTACCACCACCGCACTACTATATCTCTGGTAGAGCACCTCGACACTGCGAGCTTAAGATCTCCCAATAATAAGCGCGCGCCCAAGATTACGCCCCCTAACCACCAGAAAGTACGACAAGTAAACTTTAGAAGACATCCTTCAAGGCACGGGTTCGTGCAAAAACCTCTGTGAGATCAACATCATGTGCCCCCACTGCGGCTCCTATCTCTGGGCTCATCGGCCTTAGAAACGGATTTGTCGCTTTCTCCATGCCTATTGTTGTTGGAATTGTTGGTTCATCCCGGGCACGAAGTGCATCGACCTCTCGAGCACGCTCGGACAGCATTTTGTTACCAGGCTCCACACTAAGCGCAAAGCGCGCATTAGCCTGAGTGTACTCATGAGCACAATATACGCGAGTCTCATCGGGCCATTGCATTAGCTTCTGGAGGGATGTCCACATCTGTGTAGGCGTGCCCTCGAACAAACGACCACACCCCATAGCAAAAAGCGTATCCCCAACAAAAGCCACTTGATCCTCTGGCAGGTGGTAGACAATATGCCCCCGCGTATGACCCGGCGTGTCAAAAACTTTGATCGGATGATCGCCTAGTTTGAACTCATCTCCCTCCCCAACCAATACATCAATACCAGGAATCCGCGACGCATCAGCGCGAGGGCCTATAATCTTGCAGCCCGTCACCTCCTTTATAGCAATATTGCCGCCCGCATGGTCGGAATGATGATGCGTATTCAGTATGTGCGTGAGCTTCCAGTTTTTCTCGCCAAGCGCTTCTAGGATAGCCTGGACCTCCGGGGTATCCACCGCAGCTGTAACCCCAGCTTCCTCGTCATGAAGCAGAAATCCGTAGTTGTCCCGCAAACACGGGAACATATGTATCTCGATCGATTGCATCCTTCGGTCCTCGTATTTAACTACCTCGGTGTAACCTGCCACCCGAGCACAACGGCCATGGGTTCTTATCGTACAATGCGGAGCCGAACGCGCAAGGCAGAGTGCAATGCCAATAATTAGCCTACCAGACGGATCCAAAAAAGAGTTCTCTGAACCTATAACAGGTTCGGCCGTTGCGGAGTCTATTGGGTCTGGGTTAGCAAAAGCAGCAGTGGCAATACGCATCAATGGGGTACTCCGGGACCTTACCACACATATTGAGGATGACGTAGACATAGAAATCGTGACCCGAACGACGGATGAGGGGTTAGAGGTGCTACGACACGATGCCGCTCATGCGATGGCCGAAGCCGTCAAAGAACTTTATCCAGATACTCAAGTGACCATAGGGCCCGCCATACAGGACGGCTTCTACTACGATTTCGCACGCAATGAAACTTTCACCCCCGAGGATATGGAACTGATCGAAAAACGAATGCGGAAAATCGTCGAACGGGACGAGAAAATCACTCGAGAAGTGTGGGCGCGTGCTCAAGCAATTGAGTTTTTTAAGGGCCAGGGGGAAATTTATAAAGCAAAAATTATCGCCGATATTCCGGAAGATGAGGATGTAACAGTTTATAAGCAGGGTGAGTTCGTTGATCTGTGCCGTGGTCCGCATCTGCCCTCTACCGGACGATTGGGAAAAGCGTTCAAACTCACTAAGCTTGCGGGGGCGTACTGGCGTGGAGATTCCTCTAACGAAATGTTGCAGCGAATCTATGGCACAGCTTGGGCCAACGATAAGGATCTGAAGCAGTATTTGCATCGGGTCGAAGAAGCGGAACGCCGAGATCACCGCCAAATGGGACGGCAAATGAACTTGTTCCACTTCCAAGATGAAGCAGTCGGCGCAATTTTCTGGCATCCAAAAGGCTGGACGCTATTTCAAACACTCGTTGACTACATGCGTCAGCGTCAGAATATCGCTGGCTACCAAGAGGTCAACACACCTGAACTTATGGACCGCAGCCTATGGGAAACCTCGGGTCACTGGGATACGTTCGGTGAAAATATGTTTACGAGTCTTACGGAAGACAACCGAGTCTGGGCAATCAAGCCAATGAACTGTCCTGGCCACGTTCAAGTGTTCAAAAAGAACCTTAGGAGTTATCGGGAGTTGCCACTTCGACTGGCCGAATTTGGAAAAGTGCACAGATACGAACCATCTGGTGCATTGCACGGGCTCATGCGGGTCAGGGCATTTACACAGGACGATGCCCATATTTTCTGCACGGAAGACCAGATCACGGCGGAGACGGGTGCTGTCTGTAGCCTTCTACTGGAAATCTACCGCGATATGGGCTTCGAAGATGTGGCTATAAAGTTTGCCGATCGTCCACAACGCAGAGTCGGCGAAGACCAGGTATGGGACCGAGCCGAAAATGCGCTGCTGAAAGCTATGGACAGCTTAAACCTCGACTATACCCACAACCCAGGTGAGGGCGCCTTCTACGGACCAAAAATTGAGTTCGTGCTACGGGACGCGATCGGCCGTGACTGGCAGTGCGGAACGCTTCAGGTTGATCTAAATCTACCTGCCAGACTAGGCGCAACTTACATAGGCGAAGATGGAAAGCGGCACACTCCAGTACTTCTCCACCGAGCGATATTTGGCTCCTTAGAACGCTTTATTGGCATTTTATTGGAACACTACGCAGGCAACCTCCCCTTCTGGTTAGCTCCTCAACAAGTGATGGTCGCAACAATCACCTCAGATGCGGATCAATATGCGCTTGAGGTTGCTCAACAATTTCAAAACGCCGGGTTACGCACGGAAACAGATCTTAGAAACGAGAAAATTAATTATAAGGTCCGCGAACATAGCCTCACGAAAACACCTGTGATCATTGCGCTAGGTAAACGAGAAGTAGAGAACCATACAGTATCCATTCGCAGACTGGGTAAGAAAGGGCAGAAGGTCGTACCACTGACCGAAGCGATTGCTACCCTTTCCAAGGAATCCCGACCACATACTTAGTCTGCATCATTGATGCTAGTTCAAGGAAGTTAAATGCGTGTTATCAGTTTCGAAAAAAAAATCTCGGGATTTAAAGAGCCAAGCTTCGGATTACTCACCGAGGACGGCATTATCGACGTAGGTGCAAAACTCAGTGAAACCGACCTTTACCCTGAACCGCGCTTGGATCTACGCACTATGATGGAGCGTAATTCCCATTCTCTTGAAGATCTCAGACATTTTGAAACGGAGGATGCCGATATTGCGGAGGCGGATATTACCTACCTGCCCGTAATCCCCAACGCTTCCAAGATACTATGCGTGGGAATCAATTATCTCAGTCATATAAAAGAAACCGGCCGTGATACACCTAAGTACCCAGTTTTATTTACGCGTTTCGCAGATTCTATTGTTGGTCACAACTGTCCGCTGATCCGCCCAAAGGTTTCAACAGACTTCGACTATGAGGGAGAACTGGCCGTCATCATCGGAAAACGGGCTCGGCACGTTTCCCAGGCTGAAGCGATGGACTATGTAGCCGGATACAGTTGTTTTAACGAAGGCAGTATTCGTGATTTTCAGATGCACACGATCCAGTTCACTGCCGGGAAGAACTTCTATAAAAGTGGCGGGTTTGGACCGTGGATGGTCACGAGCGACGAGCAGCCAGATCCCGGTACGTTTCATCTGCAAACGCGCCTAAACGGACAAGTTCTTCAGGATGCCCCCGTAAGCGATCTCTGCTTCAACATCCCCCAACTCATTGAATATTGCTCATCCTGGACCCCTCTAGAACCGGGCGATGTTATCGTTAGTGGCACACCAGGCGGTGTAGGCCGAGTCCGAAAGCCCCCTATTTGGATGAAACCCGGCGACGTCGTGGAAATCGATATCAAGGGCGTGGGAGTCCTGCGCAACACCATTATCGATGAGGATGCGGATTGGACCGACTCTCCCCAATAGTCCTTCGCCTACTCGCACAACCGGTTCGGTGAACGCGACTATGCTCCCCTAATCATTCTCGATCGATCGGGCTCATTACCGGGCAGACAAGCTAGCTGCCGTCAAAGCAGCGCCCATCAAACCTACATTAGTATTTTTAAGTCCTCGAGAACTTCCGCGGAATGATCTGCAGGACTTACCTGGTAATAGCGTTTTGCTACCTGCCCCTGAGGATCAATAATGAACGACTGCCTATTTGCAACTCCAGACTCGCGCAAGACACCGTAACTTTCCGCTACAACCTTATTAGCATCAGAGAGTAACGGAAAAGGAAGATGGTATTTGTCTGCGAAATCTTTTTGCGAAGCAACATCATCCACACTCACACCTACGATGGCCGCACCCAGTTCTTCATACGCGAAGATATTATCTCTAAACTCACAAGCCTCCGTGGTACAACCCGGCGTGTCCGCCTTCGGATAGAAGTAGAGAACCAGCCACTGACCAGCAAAATCCTCTAACTCGTGCCAGATGGAGTTTTGATCTTGTAAGCGAAATGCTGGCGCCGGCTCACCTTCCTGAGGGTTGGCAAAAGCTCCCCCAACAAATATGGTTGCCAGGAAGGCCAGACAAATATTTCGGCTGTTTTTCATGGGTCTCTCCCCAAGGTTAAACTGGTCGTGGAGCTTGATCATAACCGATCTGAGCAACCTTTCGAGATTTTAAGCATGGCAAAAAAACTCCGCAACCCAGCTGCTCGATCGCCCCTACTGCGCAAAGGTGGGGTACACGAAAAATCCAAGTCCAGCGAACGGATGAAATCCAGAAACACGCTTCGAAAGGAGGTCGATCAGAACACCTGCAGAGCACCAAAAAAGAGGGCTGAAACCGAGTGACCTCATTCCATCAAGAGCCTTGAAAGCAAACCTGCCCCTACGGTACCAGTAGAGATTAGCAGTCCCATCCCAAGTAACCTCTCGGCACCAAGCTCCAGACTGGTAATCCTATATACCGCCGATCGAATCTCGCAAATTTAGTCTCAAGCTACCCAACACCGAAGAGTGAGATAGGTTAGGATCGTGTGCAGGTAGATCGTGACTCTAAATTACTCCGCATGTCCCGAGCATTCGACCACAACGGATGCTTGTTAGATCCTAACGGAGGCCATACCGCACGGAGGTCGTCAATGCTCAAGCGGAATACTCTTCTCAGCGCACTCCTACTCAGCCTGTTCTGCTCATCGGGCTTGGCGCGAACACTCCAGCAGGTGCTGAACGATGGGACTTTGCGCGTGGGTGTTGCTCTCTACACACCTTGGTCCATGCGAAACTCCTACGGCGAGCTAATTGGTTTCGAGATAGATGTCGCAAAAAAGCTGGCTGAAGATATGGAAGTCGAGGTTGAATTCAGCGTACACCCTTGGGAGCAAATCATCTTGCGGCTGGAATCAGGGGAAATCGATATCATTGCTGCGGGCCTTTCGATCACACCGGAAAGGGCTCTACATGTTAATTTCAGCCAACCATACGCTCGCAGTGGTACCACACTCGCTACAAACCTTGAAAAAACGGCGCTGGTAGAAAACCTCCAGGATCTTAATGATGCCACCTATACCATTGCCGCCGTCACTGGGACTGTTGCCGAAGAACTCGTTGACCAAATTTTTCCGAGAGCTCAGCTAGAACTATATGAGAATCCGGAGCTGGCTAGTGCGGCATTGATAGAAGGGACCGTGGACGCTTATCTGGAAGACGAACCCATACCCACTTTCCTGGCGCTGGAGAATCTAACCAAAGTTGACGCTCCACTCCCGGAACCTCTACTCCAGACCCGGAATGCTTTTGCGATCAACAAAGGGGATGCTGATTTCATTATTTTTCTGAACGCGTGGATTGTGGCTCGAGAATCCGATACTTGGCTCCCAGCAATCCACAACTACTGGTTCGAATCTCTCGGTTGGAGGAGACAACTTGAGGCACCAACCGAGTAGGCAGCTCAGCATATGAGTTCCTCTCCCCTTAGTGGGGGCCGCCTGGAGCCAGATGAATCCACCATTACCCCCGCAAATTCTTAAGGATGAACCGGGCCAAGCCAATCTGGCTCAATTCTCGTAGGATAAGGAGATGGTGATGGCGGAGATTGTAGTTATCGCCGAGAATCGATGGCGGCTCTCGGACCTGGGCGCTAGGTAGCGCTTGGCAAATGAACCTCCAAAAAAAGCCGCTTAGCCGCGCGATTCCTTCCACTATACAACCCCGAACTAGCCAGGCGCTCACCAGATATTTTCCAGGTCGACAGGCAACAGGAAAGGGTCGGCTATCTGGAGCTTTTTCTAATCCACTTTGAAACTCGCCCTCAGCAAACTATTGTCCCCACGGTTTCAGAACCAAACCCCTAACGTCAATATCCATGTGGGTCATGAACGGAAAGTTGATTATCTACCTTACAACCCCATATTCCATTGCATCGTAGCTGGGTTGAACTCATAGATCAGATAAATCACTGACAGCACAAAGAACACCCAGGCGAATATCTCTCCGCTCCTATGCCTCGGAACCTCACGCATGAAGGTCCGAGTCTTATGTGCTCCATAGCCCCGTATGTCGAGTGCCATGGCCTGAGTTTGCCCATTGCGCAACCCCAAAACTAACATGGCGAACATCAGGTGTTTTATGCGGATCCACTTGCGCTTAAACCAATTCGTATTCTGACCGAGATCACGGATACGCTGAGTAATTGAAATCTCACGACCAAGTTCCAAGAATAAGGGGAATAAAACAAGTCCAAGAACTGGAGCATGTACTAAACGGTAGTCCCATCCTCGCCTGGAAAGGTTTTGCACCATGTCTGTTGGGTGCGTTGTGAAGGCAAAAGCCAAACCAATCGTGGCTAGAGCTAGAAACCTCAACGCAAGAAGCGCACCGAATCCGAGCGCGGCCCATGATAAATCCTTGAATGGCGTACGCAGCGCAATCGCATCCGAGCCCACCGTAGCCTGGCCTCCATAGAAAAACGGGAAAACCACAGCCAGAATGAGAATGAAGGGAACAATAATCTTCCCCAGTGCCCAATACCTTTTCAGCGGTATATCTGTGAAAAATACGGCAATGACAAAACAGAAAGCGAAAAGAGCCGCCCCCACATAAAGATTAGTATTGAAAATAGCTACAAACGAAACGCTTAAAGCTAACAACAATTTAGAAAACGGTGTCATTTGATGAAACAGTGAATCCCCTTTCTTGAAGGATAGTTCGACTTTAGCCACTGATTCTCCCCTTCATTACTTCTACAAGAGCGGGTGTCGTAAGAACCGGCTTATCCAGTAGTCGGGCAGAAAGCTCGTAGACGGACGGAGGCTTCAATCGTGCGAGTTTCATTACATTCTTTGCGGCGAATAAACCCGACGGGGTCCCATTGAAAATAATTTTGCCGTCACAAAGGACGGCCGCTCGGTCTGCGTATTCCGCCACCAAGCGCATATCATGAGTAATAAATACAACTGCAGCGCCATCATCAGCAAGCTGCCTAAGGAGCTGCATCAGATTTCTAGCCTGATAATAATCTTGACCAAAAGTGGGTTCATCAAGAACCACTACCTCAGGCTGACCTACTACCATGGCCGCCACGGACAGCCGCCGCTTCTGACCGTGGCTCAAAACATAAGGACTCGCATCACGTCGTTCAAGAAGCCGGACAGATTTCAAGAATTCGACCGTGCGGTCTTTCACCTCAGACTCTTTTAATCCTAGCGCCCGAAGTCCATGAGCAATTTCATCGTAAACTGTGTTGCAAACGAATTGCTTCTCTGGCACCTGAAAAATATGTGCAACTCGTTTAGCAAGATGGGCAAAGTCATAATCTGTAGTGGGGATACCGTCGACCAATACTGAGCCTGAGTCCGGCTGCGCAATACCATTGAATAACGAGGCAAGGGTCGATTTCCCGGAGCCGTTTTGACCAATAATGGCGAGCAACTCGTTCCGGTGAGCTGCGCAAGTGACGCCAGTCAAAACTTGATGATCATCGTAACTAAAGTGGACATCCTGAACCTCGATAATCCCAGGAGACAACGTTTCGGTTATTCCGGCTGGGTGTTGAGGTAAGTGAGAGAGAAACGGAATACTGAAACCTTGCGCCTTGATGGCAGCAACTAACTCATCTTCATTAAGTGGAACGACACCCAGATCGATGTCCAGCTCTTGTAGTTCAAGTGCTACCTCCGACACCTGTGGTATCCAAAGACCCATCTCGTCTCGCACGTAAAGACCGCGCTCCTCAATAAACTGGCGAGGCGTAAATGGTCCCAACACACGTTGATCCTCGACCAGAAGCACAGAGTCAACTAAATCGAAAACTTCGTCGACTTCGTGCTCTATCACCATGACTGTCAAACCGAGATGGGATCTGACACGATCAATCGTTGCCAACACGTCGGCGGTCCCAGCAGGGTCAAGGTTGGAAGTGGGCTCATCAAGAATCAGTACAGACGGTTCCAAAGCAAGCATTGCCGCCAATGCCACTCTTTGTTTCTCACCACCAGAGAGCTCAAGCATCTGACGCTCACGAAAACCAGCGAGATTGACTAGCTCGAGCGCTTGATCTATGCGACGGTGGATCTCGACTGGCTCAAACAAATAATTCTCTAGCGCAAAACCAACCTCTTCTTCAACTGTGAGTGTGACAATTTGCTCTTCAGGACTCTGGAATAACATGTTGACGCGCCTGAAGCGTTCTGCTGCCGGAAGTTCCCGCCGATTGATCAGACCACGCTCCGGGTCCCAAATGAGCACCCGCCCCTGATTCCTTCCTCCGAAGTAATCTGGGTAGATACCAACCAGATTCAAAGCAAGCGTGCTTTTTCCTGAACCGCTCCTCCCTAGGATGAGCACAAATGCTCCAGACTCAACCTCAACCGAGACGTCAACCAAAGCTGGCGGACCCTCAGGCTGTCCTGCCGGGGGCTTGAACCAAAAGCTGTAGTCCTCAAGAACTAGCGCAGGCGTGCTGGTCTTCACGCGTGCCTGGTCTCCGCACCTCCACCAAAAGCAGGAGGACTATCAAGCGAGGGAACCCCAGCATGTTCAAGAGCTCGCCCCAGATACCAAGCTACTACCCCCCACATCAGCCCAGCAAATCCAGCTGCCGCCATAGAAACTAGTGCCCAGAAGGTGCCATCTGCTAGTTGAAATCCGCCCTGCCCAATAAAAGTCGCGACCTGGTTTGCTACGGAGGTAACGGCAAGTGCCAGTGCAAACAACAACCTTCCGCCTCGCCAGCGCATCAGAACCAGTACCGTGGCACCGAACGTGGCCGGAAACAGCCCATAGAACAGCAGAACCGGCCCATCCGGATCGCCGGCAAACCAGCGAACCAACGCAGTGACTGTAACCGCCAACATAACCACAACAGCCCGTTTTCGTAGGTATGTACCCGCGTAGAACAAAATCCAGGTGAAGCCATTATAGGCACCATAGAAAATAAACCCCCAAGGCCCAAACGACCAAATGAATCGTTCTACGAACCCGAGAAGTCCAACAATTTCAATGACGGCTTGGATGACGCCCAATAAGACCGCAGTCACAATATCCATCGTATCGAGCTTAAAGTCCTCTCCAAATCGGTAAGACTTTTTTGGCGACGTTTCTGTATGGACCACTGTCAGTCTCCTATTGGTGAACCACGTTCCACCAGGGTAGTTGGGTGGTGCCGGCACACGGACTCGAACCGCGGACCTGAGGTTTACAAAACCCCTGCTCTACCAACTGAGCTATACCGGCACTTCTTTGCGAGTTAACGAGTTCACCCCGAACACAACCAACCTCAACAAAGAGGCCAAAGTATTCTAACGGGAGAAACGGGGACTCAGGCTCTGGAGTAGCTCCCCAGCGTCCATTAGAAAAGTTTATTCTGGCTTTCTGGCTCGAATCAGCATTCGATCCGTATTGTACCGAATGGAAGGATCTCGAATTCCCAAGGTGTGGTCGTCAGTAGAATTCATCAAAATCTCAGACTCGGCCTCAATGGAAAATCCCGATGCGATTAAGAGCTCCCGAGCTTTGGATACCTCCATCCGATGCAACTCAGTATTATCCCGCCCCGCAACCCCCACGTGGTCCACCACGCCCAGCGTGCCGCCCGGCAAGACTGAATCATAGATCCCTCGCAAAAAAGCCAGTCCTGTTTCGTCGCCACGATTCGCGTAGTCGTGAAGATTCAGGGCAGTGAAAGCAGCATCCGCCTGTGCGGGCAGCCCGATGTCGCTATCGACCGTGTAAAAAACCTCAACATTCTCTAACCGAGCTGCGCGCGCAGCAGCTGCCTCTGCGACGCGCTCCCGGAATCGCTCTGGATTCTGGGCGTATACCATGCCCTCGGGTCCGACTGCCGCCGATAACGCCTCCGTATACCAGCCACCGCCGGCAAACAACTCCAGAACCGTCATACCGGCTTCAATACCCACAAAACTAAGAACTTCTTCGGGTTTTCTGGATGCGTCACGCACCTTTTCCTCAGCGGGTCGCTCTGCCGAGGCCAGAGCAGCCTGAAAGCCCACGGCCAACTCCCCGAATGCGGTGGCATTGAAACCGATACCCATAAAGAGTCCAAGCGCAAACCACTCTGTTCTTTTGGATGCATTCATACTGTTGTTCTCCTACAACAAAACTTTACCAATCTAGTGTACTCGCGCCCTTTAGTGTTATCCCTCCACGGCAACGAAAGCGAGTCCTTCTAAAACTAAGTTTGCACGGTATTGCGTCTTGGTTTCCAGCCAATCAGACAATATTAGTGCGTCACCCCCAGTAATATAAACAGTCGGTTGTTCTCTGGCTCCAGCTGCTAGCACTGCTATGGCTCGATCCAAAGCACTGGCAACACTCAACATTGCACCGTTTGCTACCGCCTTATCTGTATCGGTGCCGAGCATACTAATACCGGTAGGTGGGCGTAACGCATCGCTGATTTTTCCAATACCATCCGTCCCCTGGTGAAGTGCAGCACACACCATCTGTGGTCCCGCCATGATGAGCCCTCCCAGATGTTGGCCCTCGGCATCCACAGAATCCAGGGTTACCGTAGTTCCTGCATCAATCACACTCGCGGCACCTTTCGTTAATTGATACGCAGCAATCAAGGCAACCCACCGGTCAGCGCCTAACTGTGAAGGATCTGAGTAACCACATCGAATGCCATGCCCATCCCGGACCGGTTCTACGAATTCTGGTGCAATCCCCCAATTGCTCATCGCCACCTCTGTCAAAAGTGATCCGAGAACAGGGCCAGCCACATTTACGGCCACGAGTCGGCCAATATCATTTGGCTGAACCTCAACCATCGACTGAATAGCAGTCGCAGGAGACTCCATGTGTAAGTCTTCACAAGGATCAACTAGGCGCCCTTCACTCGCACGGGCCCACTTAATACGCGAATTGCCAATGTCAACAAATAGGATTTCGCGAGGAATCATGCCAACCTCAAACTAACATCGCCGGAAATGATGCGTCGACTACCCGTCTCCGTCTGCAAGATCAGTGCCCCGTCCAAATCGATTGCATCCACGCACCCTACAAAATTGTGCTGTCCATCCAATACTGCAACCTCACGGCCCTGCAGGTAGTTTGCACTAACAAATTCGGCATAGTAGTCCTTGAATCCACCAGAACTATAACTAGACAGCAACGTAACCAACTCCTCGAGCATTCGGCAGACGAGTGCATTTCGCAATGGTGGATTCCCCTCTGTCATTTGACAAAGATCCGTAGCTCCACCTGGCCAATCACTGACTACTTTAAGCCAGTCTGATCCCAGAGAAACATTCACACCAATCCCTATCACTACATAACAGCGCCCCCGGCACTCTGCAGATGCCTCAACAAGAATCCCTCCTAGCTTTCGATCATCCCAGACGAGATCGTTGGGCCACTTGAGGGAAAGCCAGCGACCACTCATGGAGTGAATAACACCGCGTATAATGACCCCAATGGCTAGAGGCAAAGCTGCTAAATCTCGCGGCATCTCATCAAAACACCACCCCGCAGAAAGGCAGAGCCCGCTACCAAAAGGAGCGCTCCAAAGCCTGCCACGCCTCCCTCTGCCAACACGCTGAAACTCTGCGAGACAAACCGAGAGAGAACCCGATGGAGGAGGCGGTGATGCGAGTAGATGATGATTAGTGGAATCAAGCTCAGGTAAAACTTCAAGTGACACAACTTTCTGGGCAACACTCCTATTAAGCTCGGCCAGTATCATCTTCTGATTCAAGGGGTCTATAGGACGGCTTAACCGGTACCCGCTCCCTCGCCTAGCATCTATTTTTAATCCCCACTGATTAAGTCTTGACACATGTTTCCAAACCGCGGAGCGTGTAATCCCCAGCTGCTTAGCCAATGCTTCCCCAGAATGACGTTTTCCGTCCATGAGCAACCTGAGCACATTCAGCTTTTGCATCCACTTATCGGTGCGCCCGGCTACCTACCGAGGCGAATGATCTCCGTACGGGATTCCGTACCTTGACGCATGCGTTTGATGTTTTCCCGATGGGTGTAAAGAATCAAAACGGCAACCATGATTGAGAATACGAAGAGCTCAATCTGTTGCGGCAACTGCGTCGCGCCGATGTAAACTGAGGCTCCCACGACCACACTCATCGTGGCTAGTCCAACATAACGCGTCACTAATACAACGACAAACCAAATGGGAATCACCAGAAAAGCAACTTCCGGAGCAACCACACAAATAACACCAGCAGCCGTTGCACCTCCTTTACCACCACAAAAATCGTGCCAGAGCGGGTAAATATGCCCAAGAATCGCGCCGAATCCCACAGCAAAAATAACAAGCTCTCGACTTACTTGTGTATCAATACCAATGCCGGGTATCTCTAGCTGCGGTAGCACAAGCACAGGGAGCACCCCCTTCCCTACATCAATCAACATTACCCAAAACGCAAATGTCTTTCCCTGAGTTCGAAGTGCATTGGTTCCTCCAGCATTGCGGCTACCAAGCTTGCGAATGTCAATTCCACCTTGAACCTGGCCCACCAATAAACTACCCAGGATAGACCCAATTAAATAGGCAACGGTAAACTTCAATCCGAGTTCAATCATTCTTTAAATACTAACTGCGAGAACCGGCGAGATTCTATCATCGAGCTCCCAAAGATCTTGATGTACCAAAGAACTATCGTTAGACATCCTTAATGTGGATCCCCCTAACTGCCTAACCAGGCTTTCCGTCGTTGGAGTGCTGTGACGCTCGCCTCCTCGTCAAAACTGAGGACACAGTTATCCTTAGCGACTTCGGCCAACATTATCTGAAATTCCAACAGCTCATCATCTCTAAAAACTGTTACCGGCACCGTGTCACCTACCTCAAACCGCGCAAGTCGTTTTGCCAGGCTACGACCATTTACCTGGAACCCGTCAATCGCAATAAGAACGTCACCGGAATTGAGTGCAGCATGCTCCCCCGGCCCATCATCAACGATACTCGTCAGCTCAAGACCTTTGGGATGACTCCTATACTGCACACCTAGGTCAAACGCTGGCTCGGGTTCCCCCCGAGATAACCCCGAGGTGTCAACTGATCCCGCTTTGTGAAATTCGAGAATGACGCCGAACTCGCTCATAAGCTCCTCAAGAGGAAGATCTTTCTTACCACGGACACCGAGCTCGAAAAAATCTACTAGATCAATGCCTGTTATTTCTTGACTCAGAATTTCGAACTCGTTTTCACCAATACCAATTCCCTCTTTCCCGAAACGTTTCCATAGTTCTCCCATTACCCGATCCAGATTCGTACTTGACTCTTTTCGAATAGTTAAATCGAGCGCAAGCGCCACCAATGCTCCCTTGCTGTAATAACTGACAGTCGCATTGCTCGAATTCGCCTCCGGCTTGTACAGTTTGTCCCATGCATCAAAGCTCGCCTCAGCAATACTCTGCCGAAACCGTCCTGGTGTTCTATAGACCCGCGTCAACAACCGCCCGAGCCCCTCAAGATAGGCTTCAGGCTCAATAAGATGGCTTCTCAAGAGCATGAGATCCTGGTAGTAAGATGTAATCCCCTCGAATACCCACATAAGCCGTGTGTGGTTACGTCTATCTAGACGATATGGCGTGAATGCTTGCGGTTTTATACGTTTCACATTCCAGGTGTGAAAATACTCGTGGCTGCAAAGACTCAGAAAGCGCTGATAGTCTAGCGAGACACCAATCTCACCGATCTTAGGTAGATAATCCCGACAGAAAATCAAACTGGAGGAAGAACGATGTTCTAGCCCTCCATAGCCTTCCCCTACAGCAAGACCGAGAAAGCAATAGCCATGGAAAGGTGGTGCTCCCCCGAAGAAATCAATGTGAGCCTGGCACAGTTGGGTAAGATCCTTAGCAATGCGCGGCAGATCAGCCTGATGCCGCCCTGCCATAACCAAACGATGTGGTGCCCCGGCAGCCTCAAACTGAGTATCGGTAAAATCGCTGATCTCTATAGGGTGGTCAATCAGCTCGTCATAGTTGCTCGCACTGTAAGTACCAAATCCAGCATCATCTATGGTCTTTGAAGTCATCGCTGTGGCAACTCTCCAGTGCTTACAGCGGAGATCAACAGGCCTTTCCAATCGCACCTGCACTGGTTCTTCCTCTCGACCCTCGGGGCTAAGAAACAAGCAGGTCCCATTAAAAAACCCCCGTCGCCCATCTAGATAGGCTCCTCGTACTGATCGATCCAAGGCAAAAACTTCTATCGTGACCGTTAATAGTGGCCCAGCATTTCGACAAGACCACGTGCTCTTAGAGACTTTTTTAATCTCCACCACCTGACCATTTTCCTCAGCACGAATACTGACGATATGCCGAGCATACTCTCTGAGTAGATAGCTACCTGGAATCCAGGAAGGCATCGTGAAGCGTTGCTCCCGATCCGGATCCCTTACATGACACTGGATCTCGAAGTGATGTCGATTGAGATCGGCTAACCGAACGCTGTACTCGATCATACGGCTGTATTCCTAGTCAGCCGGGCTGATCTAACACCGCTGGCCTAGCTGCAATTTCATCTCTCCAGCGAGTCAAATTTTCTCGTCTTTCTGCTGAGTCCTGACCCGTCACACGCTTAGCGAACATGCAATAAACGTAGCCAGCAATATCCGCATAAGTATAACGATCGCCCGCAAGATACAAGCTCTCACCCAACCGCCGATCGAGCTTGTCGAAAAATGCCTGGATCCGTCTGTTGCCACGATCTACCAAAGCAGGAATTCGATCATAAGATACCGGACCCGGGAGTGCTCGGCCCTCCGGAAAGTCCAGTGAGTTCCGATACCGTTCCTGAATACCGAGGTATCCCTCCAATGTCGAAATGTCGTGCCACATGAGCACCAGTGCCTGCTCCTTGGCATCAATTCCCATAAGATTAGGTTCGGGGTATAACTGCTCTAGATAATGAACCATAGCCAGACTCTCGGTGATACACGTTCCATCATCGAGCTCTAGAACCGGTAAAGTCCAGCTTGGATTCGTGGCCTTGAATTCCTCAGTCCTATGTTTGCCCTCTCTTAGATTCACGATGACCGTCGGAATTTCCAGGCCTTTCTCCGCAATAACAATCCCCACTTTGCGTGGACTGGGCGCACCAGAAAAATAGTAGAACTTCATTGTGGTTTCCTTGCCTCACTCTGCGGCGATGATTCTCTCAAATGTTGCGGTAAACTTCGCACCACTTACAAATCGACAACATTCCCCCCCTTACACTGTTTTGATGCCTTATCAGAAAAACCTGTAGCTCCCAGTCCGAAATAGCACCCCTACTGATGTACGAGGCTTAATAACAGTTCTTATGAATAGCCAGATGGTAGGTTCGAATCCTCTTGATATTGCTGCGTTGAGAATCACATAGATTTATCTGAGCTGATATGGTTAAGAATATACTTCCAAATAGAACTCCACGGAAATTCAACAAATAGGTATCTATTTAACGTGACGGGTACAAAAAGCCAGATACAGCTTACGCACGTCACGAAAGCTTACGGCTCCCATGTCGTCCTTTCGGAATGCAACCTAAGTATTTGGGGTGGTGAATTTGTGGTCGTCATCGGCCGCAGTGGCTCTGGGAAATCGACCCTACTCAACCTGATAGGCGGCCTAGACCGACCAACAAACGGCGAGATCACTATCTTAGAAAACTCACTAACTGATATTAGTGAAGATGAGCTATCCAAATTGCGCTGTCGAAATCTCGGATTTGTATTTCAATTTTTCAATTTAATTCCCACTCTTACCGTTGCCGAAAACATTCGGCTGCCTATGGCTCTCAATAATCCAAAAACTGAGCACACCGAACGCGTCACGAATTTATTGAACGAACTGGGACTGCCCGACTGCGGGCATCGGTTTCCAGAAGAACTCTCGGGCGGAGAGCAACAGCGGGTTGCCATCGCGCGCGCGCTAGCTCACAAACCAGATATCGTGTTGGCAGATGAACCCACGGGCAATCTCGATCTGGATACTGCCAAGGAAGTCCTTGACCTCCTGACTCAGACCTGTCGACGATATAACGCAACACTCATCATGGCCACTCATAGCCAAGAGGTCATTGGCTCTGCTGATCGAGTGTTGACTATTAGGAGTTCCCATCTGGAAGAGACGGCCCCGTGAATGAATTACTGGCAAATGCGGGACGCCGTTTCTATTTAAAACACCCATGGCAGCTCTGCCTAGCCGTGACTGGAATCGCACTGGGGGTAGCGGTCTATGTGGGTGTAGATCTTGCCAACAACAGTGCGCGGCGCGCCTTTGAGCTTTCGGCCGACCTTATCACTGGCCGAACCACTCACCACTTGATGGCTATAAAAGGGAATATATCCAATTCTCAGTATCGAGAATTGCGCATACAACATGGCCCACTTCAAGCCGCACCCGTGATTGAGGAAGTAGTAAGACTGGCCAGATTACCGGCACGATCACTGACTTTGATTGGCGTGGATCCATTGGAGGAAAACGGCTTCAGGGGGTTCTCAGGATTTATCCCCGGTCGCGGATCGGATTTAACACAACTGATCATTGAACCGAATAGTGTTCTGATACCAGAAGCCCTGGCGCAGGAACTTAATCTAGATATGGGCTCTAGCCTGCGGCTACTGGTCAATGATACCGAGAAAATTGTCCAGATCGTGGGTACTATTCTCGAATCATCATCGAGTACCGAAGGCGGCACCGCGCCTATTATTTCAGACATCGCCACCGCCCAGGAACTACTTGGTACAGCCTCGATCTCGAGGGTAGACCTCATTCTCAATGAATCTGAAGTCGCCCGTTTAGAATCTATTGATCTTGAAGGGATAACACTGGTACCCGCGAGCGGTAGGAATGCGGCGTTTGATGAACTTTCCCGCGCCTTTCGCATCAATCTAACTGCACTAAGTTTGCTTGCTTTAATGGTAGGTGTATTCCTGATTTACGCGACCATGTCATTTGCTATCGTGCAGCGGCGCGCAACCTTTGGGGTCCTCAGAGCAATTGGGGTCAATCGAACGCAATTGCTTCTCAGCATCCTAATTGAGGCACTGGCGATTGGCGGATTGGCAACTGTCATAGGCTTATTTATAGGACATCAATTCGCAAATGGCTTGGTGGAGCTGGTTCTCCAAACAGTTGACAACCTATATTTCAGATCCAGTGTAAGTGCGGTGCCCCCATCAATGTTGATCTATTGGAAGGGTTTGGCGCTTGGTCTGGGTGCTACGATACTTGCAGCAGCTGCACCTGCCTTGGATGCCGCTAACACAGCACCTTACACTGCTATGAGTCGCGCGGCACTGGAACGATCCGCACAAACTCTCACTCGTCGAGCAGCCTGGATCGCCGTGCCAACGAGCCTTGCTGCAATAGTGCTTCTCACCTTATCGACCCGCAGTCTAGTAGTGGCATTTGGCGGTTTATTCTTCATCATCACTGCCGGGGCGTTACTCGTACCGAGCGGCACCAAACTCCTTGCAAAATTGGTAGAACCCGCGACCACATTCTGTTTTGGTATCCCCGGAGCACTGGCTGCCAGAGGGGTATCCGCACACTTAAGCCGGACTGGGGTCGCAACAGCAGCGCTCTCCGTGGCAGTAGCAACAGTCGTGGGTATCGGTCTAATGATCGGTAGCTTTCGCATCAGCGTTGAAGAGTGGCTGACCGGCACACTGACAGCAGATGTCTATCTGAGTACCGAATCCGAGGATGCCTTTGATTACGAGACGCTGGAAGCACTCCGTACAATCACTGGCGTGTTGGGGACCAACGAGACACGTTTCGTCCGATTGCCAGCAGGTGATGGCGCGATAAGTCTTCGTGCCCATAGGCCGGGCCCTCAAGGATGGGGGCTTACGCTTACCCAGCAAGCTCCAGGCGATGCAATCTCTGACATGGAAGACGGCAAAGGTGTTTTCATCTCTGAACCTTTGGCTTTTCGTCGAGGTCTTAGCCCGGGCAACGAACTCACGCTCCCAACAATAGGGGGTGACCAACAGTTTTCTGTACTTGGGATCTTTCGCGACTACAGCACGAATGGCGGCACCGTGTTACTACCACTATCGCTTTATCGTGAACATTGGCAGGACAACATGATTAGTGGGGTTGGTGTGTATCTGCGTGATGATGCCAACCGAGCCGCAACATTTGCTGCAATCCAAACCGTATTGGCGAACACTAACGATATCCGAGTCCGGTCCAATGATTTCATTAGAGAACGTTCTCTAGCCATTTTTGATCAAACGTTCAGGATCACCGAAGTACTGAGAATCCTTGCGGGACTCGTCGCATTTCTAGGACTAGCGAGCGCACTCATGTCAATCGAACTTGAAAGAGCCAAAGAGATCGCGATCTTGAGAGCTCTAGGCCTCAGGCCTAGACAGATGCGCGTATTGATTATGGCGCAAACTGGAATACTCGGGCTAGCCGCAGGGGTGTTCGCAATACCGTTAGGAATTATTATGGCGGCACTTCTGATTTTCGTTATAAATGTGCGCTCATTCGGGTGGAGTATGGATTTGGTTGTTGCACCTAATCCACTGCTAACGGGTATTGCCCTTGCTCTTGGTGCAGCGATACTCGCAGGTGTCTATCCAGCAACGCGAGCTACTAGATTCGGTTTGGCAACGCAGCTACGGGAGGAATAGGCAAGGTGCGGATATTCCTCTTGTTTGTCATTGCACTACCAGCTTGCTCAGGGTCGGTGGAAGAGTTCGCCCCTTCACAAATAACCAGCGGTATGCGCTTTCTTAACGAGAGTAGCGGGGATGATTACGCCCAAGTAGTTGAGAGTCGTGCGTTCCAGTTCCCTGCAGATCACAGGAGCCACGACGAATATCAAAGTGAGTGGTGGTACTTCACTGGCAATCTTGAAACAAAGGGGTCGCGGCATTTTGGCTTTGAGCTAACTTTTTTTAGGTACGCGCTAACTGCTCAGCAAAGCACTCGCGAGTCGGAATGGGGAACTACCCAAGTATGGATGGCACATCTAGCCATTACAGATACGGAGGGTAACAATTTTATTACGGCGGAGCGTTTCTCTAGAGAAGCTTTAGGCCTGGCAGGCAACCAAGACGATCCGTTTCGAATCTGGCTTGAGGACTGGTCCGCGTCCGGGGAAGGACCTAACATACTGCCGCTGCATCTTCGGGCCAGTACGGATCGAATTGGACTTCAATTGGAACTACAAGGCGGGAAACCTCCGGTTATTCATGGAGATGATGGCATGGACCTGAAAGGCCCGGAGTACGGCAATGCCTCACATTACTACTCTCTCACTCGACTGGAAACGAGTGGCGTACTACGGGTTGATGGCTCAAGCCATGAAGTATCAGGAACCACGTGGATGGATCGGGAGTGGGGCACTAGTTCATTAAGCCCTGGACTTGAGGGTTGGGATTGGTTCGGGCTTCAACTAGAGGACGGACGAGAAATTATGTACTACAGGCTTCGTACGCAGGGTGGTGAGTCTAGTCCCTATAGCGGTGGCTCGTTGGTGCAATCGGATGGTACTCGATTCAAATTATCTTCCGGCGATGTACTTCTGACGCCCCTAGAGTACTGGACGAGCCCGGAAACTAGTGTTGTATACCCTATAAGCTGGCAGCTATCTCTTCCCTACGAAGAAATGTCACTGATAATTCAGCCCTATCTCGTACAACAAGAGTTGGACCTGACCGTGCGTTACTGGGAGGGAGCTGTCCGAGTCACTGGCACACAAGCTGGAGAAAACCTAGCGGGCAGTGGCTATGCGGAGCTTACTGGGTATTAGTAATACTTAGACAATCGGAGATAGACTGCCTAAGTAACGGCGAGTTTCGCTCACTGCTCTTTTTCGAAATAAACTTTTCCGGTTATTTCTCGATTTGGATCTGTAGAGCTCAAGTTGGGATTGCAGAGGATCCAATTTTCCTCTCTCTCCATTATGAACTCC
>DBZY01000023.1:0-321 GCA_002311835.1 Proteobacteria bacterium UBA1148 | reverse complement strand
GGGAGGTTTCCTATACGAACATACCCCGGATCTTTGGAAGGGTAGTTGTCTTGGTCCTACAGCTAATAAGGACAGTGTGTACCTGCTTCATCAAGTCGGTTCGAGTGATCGTAGGCTTGAAGCGGAAGCGCGTTAGCCGAAAACCTCGATTTATATACGGTCGAGACTCATTGACCAGGTGATGCAAAGCTAACCACAGAGCACTCTCAGCATAGCTACAAAATTTTTAAGGGCCACGACAACTTCCCGACGAAAGAAAAGTCTAAAAAAATCCCCTCGGCCTTTCGGCCGAAGGGATCTTTAAATATAAACCTGGCGGTG
>DBZY01000103.1:1111-2940 GCA_002311835.1 Proteobacteria bacterium UBA1148 | reverse complement strand
CGGCAAGGAAGACATCATCCTAAAGATCGCCTCAGCCTACGAAGCGGCTTCAAAACGCCGCGTGGCGCCTCCGAATTTTGGTCCGCTGCCAAGTTCGAGCAAAAGCTAGACAATCTGGGATTTCGGCGTGGAAAGAGGAAAGACTACTGGACCTACCGGGAGTGACCGATAGGACATCGCAAAAATTTCGACGGACATCGGCTAAACTAACCTAGCCTATCGTCGAATAGTGATGGCTCTCGGCAGCGCCAGGACACAGGCTAGTTGGGGTTTCAAGAAACGGACGTTGGTCGAGGATTTCATTGGTCAATTGGTGGTCTGCCATGTTCTCGTTGTGGTCTACGCCCGGTATTTCCCACGAGCACGCGGCGTCCGTTCGAGCAAATTACTGAAACCTACCACATTGCCAATGTGAATAGATTTCTCTTCAACGAGGGTTTCGCCCCAGCCAACGATACGCTTTACAGTAATTCTCTCGAGGGAGATTTTGGCAGGTTCGGCAGCTTGGTGACCTATTGGTGACCCACATCCTGTATCAGTTCATTTGAGCTATCCGGCTTGAAGTAACTGATGCAATCAGCGGTTCAGTTGATCGACTAGATTCCGCTGCCGAGCGTCCCTATCATGCGGCTATATCGAGGCTAGTCAAATCACTGTCAGAATTATGAATTCTTATTGCGGCGGATGGTAAGGTCGCAGATTACGTTGGATTTGTCCACCTCTCAACTCTATATCAAAGTAAAGGGAGAAGAATAATGGCCCTTGGAGATGGCATTCGTAGAAATATTGCACATGTGTCAGTGGAAGAGCGAAACCATCTTCGTGATGCGATTGTCGAGCTTAATAATAATCTCTATCCAGACGGCGTTTCCAAATGGATCAAGCAGGACAAGATCCATGAGGCGACTCACGTCCATGGCGGGCCGTCGTTCGTGCCCTGGCACAGGGAGCTGATTAATCGGTTTGAAAGACTTTTGCAGGAGATCGACCCGGACGTTTCCCTGCATTACTGGGACTGGACACAGGATCCACGCGCGGCGAGTGATGGGAAGGGAGGTGTTGTCGACTTGTTGACCGAACAGTTCATGGGGACAGCTTCGAACCCAATCGGCAATCCATTCGCTGGCTTTCCTCCCATCACGCGCAACGTTGCCGGCGGCGCTGCCGCGCCGTCACCTCCCGCAGTCGCATCGGACAGCGACATTATCAACTCGTCGAACGGCGTACCTCAGAATCAGCAATGGTCTACGTTCCGAAACAGCATTGAAGGCAATCACAACGGAGTGCATGGCTATGTTGGCGGATCGATCGGTGCCGGGCACACCGCGTTTGAAGACCCCTTTGTTTTCCTGTTGCATTCAAACGTCGACCGTCTGTGGGCCATATGGCAGACCATGCCCGGCCAGGAATGGCGACTAGACCCAGATCAAGTCTACGGCAACGAAACCAACGACCCAATAATCGTCGAAAAAATTGAACCTTGGGCCGGTAGCTCCGGATTGCGCCCTTGGGCTCCGCCTGAAAACGAGCAAGAAGTAAAGGACTCGAGAGACCCGTCAGTAATTGCTCCGCCGCGTTATGACACGAATCATCCAATAATCACGATTCCACTGACCTTGGAAGAGGGGGTGTACACCATCCAACAAAAGAGTAGTGGCCGATTTGTGGATGCCCATGAAAATGAGGGGAACGACTTTTCTCTCGTTACTCGAACGGCACAGAACAACGAGACACAGAGATGGATTTTGAAACCCTTAGGGGATGATTCGTACACCATACAACAAGAGAGCAATGGCCGATTAGTAGATGCCCATGAAAGCGCGGGGAAC
>DBZY01000103.1:0-1031 GCA_002311835.1 Proteobacteria bacterium UBA1148 | reverse complement strand
AAGCGCGGGGAACGACTTCTCTCTAGTCACCAGGCCAGCGCAAAATAACGACACTCAGAAATGGATCTTGACATCCGTGCGTGACACCATTTACACCATCCAGCAAAAGAGCAATGGCCGATTCGTGGATGCCCACGTAAGCGCAGGGCAGGACTTCTCTCTCGTTACCAGGCCAGTGCAGAATAACGCAACACAACGATGGATTTTGACCCCGAGTCCATTCCTTGAGAAGAGCGTCCGTGTACTTGGAGCACCATTGGACGACGATACGTACACCATCGAGCAAAAGAGTAATGGCCGATTTGTGGATGCACACGAAAGCGCGGGGAACGACTTCTCCCTCGTCAGTCGGCCAGAACAGAATAACGACACACAACGGTGGGTAATCAAATCGTTGTCAAGTGGCAATTAGACGACGACAGTAGTCTTCGGCCGACGTAGTCTCAATTGAACAGTCATGACTGGCTCCGCAGAACCGGAAGGTTCTCCAGCCCCAGACTCCGGAAAGAGCAGGATCAGGTAATTACTGGATGTTAAATCTGGGCCGGGCAACTGAGGACACTCAGATCCAACATCCCGGACTCAGATCCTTGGCGGCGAAAGTGCCGCCAAGGTAGCCGTGGTAGCTAACGTCGGTAACGACGGGACGCTATCTGCGAATCGTGTAAGCCAGCCGTAGTGCCTTAGGCCTATCGCCGTTTCCAACCCTCTCCGGTTAGCGTATGTTCCCGCGCCCAGCATCGGATGTAGACATTTTCCCCTGTCTCCTAAAAAGCGGAACACTGTACAATATATTGAGTCGCCAACCGTTTGACCTGGCGTCGTAGAGGTGGTTCCAACCGTTAGGCGCCGCCCAAGCATCAATCTATACGGTGTCCGTCAATGGGCGCCGTTTGTCATATCCTTAAACCTTAGGAGACCAACCAATGAGCGTTTATTGGAAAGACGTTAACAGGGGACAGAACCTGATCCTCAGCGAGGAAGAGGGGCAGGAAGAGACAATTGGGGGGTACCGCGATACCAAGCGTGGT
>DBZY01000063.1 GCA_002311835.1 Proteobacteria bacterium UBA1148 | reverse complement strand
GGGGTCATCTAAGGCGCCCAAATCCATCTCTATGCACCACCCTAGCACCATATGCAGTACTAGAATTTTCATCTAAAGTCATAATCTATTGATTTGATTGGTCGGGGTGAGAGGATTTGAACCTCCGGCCCCTGCCTCCCGAAGACAGTGCTCTACCAGGCTGAGCTACACCCCGATCTCAATAAAAACATAGTAGAATCAATTATATAACAGACAGCTTCGAGAGAGCTGCCGTATGTCTTAATTTCTCCGACTATTCGCGTTTGCTGTATGCTCCAAGTCAAGTCAGCTGGCATTGAAAAAGCGCGCTGACACATCGCCAGGACCAGGTGCGAGGTGGCCGGACTGGTTAAGCGATTCCTCAAGGCGCAGGCCCCAGACCGAAACACTGTCGTCGGTAGCATTAAGCTTTTGCAGGCCACTCTTTGAGGCCAGGATCGTTAGCACACGAATGTCGCCGACCCCGAATTTACGGAGACGCGAGACTGAGGCACACATTGTGTCGCCCGTAGCGATAATCGGATCGAGTAGTAGGACGGAGTCACCCTGTATATCTTCAGGCAGTCGCAAGAAATACTCGACAGTACTGTCGAGATCGCGATCACGGTAGATACCAATGTGTCCGACACGCGCCAACGGCAAAGCTTCAATCACACCGGCTAGCATTCCGTTACCGGCGCGCAAAATAGATACGATCGTTGGATAGTTGTTTAGCTTTGGGATTACGGCGGGACCGTTTGGAGTTGAGATTTCGGTCTCCTCCGTTACCCAATCTCGCAAAGCTTCATAAGTTAATAGAAAACTCATCTCGTGAATTAGACGACGAAAGTCGGGTGGATTGGTCTGCGCGTTCATTAGGCAGCAGAGCTTTTCCATAAGCAGTGGGTGGTTGATCACATGATAGTTGGTTGGGTTGTTCATAACTAAAAGACCGTACCGTCGGTGTTAATGTGTAAGGGCGACTCGCCCGTTGGACTTCGCTCGTACGCCAGTTCGCGTCCAACATGCCAGGTGCCGCCCTCAAGGACTCTAGGGAGTGAAAGCTCTCGACCCAGAAGGCTCGAAACACGCTCCGCAATCCGATCCAACAGATACACGGTGAGTGCGCGCCACTCAATGATCGTCCGGTTCTCGATGGAGTAGCTAGGTTTTGCAAACTCCTGTCTTAGCTCTAGTACGCCACTATCTATAAATAGCCCGCCGTTTCGATATTCGGCGAGGCCGGTGAGTTTCTCAATATCGCACACGGCCTTGCCACTGCGTAGCAATGTTTCTGCGATCGAATAGGTCAACCACTGGGATAGCTTATGAAATGGAACGACCGTTTCGCTATTTTCGTTTGGCGGTGAATATCGCCAAGCGTCACCAAGATTTATGCCCGACACAACTATCCGCTGGGGCCACATGGGGCCCAGCAGGCGCAAGATGGTTGACAGTATGTAGGTGGCGCTAACCTCCGTAGTCGAAGTGTTTATAAGGTGATCCGCGAGGTCACTCAGTCGACCGGTCGGAAAGATTTTTGACTCACGCTGAATTACTCGTCCAAGCTGCTGTAGCAAGAGCAGGCGATTATTAAGACCAATGAGTGGGTTGTCTTCGGAGGACTGCATCCCTTCGGCAAAATCAACAAGGTTTAACTCTACCAGCGCGCTAGCATCGGTGCGAAGTGGCTGAGAGGGATCAGACGAGAACGAACCAGACAAGAACATCTCGAGTGACGCGATTGCGAGGCCCTCGGATCGGGACAGTAATGCTCCCGAGCTCGTCCGAAAACGCCAGCTAGGGCCAGCTCCCGCATCAAGCAGCACCGACGGGACTATTAGATCGAAGCCGGTTCGAGCAAGCTCCATGGTTGAGCATTCCGCGGTCAAATTATTAAATCGCTGCAGGCTGTCAGTGCCCTCAATCTCGAAATGTCGCCAGCGGGAATGAAGTGGAATATCAATGGTTGGGTATTTTTGGTGAATGGAATCTACAACGTGTTTGGCTACCATCTCGAGGCGCGATTCATCGAGTCTGAATGCCCCGTCCCCGCGCCGAGTTAGATTCGCGATCTGTGTGGCGCAGTCACGAATTGCTGTCGGACTCATTAAATAATCCAGAGATCCGTTGAAGCGCCAACCTGTCACGTCAAGTCGCGACCCTTGACTGACCTCAGCGACTCCGAATTGGGAGTATCCCCATCAGAAAAATACCCAGCGGCCTTCTTGGCCTCAATCTCTACACGTGCATCGGCAGGGATCAAATCTTCTGGAATTTTAATTCGGTTAATTACGCGAATCCCTGCCGCCGTGATGGCATCGTATTTCATATTGCTCATTGAGTGCAGGTTATCAATTTTGGTAATACCGAAGTAGTTCAATACATCTGGCATAAACTCCTGGAATCGCGCATCTTGTACCCCAGCAACGCATTCAGTCCGGTGGAAGTATGTTGCAGCATTGTCACCATCAGGCTGGCGTTTCCGCGCGTTGTAGACAAGAAATTTTGTAACCTCGCCGAGCGCGCGGCCCTCCTTGCGAAAGTAAACTACAATTCCGACGCCACCGCGCTGTGCTGTTCTGACAGCATCTTCAATGCCAAACACAAGATAAGGTCGACATGTGCATATATCGGAGCCAAAAACATCCGAACCGTTGCACTCGTCGTGAACGCGGCAAGTCAACTCCCTCTCAGGATTGGCTAGATCGGCAACATGACCGAATACGTAGGCGGTCGAGCTACCGATTGGCGGAAGCCATACCTTGAGGTCAGAACGAGTGACAAGTTCTGGAAACATTCCGCCCGTTTCGCTGAACAGTGTTTTTCGAAGCGTGCTTTCTTTGATTTTGAAACGCTCGGAAATTGATGGCAGATGCCAGACTGGGTCGATTGCAATTTTGGTAACGCGAACATCGCGGCTCTCAGTGACGATTTCGCCGTCGACTGAAAGCCGTTCGGCTTCAATGGCGCCGTGAATTTCTGGCAGAGTCAGATGTGCTTGGGTGATAGCGATTGTTGGCTGAATGCTAATGCCCTGATCCAGGAACTCACGAAATACCACATTAGTATGGGCTCCCCACGGATCGAGCGAGACAATACGCCCTTCCTCGAACCATGATGGTTGGGGTTCAACAGCAACAGCCGGGTCCGTGTGGGTGAGATCCGGACGATGGTCACTCGAAAAATGACCGGATGCGATCGATAAGGCGCGGTAAACCGTATAACTACCACCATGAGTTCCAATCACGTTGCGATCCGTCTTATTAGAAATCGTTCCGATGACCGGGCCTCGTTCGAGCGGATCTTGTGCCCCCCAATTAATGCGTATAGCTGATCCGAACTGGTTGCTGTGCGAACTTAGAATGACATGACTGCCATCGTCTACTGGATCGTGCGATATCATGGTGCGCTTTCGGATCGCCTTGGTGATGACTGGACCGTCAGTTTAGTTGGTAGGGGCGGCGAGGCTATCAGATCAACGACTTCTTGACCACCCGGTCGCGCGTCGCCAAAAATCAGGAAGTCGTGTAAACAGACAGGTGTTTTGGGCTGTAGAATGAAGTTTTTGGGCTAAACTGAGCCAATTGCGGAGCTAGTCTAATGAGAAAGGTTTGTTGAGGATGAGAAGGTCAAATCTCAGCAGTCTGTTTTCTGTGGCTTTCTTGACCATTACTCTAGCAGTTGGTGCAGAAGGAGTATTGGCCCATCATTCGGTCCCCGTAAACTACTTGCCCTACGAAGAGGCTCCGTTGCGTCTCACGGGTATAGTAAAAGAGTTGCTTATTCGTAATCCCCATTCTTCGATCTTCATCGAGGTCATTGAGGAAGACGGTACGGTGGCAGAATGGTTGATCCACTGGGAGGATGCAAACGTACTTCGGCGCAGGAGGGCTGCGATCGATCAGATTGTAGAAGGGCAACAAGTGACGATCACTGCAAGGCAGCATCGGCTGCTCCCCTACGTTGCATTTTTCAGAGATGCAAGTCTTCCGGATGGTTCTGTTATTCGCGGATGCGGTGGGGGGATTTATAGAGGTGACAAGTACTACGCGACTTGTGATGAGACCGAGGCACATTACGCTCCAGATACACTTGAGTAGGGGAGGGAAGTCTTGTGGATAAAAACTTAAATATTAGAGGCGTATTTACTTTACTCGGAATGTTGCTCATTGCTGTTCCTTTCAAAGTTGAGGCACATCATTCAGCCCGCATCACGTATGACATGGAGCAATTCATTGAAATTGAGGGCCAAGTTGTCAGTGTTTTCTGGCGTAACCCTCATGTCCTTTTCACATTGAGAGAGTTAGGTGTAAGTGGTGATGAGGTCTTGTGGAGCGTTGAGACTGTCCCGGCAGCACGGTTATCTCGAGTTGGTGTAACGTCTGATCTCTTAGAGGTGGGTGGTACGGTCAGGATTGCTGGATATCCTGGGCGGCGACCGGGGAGGGGCGTCTATGCTGTCAACATGTTGATAGAGGATGGACGAGAGATCCTACTAGATACACCGGTTGCTCATTGGACTGATAACACTATTGGCACTGGTACCGATGCGACACCTGGGGTTGCAGGAGCAGATCCCTCTTTAGGAATATTTCGTGTTTGGAGCACCGATGGGAGTTTTCTGGCGACGGAGACCCGTTTTCTTACCGGGGGAGGTGATTTGAACTACCCGTTAACGGAGCAGGCACGTGTTGCACAAGCGGCCTGGGATCCCTTAGCTCCAGACAATCCTTTTCTTACATGCACGCCAAAGGGGATGCCGATAATTATGCAGCAGCCTAACCCCATCGAATTCCAAAACCTCGGAAACGAGATTCTCTTGAAGATGGAAGAGTTCGACACTGTACGCGTAATTTCGATGGAAGAGGGTGTTTCTGAGCAACCATCTACCCCACTTGGACATTCAGTTGGTTATTGGGAAGACAGTGCGCTAGAAGGTAGGGTCCTGGTAGTAAGGACAAGCGGAATTGATTGGCTCTACTTCGACCAATACGGACATCAGCAGAGCGAGGCGATTGAAACGCTCGAGCGCTTTACCCTGAATGATGCTGGTAGTCGACTCGATTATGAGTTGATTGTCACTGATCCCGGGCTTTTCATTGAGCCGGTGGTGTTAAGAAAGTCTTGGCGTTGGGTGCCAGGGGACAGAGTGTTGCCGTTTAATTGTACGGAATAGACGCGTACGTGTTATCAACAGAGTTAGCGGTATAGCGTGGTAGACGGTCATAGACACCGCCTTTGCGGGGGCGGTAGCAAAGATTAATACCCCTTCGGGGATTAGGGTCCATCCTTCTCGGGTACGCCCGACAAGTGGTATTCGTTTCCTGTTGATCCAGTTCGATCCTGGGTTGCGTTCAAGGTCCTACCATCGGCGAACTCAACGCGCGCTATGCGCCCGACCGGATTACCGTTCCTGGCCGGTTGCACTGTGACGGTAACCTCATCTCCAGGCTTTAGGTCGTTTTTCCTCCAGCCAGCGTCAATCATGTTTGCGGGAGACTGCGTCTCTGTGACCCAATGCACTATGTCACCGTTGTTAGTCATAACGTCAAACATCAGAAGGCAATGCGGGTTAGCCCAGAACCATTCAGTGACAGTCCCTTCGATGGTCAGCGTGTTTTCGGTGTCAAACGCAAACGCGCTATGGTGTGCAAACACCGGGCTTGCCACGGTCAACGCAATAAGACACGCGGGCACGGAGACGACGATATTATTTTTCACACATAACCTCCGAGGTGCTTGATAATTTCTCTGGAGACCAACATCTTTAGGTCAATCGCTTTCATTATCAACGCCGCTGGCGGCGTTACCGAAAGACTCGTAATAATATTCCATCTCTACCGGTGAGCAATACATCTCAATAATGTCGGTGTGAGGATCCGCTAGTTCGAACAGGATCCTCATGGACACCCACGGCTCGGTGTAGAGTTTTGGGTCGTCGATCGTCTCCGTCCACTCCATGTGTCCGCTATCCAGCCGGCGAAAAACTTCTTCAATAGTGGCTGCGTCGCTAATTGGGCGACCGGTTGAATCGAGCCAGACTCGATCTTCGGACATCATCCCCACCGTTCGTACGACCAGCGTGGAATCATCGGTCCACTCACCAACCGAATACCCATACCATTTCGATGCCTTATATGTTCCGCCAGTGATCACGCCCCCATCAACTAGTTCGGGAAGCTCTCGTCCGTCAATCCAGATATTTCGCCATCGGTTACCATATTGATACAGCACGGCGATCTTATAGGGGTTTTGGAAAACTTGCGTCATCCTAACGTTGTAGTGGTTGATGCGCGGAAATCCCAGCGGCTCGCATTTATTCCGCGGGTCATTGTGTTCTGCGGGAAGAACGGCATCGATGCCTTCAAGTGCCTTGTGACTCTCGTAAACCTCTAACCCATACGGTGTGTAAGGTAACGCGTGCTCCTGTTTTCCGTCGTTTGGCATCGCCTGGACACCGCCCGCCTGTATTCCGATCCTTGTTCCGCCGACGGGAGTCCATATACCAGAAAGGTCGCGATGTGGCGCAGGTCTTGGATTCGAACTATTTTCAGCTGCCGCCAAAGACTGCTGCTCGCTCTGCGCACGGGTCACAGAGGGAACGGTAAGCCCGGTACATGTCACGATCAGCACTGCTAATGCGGTTGTTGAAATCAGAAAATGATTGGCCACAAAATTCCCCCGATTATCCAGAAGTCGCTGTTCCAGCATTCATCTCCAAACTGGGGCAGTGTGGACTCGTTCCCGCAAGATTCTGAAAAAGCTTGTGTTTCTTGTTTGCCCCTAGGAGAAATGCCATTTCGGCTCCCAGTCCTTGTTATTCGCCGCACTCCCGAGGGTCGACACACGCCTTCTCGGGTACGCACCCCCACTCGAGTAGTGGGTGAGGGGTTCGTACGTGCCTGTAGATGATCTCGAATGGCTTTTCGTAATAGACGGGGTCGGTATGGCTGATGCGTGTCTCTAGACGGTCGCCATTGGGAATAAAATGCTCGATCGTATGCATTTGGTTAGATTGGGGGTAGCCGACTAAGACATGTGTCGAGAATACCCCTTCCTGAATATCAGTGGTCTCGATGAAAAGTTCTTCCCCCTCGTACCAGGCGATGGATCGGCCTAGATGTGGAAATTCAGGCGTACTCAAAGGTGCTTCTTCCAGACTTAAATCTGGGTCGAGCGGTACGATTCGCTTTACATCCATGAATTCGTAATTTATTTCGATGTAGTCTGAATGTTGCCTAATTTCGAATAGTGGGGACGGCGTTAACATGATGCGGCTCACGCTCGCTGGAATACATTGCATATGAGGATCATCGGTTAAGAAATTATATGTGTCATTAAATGTCTGACCGACCTCAGTAAAAAGAATTGGTGGAGATCCAGTAGTGACGCTTTCCCGGGCTGTTTCGTGTGCAAGATTCCACACTCCATCTAGGTCAGCTCGCACCCCAGCAGAAAACCCTGCTCGTGACACTATGAGAAGCGTTAATGTAGAGAGAATAAATCGATACTTTAAACTCATTCTAATACTCCCCATCCTTCCGATTATTGTTGATTGCGTTGTTTGCGAAAGCTTTATATTACATCACCATTTTGTCAGGGATGATTTGCCGTCTTGGTATTAGCGCGTGTTGTCGTGATGTGTACCGTCAATGATATGGTTGATATCTTGTTCAATACATGGTGGCGCAGGAATTAGCTCCCGTGCGATTAACGTCGCAACCCTCGGTCGTAGCTTCCAAGGTTCGGCGAGTACTGCTGGATCAAATGCTGTTGCTTGGTAGTGTAGTGAATCACTCTCGCGCGAGAGGTGTTCTATAACTCTTAGATCAGACGTGTGAAAGGAGCCATCATCCGTTAACCAAGTATCCTCATTAAAATTTGTGGTTTCTACTACGAGGGTGTCTCCTTCCCAGTGACCTATCGCATCTCCCAGGTAGCTTGGACCGATGTCTGTTCGATGTGTTCGCCCGTCAGTGGGAACTATACGGAAGTGACTTCCTGTGATGTCGTTATAGAGGAATATGATCTGATCAGAGATCTGAACGATTTTGTCCGGTGGGCCTATACGAGGCACGCCTGGTGGAAAGCATCGTAACGCTGGATCTTCCTCAACCTGCCTGTTATCCAAGTTACTGACTATTGAGAGAAACTCGGTTTTATAGCTCGGTCGATCGGGTGTAAGACGAGGAGGCCCTGGGGTTTCAGCCTCACAGCCTCGAATGCACAAGAAGTTTTCCTTCCGAAGAGGCCTCACGTGGGTCACTCCATCACCATTAAACCAAGTACCATTCAGATCCGGATGATCATCCGGTCCGCGCAGTACGCTTTCGGTTGTTTGTGCGGGTAGATCTAGAGCAACTGTGCTGATCGTTGTAACGACTACTGCAGTCCACAGGTTGCGGGCGATGTTCATAATCCCTCCTGATTCTGGGGGCTAATAATCTACTGATAGCTGGTAGTGGTGCCCTTCGGGATAATAAATCCTGATGACAAATCCTAAGTATTGGGTTTCATCACGAGCGCGTAATGCTTCTATTCTCACAGGGACTCCTCCACCCATGAGCATTTCTTGCGTGACTTCGGCTTTGTACAAATAAGCTGGGGGCACGGATTCCAGGCGCCAAGTAGTGGTTTCGCCGGATTCATCCTCCACATCAACGTGCATATAGATGTGGGGGTTTATCCAGTCGATTTTTGAAATAACCCCGCTTAACATTACACGGTTCTCTGGATCGAACTGACCTAGTACCGAGTGATGGGCGCATATTGACGAGGTTGTTGTCAGAAAGATAGCACCAATCCAAGCGTAAATACGCAACCCTATTTGCACACGCACATCCCTATACCTCTTAACCTTACACGTCCGAGGAGTACCTTAATTAGCGCACTGTTTATTATTCTCATGTGTCTTCATCTGGTAGCGCAAACGCTAGAAGTTCGCCGCTATAACCAGCTTCGCTTACTGCAACTACGATGTATTGTTTGCCGTCAAGCATATAGGTCATTGGTGCGCCTTTCTGTGGGGCTGGCATATAGACTGCCCCGATATCATCACCTGTAGCTTTATCGTAGGCGCGCAGCATGGCACCTCGGCCAAATGGGGTCGTAACAAAACCGTTCTCGCCCGCGATCAAGAGTGTGGGGGTAGTCAGAACACCACCTCGCCCTGGGCGCCCAGTGCGTGGGATATCAAGCTCCTTGAGCATCGGATGATTCCGGATCTCATCTGATGTATCACCGTGCGGAACCTGCCAGACGAGATCCCCTGTATTCATATTGAACGCGGTGATCCGCCCGTATGGCGGTTTGATGAGAGGCAATCCCTGTACGGTTGGGGCTCGCCTGCCGTCATTTGGAATTCCCCCTAACGCGGGGTCGGTAGCCATGCCCCGGATATAGTCCATGTCTGACTGTTCTTCTTCAGGAACGACGAGACCGAGGGGAGAGACTACTGTTGAAGACTGTATATAAAGCATTCCGGTCTCTGGATCATAGGATCCACCCGTCCAGTTGGCGCCACCGACAGTAGACGGCAGCATTAATGTTGCAAGTGGTCCTTCCCAGCGACTCACAACAGGCGGCGTAAATAAAGGTCCAATCTTATATTGTGAGACGATCTCTTCTGCTTCTGCCTTAAGTTCAGGGGTGAAGTCGATAAGATCATCTAACGAAACACCTTGACGGTCGAAAGGTGGTGGCCAGGTGACAAAGGGCTGTGTAGGACTTGCTTTTTCTCCCGGCACATCTGATTGCTCTACTGGGCGGTCTTCAATGGGCCAAACCGGTTCACCCGTTACACGATCGAGTACGTAGAGCCAACTTTGTTTCGTTGGTTGTATTAGCGCTTGGATAGGTCGGCCATCCACAACAATATCTGCCAGGATGGGGGCGCTAGGGATATCAAAATCCCATATACCGTGACGGACAAGTTGGTAGTGCCAGCGCCGTTCACCCGTGTATAGATCGACGGCCACAATACTTTCGCCAAAGAGCCCANNNNGTACAGGTTGTCGCCGTGCCGATGCCCGCCGTAGTAGTCGCCCGTTGGTTGTTCCACGGGTAGATAAACTAGGCCGAGTTCTTCATCTACGGTGATTTGGGTCCACACGCCTGTATTGCCCGTATAAGAGGCCGAGTTCCCTTCCCAGGTATCAAAACCGTATTCGTCGGGCAAGGGGATAGTGTGAAATATCCACATCCTCTCTCCCGTTCGTACATCGTAGCCGCGAATGTAGCCCTTCTCGTTTCTGCGGCTCTTGGGTGCGGATCCTGTCAGATGGGCGGCGCCCACGATGATGACATCGTTAGTCACGATGGGGGTTGCATGAAGACCTATTTCACCTGTGATCAAGTCCATCTCTTGATCCGCCTCAAGTTTTAGGTCTGCGACGCCGTTTTCGCCAAAATTGCGTACCAGAACGCCGGTAGCTGCATCAAGTGATAACAGTCGGTAACCAGGAGTGATATAGATAATGCGTGCTTCCTCTCCGTCGCTCCAATAAGCTAACCCCCGCCCAGACAGTCCGCGTGGGGACCCTGCGCCGCGCGCACCTTCATTCTCCCGGTGCATCCATAGAAGCTCACCGGTGGCACCATCAAGTGCCACCACCGCACGGCGGCTACCGACCGTCGTGTAGACGACACCATCTACCATCAGAGGTGTCGATTGAAAATTAAACTCGGGCCTAGGACCGAAGGCATCGGTGTTGAAGCGCCACGCGATTTCTAATTCCGAGAAGTTTTCGGCGTTGATTTGGTCTAGAGGAGCGTACCGGGTATTGGAGAGATCACCACCGTAAGTAGTCCACTCTCCATTGGTGGTGCCGCGCTCCGCGCCCAAGGCGGATCCAAATGTCACTATGCCACTGATTGCCGCCAACATTATTTTTTTTATCTTCATCCAAATACTACCTTGCCTAGCTAGATTCCGCTTCTACCCCTAATATTACTCCATGCTCCATAGGTAGAACGATGTTCCCGATTCGTGATGACAACCCTCAAATCCTAACTCCGTACGTTACGTACGGAATTATTGCTCTCAACGTGCTCGTTTGGGTCGCTGTACAGGGATTTGGGTCAGACCCGACACTATCTGGTTCGATTTGCAGATTAGGCCTGATTCCCGGCGAACTTCTACAGAGTATCCCGGCAGGTACCCGTTTCCAGGTGGGGCCTAATATGGTTTGTGTGCTCGGAGACACTTCAACGTGGCACACCACTGTGACATCAATGTTCATGCACGGCGGCTGGCTTCATATCATTGGCAATATGTGGTTTCTGTGGATTTTTGGCGATAACGTTGAAGATTCGATGGGGCACACGCGATTCGCGATGTTCTATTTGTTGTGCGGGTTGGCAGCCGCGGCTGCACAAATCACGTCAAACCCGGAATCGATGGTGCCTATGGTCGGTGCCTCCGGAGCCATTGGTGGAGTTATGGGTGCCTACATCACGCTCTATCCTCGGGTCCGTGTTCACATGCTCATCTTTCTAGGTTTCTTGTTCACCACTATCGCTGTACCGGCTGTGTTAATGCTCGGGTATTGGCTGTTGGTCCAGGTCTTCAGTGGCGTCTCATCCTTGGGCGCTCAGGGTGGTGGTGTAGCGTTCTGGGCTCACGTTGGTGGATTTATCGCAGGGGTGGTTCTTATACAGATATTTAAGGATAAGAATCTGCTGGCGAAACATCCTTACCATGGTTGGCGACAGCAGCGCTCACCCACTCAAAATTGGCGCAGAGTTAGTCGTCTTTAGGGCCTAAAGACCGGACGATGGCGAGAGTGTGATACTTCCATCCGGTATCAAACCACCTCAAATAACCCAGCTGCACCCATACCGCCGCCAATACACATGGTGATCACCACATACTTTGCGCCTCGGCGTTTGCCTTCGATCAGAGCGTGTCCAGTCATCCGTGCGCCGCTCATACCATAAGGGTGGCCAATGGAAATTGCGCCACCGTCAACATTAAGCTTGTCCATAGGTATTCCGAGCCGGTCCCGGCAATAGACCGTTTGTACAGCGAATGCTTCGTTTAGTTCCCAGAGACCAATGTCGTCGATACTGAGTCCGTGTCGTTTCAATAACCGTGGTACCGCGAAGACAGGGCCAATCCCCATCTCGTCAGGATTGCAGCCCACTACTGCAAAACCCCGGTAGATACCCATGGGTTGGAGGTTGCGTTTTGCCGCAAGGGTACTGCTCACAAGGACACAGGCCGAGGCGCCGTCGGAGAGCTGTGATGCGTTGCCGGCGGTTACAGTCTTGTCGTTCCCCACCACCGGTTTCAGATTAGCGAGTCCTTCAAGTGTCGTGGATGGTCGGTTGCCTTCATCCTGGGTTAACTCAACACGTTCTTCAATGATGCTTTCTGTTTTCTTGTCCTTCACGAGCTTGGTCGTAGCTAGGGGGACGATTTCCTTGCCGAAGCGCCCCGCTTCCTGGGCCGCGGCGGTACGTTGCTGGCTAATTAGGGCGTATTCATCTTGGACTTCCCGGGATACTGCGTATCTTTCGGCTACGACCTCTGCTGTTTCTAACATGGGCATAAAAATATTGGGTTGCATTTCTAGTAGTTTCGGGTCTTTGAGATAGTGCGTATTGGCATACTCGTTCTGGACTAGAGAGATTGATTCCAAGCCTCCGGCAACGCAGGCGGGAACACCATCTACGATGATCCGTTGCGCAGCAGTTGCAATAGCCTGTAACCCCGAAGAGCACTGTCGGCTGACAGTAAGAGCAGCGACCTCAGTGGGCAACCCCGCTCGTAACGCGGCTTGGCGAGCAATATTACCTCCGGTTGTGCCGTCTGGACGGCCACAACCCAGGATGACGTCTTCAATCTCGTCGCACTCAAGCCCGCTGCGGGAGACGGCGTGTTTCACAGCGTGGCCTGACAGTGTAGCGCCGTACGTATTGTTGAATGCGCCCCGGTACGCCTTGCCGATAGGCGTCCGTGCAGTTGATACGATTACGGCTTCCTGGGTCATACTCAATTATCTAGCCAATGCTAGTTAAAGAAAGAAACTTTCGCTTTGTGATAGAAGGCTCTTTCAACATATCATCACTGTAACCTATTTTATTCCACTCCCTAAAATGGAAGCGTTGGGCAGGAATTTGTTGATTGCTCACATCTGCTATGAGAACGCGTTATCCTGTATACCTGGTTAAATTAGTCTATTAATACAGATGTAACCATGCCGGACACTCAACAGTGCTCAACATCCCCAATGATTGCCGCGCAGCACGACTTGCAGGCATATTGGCTTCCTTTTAGCGGTAATCGGCAGTTTAAAGATAGTCCCAGAATAATAGTGTCTGCGGAGGGCTGCTATTACCGGGATTCGAATGGTAGAAAAATATTTGACGCGATGTCTGGGCTCTGGTGTTGTGGGTTTGGGCATAACCGTCCCGAAATTGCCGAGGCTGTTAACCGCCAACTCCTGGAGCTTGATTATGCCCCTGCATTTCAGTTTGCACACCCACTCGTAATTGACTTAGCAAACCGAGTTAAGGAAATAACACCCGCGGGTCTCGAACATGTATTTTTTACGAACTCTGGCTCGGAGTCTGTAGAAACCGCTTTGAAGATGGCGAGAGCCTATTGGCGTAAAAAGAGACAGCCAGACAAGGCTCGGTTAATTGGTAGGGTTAAGGGTTACCACGGCGCCAATTTTGGGGGTACTTCTGTTGGTGGTATTGAGCCAAACCGGTTGCCCTATGGCGAGCTAATGCCGGCCGATCATTTACCGCATACACTATTGCCAGAGAATGCTTTTTCTCACGGAATTCCGGAGAGGGGTATTGAGCTTGCTGATGCTCTAGAAGAGCTAATTAGTCAGCATGGTGCAGCGCGCATAGCGGCTGTAATCGTTGAACCTTTTTCTGGTTCTGCTGGCGTTATCGTACCGCCGCAGGGCTATCTTCAACGGCTGCGCGAGATTTGTACCGAACATGACATTTTGCTGATTTTTGACGAGGTGATTAGTGGTTTTGGCCGCACAGGAGCATCCTTTGGCGCAGATTTTTTCGGTGTTTTACCGGACATTATGTGCCTGGCGAAAGGTCTAACGAACGGTGCTATTCCCATGGGAGCGGTCGTCGCGAGTGAAACGATTTATGAAACATTCATGGATGATGATGCGCCAGCATATATGATTGAATTTCCTCATGGCTATACCTACTCTGGGCATCCAGTAGCCTGTGCAGCTGGTCTTGCAGCAATGAATATCTTTGAGCAGGAGAAACTTGCAGATAGAGCGCGTGAGCTTGCTCCTCACTTCGAGGAGTTAATACATGGATTGAATGGAGCCAAGCATGTTACCGATATTCGTAATATCGGTTTGGCGGGGGCGGTGCAGATAGAGCCGATCTCTGATGAACCAGCTCGTCGGCCGTTTGAGATAGCTCTGGCTTGTTGGGAGAAAGGACTCTATGTGCGTTGGGCAGGTGATACGGTCTGTATGTCCCCACTATTTATTAGCGAAAAACAGCAACTGGACGAGGCTTTTAATATCTTAAGTGACTGTATTGGCAAAGTGGCTTGACGGATGTTCACCGCACCTGAAAAAATCTCGGCCGCGCCACCCATTGGACATTTTATAAATGGGCAGAGAGCACTCGATGCAGGGAGTACCCAGCCTGTCTATAACCCGGCTACTGGTCGTGTTGTTCGGCAAGTCGTACTTGCTGAACCCGATACTGTTCGGGATGCGATAGCCGCAGCTGAGCAAGCTTTTCCTGGTTGGCGAAATACAACCCCAATCAGTCGAGCTCGTGTGATGTTTCGATTTAAGGAGCTCATAGAAAAGCACGCAGAAACAATTGCATCTCTGATTACAGAAGAACATGGAAAGGTGCTGGACGATGCTCGTGGGGAACTGCAACGGGGTATAGAAAACATTGAATATGCCTGCGGCGCACCAGAGCTCCTAAAGGGAGAACACAGCAGAAATGTTGGGCGCGGTATCGATAGCTGGTCGGAGTACCAGCCACTGGGTGTGGTTGCTGGTATCACTCCTTCTAATTTCCCAGCCATGGTTCCCCTGTGGATGTACCCTTTAGCACTGATTTGTGGAAATACTTTTATCCTCAAACCTTCTGAGCGTGACCCGAGTTCAGCTCTGTTTATCGGTGAACTCTTGAGCGAGGCGGGCCTTCCTAACGGTGTATTCAATCTTGTTAATGGTGATAAACAGGCCGTGGAGACTTTGCTCACGGATCGCCGTGTTCAGGCAGTAAGTTTCGTGGGATCCACAGCAGTTGCGGAGAAAGTGTATCGGACAGGCACAGCACATGGTAAACGGGTTCAAGCTCTGGGGAGCGCAAAGAATCATGCCGTTGTTATGCCGGATGCAGATCTTGAAAACGCGGTAAATGCGCTGCTTGGAGCAGCCTATGGCTCATGTGGTGAGCGTTGCATGGCAATTTCTGTTGCGGTGGCGGTCGGCCATGAGACCGCGGATGCATTGGCGGCTTCTCTAGTAGAGAGGATAGGGGAATTAACCGTTGGTGACGGGAGCGATGCGTCAAACCAGATAGGACCGCTCATCACGAATGAGCACCGTGATCGCGTCAAAGGTTACGTGGATCTGGGTGTGGAAGAAGGCGCTAAGTTGATAGTGGATGGCCGGGCTCAACTACAGGATGAAGCAGGATTTTTTTTGGGGCCCTGCTTGTTTGACCATGTGAAGCAACATATGCGTGTATATAAAGAGGAGATCTTCGGTCCAGTTCTATCTATTGTTAGAGTCGATCGCCTTGAAGATGCCATTGATCTTATCGATACGCACGACTTCGGTAATGGCACATGTATTTTTACTAGAGATGGTGAGGCGGCTAGATATTTTAGTGATCACGTTCAGATTGGCATGGTGGGGATCAACGTGCCGTTACCCGTTCCTGTGGCTTATTTCAGCTTTGGTGGTTGGAAACGGTCCTTATTTGGTGATTTGCATATTTATGGACCTGACGCTGTTCGTTTCTATACGCGATCCAAAGTAATTACCCAGAGGTGGCCATCTGGTGGAGTGCGCGAAAAAGCGAAATTTTCATTTCCGGGTAGCGATTAGTTAAGCAGCCTCTCGATCGTTCTCACTGGTTAGGGTGATGAATTTTCCCGTAGTGCTATCGATAAGAACTTTTGCTCCTCTGACACCGCACTTTACAATCCAAAATTTCTTGTAGAGAATCTGGTTTTGTTTCATCTCGAGCTCAAATGGCATTATGGTGCGGTATTTTTTTGTTAACACATGACGCACCGTATGGCGTGCGTTGAACATCCCAGAGTCAGAATCCACACAAATCTCGAGCACGTCCTCGGTAAATGGCCTGACTTCAAGCGTCTCAAATACATCAGCGGTGCTCGTTATACCCTTTCTTCCATCTACTAAGCAGTCAATTTCAAATAGTGGGCGGCCGAAGAGCGTAGTTAGGCTATAACCGAATCGGTACCACCAATAAGGATAATAAAGCGTTTGTTCCACTCGTGTGGGATGACTACTAGCATTGGCGACGATGCGTGCTGCGTCTGTGCGACTGATTTGTTCGCGAATACACGGAATTGGTTGAGTCATTTTTGTTTTCCATTATCTTTATTGCTATTCAGCATGCCCTCAACCTCTATGGCTTCGATTGCCAATGAAGTGTCGGATTTAGCGGTAAGCTGTTTTGGGTATGCATTGTGTTGTGCCGCACTTTGCATCGTGGCAATAATGTGCGATGGAACAGGATTCAGGCGTTGGGTAAGTAGACTAACGGCAACCATCGTTGTTGTGGAGCTTGCGATGCCCGCTAGCATGGAATGCACGGTAGTACTCTCGGTAAGGCCTGCGAGCTCCCATGCAAATGCTACGCCAGCCCCAACAATCATAGACGCAAGGGCGCCGGTAGTATTAGCTTTTTGCCACCATACAGCACAGACGTAAGCTGGTAAAAAAGCACTACCGAGTACCGAAGTAGCGAACAGGACAATAGCGAAGACCGTTGGCGGTTCAATCAGAGCTACGGCATACCCCACCACACCGATCATCAAGATGAAAGCGCGAGCGATCCGGACCATCTGTTGTTCGGAAGCTCCAGGATGCACAAAGCGTTGGTATAGATCGCGAGACGCAATAGAGCCTGTCTGTAGTAGTAGTGAGTCGGCAGTCGACATAATTGCTGCCATGATGGCCGCTAGTACGATGCCCGTGACGGCAGCTGGGAGCAACTGTTCGGCAATTCGAAAGATTGCCAGTTCTGGATCATCAAGGGTAGGTAGTATTAAAAGAGCTAATATACCGATGAGATAGGGCGCGGGTACAAAAAAGAGATTCCAGAGTGTCGCATAGGCGCCACTGAGTCGTGCCGTCCTAGGTGATCGCATGGCCATGTGCCGCGTAACGACGTGAGGCCACCCCATATAACCTATGGAAAATACGAGCACCGCGCCAATAACGATACCCCACTGGTTTTCGTAGATGAGATTTTTGCCCCAGACGGAAAGTAGCGTGGGATCAAGTTCGCCGAGCATCCGATTGGCAGCGCTCAGTCCGCCTAGTTCAAATAGTACTGAGATCAGAATCCATAGCACGCCAACTAACATAACCATACTTTGGAATGTGTCCGTATAGGCAACAGCAAGATAACCTCCAAGATAGGTATAGGTAAGGATGACGGTGATCGAGATAAATAGTGTCAGTGGGTAAGGGAGTCCGGAGATCAAGGCTAGGCCCTTACCGCCTGCAATAAACTGCGCTAACACGTAACAACCCAAGAGGAAAACGGTAAGACTTCCGGCGATTAACCGAATTACAGGGGACGGGTAGCGCTTCTCAAGATATTCGATAGCTGTAAGCGCGCCCATAAGTTGTGAAAATTTTCGCATGCGCCGTCCGATTACGGAGAGATTCAGAACACCACCGCCTATATCACCGGCCGCATACCACAGTGCCCAGTATCCGTGCACATAGCCAAGGGACCCAGCACCGAGAAACATGTAACCGCTCATGGATGTGCTCTGTAGCGTTAACGCTGTCACTAAGGGTCCAGCTTTACGACCACCTAAGAGGTAACCTTCGAGATTTTTCGCAACACCACGCCGTATGGTCCAGGCGCCAATGCCAAGAATGACAATGAAGTACAGACCCAGGAAGATGACGACGGTGGAATTAATCACTCGGAATCCGAGGGCATCTCATTTTTCCAGTGCCGCGTCAGCCACAGAAAAGCCAGAGTGTAGGCAACCCAGAACACAGGGAACCCGAAGACTAGAAAAGTTGTGCTTAAAGGTAGGTCAAACACGAGGATGAATCAGAGTTTGAAAGGTAGGCATCCTACCTTTACACGGCACAAGGCGACGTCCTTAGGGCTACTACCAAGGATGAGAGTAGGGGGTATTTGCTCTTCGAGCCTACGCTAATGGTTCCCGTCATCGGTTTCATAGATCTGGATAGCTGCTTCAAAACGGTCGCCTGAGCTGTATTCTTCTGTAAGGATTTGATTGAGCCAGTGTTCACCGTAGTCATTTGCCGGATCACGGACGATGGTATGAATGTGATTCGGGCGCTGCGTGAGTTCGATTAGGATTCGTTCTCCCTGTACGCGGTAGAAAAGCCGTCCAGTGGGATCATTTGTTTGTCCCTCCCATGAAAACCATAGGTTTTCCCAGCCTGTTTCCGCAATTGCCTCAAGCTGAGCTGCAGCTGCGTCGAAATCTGAGTTGCGAACATATTCTTCTACGAGAACACGTAGGAGATGTTGTTGCTCCGCTGTCATTGCATTTGCCTGTAAGCCTTGATGTTCTGCAAGATTACCCTTACGACCAACCCCAGCGGGCAGTCCATTTGGTGGATCTTCGTCTTGAATAGCAATGCTGCGTTGATCTGGTTTTAGAGCCTGTATTAATTCAAATCCTCGCGTCACTTCGTGAGATAGTGCTGACCAACCGGCATATATCCCTTGTTCTAACACGAGCGGCGTTGCCCCAAGAAACAGTGGCGTAAAGCCAGTGCGTCCGTCAGCAACAGTAAAACTAGCCCCCATATGGTGGCCCTGGATGACCCATCCCCAGTTAGTATTCGAATCAGGGTTCCCGAATATTGCTAATACGTAACTACCCGAGCCAAAGCTTTCGGCTTCCTCCCGTTGATAGGGGCGCCCGTCTTCAGCGGGTCCCTCCCTATCAAGTTCCGCGAGCGATCGAGAGCCATGAATACTATCCAGTCGCATAACGCCTGTTATCTTTTGATATCCCTGGCTCGACATTGAGGCACGCAGTAACTCGTGCGCGGCTCGACGCTGAGAATTCGTAAGCTCTCCGAAACGTAGCCCGGGACGATGGTGGACAAATATTGGTACGTTGGACCAGTTGGTACGATTTTCTTCATTGAATTCGTACACGATGTTCTCGCGCTGCAACTCAGACAAGCTTGAGAGGAACGCAACCGCTGCTTTGGTCATTTGTTGGGCGCTTGTGGATTCCAACGGAGTCGGAGACACGATCCTTTGCTGGCCCAGTGCAGTCAGAGATACGGCGGCAAAAGCAAATCCGGTAAATAAGATCCGTGCGTGTTTATCCAAGATGTTAGCGATTTTCATATGTTTCCCCCGGCAAGATTCTAATGCTTTAACTGCAATCTTATATCCGTAAAGTTCGAGCGTCCCTTCACTCTTGAAAAGAGCTTATTTTAATCTCGGCTCTTTGTTCTGGGGTTTACTCGAATTTTCGCCCCTATCTAATTGTCTTCTTGTCTGTGTATAGGGGTGTGTCCTTACGCCTAGTTATTAGATTCAGTCTAATATAATCACAATCGATATGAATGTACGAAATCGGTTAAATTTGGATCATGAAGTTATTGAGAGATCGTAAACCATCCTTTTTGGCGTGAAGCAGGAGATGATATTTTGCACATGGAACTCTTCGTCGACGATCCGATCAACTATACCGAGACCGTGAAGCTCGGGCGGGATTGGGTTTGGGCGCCGGATGATGAAGTGCGTCCATGGGAATGCATCAGTCTGGGAACCAGAGGTTCGGAGCCAGACATAGATGAACTAGCGCGGATGTTGGAGGCGCTATAGCTCTTAGAGCATTTCCACAATCCTAAGCGTCGTTTTTTGTGCTTACGCNNTTTTTGGAAGAAATTACAGAAGCGTCTTTCGGGTCGCTCGCTGGTTGCCAGTCCTGGACTGGGCGTAGTAGTAGGAGAAATCACATGGGTGTTTGGCAATATTTTTTGGACCTGAAATCGATAGGTAGGCTCGTCACCTTGGTATTTGTAGCTGTGTTTGCGGCTTACCCGAGGCTAGTTTTTGCGCACCATTCCTTTTCCCCCTTATTGACAGCGGATGGGGAGGAAACTA
>DBZY01000084.1:3437-3617 GCA_002311835.1 Proteobacteria bacterium UBA1148 | reverse complement strand
CTCGCCTCATACAATCAAGGACCAGGAAAGGTTGATGCTGTAGCGGGACAAGATAGGCCTCTAGAGAAATTTGCCCTGCTATATGAGACGGAAGCGAAAGAGGCTTTGCCGTATGTGGAGAAGGTCTTGGGCGGTGTCTGACTTTATGAAACCGGCGGAGATTGCATCTCTTCTCGGCGT
>DBZY01000084.1:293-3211 GCA_002311835.1 Proteobacteria bacterium UBA1148 | reverse complement strand
GGTGAAGAGGTGTGACGCTGTGACGGCTGTGACACCCTTTTCACATTCTTTTTTGAGTTTTCTCCGCTCTATAGAAAACAAGTACTAAACCCCGTCACAAAGCGTCACATGTCACACATCCTCTGGCCTCGCTGCTCTCATTCATGGCCGCCAAAGGGTAAAGCCCTTCATCATAGCGCCTCGACTCCTCATTTTTTGCCAATGGGAGTAGGATCATGGTCATGCGGTACATCCTCAGCACACTACTGGCAATATTCGCTTAGACTTTCCGTATGAGAATTTCGGGTAAGAGGTGGTCACTTTTGGCGGAAGCCCAAATTATTGATGAGTGGAGGGAGCGCGAGATAGAAAGAACTTTCAATTTCTCCAACACCCACAAGAATCTTATCGCGTGCGACGCCGAGACGGCTGAACATATGTTTCCTTGAAACTGATAAACCAATCCCGTTACCCAAGCGAACGAATGGCGGAAGAATGCTTCTAGCTGGCCGTAAAGACTCGCAGTGCGTTTGGGGCTGTCGAAAATGTACGTCTATAACGAGGCCTCTTATGGTAGTAAACTAAATTTGGTTATTCCAGTTTGTTCTTTTAACACACGTTTTTATTTATTCCAGTCACTGGCTTTCCATTTTCCTGGCAAGCGTTTGTTGATTCGAAACAAATTACCCTCAGGATCTGTCAGAACAGCTTGGTACCAATTATAATAGGTCCGATAAGGATCTTTAACAATTTTTGCGCCGCGTTTTACTGCAAGGGCTACGAGCCTGTCCACCTCTTTCATTGAGCGTACGTCAAAGTTAAGGAAGAATTTCACGCCTTTTGTATCAGCTTTATCTGAAAGATTTAAAAGCCGGTATGCCTCCGGAGCGTTAAATCCTAAATAGCTTTTTGATGTCCGTATTCCGCGGAAAATAGGGGACCGAAGAGCTACATCTTCCTCAAAATCAAAGACATCAATATAAAACTTCGATAACTTTTTTATGTCTTTGGTGAATATATTGACGTAAGGCATTGTGGTCATCGCCGTTCTCCTCTGTAACGTACACTCTTAGGTCACTTCGCAGGACTTCTGTGGCATTATTATGGAGACACTTCCTGCTCTTCGAAGCGTGACTCTGTATCAGCCGTTCCGAACTGGGCGCTGTCGTCGTCTGACCATTCCTCAAAACTCGTTTGCCGCGAAAACTTTTCCGTAAAGTAGTCACTGCTTTTAATAGGTGGATATTTTGGCGGTTCGCCGGTTGTGTGACAGGTTGGCAGGCAATCAATTACCGCATCGTAATTGCAGTAACTAAAGTAAATTAAAGAAAGCCGATTCACGTTAGCGTTTGAGCTAAGCTCTGGATTAATAACCTGATGCCGGTTTGAGACCCAACGGTCATTTGTCCAGCGCATTAGAAAGTCACCTATATTGATGACCAGCGCATCCTCAACAACCGGAACGTCAAGCCATTCGCCGTTCCGATGCCGAACCTGCAATCCAGGTTGAACCATGCAAATTGACAAGTCGTCGTAATCTGAGTGTTCTCCTGCGCGGACTTGGCCCTCTTCAGGCAATGTAGTGAGTTTGGGATAATGAAGAGCCCGGAGAATGCTGTAGTGCTTATCGGTCAGCGGGCCGAAGTAATTTTCTGGAAGATTTAGGGCAAGGGCACATAGTTGATGAAGTTCATCAGCGAACTTTTCCATAACACGGAAATACGCTTCCCAGAGGGGGCGCATGTTCTGGGGTCTTTCGGGCCAGACATTCGGAGCAAACCATGAGGCTGCGTCCTCGCAGGTATAATATTCCACGCCCATGAGATAGTTGGCCTCTGGAGCACCAGGAGGCCCCATCGACACAATTTCCTTGATGTCTCCAGGAGCAGACTTTCCGATGCTATAGGAAAGACTTTCTCCCATCAGCGGGCTGTAGCCACGAATAGTTGCATCAACGGGTGATTTCATTCTTATCTTTTCAGCTTCTGGAAGAGCGAAAAACTCAAGCGATACATCCTGCACCGCTTTTATTATATGTGGGTCGACCGAGTGACCGGTTACTACCAAGAAACCAATGTTCTGGCAGATATTGTCCATCTCTCGTGCAACCCGCATTTTTTGCTCCGGGTCGTCTGAATAAAAAGGGCTGAGATCGATAACGGGAATTTGAACTGAAGACATGACACCTCCCTGTAATGACAGGCCGTATTTGCTTCTCTACGGTCATCGCATTGGCTTTCAAAAAGTACTGATTGCTGAAATTCAGCCATAGACCCGTACCAATTGAATTTTAGCCCTGCTCAGACGATAGGGTTAAATGCTGACGTTGACAGTATTCTTATATTGGGGTCGGAAGGCAAGAGCTACGATTTGCTATTTGCCACATCATATTGCAAAACGGTTAGAAATTTGAGAAATCTTACGCATGCGGCCAGTTAGGCGTAAATGAATATGTGGACTTTCTGATCGGTTCTGGCATGTGCTGGGCTGGCGCTATGCGCCCGGCATCGTTTTCGAGAGCGGACAAGGCTCCACCATTAGCGATGTCGATGGCAACCAATATCTCGATTTCACCTCGGGCGTGATGTACCTGACCTTGGGCCACGCCCATGAGGAACTGACCGAGACCCTGCGTGAGCAGGCGGGGCGTTTTCTGCACGAGAATAGCTGATATTCGAACCCATAGCTCATCGCCTTCGCCGAAGCCCAAGCCCTCGCTTCCGAGTGGTGGGAGAAACACAACTAACGCTACTTCCAGCTATGGCCCAAATGGCGCGCCCGTTGGGGCATACGATCAAGCTGGACGGTGCCAAGCTATCTGTTCCTTGAGAGGGGCCGAGGGTGAAGAGAGACGCTGTGACAGCCTAAGGCGATTAAGCGGGTAGCTCAGGTGGTGGCCCCGTCACCCAATTTCCCTAGCGCCTCGAATCGCCACCAGC
>DBZY01000084.1:0-206 GCA_002311835.1 Proteobacteria bacterium UBA1148 | reverse complement strand
AACCCTGACCGCATTTCTGTGCCTAAGTTTTGCCGTGCTTCTTGCTGGTTCATGGTCGAGTGCAGAGGCTTCGAGTTTGCCCGAATGCCCGGGAGCTTATTCTTTTAACACTTGGCATAATTGTTTTGGTACCCGAAAATTTTTAATGGGGAGCATATATGTCGGTGAATTCAAAGATAATGAATATCACGGACAGGGCACCTACA
>DBZY01000038.1:4532-9180 GCA_002311835.1 Proteobacteria bacterium UBA1148 | reverse complement strand
TGCGGTTGCATGAGAGGGCTTTGGTCGACAGCCGCCTCCCATTCGACCCGCATGATCCGACCGGTAACAGGATGTACCAACTCAGGCGATAGTTCGGCTAGAGGACGTAAGACGAATGCGTAATGCAACACGTCGCTCCGCGGTAAGCCGAGGTCAGGATCCACAACCGAACCATAGAGCAGGAGGTCTAGATCCAAAGTTCTAGACCTTATTGCTTGCGCACCCGTGGACGAACTGGTTCGCTGCCGACCGCTAGCCTGTTCGATCTCTGACAAAATCTTCTCCAGTGCAACTGGTCCACTCGTGCACTGCAGCCGAATCACCAAATTCAGGAAATCATCCCCAATGAACCCTACTGCCGCATTTCGGTATACCGAAGACATCTCAATGAACGTCAAACGATCTCGGATCTTTTTAAGCGCAATGTTTAGGTGACGTTCGGGGTCGATGTTGCTGCCGAGCCCTACAAAGGCTTCAGTCGTCATAGTCCTCCGGAGTACGTTCAATGGTGATTCCTACTTCTTGACTCCCTCTGATAGCCTCTGGTTTCGAGACCGACACCCTGACCCACGGCACTTCGAATTCCTCAATAATTACCCGCGCAACCGCCTCGGCTAATGACTCTATAAGTTGGTATTTAGAGGCGCCCACGAAGACGAGTAATCGCTTGGCAACATCCTTATAGCTGAGAGTTTTCTCCATAGAATCCTCAGCAGCCGCTGCCCTTACATCCGTACCTATCTCTAGATCGATACTGACGGTTTGCTTAACGCGTCGTTCCCACTCCCAAATGCCGATAACCGCATCCACTTTCAGTTGGCGAAGAAAAATTTTATCCATTCGATTTCACTCAATGCATCGGCGTAAGTTCATTAAGGGACCAGCGCGGTCGTGCAATTATCGTTGGTACCGACAGCGCCTGCTCTCGGCGACACCAGCCCGCAAACGCAATCATCGCCCCATTATCTGTGCATAAAGCGGGTCTGGGATAATGCACGCACACCTCACGTTTAGCGCATGCCGTCCTCAATTGCGTGCGGAGTCGCTGATTAGCACTAACTCCTCCAGCCACAACCAATCGCTTAAGCCCCGTGGCGTCCAACGCACGGATACACTTTCCTATTAGAGAGTCAACTGCCGCGGCTTGGAAAGAAGCTGCAATATTCTCGCGTACACTTGCCTCCAGCTCACCGTCAGAGTTTTTTGTTTTTTCTAAAGCGAGTCTGACCGCCGTTTTTAGTCCACTGAAGCTGAAATCAAGTCCCTTGTTCCTCATGGGACGCGGGAACTTAAACGCCGTCGGGTCTCCCCGCTCGGCTAATGCAGCCAGCGCGGGTCCACCGGGATAGGGTAAAGACAGAAGGCGGGCAACTTTGTCGAATGCCTCGCCGACCGCATCGTCCAAGGTCTCGCCTATGATGCGATACTGGCCCAGCACTTGTGTTTCGACGAGAAGTGTATGCCCGCCCGATACAAGCAACCCGATGAAGGGAAGTTCTGGAGGATCGTCTTCAAGTAATGCGGCCAGCAGATGAGCTTCCATATGGTGAACTGGAATGACCGGAATTCCGAGGCCTAGCGCTAAACCAGTTGCCAGCGAACCTCCCACCATAAGGGCCCCCACCAGTCCTGGTCCGGCGGTGTAGGCAATAGCGTTGAGGTCAGTTAGCTGGAGATCCGCCTCGAAAAGCATATCGCAAATCATCGGGGCAAGCTTCGCAATGTGATCTCGGGAGGCGAGTTCAGGAACAACTCCCCCGAATTGGGCATGAAGCTCCGTCTGACTGAAAAGTGCTTCCGCAAGCAGACCGACACCAGACTCGTAAACGGCCACGCCCGTCTCATCACAACTAGTTTCTATACCCAGAACTTTCACTGCAAACATCCTAGCCATTCTTTACAGAGCACAATCCTAAGGGATATCATCCGCCGATTCAGCGCCGGCATGTGCCGGCCTATTATTTTAGCCCCGCAGCTGACGGCGGCTCAGTTGACTGAGAGAACTCAATGCCAAATGTACGTATAAGGGAAAGTGAACACTTCGACGCAGCCCTGCGGCGCTTCAAGCGCGCCTGTGAGAAAGCTGGGGTGCTCACGGAACTACGTCGGCGCGAGTACTACGAGAAACCGACACAGGAGCGCAAAAGAAAAAAAGCTGCGGCTATAAAACGTCACTTAAAACGCCAGTCGAGGCAACTATCCAAGCGTGAACGCCTATACTGACCCAGTCAAGATCCCCTAAGGATTACCCATAGACCTGGGGGCCAAGGTTCATGTCCGCAGACGACACCTACATCACCCTCAAAAAACGCCTCCAGGAGGACGTCAAGGCTGCACTTCGCGCCGGTGATAAGGACCGTGTGAGCGTTCTACGCATGGCATTGGCAGCTATCCAGCAGCGGGAAGTAGACTCCCGCGAAACATTAGATGAGAGTGCAGTGCGGTCGGTTCTTGAGAAAATGGTCAAACAGCGGTACGAAGCCGCCGAACAGTTCCAGAAAGGGAAGAGGACCGATCTAGTAGATAAGGAAAATGCGGAGATCACCGTATTAAAAACCTACCTGCCGGAGCCCATGAGCGAGGAAGAGACGATTTCGCTGGTCGACGAGGTAATCACAGCTTTATCTGCCACCTCTCCACAGGATATGGGGCGAGTCATGGGAGAAATCAAAAAACGTGGGAATGGTAGAGTAGACCTTGGGAAGATTTCCGGTCGGGTTCACTCGCGACTCCAGCCATCCTAATACCAGCCAAGAGAAAGCTTGGCGCTAGTCTCTCGCGTACAGGTTATGCTAGGGGACTCCATGAGCGGACGGATTCCTCAATCTTTTATCGACGAGCTAATCGCACGGGCCGACGTGGTCGAGGTAATTGGCGAACGGATCGCGCTTAAAAAAGCGGGTAGGGAATACAAGGCTGTCTGCCCATTCCACGACGAGAAGACCCCCTCCTTCACAGTGAGCCCGCAGAAAGGATTTTACCACTGCTTCGGATGCGGTGCGCACGGAACTTCTATCGGGTTCCTGATGAATTATGAAAACCTCAGCTTTATTGACGCCGTCGAGGCACTCGCGGAGATGCTCGGACTTGAAGTCCCAAGCGATGGGCCCGAGCACAATACCAGCCGTGAAAATACTCTCTACGATATCCTAGCTGAGGCAGATCAAATCTATAGAGCGGCGCTCCGTGATAGCCCAGCAGCTATCGAATACCTAAAGCAAAGGGGCATTGATGGGACAACGGCAAATCGCTTCACAATGGGTTATGCCCCAGATTCATGGGATACGTTACTCAAGGCCCTAGGAGGCGATGACGCACAGGTAAAAAATCTTCTCGAAGCGGGTTTGATCATAAAAAACGAGCAAGGACGACAGTATGATCGGTTTCGGGATCGGATCATGTTCCCAATACGGGACCCGCGGGGGAGAATCATTGGCTTCGGAGGCCGGGCGCTCGGCGACGGGGAACCCAAGTATCTGAACTCACCGGAAACCCCAGTTTTCCACAAGGGTCAAGCGCTCTACGGCCTCCATGAAGCGAGACACATCGGTTCAAAAGAGGGGTACCCTAATATTGCCTTAGTGGTCGAGGGCTATCTCGACGTGGCAAGTCTCTCTCAATATGGGATCGTGCCAGCACTAGCAACCCTGGGTACGGCCACCACGACGGATCACATACGCCGACTGACTCGAATAGCGGACTGCATAATTTTTTGTTTCGACGGTGACCGAGCAGGCAGAGCCGCTGCCTGGAAGGCGCTGGAAACCGCCCTTCCACACGCCGGCGACCAAATAGAAATTAAGTTTCTGATTCTTCCCGAGGGGGAGGATCCGGATTCCTTGGTCCGGGCCCGCGGGGCAAACGCTTTCCGCGAGCTTATGGATCGTGCCGAACCACTGTCCGACTTTCTACTCGGTGAGCTTGAAAACCGTGCCGATTTGTCCAGTGCAGACGGTCGGTCGCGGCTCGCAACACTAACCCAACCACTGCTCGCGCAGCTACCCATCGGTGTGCATAGGGAGCTGCTGATTAATCAACTAGCGGAGCGCATTGGTCTCAAAGCTGAACGACTAGAAACACTCATCAAGGTGCCGGAAACTCCATCTCCTCGCGCGACCCGGCGGCCACGTGCCGGGGACACGGGCGACGCCTCGGGGGCGGTATCGGAACGCCGCAGCATCCTCATTCGTAAGGCAATTACGTTGATTCTTCACCACCCCGCTGCCGGAATCGGTCTTCTAGAGGGCGTTCCCGGGCTAATTGGGGTTCGACAACCGGGAGCCCTGCTATTACGGCAGCTTCTTGAAGCTATAAACAAAAACCCAAAGATAACTATGGCGGGGCTGTTAGAACGCTTCCGTGACGACCCCGAAGGTCGCCATCTCGGTCGCCTGGCGAGCGATACTCCTCTGGACGGCGGAGAAGTAGTCCCACAGGTACTGCGGGATAATCTCAAGCGCATCGTCAATGGCTACCGCAAAGGGCGCATGGGAGCCCTGCTGACCAGGGGCCAGGAGGACCTGGACCCCCAGGAACAAAAGGAACTAGAGGGGCTTCTGAGAAAATTTCCCGATAATCCTGGAGAACCCTGAGACTGGGCAACCCCCAACATAGTTCTACCAAGTATCCGTTTATTGGGGTAGTCTAG
>DBZY01000038.1:0-4442 GCA_002311835.1 Proteobacteria bacterium UBA1148 | reverse complement strand
AGACAATCCCAGCTGAAGCTACTCATTGCCAAAGGCAAGGAGCAAGGCTATCTAACTTATGGTGAGGTCAATGACCATCTACCTAGTGAGATTGTCGACCCTGAGCAGATCGAAGAGATTGTCAACATGATCAACGATATGGGCATCACGGTGTATGAGAAGGCGCCCGATGCCGAATCGCTACTTTTATCTGACACCGCAGTCGCAGGTGATGATGATACTGACGAAGCGGCGCAGCGGCTCGCCACCGTGGACAGTGAATTTGGGCGTACCACAGATCCTGTGCGTATGTATATGCGGGAAATGGGTACGGTTGAGTTGCTCACCCGAGAAGGTGAAATCCAAATTGCTAAGCGCATAGAGGAAGGTCTCAATCAGGTGCGGGCTGCGTTGCTGCAATTTCCACCAACCGTGGGTCTTCTGATCGATATGCACGACCTAGTGGTAGATGGAAACTCCCGTCTACAGGACGTCATCGTTGATTTCATCGATCCCAATGCGCAGATTGCGGATCCCAACGCACCGAAGGCTGATGATGATGATGAACCCGCTGACACGGGACCGGATCCTAAGGAAGTCGCTGCGCGAATGAAAAAAGTGCGAAGGTTCTATAAGCGTTATATGGATAGGCTGCAGAAGCACGGTATCGCACACGCCTCCGTTCGGAAAACGGTCAAGGGCCTCACCCCTCAGTTTATGGAACTAAAACTCGCGCCGAAACTGTTCGAGTTGATGGTCGCGCAGCTCAGAGACACGATAAACGGAATCCGGAGTCAGGAACGTCAAGTGATGACGTTATGTGTTCAAGATGCACGCATGCCCCGTAAGGATTTCATCGGAAGCTTCCCGAGCAATCAAACCAATTTGAATTGGGTCGATAAGCACATTCGCGCAAAGCGCAAACATTCCTCTCAGCTAGCTCGACTTACAGATGATATCCAACGATGTCAAAAACGCTTGATTAGAATTGAGCACGGAACCTTCCTTTCCATCACCGAAATCAAAGATATCAATCGCGAGATTTCCATGGGCGAGGCTCAAGCGCGTAGAGCCAAGAAAGAAATGGTTGAAGCTAACCTTCGCCTAGTTATTTCCATTGCAAAAAAATACACCAATCGTGGTTTGCAATTCCTTGACCTTATCCAGGAAGGCAATATCGGCCTCATGAAAGCTGTAGATAAGTTCGAGTACCGTCGCGGTTATAAATTCTCAACGTATGCAACTTGGTGGATACGACAAGCAATTACCCGCTCGATTGCCGATCAGGCTCGGACCATTCGTATCCCGGTTCACATGATCGAAACCATCAATAAACTCAACCGAATTTCACGCCAAATGCTGCAGGAAATGGGCCGCGAGCCTACCCCCGAAGAACTCTCCGAACGCATGGAGATGCCAGAAGATAAGGTAAGAAAAGTACTCAAGATCGCAAAAGAGCCAATCTCTATGGAAACGCCCATCGGCGACGATGAAGACTCTCACCTTGGAGATTTCATCGAGGACGCCATAGTGCACTCGCCTGTGGATTCGGCAACTTCGGAAGGCTTAAAAGAAACAACGCATGCGGTGCTGACCGGATTGACTCCCCGTGAAGCAAAGGTCCTAAGAATGCGCTTCGGAATCGATATGAATACGGATCACACGCTCGAAGAGGTTGGAAAACAATTCGACGTCACCCGAGAAAGAATCCGTCAGATTGAAGCTAAGGCATTACGCAAACTTCGCCACCCGACAAGATCTGATCAATTGAAAAGTTTCCTTCTGGAAGACTAAGCCGGCGGTCAAAATAGATTCTCAGATGCATCTCAGAAACAGTACGATCTATAACCATTGAAGTACTTCGGTGAAAATACTCTTTGGCGCCCTCCTGCTATTAAATTACCTACCAGCATTTGGGGAGATTCTTACTGGTCAGGTTGTGAGCGTAGCGGACGGAGATACCTTCACTCTTAAGGTTGACTCTGAGCAATACCGCATTCGGTTATCAGAAATTGATACCCCAGAAAAAACCCAACCTTGGGGGAGTCAGGCCAAACAAGCCCTCTCTTCAAAAATTTCCCAAAGAACAGTTACTGTCAGTTTCGAGGCTATAGATCAGTATGGCCGAATCGTGGGTAAAGTATGGCTTGGAAATATTGACATTAACCGCGCAATGGTCAGTGAGGGGCACGCATGGGTATATCGTCAGTATATGAACGATACCTCACTTCTCAATGATGAAACCATGGCAAAACAAGAAGGTCTTGGTTTATGGAGCATGGATGACCCCATAGGTCCTTGGGAATGGCGGAGAAGGCCGCAAGGCGAAGAAAATTCTGAAATATTCCAGAGCTCACAGTAACCACTGATCATTTACTTCCTCTTCAAGCTGAAATGATTCTAGTAACAAATCCTAAATCACATAAGTAATCGATCTTTGAATAACAGCCTTCACCCCCTAACTTTCTTAATTTATGTCAAGCCTAACTATCATTTCACAGTCTGTGAATATTGAATCGACATTATCAAATACCAATCCATCTACATAACGCCGCACAGCACCCATTAAATTAGCAGGCGCTGTATCAGACTCTAAATCCTGTAAAACAGGACTTCCATCCTGATCAATATCAAATTTAACAGTGACATCATGCGCCCCTGTAACCGTTGATCGTTCCATTTCTCTTCGTAGCCGTGGGAGTTGTTCGTCTCTATTCAAGGCGGTCTGAGGGCAGGGTTCTGAATAGGCAAAAGCTTCAAAAGAAGCCCCCTCTCCTACTGCAATAGGGTTAGAGGATGAAAAATCACCAGTAGAAGAGATCAAGCTTGATCGAAGCTCCTGAAGACCATCATTTAATTGTCCTAAGGGCTCTATGATCGAAGAAACTTCGCCTTCCAATCCTCTTATCCTTGATTCAAAACCATCGGCCTGAGACATCACATCAATAATAAGTTTAGAAGAACCTTCCTGCTCCGATTTAATTGTTGCCAACTCTGTATTAATCATCTCATTAGATGTTGCAACAGATTCTTGTAACACGTTCAATCTATTCGCATAAGAATTAACTAAATTATTAGTTCTGTGTATTAGATTTCTAATATTTTCGTCTGCGCTTGTAAAATCTTCTACAACGCTTCTTGATTCTGCTGAAGCTCTTCGTTCAGCAGAAACCAAGCCATCGTTTATATCCCCCCTAACAAAATAATGTGCCCCTACATTAGTAACCAGTGCTACCACTGTGGCTATTAAAATTAATCTAAACATGTGATTCCTCTAAACGCTAAATGAATTACGCCGGACTAATAAATTGATCAAAATAGATCGTAATAGGCGCCTGGATATTCAGATTTGATCCTCTTTAAAAGAGCGGATGCTTCAGTATTTCCAGGGCTGATTGCCAGTGACCTTTCAGCTAATTTTTTTGCCTGAAGGTATTCTCCAATATCAGCAAATGACGCACTTCTCGTATTGAGTAATGGAACATGTGTCGTTCTTGAATATGGTTCCGTCCATTGAAGTGCCTCCTCAGATTTGCCCAGTTTTCGAAATAAATTACTCACCCGGGCGGCTACTCCAACTTTAAAATTAGCTAATTCATAAGCCCGTCGGGCCAGCACCAAAGCTCTTATAAAATCTCTGCGTTTTTCTGCTATTTCAGAAGCCTTTATTACATCGGCGACATCGGAAAGGCTTTCTTCTTGTTCAAGAAAATCATCCTTGGCTGCTTTATTTAAATCATCTTGAACAAGTTGGGGCGCTTTTTTATATCCTGTAAACCATATTCCATCTTGCAAACGATATTCTGTTCCATTAAAAGTGATGTGCATAAAATGCATACTCCTGACAAGGCCTGTAAAGATTTTAGTGATACTAAAGAATGCCAACGGCAGAGCTGTGATGAAATCAGGCCATCAAGATATAAAAAATGATGGAATATAGCGTTTCGCAGAGTCGTTTAAATGTCTAGTAGCTGCTACAATAAGTACAATAAAAACATTAACTTATATAACCCTCTTCGAGGGGCGTGCCTAGTCACGGGGAAAAACATGCGTGCACTAACACTTTTTGTAATTTCGCTTGCGCTGTTCCCATGGGGAATCTCACTTGCTCAAAGTTGGATAAAGTATGTAAACGAGACGGACCAGTTCATCATTAACTTTCCGCACGAACCCGAGGTACGGGAGATAAGCTACGTGTCGGAACACGGCGCGACAATTCCCGCGCGCGTCTACACCGTTGAAGACTCACCGGCTTACTACTCCGTGACTGTAGTTGACTATTCTGGCTTAGAGAGTGCAAACGAGGAGTTATCTGCGCGAACCGGATCCAACTATAACCCTCTCAGAGTCCAAGGAGAGCTAAGCGGCGCAATCGCGTATGCAGCATGGAATATTCGCAGAAGGGGTGGCGAAATCACCTACGACGCTTGGTCATCTATGGACGGCGTTCCGGGGCACCAACT
>DBZY01000079.1:2807-3338 GCA_002311835.1 Proteobacteria bacterium UBA1148 | reverse complement strand
ATGGGCGCGATGATTATGGACTCACCCATCGTTACACCTCGAATTTCAAGCTACAAACAGTTTCGCCGTAAGCATCGGCACGACTCCCAATACAATCCCCGAGATGACACACAAAATGCCGAGGTAGGAGGCGATTTTTAGGTTGCTGCCTCCAGCAGTAAATTTGGGCGCCAACGAGTTGGCCACGGTCAGTATGATTATCACCATTATTATCGCGTAAGACGTTACTGTCATATCTTGGGTGCCGAATATGTCCAACCCTCCGGCTAGATCGCCGCCCTTCGGAATCGAGACCCCTGGTGGCAATTGGACGTTGTCAGGTATTTCAACACCGCCAGCAGACTCGTTCAAAACCTCGCTGGAAACCACGGCAAGCATGGAGTTGAACGTGTCGATTATTTCCAGCACAAACACCAGGATGAATACCATAGTGGCGTGCATCGCCATGGTCAGGAAGGAGAATGTCGAGGCTGTGAGTTGTCTGCCGGCGCGCAACTGAGTAATACTCATGGCGTAATCGGAGACAATCTG
>DBZY01000079.1:2305-2715 GCA_002311835.1 Proteobacteria bacterium UBA1148 | reverse complement strand
ATTAAGCGCGTACGCAATCGTTCAATGTGCGGTCCAAGCGATCCCATAGATCTGCTGTCGATCCTATATAACGCTTGCGTCAGAGTTACTTTGGTCGACCCAGCGATAGCCCCAAGGCTACGAATGAAAGTCGGAAGCTCCAAGTCCAGTTGGGTTACCCGGGCATCATCCTTCCATATGTAATACCCTCCCGGCAGCAAAGAGACTCCTATCAATAAAAAGGCCACGGAAAACCCGGCCAGAAGATCTAACTGAAGACCAATCACAAGCACAGCCATTATGCCAATGCCGATAGGCGGCCCGACCAAAATCAGAGTCCTGGCCCGTCTTCTCTCTTTTGTCGTCCCAGTTGAAGCGGTATATATTTTTGTCTCGACCGGCGCCACTTTATATATCGTGTACACGCCTAC
>DBZY01000079.1:0-2208 GCA_002311835.1 Proteobacteria bacterium UBA1148 | reverse complement strand
ACCAAAGAAACAACCATGATCAGAGTCACTGACACTAGGATAGCGGCGTACGCATCCGTCCATTTTCTAAGGTTTTCCACATTCCTTTCATACTCATTGGCGTAGCGTTTGCTTTCGACGTTGGTCTCCTCAATAATGAAATCCCTTTCGGACTCACCGGAGGAGAGTGAGGCGGCAAATCGAAGAAACAGGCTCTTGACGTTTGAAGCCTTAGCTTTTCCTGACACAAGTTGAAACGCTTGAGCGTATCCCATGCCCATGCCGTTGACCAGGAGATAAATATACTCAAAAAAGATAGCGGTCACGTAACGTTGGCGAGAGCAATGCTCGAACACGCGATCCCTGGATAGTCCGCCCGCCGTTAGCACCGACATGTATGTAAGATGCGACAGGAGGTCGAATCCTATGACGTTACTATCGGAGGAGACCTTGTTTATTTGCTTGAGAGAGGATGTTGTGGAGTTCATAGAAGTTGGTCAGCCCTCGTTCACTAAGCTTCCTCAGAATCTCGGCCCGATATTCAACCTGGTCGTAGATCTTCCGTCTTTCCCGTGGTGGTATTCCTCGTTTCGAAGCTACGGTTTGTTCCAACAAAGCAGTATTCATATAGCCGGGGAAATCAAAGCTGTCTGTGGATGAGTTCCAACGAAACACTTCGATAAAGTCGAACGTGCTTGTCTTCGGGATTGAATTCTGACAATCTCGTTAATGCTGAGGACCCGTCGGGCAAGGCGGCCATCAGGCAGTCTAACCGCGCTCATAATGATAACGAGATTGAGATTGTCAACATGAGGCTTGGGAATGTTTATTGGGTCGCCCGTAAGACGTTGAATGAGCTTCTCGACAGAAGCCGCGTGAAAGGTGGCCATGACCGCGTGGCCCGTCTGCATCGCCTGGAAAGCGACGGCCCCCTCCTCACCTCTGATCTCACCTATGAGGATCTCATTCGGTCGCTGACGCAGAGCGGCTCTTAGCAGATCGAACATCGTCACCGAAGATGTATTGTTTTTTTTACCTCCGCGGATTACTTCTCTTATCCAGTTTGGATGAGGGACCTGTAGCTCTGGAGTATCCTCGATGCTGACGATCTTTGCAGTGGGACTGATGAATGTACTTATGGCGTTAAGCATCGTGGTCTTGCCAGACGCCGTTTCACCAGACACGAAGGTGTTCATACCTTCAAGAACCATGAGGGAGATATAAGCCGCCATCTCGTAGGACAGAGTTCCGTTTTCGATTAGATCTAGCACACTCATGGGAATCGGGCTGAACTTCCTGATAGTGAAGTTACTTCCCCGTTTGGCGACATCGTTCCCGAAAACTATGTTTATCCGCGAACCATCTGGGAGAGTGGCGTCGACTATGGGTTCGGCTACAGTGACTGGCCTGCCTATCTTCTCCGAGAGCTTGATCACATAACTGTCCAGTGCGTCCTCGGTCTCAAAATTTATCGCAGTCTTCAGGCCTCCAAAAACCCTGTGTTCGATGAAGATCGACCCAACGCCGCTACAACTGACGTCTTCGATATACGGGTCGTTTATCAAGGGTTGAATGTTTCCCATCCCATCCTTGTCACGAAGCATCAAGTAGCGGAGCGCTTCAAGTTCCTCTTGCGACACTCTTAACGAGCCGTTCTTGGAACGAGATCCTTCCACGGAGCAGATTTCATCCAGGCATTCCAACAGAATGCGCGCTTTCTTATCAGGGTCGGCAGCTTCTTTCAAATGGTTTAGAAAATCGTCCATCAATCGCTGGTCTACTTGTTCCATCAGAGATTGAATTGAAGAGCCCAGCGATGGTTCAATTGTGAAATAATTATCCCGAATGTCCTGGGGATCTGTAGACACATGGACGAAAACGCGCTTTTTCGCCACCTCGGCGATCCGTTTGTCTTCGAGATGTTCGGGTACGTCGATCGCACTCACAGGATAGATCAGATTACGATGTGACGAATCCCCTAGCCTGTTCGGCAGGATCTGGTAGTATTCCGGTAGTCCGATTGTGTCAACCGACAGGTCATTAATGTATTTCCAAAGGTGTTCTTGGTCTTCTGGTATTGGCTGGTTTCCATCTAAAGTTCTTTCAGATGGCGGTAAATCGCCGCCCTTGTCACGGCCAGCCCTTGGTGGCGACGGCCTCAGGCGATACGCGTCCGGCCCGCTTGCTGAGCGATCGCCTTCTGGGTGGCCGTCAGCGCTCTGTGAGACC
>DBZY01000002.1:8461-13999 GCA_002311835.1 Proteobacteria bacterium UBA1148 | reverse complement strand
GCTCGGAGTTTTCGACGAGTACGGCGAGCGGGTTCGCTACAACATCGACGTAGATGGCATCAAAACCCGAGACTACTCTCAGCTACCTTACGTGGATTGAGTTGCGAAACCCGGATCACCAGAATTCGATTTCGTTTTCACAGTTTTCGCCAAAGCGGCTGACGAAACCTACCCGATTTGGCCTGGCCAACCACTGCACGCTCACTGGGGTTTTTCAGATCCTGTCGCAGCACAGGGTAACGAAGACGAATGCCGCCTTGCATTCAAAGACACGTACCAAGTATTAAAAAATAGAATCGCTACTTTTACTAATTTACCTATTGAATCGCTTGACCGAATCAGGCTACAGAACAAGTTAAACATCATCGGCAAACAAACTATTTCTTAAACCCTATGGTCCGAACCCAATCTGGCGAGATCTTTGTCGCACTAGGGTGCCTGATAAACACCGTCATTATCGCAAAACGCCTCATGATATCCTGATTCGCTGACAGGCAAGGAGAATAACAATGCACAAGGCCACCCCAAGTTTCTTTAGAAGCTGTCCCGTAGCACTGCTAACACTCTTAGCAACATTGCCAAGTTGGGCACAAGAAGACGTCCCCGTCATCAAGGACTACCTGATTGACGAGTACGGCGAGCGGCGAGCGTTTTCCCGCGCAGTAGCCACCACAGGCGGCACCACCGTATGGGTTGCCGGCCACACGGTACTTACGGATGCTGCTGGCAACGATATTTCAGGCAATTTTGAAGCTCAGACTCGTGAGCTATTTCGCCTCATTGAACAACGTCTAGCGTATTATGGTGGCACGCTGTCCGACATCGTAACGATGACAGTCTATATCCAGGATGTTCGCGACGGTGACAGGTTCGTCGAGATGCGGAGCGAGTACTTTAACGAAGGCCGATACCCCTCCAGTGCTCTCATCACCGTGGTAGGTTTTGCACGTCCAGGAACCATGATCGAGATCAAGCCGACCGCAGTAATTGGACAAGAAGTCGAGTAAACAAACCCTACTCACAACGCAATACCCCGGAAACGCCCCCCCGGAGCGAGCACCATTTTTGGAGCTTTACTTCGAGTGCTCGCTCTCACGGGTAGTGAGCCCAAGCGACGTCCAGGCCAACATACCACCACGGTAGTAGGAAATTTTTGTTGCGGGAAACCCTGCCGCTACCATAGCGCTCATAGCCCTTGGGCTCTGCCCACAATTGGGGCCATTGCAATACAACACGACCTCAAGAGCTTCTTGGCAATTCCAACCAGCTGTGGATCCTTCGCAACCTAATTCATCAAGTCGGTCTGCGATCTCGTTGAAAGGAAAGTTTACCGTGCCAGGAATCGTCCCTCCATATTGAGTCTCTTTGGTACGCGTATCGACAACTATGTAATCTGAGTCCTGCAGAGCGCTTATAACTTCAAGTTCACCTACTGGAGTCACTCCTGGCACGGGAACCATCGGACGGACCGTTCCCTTAACCAACATAATATCGTTTGCGAACCGCCTTATAGTAACGGGACCCTCGATCGAGTTGAAACTGATACTCTCCAAGTCAGAAGTAATAGGAAGAGACTCTTGCTCTGCCTGCAGAACGGGCGCCCATAGCACACTAAATATACACGCAGCTAATATCTTAAAGTTATACATTGTTTCAATCCTTAGTCATCAACCGACAACACTGCCGAAGCGTCAACACTCTGTACACTAACAGAACTCGCTGGCTCGTTAGAAAAGAGCTCAGTACCAATTCCGTGATTAGAATTTTCCAAATCCTCGTTAAGAACTTCTAAAGTATCTCTGTCTAAATTCAATCGTCGCGTTCCTTCGCGACCAAGATTGCCGGAGACTCTAAGAGGAAACCGGCCAGGACAAGACCATTCAAGTTTATTTTTCTATCTCTTTTTATCACCTTAACTCACCTAATATACCGTCGAAACCTCTCATCATGTGTAAGTCCTGCCAACCAAACTCGCCGCGAAGAACCTGCTCAATCGCTTCACGAGAGTTTCCCTGACGCAGCATACCTTGGATACGACTACGTAGCTCCAACGTGCTATCTCGAAATCTCCGCATCTCTGTTTTGGTAGTCACAATCCCATGTCCCGGAACAACAGTCTCAAAACCGAGCATCAATATTGCATCAAGCGTTTTTGTCCACTCTCTCACACTTCCGCCGCCAGCATAGTCGACAAGCTGAGCCGCTTGAGGACCATCTCCAAAAATAGCACCGTAGTTAAAGAGGTCCCCTGCTACGAGTATTTGGTAATCTGGAAAGTAAACTACGAGATCACCCCCTGTATGGGCTCGACCAAAATACAACAGGTCAACTACCTCACCACCGATATGAATACGTGCGCTCTCTTTCATAGTGAATCTCGGTAACCCGCTTTGATTCACCTCGACCATTCTCTCTCGAGCCTGCGCCGTCATCACAATATCTGCACCAGCAGCCTTAAACCTGGCGTTGGAACCACTATGATCTTGATGATAGTGAGTATTTACCACATACCTAACCGGCTGATCGGTTACTGATCGCAATAACTCCACCATGTTTTCATAATCTGCTTCAAACTTGTCATCAACCAATAAAACACCTTCGTCTGTGATTAAAGCCGTTGCATTCCCGGGCACACCTTGGTTATGGATGACATAAATACTGTCGTTGATAGGAATCAGCTCTAACTCTGCAGGTGGGCGTTGTGCCTGTACAGAGACGGTAAAAAAATAACCCAATAAAAAAACAAAGACATCTACAAGAATTTTTGTTCTCATTTTTTGACTCTTTTTTAAATACTTCTACACATGTGACATAAGCTCCAGCGCATATCACCACTTTACGTAACTAAATGAAACATCCTCAGTAGCTAAAAAGATAAACAGCACCAGCCTCCGATGCAGAATTATTATCCTGATTACCGTTCAACCCGCCAACAGCACTGTCCTCACCCCGCGCACCCACAGCTATAGTCCCCCCATCTCTACTAATCGCTATCGAACCCCCAAATTCGTCGTAAGCCTCAGAATTACTAGATTTGACGTAAGAAACCTGGGACCAAACCCCATCGTCACGCGTAAAGATGTAGGCCGCACCAGCCTCCTGAGCAGTATCGTCATCCTCGTTGCTATTCACACCTTGTGCAGCACTATCCTCCAACTGAGCGCCAACAACCAACATATTGCCGTCTCCGCTCAACGCAACGCGTACTCCGAACCAATCTTCTCTCCCTGTATTGGACGCCTTGAGATAGGCTGTCTGTGACCATCCATCTTCGCTACGAGAAAACACATAAACAGCGCCCGTAGAGTTTTCAGTTTGCTGATCGGTAACCGGCGTTGAGTTAACGCCAGTCGTTGCTCCATCCTCATCAAGAGCGGTTACTATCAGAGTATTCCCGTCATCGCTGATGGCAACCGCTGTGCCAAAAACATCGTTACTTTCCGCGTTAGCGCCCTTAAGGTAGGCCGACTGTATCCATGTATCGCCAGAGACAGAAAATACGTAAACCGCGCCAGCATCAAGCAGATCATCATCCTGCTGTTCGTTCGTCCCAGCAAGAGAACCATCTTCTTGAAAGACACCGACACCCAACAGATTGCCCCCTGCATCAAGGGCGACAGAATATCCAAACAAATCACTTCTACTTGGATTCGAAGATTTGATGTACGCTTGCTGCGTCCAATCACCATTGCTACGAACAAAGATATAGACAGCGCCAGCCGATTGAGCCGAGTTATCTAATTGATCTCCATTAGATCTGTTAGAGGAACTGTCTTCTGCGATAGCACCTACAGCCAGTTTGTTGCCATCAGCGCTTAGAGAAATAGAAAAGCCGAACTGATCACCGTCACTAAAAAGATCATCGACACTTCCTATTTCACCCGTATTAGACGCTTTTAGATAAGCCTGTTGAGACCAATTATCACGATCATCTCGGATGAAGACATACACAGCACCAGCCCCATAAATAGAGTCATCACTCTGATCACCGTTTATGCCGGTTGCGTTGCTGGCTTCAAAGTTAGCGGATACCACTAGCGTGTCACCGTCAGCGCTTAAAGTGGTGACATAACCAAAATTATCGCTGTCCCCCGGATTCGATGCTTTGATGTAGGCTTGCTGCTCCCAGGTATTACCATTGCGTGCGTATACATAAACTGCACCAGCCCCGTAAACCAAATCGTCATCCTGGTCACCATTAATTCCAGCAGCACCGCTACTTTCCATGAACGCACCCACCGCTAGCGTACTACCATCACCGCTCAAGCTGATGGAATTTCCTAAGAGCTCGCCACCATTACCGAACTGGTCACCTGCACCCGGGTTCGACGCCTTAATGTACGCAAGCTGTTCCAGCTGAACAGACGTGGTACTCGTGCCAGCGGCGAAATTAGATGATGTTGGCGCCTGTGATTGGCTGCACGCACTGAGCGCGCTCACGACCAATGCCAGTGTTGAAAGGTTTTTTGGAAAAGTAAGACCTATGGCCTGCGAGTCACACATGAGCACTCAAGGCTACTGTGGTTCGCCATGATAATCTTCCGTCCTGAAAATTTCCTCGCCGGTCTCCGTCCTAATGATCCTGGCTTGCTCGGTGAGATTGAATTCCGGCGCACCACTCTTGACACGTCGACCAGTCATTGTGATCTTATCACCCGGCTTCAACGTATCCCTCGCCCATCCATAAGTAGTGGCCATTCCGACTGGATCAGCAAACTCCGCTCGCCATCTTACGATCTCCCCCTGTTCGTTCTCCGCATCTAAAACGATTATCGAATGAGGATTCATTAGTCTCCATGAGACAACGACTCCCTCCAAACTAACTGGGGTCTCTATAAATCGCCCAGCATCTCCATGGTGCCCCCATGAGACACTCACGTTACACGCAAAACCGACACACACGGCATATGAGATGCTCAACTTATTTTTCATTAAAGTGCCTTAAAAATGTGTCGTCACAACCTGAGGGTAACTCCCTACTCATCCTAACCTCCAGGTAGCTCGGTAGATGGCTGGTACTGTATATCAAACTCGACTCGCTCGACGCCGGGAACAGCTCGCACTACAGCACCTAAACTTTGCTGAATGGTTCTAACACCAGCAGGCGTACGAGCACCACCACAAGAATCGCAAACAACAGAGCCCGTGAGAGTGACGATACCATTACTAGCCCCAACCATAATCGCGTTTGCTGGTAGATCAGAGGCACTCTCTAGTGCGATCACGATCCGCTCCTCTAACACTGAGTCAGAATAGTTCTGAGTTGAAACTGAGCTGTATGTACATGCAGCAAGCATCGCCCCGAAACAAACAACAAACGTGATAGCTCTTACATTTATTATCATGATCGATACTCCACGAGCCCACCTTTCCTGCGAAATGCTTCGACTCGAGCCTCCACAGCCAAACCGAACTCTTTTCCACCGAGCCATTGTTGCTCTAGCACCCTCAACACATCTGCACTTGCAAGCTCGCGCTCCAGTGTATCTAACAACTCACACGTCGTCGGCGTTTTTATCTGGGTTGGCGGTTCGCCCT
>DBZY01000002.1:4307-8327 GCA_002311835.1 Proteobacteria bacterium UBA1148 | reverse complement strand
GAGCGCCAAGACGGTGCGCTCCACAACGCCTCTCACCAGCGGAACCTTATAGGCGTTCTTCGTAAGAGGTCTTGCCCCTGTAACTGCAGCTGCGCCCACCGACTTGGCCAGCTCTTCTGTCACAATATTCCCGACGAGCAGTTGCTCAGCCGCGGGGACGTGCCAGGGTATAGGTGCCACCCCACCCAGTACTATCCTTGCCGACCGACAGATCTCTCCCTCCATCTCCATGACTACAGCAGCACTTACTAGTGCATGCGTCCAGGCGTCCCGATCCATGACCTTGTGATAGGTGCTCCTTCTGCCATCTCGGGGTGCCGGCAGGTCGATCGATACCAATAACTCGTCGTCCGCCAAAATATTTTCGTGTTGCGCATCGTCGCGAGGAAGAACAAAGAACTCAGAACCGGAAAGGGTTCGCATCCCCGAAGGACCAGCGATTCGGAAGGTGGCATCCAACGCGACCAAAGCCGGTGAGATATCTGAGGGATGTACGATAAAACTGGGACCACCGCCAAAAATTGCGTGGAGTTGATTCTCACCTGCGACTGAGAAGCACTCGTTACCTCCCGACTTGTAGCAAGGGAATCCATTACGGTAATACCAACACCAGGGCCTCTGACACACATTTCCAGCAAGTGTTCCCACGTTGCGAATCTGGAGCGTCCCCACTTTCTCAGCTGCCTCGGCGAGCACTGTATAGTTATGTCGAATTCCTGGATCACCGCTTAGAGCGGTGAGAGTTATCAACCCACCGATGGTAACGCCTCCCAAACTATGGGAGTCTATCTGATCAATACCCTCCACAGATTTAAGGTTCACTAAAACGTCTGGGATACCCTGTCCAGCCCGATTGGTAACTCGATCCTTAACCAGTTGCAAAAGATCAGTGCCTCCGGCTGCAAACGCTACAGACTGGCCATCCTCTCGCGCTGACTGCGCCAGCTCTACCGCCTCGTCCAAGGTGCTTGGGTTCTGGTTGGTGAACGTTTTCATACCAGCGCCCCAAGCATCTTATCCCGTGTAATAGGGAGGTCCTTCATTCGACGACCTGTGGCATTAAAAATTGCGTTGGCCACAGCTGCCGGCGCAATAATGATGCCTGACTCCCCTACTGTTTTTGCACCAAACGGCCCAAGACCATCGTCAGTCTCAATAAAAGTCACTTCAATCTCTGGCGCATCCACATGTGTGAGATGTCGCGCACCGTAATACCCAGCGTTCAGTGGATGGCCACTTCTGACGTCGTAAAGGAGTTCCTCATGAAGAGCCTGACCGATGCCCTGTTGAACAGCACCTCGAATTTGATCCCTCGCAGGCAATGGATTGAGAATTCTCCCTGACTCATGGAAAGCAACGTACTTACTCACACCTATGTGTCCAAGTTCTGTATCCACTTCTACTTCCACAAAATGCGCGCCAAAGCACATCCGTCGTCTACCATCACTGCTCGGATTCGGCGTCGCAGATGCGATTAGTACGCCCTCTCCCACGGGCATCCCCTTTGCGGCAATCTGTGCTTTTAGATCTAGTGCTGCCTGCATAACAGCATTCCCTGTACTCGTTGTGGTCCGGCTTCCTGACTCACCGATTGAATACGGGCAACGGTCTGTATCACCCCAGACAATATCTACCTCTGACAGCCCAACACCCAGTGCTTCAGCAGCAATAAGGGACATCGTCGTTTTCGCGCCCGGTCCAATGTCAGTCACGCCGACAAAAAGTGTATAACGCCCCCCGGAATCGACGCGGATGATTGCGCTGCTGGGGGATATGGTTGACCCAAACATCATGAACCCCATCCCCGCACCACGTTTGATAGTTCCAGAATCTGACCCTGGTTCCGGGCGCCATCTATTCTGCCATCCAAATTTCTCGGCGCCCTGTTCAATGCACTGATCAAGCGTATAGGTCGTGAAAGGCTCATCTTCCGTTGGTCTTCGCATGTTCTTCAAAGCGAACTCCACAGGATCGATACCGACCTTATAAGAGATGTCATCCATCATAGATTGGATGCCGAAATAGCCCTGAGGGTACTGAGGTGCACGGAAATTACCGGAAACCATCCGGTTTGTGTGCACCGGGTAGATCTTACGATCGATATTGGGGCACCCATACACATCAATGCCGCCGATATTTCCGGATCGCCTAAGATACGGGCCCATGCCACTCAGGGCATTCATCTGAATCGCAGTCACGGTGCCGTCATTCCTCACGCCAACCTTATAATCCTGAACAGTGTGCCACCGACCATGAGTACCCAACCAATCATCCTTACGTGAAAGCTCCACCATCACAGGAGCATTGGTTTCTTTTGACAACATTGCTGCGATTAGATCGAAATAATAGCTGCCGTTTTTATCACCAAATCCTCCGCCCATATATTTACAGATGACCTGAATTTGATGATCATCAATACCAAGATCGCGTGCATTGTCGTGGCGGCAATTAGAAACACCCTGCGTTGGGGTGTGCAAAATGAGCTTATCGCCTTCCCAGTGCGCGAGAGCCGAACGTGGTTCCATTTGCGCATCTTGCACAAAGGCAGTCGTGTAGCGATCCTCGAAAATTTGTTCAGCCTCTTGGAATCCTACTTCAATATCGCCAAGTTGACTGCCGATAGGTTCCTGGCGGTTCTGTGAATCGTGAGCCATATTTCCATCAGGCCATATAGCCGGCGCCTCCGATTCCAACGCCTCTTCCGGATCAAGCACAAACGGAAGCTCTTCATAGTCGATCTCAATAAGTTGAATGGCCTCCTCTGCCACATGTCGGTTGACCGCCGCAACTGCCGCTACCGGTTGACCGACGAAGCGCACTGGGTTAGAAAACATATGCCGTAGACGCTTTGTAATATCCTTAACTGAATCGTTGTACTGACGCCCCCCAGAGATGGAGCCAGAACCATAAATAAGTTGGTGTGTCTCGTGAGTGATTACAGCTCGCACTCCAGGTAATGCTTCGGCTTTTGAAGTGTCAATGCTACGGATATGTGCATGCGGAACATCACTACGCAGTAACCGTGCATACAACATGCCTGGCAGCTTGATATCTCGCGTATAGGTGGCCCGTCCTGTTACGCGTTCGTAAGCGTCGACACGCGGAATATCGTGACCAACAGTATTTAAAGGTTCTACCGCCATCACGCACCTCCCGTTCCGGCAGTCGCAATCACTGCCTCAACAATCGCATTGTAATTAGAACAGCGACAGAGATTCCCTGCCAAAGCATGTCGCACCTCATCCGCGGTCGGCTGTGGATTATTCTCAAGCAGCGCGGTTGCTGACATCAGTTGCCCAGGCGTGCAAAACCCACATTGTGGAGCATTGTGTTCCATGAACGCTTGCTGCAACGTAGACAACTCACCATCTTCCTCGAGCCCCTCCACAGTCAAGATCTCGTGACCGTCAGCCCAAACTGCCAACGTACTGCACGAATACACCGGAGCACCATCCATCAATACCGTACATGCGCCGCATTCCCCGCGATTACAGCCGATCTTGGATCCCGTAAGCCCGACATGATCACGGAGAAACTCATTCAGCGTCCAACGGTCTTCTACCTCAGTCCGGTGCTCGGTACCGTTGACCGTGATAGAAATAGCCGTTCTGGGCACATCGGCTACCTCTGGTTCAATATCAACCCCTTCACGGGTCTCTTGTGCCCTGAGGGGCAAGGTGTTTGCAGCCACAAGTGTTGCCCCAGTGCCTCCCAGGAACTCGCGCCGAGTAACATCGTTCCCCTCCTGTTGCTGATCTGAGGCGGTTTTCTTACTTGAGGAATGACCGTGATTCTTACGTTTCTGTTTCATGAAACCCGACCTACGTGAATTGTTCATAAGGCATCGATCCTCACAGGAAAAACGGTCTGAACACCTATTTTTTAGGTGGAATGTGGCGTTCTAATACTTCACTGATCTTACCGCTTCAAGCCAGTAGAATCATCCCCAAAACCGGATGTCTACACGGCTAAAAGCAACGACCAACATAGAAAATTTATGCTCTAATAGCCAGAGACCTG
>DBZY01000002.1:293-4225 GCA_002311835.1 Proteobacteria bacterium UBA1148 | reverse complement strand
GATCTTGCTATTTCTATCGTCAGTGCATGCCCAGGAGACAGAATTTAACCCACGAGACCTTTCAGGCGTATGGGCCGGGCTGGGTGGCGGTGGCAGCGAGGTTCCGTTTGGCCCAAACATGCCGCCCATGACTCCTGCCGGTCTTGCTCGATACCTAGGAAACATTCCCACTGAAAGCTCTGATCCACGAATCCCTGCTGCTACAGACCCCACTCTTTCCAACGATCCAATTTTCGCCTGCAATCCGCGTGGTTTTCCACGCACAATGTATGACACAACCGTGCGGTTATTCGAATTCATTCATATTGAAAACAGAGTACTGCAGCTCCTACAACGGGAACGTACGCTGCGTGAATTCTGGATGGATGAAAGGGAAATTCCTGCTGGAGAAAACCTCGACAATATAGGTCCAGCATGGTTTGGTCACTCCGTTGCTGAATGGGCGGGTGACGAATTGATCGTTAACACAGTGGGCATGGATAATCGTGCATGGCTTGATGGATCTGGCCATGTTGCCAGCTTTGAAGCACGGGTAGAAGAACGTTACAGACGTGTTGAACCTGATTTGCTTGAATTACGGATGACGCTTTATGACCCTATTTACTACACAGCCCCGTGGACGTCAGGGGTTCGGATCTTCGAGCGCGAACCGCGCGAGAGGATCACATATTTCGGCTGGTATGGACTATTCTCCGGCGTCACCGATCTTATGTGTGCTCCTATGAACGCGATCGAGCTACGCAGAGATGGCGCTTACTAACCTTGTCTCAAGAAAAACATTCGCAAACTATCATTTTAGAAGCGTTACCTTGGAGCAAGCGCCTCAGATAGATTTTCGACATCAGCCTGTGCCGTTTCAGCCTCATCGCAAGTAGCATAGAACTCATCACCCCGATAGATCCCTGCACCGCAGTCACGAACAATCGTGCCATCTGAAACTATGACATCCCTAACATACGCAACATTCTCAACGCGGCGGTGTTTTCTCGCATGGACGACCACTTCCTCACCCACCTTAACTCGAGCAATCTCCACCCCTCTACGGCGAAGAGAGTTTCCATCCGACCACTCGATAAGCCATTCGGTGACAGAAGCATCATCTTCCAACACGTCAAGCGTGATCAGGGAGTGGGGGTTTCGAACATCAAACTCCTTAACCGTGCCCATAAGTTCCACTCCACCCTCTGCATAAAGAAAATAATTCGTGGGCACGGAATGATGAGTTGAGGCGGCTCCAGCATAAAACACCAACCCAGTGGTAGCCGCTACGCTGATCAATACTCTTATGTTCATGCCCTCTCCGATTGCTCAACTAATGTCAAAGTCCTGGAGGTGACGGTTAACTACTCGCACCACTTTTATACATAGAAGCCCGTACAAGTCTCACAACACATCACATGTCGGATAACTGCTGGAGCAGCTCCCCTTTTGGACTGTTTGTCTGAACAAACCGCTGTACACGTTCACCCGAAAAGACTTCGCCAGTATAAATCGTGCCTTCTGAATCAACAGCGATCATGTGCAAGCCAACAAACTGCCCTCCGTTCTCGCTCATCTGGCCCATCTCGTCTAAAACCTCACCGTCCTCACGATTTAAAAACCAAATCTTATTGTTCGTGAGATCTGAGATATAGAGAAACTGCTGTTCAGGGTCAGGCGAAAACGCCACACCACCCGTAGAACCACCTACACCAGTACCTGGCGCAAGAACAAATTCCTCAAGGAACTCTCCTTCTTTGGTAGTGACGTGAATGCGATTAGCATTTCGATCTGCTGCGTATACAAGACCATCATTAGAAACGTTCAACGTTAAGTGACCCGCAAAATCCTGCGGCATCGGACCGTTTGGCGTATAAGCATGATCTGCGTCGTCGGTGCTAATCTCAGCAAGTGGCTTGCCATACGCACCCCAACCTCGCTTGAACTCCAAGGTATCCAGGTCGAATACAAGCACGCGCCCACCAAGGTAATTGTCAGCAACATACATCTCGTTATCTGCTTCGATGATCCGAATCTCCTCAAGCCCACCTACAATCATTGGTGTCTCGGGAGGATACTTCTCACGAAATGCTGCCACTGCGGCCGCCTCCCTCGCCTCTTCTGCAGGATCAGCTTCGATCACTGGGCGCGGGGGTCGAGGTAGGAATCGATACACTGGACCAACAGTCCCCTGACCAGGCTCTCGCTGCATAGGTGGGGGCAGCCCAACTCGACCACCGCCCTCTCTCTCTGGCGTACGCGCAACTTCACCAACCAACTCGCCCGTTCGTGGATCGTATTTACGAACTGTGTCCTGCCCAAGATAGACAAATCCCTCATCATCCACATCCATACCATGTCCCTGTGGCGCATCAAAGGAACCGATAACGTTACCGCCCTTGTCGATATGAATCATTGAGGGAGGCCGAACGCAGCATGCTGCGATCGGCGGTGTAAGCTCAGCCCGAAGCTCAATAGATGTGAGATCATTGAGTCGATTTAGCACCCAAACATTATCGTTACTATCGACGGCAAGACCGGTAACACCGCCCATCTTCCAATTGTTTGGCAATGGTTTCGGCCAGGTGGGATCAAAAACATATTGAGGCACATCCTGGGTCTGAGCCTCGTCGCTCAAATACAGTGCTATGAGTGCAGCACCGCCTAGCAGAATGATCGCGGTCCCAATTTTTGGACTTATTCTAATCATGTGACACCTCCACCCTCTGTAGCCCCATGTTAGAGTCTAGTCATTAGCAACTAAGTTGGTCAATGAATAATCACGCCGCTCCATTCGTATATACCTACACTGGAGCGGGTGATGGGAACACAGCTCATCTTCAGGCAAACATGGGGAACGAAATGAATCGATCGAGGATAAATGATAGATGTAACTCATCGTTCGAACTCAACAGACGTATGACACCCTCATCGATATGCGAAGGACCCGGTTTCTCTCGCCGTGATTTCCTCTATTCCCTAGGCGTAGTAGCAGTAACTGGCTCAGGATGTACCTCTGAGACTACATCGGGACCAGCTCGACAACCGTTTCCATATGATCAGCTCGATTCATCTTCTTATTTAAGTGACTTGAGCGTTGTAGTGGATGTCCAGGATTCGCAGGTGTTCACAGAGGGTCCGGCCGTAGCGCGCGATGGCCGTATCTATTTTACCAATATGAGAACATCTAAGATTCTTCGCTGGAACCCGGTCTCTGAAGAGCTAGAGGTTTTCCGCGAAAACACCAACTCGGCTAACGGCCTATTATTCGACCATCAAGAACGACTTCTTGCCTGTGAGGGTGCTGCTGGCCGAGTGACTCGCATGGATATCACGAGTGGAGAAGTCGAGATCCTCGCTGATACATACAACGGTTTACCACTAGATCCCCCAAATGACCTCTGTCTCGACTCACAGGGACGTATCTACTTCTCTTCGCGACCTGCAACCGGGGCTCCTTCCAGAGGTAATGTAGTAGCGGTCTACCGTATTGACCCTGATGGTACTTTGAGTCAGCTGCTAGCCTGGCCACAGGTACATATGCCTAATGGGCTCGCCCTATCACCCGACGAGAGTACTCTCTACTTGATAGAGACACATCGTGATGTAGCTCACCATCGAGATATCCGTGCCTACGATCTTAGTAGTGATGGCTCTTTGAGTAACGAACGGGTGCTGGTTGATTTCTATCCTGGTCGCAGTGGCGACGGGATGGCCATCGATGAACAGGGTAATCTCTACGTGGCTGCTGGCCTACACGCATTACGGGGCGGCAGTGAGACACTCGACACACGGCCAGGTATTCATGTGTTCTCGCCGCAAGGCGAGTTGTTAGCCTATAGGCAAACGCCAATGGACTCGGTGACCAACTGCACATTCGGTGGAGACGATTTTAAAACTCTATACGTCACCGCCGGAAGCCACCTTCTAGCTGGACGCTCGATCATCGCTGG
>DBZY01000002.1:0-255 GCA_002311835.1 Proteobacteria bacterium UBA1148 | reverse complement strand
AATAGAAGCTAGAAAAATATAATCAATTATAACAAAGATTTATGTAGATATTGTTGCTCAATTTCTAATTAGACCCCCCCGTCTGCCATGCCAACGTCTGTCCGGAAACCACTTCAGATTTGAAACCCCTGTTGGTTTAGAATCTACCCTCACTACACACGACTATCATTGCAAAAAATAAGACTAACAAAGCACAGATTCCAGGAGTGAAGCATGCCTTCAACTAAGCCGAACTGTTCTTTTGCTATAGCAGCG
>DBZY01000047.1 GCA_002311835.1 Proteobacteria bacterium UBA1148 | reverse complement strand
TGAAGTTCCAGATTTTTGATATTACCTCTCGAAGTACTGATCCTTCACAAATTACTTTAGTCGCAGAAATCAACATGACGCCAGAGGACTCATGCGGATCTGGGTGTGGTGGAGCATTGAGAAACCGCGCGCATAAAGGCCACTGGTCACAGGAGACCGGTCTTTTCTACAGCGCCTCCGGTGAACCGGGTTTTCGAACAACCTTAATCCACATTTGGGATCTTAAGGATCCAGAAACCCCTAGGTTTGTCGGCAGGGCCTGGTTGCCCGGTCAAAAAGACGGAGAAGAAGGATTCGAGGGACAGTACGTTCATCACCCTATCGTCGATGAGGCAAACAACAGAATGTATGCGGGATTCCGCATCGGTAGCGGCCATATTGCCTCCTGGGATATTTCCGAACCAACTGATCCAAAGTTGGTTTGGTCCTATGACACTTCGCCTCCAGGCCGAGGGCCACACACCGTCTCGCCGATCCTTTACGACACAGTGCCAAATATCACAGCAGCTGACGGTGAGCTCCCTAGAACATATGCGTTGGTCACAGACGAGTATGACGGATTGGAATGTCCGCACGGTCTTAAGAGTCGGGTTTACATGTTCGACATTACTCATGAGAGCCATCCGATGCCGCTATCGACTTGGCAGGTGCCTATCGGGAACTTCTGCGATATCGGAGGGAACTTCGGCCCTCATCAGCATGCTGAAACGGTTAATGGGTACCTCAACCGTTTTGAAGACAAGCTCGTGTGGATTGCTTACCTAAACGCAGGTGTGAGGGTTCTCGACATCTCGGATCCTCAGAACCTAAGGGAAATCGGATACTACATTCCAAAGACCAATGCGAGTCCACGACCTTCACTAGCCCGACCGGCGCTGATCCAACTCACCGACGTGGATATTGACCACCGTGGTCTTGTCTACGCTTCCGATCGCTCCGGCGAATCCTGCGCAGGGCAGGGTCCCTCCTGCGTTGGAACAGGGCTCTTTGTCTTTGAGTACACGGGCAGCAACAAAGGAGATTAATCATGAGATATGTAGTCGCCTTAGCTGTACTCTTCGGTCTAACTTCGCCCGTTTCATCTCACCATAGCGATGCTGGCATGGATATGGATTCTGTGGTGACCTTTGAAGGTACGGTCACTCAGTTCAACTAGGGAAATCCCCATGTTTATTTCACCGTTGAGATTGCCGAGCCGGGTGGTGGGACAGTTGAGTGGACATTACAAACAGATTCAACAAATCTTCGAACGCGTAGAGGTTGGACGCGAACGACGCTATCGAGCGGCGATCGCGTCGTGGTTCAGGGAAATCCTGCACAGGACGGACGCCCCTATGCGATATTGGTATCGGTTGAAAAGGAAGGCGGAATCCCCCTACCACTAACATCCTTCGGTGACGAACTCCAGGCGGCCAGTGCTCTAGAGATCACTGCTAGTACCTCTACCTTAGAGGGAATATGGATAGCAGATAACTCGAAACTCACTAACTATCCTGGCGGCTTTGACGGTTTTTTTATATCTCAGCTTGAATTAACCGAGAAAGGGAGAACTGCCGAAGCTCAATTCAATGCTCTTTCCGATGAGAATCCTGATTCAACGTGTACCTGGCGACCGACACCTGCTGGATTAGTCTCCAGTGGTTTCTATCCGCTTGGGATTGAATTTAATGAAGACGAAGAAATCATCGTAATTCGAAGTGAACTTTTTGATGAAGAGCGAACAGTTTATATGGACGGGCGGGGACATCCTCAAAATGGTGAGCGCGCCAACCAGGGCCACTCAATCGGATCGTGGGAAGGGGACATTCTAGTCGTAGATACCAGAAACTTTGCAGATAATCGCTCACCCTACCAAACCGGCGTCCCCTCGGGAGCCCAAAAACATGTCGTAGAGAGATACCAGTTAACCGGAGGCGGCACTCGAATTATAGCTACCTTCCTTCTCGAAGATCCCGAATACATTGCGGAGCCACTCGCTCATACCAGGGAATTAATCTACTCCCCACATATGGAGATGCTCCCATTCAATTGTGACCCAGAAGCAACGAGACGATTCGTACCACAGTAGTTCTGGAGGAAAACGAAAGTAGTGGTACCGGACACTACTATTAGTAGTGATTTCAAAAAGACCAAGAAGCCGTTTAATAGGTTTCTTGAGTCACCGTACAGTTATAGGGCTCTACCGACTCCCCAGGCACCCAGATCCAATATCTCTCAAGCACTATAGGCTCAGTAAAGATGGCTGGATCCGTTACCGTGGCTGCGTAGTCAAGCAAGTAACCGTCTGCACTGGGGGTAAACCGCTCCATCACATGAACATTCTCGGTCTGCCGGATACCCCTCTGATCAAACCATGGCCAGTTGATATGAGTTGTCGTAACAACCAGGGTGTCATCCTCCCAGTGCCCAACCGAATGACCATATGTGCTGCTCTCCGTGGGTTCGGAGACCTCTGTCATATAAATAGTGCGCACGACATCCTGCTCTTCCAGATAGATAAGAATCTCGTTAGTTCCTAAGACAAACTCCGTGGGGAAAAACTGATCCATGATTGCGGGCATACCATTCTCGCAACGCATGTAGGGATTCTCTCCAACCCGATCCCAGTTCGCCTGATCCGCCCGCGCCTGTGCGGTCAACGGATAATCATCCTTCCAGAAAGTTCGCCCAGGATTAATGTTGGCAACATCTGTGCTCCAAACGCGAAACAGGCTGCTCGAAATCTCAGGGGCGTTCTGCAACTTCTCTTGCTGATACTCACCAAACGTGACTCCGACCGTATTATCTGTCCAGCGCGCCTTCGCAATCTGAAAGTCAAATACCTCCTGCCCATTGGGAAACAAGATGTTCGTGGTAAAAATTGCGGCCTTATTAGCCCGACCAACGAAACCCGCAACTTTTAGGATATCACCTACCCTAAATAAATCAGCCGGGATTCCCTGACGCATAAGAAAACTGGGCGCCAAATACTCAATCTCCCATACCTTCATGACACCTTGTGCGTCAGGCGCCTCCAAAACGAGTTGAACGTGAGGGTTTCGCCAGTAGGTTTCCGTCAGTTCTCCTTCGATCTCAATGATCTCGCTCCGATCAAAATGAACGTTGGGGGAATGATGAGCGGACGCCGAAATCGGCAGAAGAACGAGCCACACTAACAAGAATGTCGAAAACCTCAGTACAGATCTCATCATGCTCCCCGTCAAGATATTCTTTGCAAATTACAGTCTAATCAGTCTAACTTTAACTGAGAAGTGCGAATCGGAAAAAGGTGTGGCCTCAGAGTGACTGTCTCAAATCTGAAGCGCTGTCACCGTCAACCCGGCAAGGATAGCGCCAACAACGGGCCCGATCACCGGCACAACAGCGTAATCCCATCCCGAATCGCCCTTACCAGCAATCGGTAATATGGAATGTGCAATGCGGGGACCTAAGTCTCGAGCCGGATTGATCGCATAGCCGGTGGTCCCGCCGAGTCCCATGCCGATACACCAAACCAAAAGTCCCACCAGAAACGGACCGATCCCAGGCGGTAGGCCACCGGGTGACAGGTTTTCGGAAAAGACTGCGGCGGCAATGAAGACCAACACAAAAGTACCGATAACCTCACTGACGAAGTTCATCGGGATGTTCCGAACCGCGGGCGATGTGCAAAAACAGGCCCGCTTGTTCTCGGGATCTTCGGTCAATCCCCAGTGTGGGAGAAAGTGAATCCACACGAGCGTCGCACCTAGTATTCCCCCCAGCATCTGGCCCGCCACGTACGTACCCACATGACCCCACTCGCCTGTATAGATACTAACGCCGATGGTAACTGCCGGATTGATGTGCGCGTTGCTGCCGACGGCGAGCGCCACGATGACGCCGAAGACAACGGCGAGCCCCCAACCGGTCGTGATGACCAGCCAACCGGAATTTTCGCCATGAGTCCCCTTCAAAAGGACAGTCCCGTTGACGCTATTACCCATAAGAATGAGGGTCGTCGTCCCAAGAAACTCACCTAGAAACGCGCTCGACATTATCTCCTCCGAATGTCAAAAATGGATTTGATCTTTCAATTACCTGAAATCCAGTCGAACGAACGGGTGACGGCCTTTTTCCAAGATGTATAAAGTTCGCATCGGCGCGCCTCGTCCATGCCAGAAATCCAGTGCTTGTCCTCGGCCCAGTTGCGTTTCAATTCTTCCACACTAGACCAGTATCCCACGGCGAGCCCCGCAGCATAGGCCGCCCCAAGGGCTGTCGTCTCCGAAATCTTTGGACGAACTACCTGCACATTGAGGATGTCGGACTGAAACTGCATGAGCAACTCATTGGCAACCATCCCCCCATCGACTCGAAGCTCTTTGATTGAGATACCCGAATCCTGTTCCATCGCCTCAAGTACCTCACGCGTCTGATAGGCCGTTGCCTCTAATACAGCGCGGGCTATATGGCCGCGATTCGCATAGCGAGTAAGTCCTGTGATCACACCACGGGCGCTCTCTTTCCAGTGAGGTGCGTAGAGCCCAGAGAAAGCAGGTACAAAATAAACATCACCATTGTCTTCGACTTCAAGCGCGAGCTTCTCGACGTCTGCGCTGCTGGAAATGATCCCAAGGTTATCCCGTAGCCACTGCACCAGAGCACCCGTGATGGCGATCGAGCCCTCAAGCGCATAATGCGCCTCCTCTGACCCGAGTTGATACGCAACCGTCGTGATTAATCCTGCGGTCGACTTCTGGGGTTTGGTTCCAATATTCATCAACAGAAAGCAGCCCGTACCATAGGTGTTCTTTGCCTCACCTTCTGCAAAACAGGTTTGCCCCACCAACGCGGCTTGCTGATCTCCAAGTATGCCCGCGACCGGAACGTCTGGAAACGCCTCGATTTGAGTCAATCCATAAACGTTGCTCGACGGCACAATCCTCGGCAGCACCTTACGCGGAATATTGAATGCCTTGAGTAGCGAGTCATCCCATTCGAGACTGGCAAGGCTCATAAGCTGTGTCCGACTCGCATTAGTGACGTCGGTCACATGTAGTCCACCACCTACACCGCCCGTTAGATTCCAGACGATCCAGCTGTCAACGGTCCCAAAAATTGCGTCGCCAGCCTCAGCCTTGGTTCGAGCATTTGGGACATTATCGAGGATCCACTGGAGCTTTAGCGCACTGAAATAGCTGGCCAGCGGTAACCCAGTTTGAGCTCGGAACCGGTCCTGCCCACCTTCTCGTGCGTAGGACGCGACCCGGTCATCGACACGTGTATCTTGCCATACCACCGCGTTGTACAAAGGCTCGCCACTGTTACGATCCCACAGAACCGTTGTCTCGCGTTGGTTCGTGATGCCGACCCCAGCAAAATCAGTGTGGCTAAAATTGTTCTGCTTCAGAGCCTCCGCAATCACCTCAACCGTGTTATTCCAGATCTCGGTAGCATCATGCTCAACCCACCCTGGCTTAGGGTAGATCTGCTGGTGCTCCTTCTGTGCGACGGAAGCGATCGCGCCGGCTCGATCAAAAACTATGAAACGGCTGCTGGTCGTGCCCTGATCGATTGCACCGATATACTGGGCCATCATGGGTAAGGTGAAACTAAGGGGTCGCCCATTTCCCGTCACCTCACGGCAATAGGCCTCATCGGTGAACCGGTTGCGCCTTTGATTCGCTCAGACAAACCAAGAAACAGGAATTCATAAACCTCATCTCGCGCTAAGCCCCGAAGTTCCATGTTCTCCAGCATAGCGATACCTTCTCCAAGGAAAAGAATACGGTGCACGTTGTCGATCCCAGGACGAGGCCTGACCTCCACACAGCAGCTATCGGCTCCGACCAGAGATACCTTGCGCGCTACCAACCAGCGAGCCACGCCAGCGTAGATACCCGGAGAGCCTTCATTCTCACCGGTACCGACGTAGGAGTCGTTGTACCTCGAAGGGTTCGTCCAGTTCACAGCCCAACCGTAGTTGAAGAAAACGGCGTCACCCTGCCCAATCGTGTCCTCGCTCATATTCTGCCAAGCTAACGCCCCACGCATATCCTCCAGCGTTACCTCATAGGCAGCCGGCAGCACATCCATTCCCTTGAAACCCGCGATGTCAATCAGAATGCCCCGAGTAATAAAAGGTTTCATGTGCTCAACGCCTAACGCTTCCAGCCCCCCTCGGCCGCGGTTAGTTGCAGTCAGATCTTCTGCTGTGAAGCCGTTATAGAATACGGTCTTAAAGGAACCATCCCCCATTTGGATATTCCCACCTTGGTGCCCAAACCCATCGAACTGCGTTCCCATCTGACCGATGTAGCCTGTGAAATACTCGCTGAGGGCCACGCCCCCTTCTGCGCTGGTTGGGGTTGGGGGGGGTACCACCTGCATGAAGTAGGGCCGTGACCCATATGCTGGCATGCTCGCCTCATATATATGCCCAAGCTCATAAGTCTCGCCGGTTTGGGGAATCTGTAGCGCAGCGAGAATCTTCATGGGAGTTACGTAATTCGATGCTCCAGCCTGATCTTCCGGACCATGAGGCGACGGCCACCACGGCCCCTGCTCACGAGTCTGAGAGAAACTCGCCTGAGTCACTACGAGCGCACAACTTGCGATCACTGTAGAAATAAGCAACATCTTTCTTTGTTTGTTAATCATGTTTCCTCCAAATTTGTTATTTATGATCGTTTCGTTTTCCATCAAGGATCCAGTATCAGCTTCTGAATCCGCCAGTTGTTCATATCGGCGATATAAAGAACACCTTCTTGTGAACAATCTATACCGTGAATCCAATTGAACTGCCCCAATTGCTTACCTGATTCTCCAAGCATGCCAAGAATCTCTCCGTCCAGAGCTATTTTATAAATACGACCTGGATGCTGGTCTGCAGCCCAGAGGTATTGGGTCTCACCCTTCGAAATACACAAAGCCCAGGGCTGTGTCTCATCGGGCTGGTCCGGATTCACATTGCCCAGAACAGGCTGTAGCGCCTTATCAAACGGGGCATTCAACAAAATAATCCGCTGAAAGTTGCCATCAGAGTCAAACACCTGAATGCGGCGATTGGTACGATCAGCAACATAAATATTGCCGTCCCGGTCCGCTTGCATGCTATGAGGTAAATTGAACTCTCCTGGCTCAGAACCATAGGATCCCCAAGACTTTATCCAATTTCCGTGTTTATCGTACTTCGCAATTCGCGAATTTAGATAACCGTCACTGATAAAAATGTTGTCTTCTGCATCCCAAGCAACGTCGGTAGGCCCACCGAAGAAACCGTCTCGGTGTAACGCATCCGGCCCGCTCACATGAATAAACTCATCAAAACCTTCAGGGCGCCTCCCCAGGTTCATAGTCACATAGCCGGCTGGATCAAACTTTATAGCGGTGTTTGCCCCCTTATCCACAAGCCAAAGATTGTCGTAGTTGTCATAACGAATAGAGTGCGAGTAGCCCAAGCCGTAAACATTCTGACCAATCTCTCTTATAAAGTGTCCATTCTCATCGAACTCCAACAACTGAGAAGTTGCATTGCCGTACAGCGGTCCTCCTGCATTGGCTGAACCGGGGTGATTTAAAACCATTATGTGACCTTTGGAGTTAACGGCTACAGCCAAAGTTTCTCCTAGATTCATTTCAGGAGAATATTTAAGAAAATTCTGGACCGACACGTAAGGAATCAGCGGGACATTGTCATTTGCATGCTGTGCAAAAACTAAATTGACCAACAATGGAGATGAAACAATGGCCGAAAGAACGGCAGTAAAACACCTCATGATCACTCCTTGTGATTGTTGTTGTTATCTTCCAGACACCCGCTTTTGCTGAAAGCAGGTGTCATCGCACGTACCCGGCATCCCAATACCGGATCAGTTGATCTGTAATTTAGAGAAAGTACTGATTCAGGCTTTGTATCATGCTAGTCCCATTCTTTCTCTACGCCATTCGCGGTTGTGATAAACCCGAGAAGGCATCCGTTGGCGCCATCTCTGAGCTGATGGCATTTAGCGGAGATCGTATCACCGACTTTAATATCATCACGATTAACCCCAATGTTGACAAGCGTGCTAGCACCTGCGGATTCTAGAGCCCAGATTTCTGGCTGCCCCTCAGTATCAACAACCTGGAGATAGATCCAGGCATGGGGATTAATCCAGTAAAAATCTGTCACAACCCCTTCAATTCGCGTGTACTCCGTTATCCGATAGGCACCGTGTGAATGATGCGCAGAAGCGGAGACCGCCACAACAAGAGTAGAAATGATAGAAAGGCCCAAAGATCTTAGCTTCATCTCACGCTCCTAACCATGTTTCTCCTGGCGTTCGAATGTGGAAACCAAAATACTGCCAGAAATAATACCTCTTGCCCACCGGGTTCGGAGCACCTGACAATCGTAAGACTCGAGGTTTCTCCAACCAGAGCGAGCCAATAATCATAGATAGCAGGTTCACCGCAAATCTCCCGAGCCAGAATTCTCACACAAGGCTCTGATAAAGAGCTATGGTCTGTTCTATTGTATCTTCGATTCTGAAACTGGTCTTAATACGATCGCGTGCTGCCTTACCCATTCGTCGACGCATATCAGGATCTTTATACATCCGACAGATTGCGTCACTGATCGCACCGGGATCACGGACCGGAACTAGCAGCCCAGTAACACCGTCAACAACAAGTTCTGGGTTACCGCCACAATCGGTCGCAATAGATGGAATACGGTAAACCATCGCCTCGATAAGAGCCCTCGAGAGTCCTTCACGCTTGACAGAGGGTAATACGAAGACATCACAGGCAGCGGTAAGCAGTGGTGCATCCTGACGATAACCTGACCTGTGAATTCTCTCTGCGATAGGGCTCTGAGCAATCTTTTTTTCAAGCACCGGACTATCCATATAACCAACCAGGAGCAGGTGCGCCTGCCAATGTTCTGGCAGTTTAGCCATCGCTTCGATAAGTTGCTCAATACCCTTTCGCGGTCTGTAAGTACCTACGCATCCAACCACGAACGCACCTGATGGGATACCAAATTCCTGTAGATCAGCGGGTGGGTCCGCATACCATTCTAGGCTGTGGCCCTTATAAATCTTTACTAGCCGATCCCCTGGTAGACGCAAAAAAGCAGGCCGCATCTGAAGGAAATGGTTTCGAACAGCATCGGCAACACAGACGATCCTGTCGATTCTAGGGTTTAGAAAACGTTTCCAGGAGACCGGATTAAAAAAACTGACGTTCCCAACGATACCGCGATAGGCAACTATTCGGGTCGATAATCCTCTAGTAGCCGCTAGACCGTTCTGTAAGGCCTTATTGACGAAAACATGAAGAACATCGTAACCACCATCCCGCAACTCAACCCGAAGAAGCTCTCGATCAGTGGCCTTGGAAAAGCCCCGAAACTCAAAACCCACAAGCCGCACGCCCGCCTCGCTGAGGGCGGCACAACCCGACGCTATCTGCTGATCATAATTCGGGGATTTATTCGCCAATTCCGCTTCGAGCCCATCTCGAGGCGGTGGTCGGACCACTGTGAGATCAATACCTGCACGGTGCATACCAATAAAGGTCGCAACAGTTGGACGATCAAAATCGTCGGTGATGCACAGGGCTTTGATAGTTCGCATATCTTGACGTTTTATGCGCCCATTCTATCATTGGAGCTGCTCTGCTCCGAGATCAGGGCTTTGTCCTAAATACGCCTCCATGGCATAGCCTATGAATATCCCTAACCCCACCGTATCGAAATCTAATGCTTTGGCGTATTATTTTTTAATAATTTTTAGGGTAACAGACAGCCGTGTTATCGACACTCGATCTCCCACCAAAAAAACTCTGCATCATTAGGCTGTCTGCGATAGGGGATACGTGTCATACCGTCCCAGTCGTCCGTTCGATACAAACCGCCTGGCCAGACACAAAACTCACCTGGATAATTGGACGTATTGAGCACAGCCTTCTAGAAGGATTGGAAGGTGTTGAATTTTTGGTCTTCGACAAGCATAAAGGCCTTGGGGCCTACCTTGATATTCATCGTAAACTCCGAAACCAAAACTTTGACGTCGTGCTGCATATGCACGCTTCAATGCGAGCAAATCTCATTAGCCTTATGGTTTCTTCAAAGACACGCCTCGGCTTCGATCACGCCCGAGCTCGAGACTCTCAATGGTTCTTTTGTAACGAACGCATTCCAGCCAACCCTCATCAGCATGTCATGGATGGTCTATTTGAATTCACTAGAGTACTTGGTATCGAACGGGGAGAGCTTCGCTGGGATATTCCTCTCTCCCATGCCGACCGTTACTTTGCTCTAAAACATATCAATGGCTCAGGCCCCATATTATTAATCAGCCCATGTGCGGGTCAGCGCCTTCGGAACTTCAGAAACTGGGACATTACACACTACGCAGAGATTGCCGACTATGCATCTAAGAGTTACGGCGCAAAAGTTATTCTCACCGGCGGATCTACGGCAACAGAACGACGCTACGGAAAACAGATATGCGAACAAGCTCAAAATAAAATCGTTAATCTAATTGGCGCAACCACTCTGAAACAACTGTTTGCCCTTATAGAAAAATCGACTGTATTACTTTGCCCAGACTCGGGGCCGGCCCATATGGCCACCGCAGTTGGAACACCGGTTGTTGGATTGTATGCGACATCTAATCGTCATCGCACGGGCCCCTACGCAAGCCAGCATCTAGTTGTAGACAAGTATCCTGAAGCAGTACGAAGTCAGTTCGGTGTTGAGATTGAGAAGGTTCGGTGGGGGAAGCGAGTCCGTAATCCGGACGCTATGAATTTGATTACTGTGCCCGATGTTGTTAAAAAATTATCGGTAGCGTTCGAAGAACAAGATATCAAATAATATTAACAGACAGTTTGTTATGGAAAGTTCGTGAGCGGTTCACGACCATTTGACCGAAATTTCAGTGATTCTGCCGCTCAACTGTGAGAAAACATACTTTACATGCCACAGTAGACAGCTAATACTTCTCACACATCTTCGCATTGCGTTCAATTCATGTTAGGAGGGATTATGCGTGCGCACACAACAATAACTACTTTGCTTGTCACCATGGTTTTTTTGACTGCCGGTGCGATTCAGGCGCAGATCAGTGATCCTATCCCGACAGAGATTACAAAACAGGGCCTGAGCGTTGAAATCAGAGAGGTTGCACGACTCCCGGATACGCGTGCATTACATCAGGCAGAGGGTGATGCACTTACATTAGGTTGGGCGCGAGTAAGCTTCGTTCGCGATCTGCCGGATGGGCGGCGTTTCGCTAACGACTCGCGCGGACTGCTATATCTACTCAATGGCAACAACGAGCCCTCGTTATACGCGAATGTGGCAGAAGTGTTCTCGAGTAGCTTCTACGACTCCCTACAGAGTGGATTCATTGGCTTCGAGTTTCACCCCGAGTTTGTACGGAATGGATTGTTCTACACTGTGCACGGCGAAACAGGAAATCCTAACGAAGCTACACCGGATTTTATCCCACCTGGATTCAATAACGATGATGTAACCTACCATAGTGTTATCACCGAATGGCGCACAACTGACCCCTCTGCGGATACGTTTGAGGGTACCCGACGCGAATTGCTTCGCGTCGGGCACGTTGTTGAGTGGTTCCGCCACCCATTCGGATACCTCGGATTCAATCCAACGTCAGCGCCCGAAGACCCTGACTACGGACTGCTCTACACAAGTGGCAGTGATTTAGGATTCAGCAACGGCGGCGGACCAAACGCTAGTAACCCGAGCCAGGTACAACGCCTTGACACCCTAGCCGGCGCAATCCTGCGCATCGACCCGCGTAGCCCATCCGAGTCCAGCGGAACAAAAGGAGTCGGAGACTACACGATTCCAGAAATTAACCACTTTGCATCGGATAACGATCCCGAAACGTTTGGTGAAATATATGCCTACGGTTTCCGGAATGCTCATCGTCTATCGTGGGATCCAATCGACGGAACAATGTTTGCCGGAGACGTTGGTATGAGCCAAGTTGAAGAGGTCAATATCGTTCATGAGGGAAATAACTATGGCTGGATGCGGCGTGAAGGAATTTTCAACAACGGAGTCTATTTTCCCGATGGAAACCTGCGAGAAGTATTCCCACTCCCGCCGGATGTTTTAGATGGACAAACAGAGGATGGATTCACCTACCCCGTAGCAATGTACGACCACGGCGAAGGACAAGCTATAACGGCCGGATTCGCCTACCGCGGCAGCATCCCTGCGCTTCGCGGCAAGTTTGTATTTGGCGAGCTTGTGCGTGGACGCCTGTTTGCAACCGATCTAGCTGCGATGAAAGCGGCTGACGATGGGATTCCGCAGACAGTAGGATCAGTTGAAGAGATCCAGCTCTACGTACGCGAGGCTAATGGAAACCGCACGGATGTCACGTTACGGGAATTAGTGGGCGAAAAAATGGGCACAACAGTCGCCCGTGCAGACATGCACATCAGCCGCAGTCGTGATGGCGAACTGTTCATTACCTCAAGACAGGACGGCACCATCCGGATGCTAGTACCCGGTACTGAATGATCGCTTTTGATTTTAGATTTTGAGAGGGAGATTGATGAGTAGAGTTCAACTGGCAATCTTGGATGTCATACCATTCCCAACCTATAGCCCATGCGTTTGGGAGAGTTCCTTCGTAAGTCGGTAAAGAAACTCTTGCCCGTCGAAGAATGCGCTCGCAAGAATCCGCTCGTCCTGCCCGTGTGCGCGATTGTCACCACGCTCTCTAAATATCCCTGATACACCGTAAACCGGAATCCCCGCATTTCTTAAATAGAGCCCATCAGTCGCGCCCGCGCTCATTATGGGTATCACGGGCACACCAGGCCACATTTCCTCGGTAATCCTCTCAATGGGCCCCAAAACATCAGGAACGAGTGGTGAAGGGGGCGATGGCTTCGCATCATCCAAGGGCATCACCGACACCCGTCCATCCGCAATCACAGATTCGAGCATTGATTGGACATCTTCTGGTAGCTCGTTAGGCAATATGCGGCAGTTCACGACAGCTTGAGCCCGTTGGGGTAATGCATTCTCAGCATGACCCGCATCCAGAAGAGTGGCAACACAGGTAGTGCGCATGCGTGCGTTGTAAGCCGGCATCGTAGACAGTAATTCAATGCTCTGAGAGTCTGGCGCATCTTGCAGAATGCCGTGCATCGCTGCACTGATTTCTGGAGGTTCTAACGCTGCCGAGCGTTCAAAAAATATTCGAGTAACTTCATTCAGTTTAACGGGAAAATCGTAGTCTCTGATCTTGCCGAGTGCGTCCGCGAGTCGGTAAATCGCATTCTCTTTTACGGGCAGTGAACTGTGCCCCCCCCTATTGACCACCTGAAGCCTGAAGCTTTGATATATCTTCTCACTAGCCTGAACGTTGTTGGAGACGTGCCGACCGTCTTGTGAATATCCACCTCCTCCCTCATTGAGAGCGAATTCCGCATCAATCAGATCTCGATGATTTTCCAAGAGCCAGGCAACTCCGTTGTGGACTCCTCCTTCTTCGTCAGCCGTGAGCGCTACGATTATGTCGCGATCTGGGACAAAACCCTCTTCCCTGAGGCGTATTAGGTTAGCTACATGGATGGCCGCCTCATCCTTATCGTCAAGAGTTCCGCGGCCATAGTAATAACCACCAAGTTCGGTGAACTTAAAGGGGTCGAGTGTCCAATCGGCGGGGTCAGCTTCGACCACATCCAAGTGTGCAAGCAGGAGTAACGGCTTACTACCCGCATCGCGGCCTCGAAACCGCACGATAAGATTCCCTTTGCGCGGCACCTCCTCCAGCACCTGCACTTCTCTGTCCGTAAAACCAGCCGCAATAAGATGTCCGGCAAGAGCTTGCGCCGCGACTGTGGTACTGCCTGTGCTGTGAGTAGTATCAATCTCGACCAATTCTCTCAAAAGCTCTCGAGCTAGCTGCTGGTGGGGCTGGCTGTAATTCTCTTGGCCGAGGACAGGCATCTGTACCCAGAGCCAAGTCACGACCGCCCCCATAATTATTGTTTTCAAACTAGTCTGAATCATCTTCAATGCTTCTTAGAGTCAGTAATCGCAAACGAATTAGCCAGCGACGCTATACCTGTTGCAGGGGCAGCCCCATGCTAGCCCTTTTGGGACACCACGGGCTATTCGCATCGCCCAGTAGCCACGCAGGTGGTCCGCATGCGTGTGAGGTCGCTTGATGAGTCGTCTGTGAGTCCCTCTAAATAACGTCTGGCTACTTCAAGATCACAACTAAAGGGGATCAGGCTCATGTGAGGCGCGTACTGCCATTCAAAAGAATTGATAAGTGGCTCTGAAAAATACTCTGGATCTTCCAATACATAGTCAACAATCAACCGCAATCGACTCTCACTCAAATGATATCTTTCTGTAAGTCGCTTTTGTGGACTTGAGGGAATAGCAAACCCGTTCCCTCTGCGATGTGGCGCAAACTGGGTTGTCTCAACAACTAGGACGTCTCCCTCCCACCACCCAATTGAATGGCCGTGATGGGATAGCTCGCCGTTCTCAGGGTGCCCGCGTCCATCCATGTAAATGATTCTCTGCTCACTCTCGGTCTCCGCCGTTATGACAACTCTGTCATCAAGTATCTGAATCTCATTCACATGTGGATTCCCCAGCCGTTGAGGTAAGGGGTGAGGAACACATTCACTGGCTGGATTCTCGGTTTCTACAAATGATTCCTGCGCTGCCAGGCCTTTCTCATTGGCAAGTCTAGCTGTCAATCCGAAAAAGCGTGGGAAGTCTCGGTCAGGCAACCATGTGCCGGCGATGCCGGCAGCTTGGACTGCAGGCGGGGGGGCTTCGTCCGGCCTAAGGTCCCACGATGTAAGCACCGTGCCATCCTCCTTTTCAAGAGAAATCAGATTCATGTAGTGTCGTTGCGGATTCCTTGCGGGATGAGCTATGACCTCAATCCGGTCCCCCGGTTGTAAAGAATCTGCGGTCCAGCCAATACGGCTCAACTCGGTCGTCCAGTCCGATTCCAC
>DBZY01000068.1 GCA_002311835.1 Proteobacteria bacterium UBA1148 | reverse complement strand
AACGTAGCGTGCGAACTTCCTAACAGAATAAAAAAAACACAAGCGTTCGGTAGTGTTATTTTTGTCATGGGTTTTCTCCAGTCACAGCAAAGCAGTAGAACTGCCCGATGCCGTGTGTTCTCGGCAAAGCCTCTTGGCTGCAGCCGCGCGTACCATGCGATGAATTCCAGGAGCCATTACCGCCACCTTCCCGGTCAGGAAATCCGATCTGGGCGTTCGGCCTGTTCGGCCCGGCCACCAACGGTCCCTGTGCCAGTTCCGGGTCGGGATCCCTGTTGCTCGTCCAGTTGTCGCAGGTGTAGTCGAATTCAGGCGGATATGCGGTGCCGCCTGGTTGTGTGCCCGTCAAGACCTCATGGCGGTTGGAATAAGGTGTTGTCTTGACGTATTCCCAATCGTTATCCCTGGGATCAAGATAGTCATACAAGCCAGGCACAATGGCTCCCTTCTCGGTGAGCCCCGTCTGTTTATGCAGATTGTTGCCCATTCTGGCAAGCTCCAGGGTGTCTCCATGCAGATGGGCAAGACTGCTGGCGATCATTACTCCATTAAAGCTGTGCCAAGGCCCTTCCCCGATACGATCACGGGCGTTGATAGCCGGCTTACCAGGTCGCGCCTGTGTGCTGAGGTAGGCTCGCCACGGGAAGTCTCCGGCACCAACGCGCGTAGCCAACATTTGGCAGTGTGCGTCGGCACCAGCCAAGCCACCTAGATTGCCGCCGTCTCCGATAGGATCGCTGGTAACGAAGAACGTCATTGGTGTGCCCCCCAGCATACCGTGCTGTGCAAGCCCCACGGGGGCGCCTACGGCAGATAGCACTAGGGCAAATACGAGAGTTCGAGATCTTGTCATGTTCTGCTCCACGTCGGGCTTTTCATCTTGCCCCCAGAATATATACCTCCATGGGAGAGATGGGTTAGCGAAGCCCTTTCATTTGCTGATTCTTAGAGTTGTAATTATACGATGCGGGTATGATGGTCCCGGCATCCGGTCGATGGGGGAACGATCCGTGAGTATGCTTTTAGTCAAACCACTCCGTTTTCTGGTGCCGTTAGTCGGTGCAGTAATATCGGGTTGCACATCAGTACCCCCGCACTCTCAGGAAAGCTTATGCGCGATATTCGATCAGTATCCGGAATGGTACGATGCGGCCAAGGACTCCGAGGAACGGTGGGGAACTCCAGCGCATATCCTGATGTCTTTCGTTAAACAGGAATCGTCGTTCATCGGCAACGCGAAGCCGCCCCGGAATCGTTTCCTGTTCATTCCCTTGGGCCGCCCATCGTCGGCTGAGGGATATGCCCAGGCTCAAGATCCAGCCTGGAACGAGTATGAGGAGGAAACGGGGGGAGGTCTTTTCAAAAGCCGCTCAGATATGAAGGACGCTCTGGATTTCATTGGTTGGTACAACCACAAAAGCAATGAGGCTCTCGGTATTTCTAAGTGGGACCCGAAGCGCATGTATCTGGCTTATCATGAAGGTCGCGGCGGCTATTCTCGCGGAAGCTATAACAGCAAACCAGAATTGATACGCATCGCCGATCGCATAAGCCGGCAAGCAGAAGACTACGGTGCTCAGCTTCGCCAGTGTGAGGACAGATTCCGGTGCCGAAATTGGTACGAAATTGGGTTGTTCTGCAATTGAACCAGAGATTGCTTAAATCCAAACTCAAACGTTTCCGAACTCCCTATTTCACTTGCTGATACAAAAGCTTCGCAACCACTGTAACCGTACAGTTCTGTTTCTCGTCTTCAAGCTGCGTTTGTCAGATAAGCACAGATTACTGTGTTTCGATTGCTTGCATATCAATCGTCAAACTCAAGGGGCAGACGGAATTGGCCTTCCTCATCTGCCCAAAGCTGTGCCGAACCGTATCCGGTCCCTGTGAACGAAGCCGCATCAGAACATCATCCTGCATAACTCGTTGTGATAACCATCGCCTCTGGATCTTAACCCTGGTTTTTACGAATTTTTGGAGTCTTAGTTTGGGGCCTTAGTATGTCGTCGCTGCTCAAAAGAGGCGAGCTACTGCTCTTGCATCAGGCCGACTAATCTGCCGCGAAGCAGTAGAACAAGCCACCGTTGGGATCCACCATACTGTCCTGACTACAGCCGTCATTGCTGTGGGCTGAGTTCCAAGAAGTGTAGCCGCCTCCCTGGCGGTCATGATGCCCACCGATGGCGGTGTGCTCAGGGCTGCTGCTGGTCCAGTTGTCGCAACTCATCACCTCGGGTGAGTCAGCTGATCTGACATTACCATCTGGAAGTGTGCCTGTCAGAATGTCGTGACGCCGCTCAGGAACTATGCCTCCATTTTCGTCAAGCGCTGTGTCCCATCTTATATTGGGGTTGATATGAAGTTCCGTTACATCTTCGGCAATCTTGACTCCTTTTGCGTTGTACCAAGGACCGGTCCCAATACGCTCGCGGGCTTGCTGCTCTACGCCCTCACCGTAAGTGCTCAGGTAAGCACGCCAGACACGATTGCCAGCCCCCGCCGTTGTTGCCAAGTTTTGGCAGCGCGTATCTGCGCCATCAATTCCACCTAGATCACCCCCGTTGCCAGAGCCCTCACTTGTAACAAAGAAGCTCATGATATTGAACTGTCCCCAGGCATAAGTGCCGTATCCCGCAGCGCCTAGTACGCAAAGGGCGAACAAGATTCCTGACGTTCGTAGCGAATTCTTATTGGAGTTCATAATCTACGTCCCTCGCTGAATTGGTATAGCATCACCCAGTAACCTACCACTGTGTTGTCTAAAAGGGGCATCGCGTATGTTCGGAGGGGGTCTGAAAACCCAGGCTTTGCGGAGCCGGCAGCAACAATTTTTTAGCAATCTACTGAAGAAGCCCTTCTCTGTGGGGGCGGTGGCCCCTAGCAGTCGACGTCTCGCCGCCCTGATGGTTTCCGATATAGGGCCTGGATCGCGGGTCATAGAGTTGGGTGCGGGGACAGGTGTTTTCACACAGGCCATCCTGGATGCCGGTGTTGCGCCATCAGATCTAATTGTTATTGAGCAAAACGAAGGATTTGTCGTATTGTTGAAGGAAAGATTTCCAGGTGTGACGGTGATTAAGGCGAATGCCATATCAATACGTCAGCATATTGGTAGTCTTGATGGTCCCGCGGATTTCGTTGTCAGTGGGGTACCTCTGCTGTTGTTTCCAGCACGGCGCAAGGTGCGGTTATTGTCGGAGGCCTTTAGGGCGCTCCGCCCCGGTGGATACTTTCACCAGTTCACCTATGGCGGCCTGTGTCCGGTGAGCCGTTCCGTTCTCCAGTTACTGGGGCTAGAGGCCTCATTTTTGCGGTTTACTCTGTTTAATTTGCCACCTGCATTTGTTTACCGGATACAACGCCGATGAAATGCTTGTATCTGGTAGGACGGCCTCACCCAGCCTAAAATCCTGCTTCATCATGGAATATCCTGACAAATTCGACTGTATTGTGGTTGGCGGGGGTCACGCAGGTACCGAGGCGGCCCTGGCGGCGGCGCGTTCTGGCGCCCGCACATTGTTACTCACGCAAAACTTAGAGACCCTTGGTCAGATGAGTTGCAATCCCGCGATCGGCGGAATTGGCAAGGGACACTTGGCAAAGGAAGTGGATGCCCTGGGTGGCGCCATGGCGCGCGCGACTGATTTTGCTGGTATCCACTTTCGCACGTTGAATGCCAGCAAAGGGCCAGCAGTGCGGGCAACTCGTGCACAGGCAGATCGTATCCTCTACAAACGTGCTATCCGGCATTTATTGGAGACCCAGCCTGGGTTGAGCTTGCTTCAGCAGGGCGTGGACGATCTGGTGTTACGTGGTGAGCGAGTGGAGGGAGTCGTTACTCAAATAGGGCTCCGGATTAATGCGCCAACTGTCGTCCTTACGGTAGGAACGTTTTTGTCAGGGCGAATTCACGTTGGCGACGCTAATTATGCGGGCGGACGCGCAGGCGATCCCGCAGCTGTGAAACTCGCCGAACAACTCAGGGCGCTTGGATTGAAAGTCGGTCGGCTGAAAACGGGCACGCCGCCGCGGATCGATGGACGGAGTATCAACTACAGCCGACTAAAGGAACAACCGGGAGATACCCCGACGCCCGTATTTTCTTTTCTCGGAAAGCGAGCAGAGCATCCACGACAGATTTCTTGCCACATTACTCATACGACGGAGAGGACACACGAGATTATTCGTGATGGGCTGGATCGCTCGCCCCTTTTCAGTGGCGCGATAGAAGGCGTAGGACCCAGGTATTGTCCTTCTATAGAGGATAAAGTTGTCCGCTTTGCGGATAGATCTTCTCATCAGATTTTTGTTGAGCCGGAAGGGTTAGAGACACACGAGGTTTATCCGAACGGGATTTCGACCAGTCTGCCGTTCGATATTCAACATGAATTTGTCCGCTCCATCACGGGATTTGAAGCAGCCCATATCACCCGACCAGGTTACGCTATTGAGTATGACTTTTTCGATCCAAGAGAACTCGAGCCGAGTTTGCAGACGAAAGCCGTGCAGGGTCTTTATTTTGCCGGGCAGATTAATGGCACCACTGGTTATGAAGAGGCAGCGGCACAAGGCATCATCGCTGGCATCAATGCAGCCCGGGCCGCCCATGCAATGCCTGCTTGGTATCCAAAACGCGACGAAGCGTATATCGGAGTATTAATTGATGATTTAGTTACCCGAGGGACCCTTGAGCCTTACCGGATGTTCACATCACGCGCTGAGTATAGGCTTTCTCTGAGAGAAGATAATGCGGATCTACGACTGACACCTAAGGGCCGAGAACTGGGTGTTGTGGACGATGCGCGCTGGCAAGACTTCGAAATCAAGCGCCAAATGGTCGAGCGGGAGACAGAGCGTTTGAGTGGGATTACGGTGCGTGTCGGGGATGTACCCGACGATTCGGTGATCGGTGCATTGAGCCATGAAGCAACCGCCTATGATTTATTGCGGCGCCCTCACGTGCATTACGAAGAGCTTGTACAACTAGAGCGCATTGGCATAGCAGACGGCTGTTCGGAACTTTGTGATGAGCTGGCAAAACAAATAGGACAACAGCTTGAGATTCAAGCACGTTATCGTGGATACATCGAACGTCAGGCGAAGGAAATTGAACGGCACCGAAGGCATGCGACGACCCTGCTGCCTCTTGATTTCCAGTACTCGCAGGTCACGGGGTTGTCTAATGAGGTTAGAGAAAAGCTGGAGCGAATTCGTCCAGACAGCATCGGACAAGCGAGTCGCATCGCAGGCATGACACCTGCCGCGATCTCGCTGTTGTTGATCCATCTCAAGAAGCGTGAAATCAGGCGAAGCGCCTGAGCCCGGCTTACTCGTAGAGGTGGCATGCGACCAATCGTTGACTCGTCTCGTCTTGCACATTTCTGAGCTGCGGTGTCCGGACGCCGCACACTTCCATCACCTTCGGGCAGCGGCCTGCAAATCGGCAACCAGGCTTGACGTTCACGGCAGACGGGATTTCTCCTTTGATCGCGATGGATGGGCGGGTACGTTCGCTATCAGGATCGGGCTCGGGGTTTGAGCTGATTAACAACTCGGTATATGGGTGTTTGGGATTAAAGAAAACGTCATCGGTAACACCGATCTCTACGAGTGAGCCCAGGTACATTACAGCCATTCGATCCGACACATAGCGCACCATCGAAAGGTCGTGTGCGATAAACAAAAGAGTAAGTCCTAGGGAGGTTTTTAGGTCATCAAGCAGCGTGATGACCTGCGCTTGTACTGAAACATCTAGAGCGGAGATGGGCTCGTCGCAAACCACGAACTCTGGTTTCATGATCAATGCGCGCGCGACCCCGATGCGTTGCCGTTGGCCGCCAGAAAACTCATGGGGATAGCGGGACATATGATCTGGCTCGAGGCCAACGTCTCGAAGCCATTGCGCCACGGCTTCGTCAATTTGGCTAGACGTGAGTGCGCTATGTAGGCGTAACCCCTCGCCAACGATCTCGCCAACGGTCATACGCGGATTCAACGAGGAGTACGGATCCTGAAAGATCATCTGGATGGAAGTTGCATAGCGTCGGAAGTCGGAAGGCTTATAGGCGCGTGGAAGCCTTTCTCCCCTAAATATAACCTCACCGGCGGTTTTGTCATGCAGCCCCACCAGGGTTTTGCCAAAAGTGGACTTGCCACAGCCGGACTCGCCGACAAGGCCGACGATTTCTTTTTCCTCCACATGCAATGAGACGTCATCTACGGCGTGGACGATCATGTTTCGTCCGATTACGAAGTGTTTCGTTAATGCTCTAGCTTCTATTAGGACGGTCACGATGTTCTTTGGTCATCGAATACAGCTGCTGTCTGAGCTGCATCTGGGTGGTGTAGCCAGCAGTTGGCGTAGTGTCGTGTGCCCACGTTAAAATGAGCTGGACTACGTGTTTCGCACAACCGCATTGCATGGGGGCAGCGAGCGAAATATGCACACCCCGGTGGAGGAGAGAAAAGGTCGGGGGGGCTGCCAGCGATAGGCTTAAGCCTCCGGTTTGATCCAGCCTTGTTGGTCGGCATGGCTGCTTTTAGTCCTAATGTGTAGGGGTGTGAGGAGCGGTAATAAACATCCTCGACGCTTCCTTTTTCGACAACCTCGCCGGCATACATTACGACGACGTCATCGGCCATACGTGCAACGACCCCCAGATCGTGTGTAATTAGGATGATTGCCATGCCGCTGTCCTGCTGCAGCGCGACCAGCATGTCTAAAATCTGAGCCTGGATAGTGACGTCTAATGCCGTTGTTGGTTCGTCGGCAATCAAGACGGCTGGCCCGCATGCGATTGCCATCGCAATCATCGAGCGCTGTAACATGCCGCCAGAGAACTGAAATGGGTACTGCCCAGCCCGTTGCGACGCATCGGGTATTCGAACCATGTCCATTAACTCTATAGCACGCGCAAAGGCCTGCGCACGGCTAAAGCCGCGGTGAACCAGCAGAGTCTCGGCAATCTGATCACCGATGGTCATCGTTGGATTCAGTGACGTCATCGGATCCTGAAAGATCATTCCAACTTTCGACCCGCGAATGTCCTCACCGTCAATAGTTTTTTTGCCCAGAATGTCTATCCCACCCAGTGTTGCTGAACCTTGGGTGATGCGTCCCGGAGGCATAGGGATCAGTCCCATAATGCTATGTACGGATACTGACTTGCCACAGCCGGACTCGCCGACGATGGCGAGTGTTTTTCCTGCGTACAAATCGAAACTGACACCACGTACGGCTTTAACAATGCCACCATATGTATCGAACTCGACGTGGAGATCTGCGACCGAAAGCAGCGCGGAATCATCTCGAATAGCCGGATCTATCATTCCCGTGACCTCATGCGCGCATCTAAAGCATCACGCAGCCCGTCGCCCAGCAGATTAAACGCAAGTACGGTCAGACTAATAAGCGCTGCCGGAAAAATGAGTTCATGGGGGTGATTGAGCATGGTCTGAATGCCCTCGTTGCACATGCTTCCCCACGACGGTGTTGGTGGCGCGACACCCATCCCTATAAACGAGAGAAACGCTTCCACAAATATAACGGTGGGCACAGCGAATGTGAGAGTCACGAGGATGACACCAACGGTGTTAGGAATCATATGGCGCAGGATTAGGTAATGAGTTTTCGCCCCAAGTAGTTGAGAGGCGCCTATGTAGGCTTCCTCGCGAATTTGTAAAATTTGTCCCCGCACTAGCCGGGCGGTCGCCGGCCAGCTTAAGACCACTAGCGCCACAAGCATTGGAACGACGCCGCTTTCCCCGGGGCCAATACCAAATGCGATCTTGAAAAGAATCATGAACAGTAGAAACGGTAGGGCCACGACGAAATCGGCAAAGCGCATTAAGATCTGGTCAACTCGGCCGCCGATAAAGCCTGCTGCACTTCCGTAGAGGATGCCTGTTAAGACGAAAAATAAAGGAGCGATGATACCGATGAACAGCGACACCCGAGCGCCATACATCAATCGTGCGAGCATGTCTCGGCCAAGATAATCAGTCCCGAGCGGATGGAAACTTACACGGACTTCGTCTCCTAGTGAAAGAAGGGTCTCCAAATCAACCAAACCGCGTGTCTGCGCCTCCGCAGCCGTGATGACCCTGATAGTGTCAACCGCGAGTGTTGTGTACTCCTCTGCTTCGCGGCCATTCCGATCGGTGGCGATCACTGAGTACCAATAGCGAGTTGGCGTCAGGTCGAGAAGATCTTCGTAGCTAACCTGTCGCGGATCATAAATCTCAGCCAGCGGTAAGCCGACCGCGCCATCCGGAGCCGGGTCGTAAACATTACGATAAACGCGGTAGCCACTCGCTCCAAGGACGGGGTCCCAAACGAGTCGAACAGTTTGGGTGCTCGCCGGTTGTGCAAGACGAATTTCAGTTGTTGCTCCGACTGTATCGGAAAGAGACTCGTTAATGGTGGTGAATACGCCGTTCCATGGCACGTAGGGCTGAACAATCTGCGCACGACGGTCCGCACCAGGCGGGGTGCTGAGTTGGTCGAGGTCCTGGACTGTTGGATCAACGGCCCAAATCCAGGGTCCGGCGACCGTAAATAAGAGCAAAACAATGACAATATAGAATGAAACTAGCGCACGACGGTTTGCTTTCAGCCTCACCCAAGCGTCTTGCCAATAAGATAGCGACGGTCTGGCGATCGTCTGTACTCTTCGTTCGACGGAGACGCGTTCAAAATCCGCCGCTGTAAGACTGAACTCCGTCATGGTTACTCCAGACGTACGCGGGGATCGACGAGGCCGTATATAAGGTCTACTGCGATGACCATGAACACCAAAAACGCTCCGTAAAATACAGTTGTGCCCATAATCACGGTGTAATCTAGTTGCTGCACCGCCTGTACAAAAAACCGGCCGAGTCCGGGAATTGCAAATACTAGTTCGACGACAAAACCACCGGTCGTAATAGCTGCTATCGCCGGGCCAAGCACAGTGATTACAGGGAGGATCGCATTACGCAGTTGGTGTTTAATGAAGACGCGGGTAGGTGGTAGACCCTTGGAATAGGCGGTCCGTATGAAGTCAGCGTTGATAATCTCGAGCATTGACGAGCGCATAAGCCTCGTCAGAAACGCCATGGTGCCGAGCCCTAGAACTAGCGACGGTATGAGCATGTGGAGGATTGAGCCCCAACCGGCGACAGGTAAAACAGAGAAGCCTACAAGATCATTTAGTCCGACTAGGGCGAGCTGTGACAGAGCGGCAATTACAAAGCTTGGTACCGAGATACCGAGTATCACGAGAAACATAACAATCACATCAGGTAACCGGTTTCGATAAAGAGCTGTGAGGGCGCCCCATAAAACACCACCTAAGCCAGCGAATACGATTGCGAGCACACCGAGTGCAGCTGATACAGGGAAATGTTCTCGAATGATGTCATTAACGCTGCGGTTTTGCTGTGTGAAGGAAATCCCGAAGTCACCCCTGGCCATATTTGTCATGTAGATGAGGTATTGATCAAAGATAGGTCTATCGAACCCGTAGCGCTCCTCAAGGTTCCGGCGGATCTCCGCATTAACGCCCCTCTCGTTGAGTAACGGGTCGCCGGGCACCGAGTGCATGGCGACAAAGGTTGCTGTTGCGATGAACCAGACTGTGATAACCCCTTGGATGAGCCGCTTCAACGTATAGGCGTACATGTTCCTGGGAGCTACGGATTCTCGACGATATAGGCGTTTGTGAAATCGGGATCGGGGCCAACCGCACGGCGGACCACACCCTGAAGCCGGCGATCCTTAATATAGACTCGCCCCCGTTCGTAATTGGGAATCAACGCTACCTCTTCAAATAGAATCTCTTGCTGACGGCCGAACGCATTCATACGAATGTGGGGGTCGAGAGATGACTGCGCAAGGCGAACGGACTGATCGTATTCCTGGTTAGAAAAGCGGCCGTTATTGTTGGGGTTCCAGGAGGCGAATAGCTCGCCAAAGGTCAGTGGATCGGCGAAATCCGGCCCCCAGCCATACGTAGCTAGGTCAAAGTCTTGGTTTTGCATCTTCGCCAGGCGCTGTTTGAAGATTTGTCTATCAATTCGGATGTCGATACCGAGCTGTGTCCCGTAAAGATTCTGAAAGTATTCAGCCTGTCTGCCAGCGCCCGGAGTGTCATCCACCAACAGCGCTAGCGAGGGTGGCTCGTCCAAGCCGAGTTCTTCCATAGCTAGGCGAAGATGCTCCCGTGCCGCGCTGGCATCCAAGGCTATCTGTGGAGCCGGGTACTCCTGGCGAAAGAAACCATTAACTCCTTGGAGCCAGACAGGAAAAAGAGACTTTCCTGGAAGATTGCCGGGAAGTTTAATAATACGGTTGACTAACTCACTGGGATCGGTCACGAGTTGCAGCGCCTTTCGAAGATGCCAATTACTGGTGGCTCGGCCAGAGTCAAAATTAAACGCGAGAAACCAGACGCTACCGTCACCAAAGCGCAGGAGTTCCCACCGTTGCCGTAAGACTTCATCAAGTTGCTCGGCTCCAAGATAGTCAACGATGGCGATTTGGCCGTCTTTGAAGAGATTCAACGCCGCAGTCGTGTCCGTGGTGAAATAGGGGATATCAATGACATTGAGACGCACGCGCTCACGATCCCAGTAATCGGTGTTTTTTTCCAAGCGCAAATGAGCGCCGTGGACCCACACGGTCATTTCAAAGGGGCCATTGTACAAAAGGTCCTCGACATCGGCGCCGTAGCGTCCGTCACGGTTGCGGTAGAAATCCTCGCGAATGGGGTTGTAAGTAGGAAAAGCGACAAGTTCTTCAAAGTAAGCCAGCGGTTGTTCAAACTCGACCTCAAGCACCCTGTCATTGATGGCGTGTACGCCCAGGGCATCGCCAGGAAGAGTGCCGGTATTTATAGCCTCGGCATTCTTCAGAGGGTACAGAATGAAGGCGTATTCCGATGCTGTTTCTGGTGCAAGCGCGGCGTGCCACGCAAAAGAGAAGTCATGTGCGGTGACCGGCAGCCCGTCACTCCAGCGAGCGTCTTCACGCAACCAGAACGTTGCTCCGTCTTCCCGAATTTCCCAACGTTCAGCCACTCCGGGAACGAGCTGATTATTAGCATCGAACCGCAGTAGCCCTTCCATCACGTGACCAAGGATCATGATGCTGACAGAATCTGTAGCCCGCGTGCTGTCTAGTTGAGGGGGCTCCGTGCTCAGCTGTAGGGTCAGCGTGCCCGATTCTGCATCAATGGCATTCAACGTGCTGGTGCCACTACCTGTAAGCGCTGATGCCCATGACAATAGGACCATTAACAAGGCAAAGCCGAGGGTAGCGGCGATACCCAGCCAGACAAGCTGAAAGCTAGCCGAGCGGGTTAAGGAATTGCTAACGTTAGGTATCGTGTTGGACATCGGAACTCGCTAGTAATTGCTTTGCGGTGTATAGCAGGTTATCGCAATCTGCTCCAGACGTGTGCATAGAGGTGAGCTAGGGTAGCGTGGTTTTACTTTGTTCTGTTGTATTGTGGGATGGGCTCCTTCCCCCCTTTATACTCTGGGCATGCAGGAACGTATCGTGTGCCAACTTGCGGGCGCAGGCTTGGCTGAAAGTGGCGATACAGTCAGTGCCTTGGCTGATTTTCTGCAATTGCTCTCGAGGTGGAATGAGGTGCATAACCTGACCGCTATTACCGATCCTGAGGAAATGATCCAACGCCACCTGGTGGAAAGTCTAGCTTTGGGTACCTTTCTTAGGGGCAATCGTATTGCAGATGTGGGCAGCGGAGGTGGTCTGCCCGGCATTCCTCTGGCCATTGCTGAGCCGGAGAGGGAGTTCACATTGATCGAGAGCCGTAGCAAACGGGTAGGATTTTTGCGCCATGTAAAAGCCGTATTGGGCTTGGATAATGTGGTTGTGGAACATGCAAGGGTGGAGGACTTACTTACTATCCCTCCCTTTGATACGGTGCTCGCAAGGGCCGTCGCAGCGCTGCCGGACTTGCTCAATCTCACGGGACATCTATTTACGTCTGATACGGTTTTGCTGGCACTAACAGGCGAGAGCTTTGTCGGCAATATTGCTAAGTTAGAGGGCGGATACAGGGCGCGTCGTGTTGGAGAGCCGGTTGCAAAATTATTCAAAGGGAGCTTCCTGATCGTGGATAAGAATAAGGATTGAGGGTTTGTGGCGCGAACTATTGCGATAGCCAATCAAAAAGGCGGAGTGGGCAAGACAACAACCTGCGTTAACCTGGCAGCATCTTTGTCTGCTACTCAGCGCCGAGTTTTGGTTGTAGACGTGGACACTCAAGGTAATGCCACCATGGGGTGCGGCATCGATAAGGACGCATTGGAGGAGAGCGTCTGTGATGTTTTGCTTGAGGGCGTGGAGGCAGGAGCGGTAATCCAACCCGCATCTGAGGGGGGCTTTGATCTGCTCCCGGGGAATCAGACACTCACGCTGGCAGAGGTGGAACTGCTGACTCAGCCCAAGAGGGAATATCGTCTGCAACAGGCGTTGCAGCCGCTTCTTATAAATTATGACTATGTGCTAATCGACTGCCCCCCGGCAATTAACATGTTGACAGTGAATGCATTGACGGCCGCGGATCGCGTGTTGATTCCAATGCAGTGCGAGTACTACGCTCTGGAGGGCTTAACCGCGCTTCTTGAGACAGTGGACCAGGTCCGCCGATCTTCGAATCCTGGGCTTCAACTGCATGGAATTCTGCGTACGATGTTTGACCCCCGGAACAACCTGGCTAACGAGGTTTCCGGTCAGCTTGTGCAGCACTTTGGAGAACTGGTATTCCAGACGGTGATTCCGCGCAACGTCCGCTTGGCTGAAGCACCGAGTTTCGGTAAGCCTGCGATGTACCACGACAAATACTCGAGGGGAGCTCTTGCATATCTTGCTCTTGCGGGAGAGATCAATCGTCGTGAGGCATCTACCGCAGTATCTTGATCCATGCATTTTGGCGAGCTTGCGCTACAATCATGCGGCTGCCCTTTTCCCCATAGCGACCGGAGCACGATGGCAAAGCGGAAAAGCCTCGGGCGTGGCCTAGAGGCATTATTAAGTACGAATATTGGGCCTGCAGATGCTGTTTCTCGGGACAGACTGAAGGAAGTTCCCATTGATCTTCTGGAGAAGGGGCGCTACCAGCCTCGGGATGATATACGAGAAGATACCCTCGCTGAGATGGCGGAAACCATACGTGTCCAGGGCCTGATTCAGCCCATTGTGGTGCGCCCCTTGTCGGTGGATCAAACTATCGGGGCTGAGGTTCGCTACGAAATTGTCGCAGGTGAACGACGGTGGCGAGCGGCTCAACTCGCTGGATTGCATTCCATTCCCGCCCTAGTCAGGAACATCTCAGACCATGCGGCAGCGGTAGTGGCGATACTTGAGAATATCCAGCGTGAAGACCTAAATCCGCTAGAGGAAGCGAAGGGGCTTCGACGGCTCGTAGATGAATTTGAAATGACTCACGGTGAGGCAGCTGATGCTGTGGGGCGGTCCCGAGTCTCAGTGAGTAATCTGTTGCGCTTACTAGAGTTGCCAGATCTCGTCAAAGATTTGCTCGCGCAACGCGCGTTAAGCATGGGTCATGCTCGCGCATTGTTAGCGCTTGAGTCGCTTCAGGAGCAGCTAACGCTGGCCCAGCAGGTGGTCAAAGAGGGATGGAGCGTAAGAAAGACCGAACGCGCGGTAAAGCGTCTTGCAAAAGCTCCCGTGAAAATAGACCAAGCCAACGCAGCCAAAAATCCAGACGTGAGGCGTCTGGAAATCCAACTAGGTGAGAAACTAGGGGCAAACGTGCGGATAGAAGAGCGTAGTTCTTCGGGAGGACGTCTCATCATTCGTTACCACAGCCTGGAAGAACTAGAAGGTATCGTTGATCACATGACCTAACAACCTTGATCGGGCCGAGACAAAAATTTAGAATGCGCCGGTTATCAGGCAGCTTTAGTTCCTAAGCAACCAATGCCACGTATGTGGCTTTTTCTTTGCCCTCTGGTGTTGGCTAAAATGTCGACTGATGAGTTGAAGAATGTGTTTGCTGGCGCCTTCTGAATACGGTGGCTGAGAGTGTCGTGAGCGATCTTGAAGAGCAGTTCGATCATAAAGACCTGCACCTAAAGGCGCGCCGGGAGGCTCTGGGCATTGTGGCGGGTCAGTTGGGAATAACGTTGCTGATATCGGCAGTTGGGTTTTTGATAAGTGGTGCCCGGGCCAGCATCTCTGCTCTTATGGGTGGGGGGATCGGGACAGTGAGCAGCCTCTACATGGCTGTTAGCATATTCCGATTAGGCGCAGATGCAGAGCCCGATAAAATCCTTAAAGGACTCTATCGAGGGGAGTTCCTTAAGCTCGCGTTGATCGTAGTTCTTTTCGGGTTGGTATTGACAACTATTGAGGTTTCGTTTGGACCGATGTTGGGGTGTTTCGCGGCAACCCTGCTCGTTTACTGGGTGGCGCTATTAAGATCGCCGATCTGACGCGTAGTAACTAGTGGCTAAACAGGTGATTCAAAACTAGACATGGAAGACGCTCACGAAGTCAACGAAGGTCCAGCCTCCGCTACCGATTACATCGTCCATCATCTGACGAACTTAGACACGGAGCATGCGCTTCATACGGGGTTGGCCAATCCGTTCTGGAATTTGCACTGGGACAGCATTTTTTTTGCTGTGACTCTCGGTATTATTTTCGTGGGTACTTTTTATTTGGCAGCAAGAAAAGCGACCTCAGGCGTGCCAGGTGCTTGGCAGAATTTCGTAGAACTGATAGTGGAATTTGTCGACACTCAGGTTAAGGATAGTTTTCATGGTTCCAGCAAAGTGATCGCCCCGCTGGCTCTTACTATCTTCTGCTGGATCTTTTTAATGAACTTCATGGATCTTGTGCCCGTGGATCTCCTGCCAGCATTAGGTCTTCTGGTGGGTATCGAGTATATGAAGGTTGTTCCAACCACCGACCTGAATATTGCCTTCGGGATGTCAATTACAGTTTTCCTTTTGATGATCTTTTACAGCATCAAGATCAAAGGTGTGGGCGGTTTTGCAAAAGAGCTGTTTTTGCACCCATTTGGTAAATGGATGATGCCATTCAATTTTCTTTTAAAGCTCGTTGAAGAGCTTGCTAAGCCAGTGTCTCTTGCTCTTCGGCTATTCGGAAATCTTTATGCAGGCGAGCTGATTTTTATCCTGATTGCTCTGTTTACGCTATCAGCGGGAGCGCACTCCTTGGGGGAGAATCTCACATCTGTGGGAACCATCACAGCATTCATCATCCAGGTTATCCTTGGACTAGCTTGGGCGATTTTTCACATCCTGATCATTACCTTGCAGGCCTTTATATTCATGATGTTGACTATTGTGTATCTGAGTATGGCTCATGAGGAACATTAACGCAGAATTCTCGAAGGGCTTGTGACCTTTCTGGACTTAGGAGGAACCATGGAAATAGCATTAGTACAAGCGGGAACCGCCGTAGCAGTGGCGCTTCTCATAGGCATGGGCGCATTGGGGACGGCCATCGGTTTTGGCTTACTGGGCGGACGATTCCTGGAAGGCGCAGCTAGGCAGCCCGAGCTCGTACCCATGTTGCAAATCAAGATGTTTATCGTGGCGGGCTTGCTAGATGCGGTTACCATGATTGGCGTCGGCGTAGCTTTGTTTTTCACTTTTGCCAACCCGTTTCTGGGACCGCTAGGCGGCTGAACAATCTTTTTTCTGGAGGCAGATTGTGAGCATTAACGTCACACTGTTCGCGCAAATGTTGGTCTTTGGCCTTTTGGTCTGGTTCACCATGACGTTCGTTTGGCCGTTGATCAGAGGGGCGATGGAGGAACGTGAGAAAACCATTGCTGACGGTCTTGCTGCAGCGGAGAAGGGGCAGGGCGACCTTAAACAGGCTGGAGTAGAAGCTGGGAAAATTATTGAAGAGGCGCGCGACCAGGCGCGAGCCGTACTCAGTAAGGCAAATGCGCGCGCTAACGATATTGTCGAAGAGGCGAGGTCCGAGGGAGAGGTTGAAAAACGTAAAAGACTCGACAGCGCACAATCAGAACTCGAGGTGGAAATTAACCGCGCTCGTGATGAACTTCGTCAACAGGTTGCCACTATTGCAATTGTAGGTGCTGAAAAAATCCTTTTGCGTGAAATTGACGAAGTGGCCCACCGGGCTTTTCTTGATCAGCTCGCAGCCGATTTATAGGTAAACAGAATGGCCGACACTAGTACACTCGCACGTCCCTACGCTCGGGCCATATTTGAGCTAGCTAGCGATGACAAAGAGCTCTCAGTCTGGTCGACGGCATTGTCGACCGCTGCGGAGGTCACGGGTGATTCTGTTGCTAAAGAGTTCTTGTCCAGACGCGATCTCAACCAGGATGAGCGCGTTCGCTTCCTGCAGGAGGTCTGTGCCGACGTGGGCAACGCGGAGGTGTTTTCATCGGGGCGCGGTGAAAACTTGCTTCGACTACTAGCAGAGAATGAGCGTCTAGCAGTCATACCGGAAATCGCTATGCAGTTTGATGAGCTCAAGGCCTGGGCGGAGAATACCGTAAAAGTGCAACTGGTCACCGCCACGGGTGTGCAGGAGTCAGTGGTAGAACAGATAAAGACGAGCTTAGAGAAAAACTTGGGCAGGGCGGTTGAACTTGAAGTTAGAGAGGATCCGGAACTTATAGGCGGCGCAGTCATTTACGCCGAAGGTCGGGTTATCGATGGATCTGTGAAAAGTCGGTTGAGCGAGTTAGCGGAAACACTCGCTTCGTAAGGGGAATTTAGATGGTACTCAAAGCATCCGAGATCAGCGACCTGATTAAGAAGCGCATCGAAGGGTTCGATGTCAAAGCCGAAGCTCGCGATGTAGGTACAGTTATTGCGCTGACCGATGGAATCGTCCGAATTCACGGACTCGCCGACGTTCAGTACGGAGAAATGATTGAATTTCCAGGCGGCAGCTTCGGTCTTGCCTTGAATCTGGAACAGGATTCAGTGGGCGCCGTTGTACTTGGAAAGTACAAGCACATTTCCGAAGGGGATGTGGTTAAGACGACCGGCAGAATTTTGGAGGTTCCGGTGGGCAAGTCGTTATTAGGGCGAGTTGTTGATGCACTGGGCAATCCGCTCGACGGAAAGGGACCGATCGATGCTGCCGCAACATCTCCCATTGAAAAAGTGGCTCCCGGAGTCATCGAGCGTAAGTCTGTTGATCAGCCTGTGCAGACGGGATTGAAGTCCATCGATTCAATGGTACCGATCGGTCGCGGGCAGCGTGAGCTCATTATCGGGGACCGACAAACCGGTAAGAGCGCGGTCGCTATCGATACGATTATCAACCAAAGAGGCAGCGGTATTAAGTGTATCTATGTCGCCATCGGGCAGAAGAACTCCACAGTCGCTAACGTCGTACGTCGGTTAGAAGACGAGGGGGCTATGGAGCACACAACAGTGGTGGTCGCTTCCGCTTCTGAATCAGCTGCTATGCAATACATTGCACCCTACGCGGGGTGCTCAATGGGAGAGTATTTTCGAGACCGTGGTGAAGACGCGCTGATCATTTACGATGATTTGACCAAGCAGGCTTGGGCATATCGCCAGATTTCCCTACTGTTGAGACGGCCTCCAGGGCGGGAAGCCTATCCGGGGGACGTATTTTATTTGCATTCACGTCTTCTTGAGAGGGCCTCGCGAGTCAACGAGGATTATGTGGAAGAAGCCACAAAGGGAAAGATCAAGGGCAAAACCGGTTCGTTGACGGCGCTGCCCATCATCGAAACTCAGGCTGGAGATGTTTCGGCATTTGTGCCAACTAACGTTATTTCCATCACAGACGGACAAATATTTCTGGAGACTGATCTGTTTAATGCGGGAATTCGGCCAGCGATTAACGCAGGTCTTTCAGTCTCGCGGGTGGGCGGTGCCGCCCAGACTCAGGCGATCAAGAAGCTTGGTGGCGGAATTCGGCTAGCGCTTGCTCAATACCGCGAGCTTGCTGCCTTTTCCCAATTCGCCTCCGATCTGGATAAGGCGACTCGCCGCCAGTTGGAGCGCGGTCAGCGTGTCACGGAGCTTATGAAGCAGCCTCAGTACGCACCATTGTCAGTTGCTGAGATGGCAATCTCTCTTTACGCAGTCAACGAGGGATACCTTGACGATGTGGAAGTAGAAAAAGTTGCGCCTTTCGAGGCAGCATTGCACGCACACGCACGCACCAACGCTGTTGAGCTAATGGATAAGATCAACAGCACCGGTGGGTTCGACGAAGATATACAGACTGGTCTCAAGACATTGCTAGACGAGTTCAAGGCGACGGGAGCGTACTGAGCTAGAGCTCAAGGAATAACGGCATGGCAGTCGGCAAAGAAATTCGCACAAAGATTAACAGCGTCAAAAATACGCAGAAGATCACCAGTGCTATGGAAATGGTCGCAGCTTCCAAACTTAGAAAAACCCAGGATCGCATGAAGGCTGCTAAGCCTTATGCTGAAGGCATTCGAAGGGTCATCGGGCATTTATCCCAGGCCAGCCCGGATTTTCACAATCCGTATCTTGAGGAACGCAAAATTAAACGGATTGGTTACATTGTTGTTACATCGGATCGTGGTTTATGCGGATCCTTAAATGTTAACTTATTTCGCGCACTTTTGAACGACATCAGCGAATGGCAAAAAAAAGGGGTCGAGGTTGATTTGTGTTTACTGGGTGCGAAGGGGGTAGCTTTTTTTCGCCGGCTCAAGACGAACATCGTTTCTGTAGCGACCCACCTAGGCGATATGCCAAAGATGGAGGACCTAATAGGGCCGATAACAAGCATGACGGAAGCTTACAAGGAAGAAACCATCGATCGGCTATTTCTGGCGCATAACGTATTTGTTAATACCATGATACAAACACCAGATATCAGGACCCTTCTGCCTGTCGAGCCTGTTGGCGCAGATGACCTGCAGGAACACTGGGACTACATATACGAACCAGACGCATCCGACCTATTAACTAATGTACTTACGCGCTATGTCGAGGCACAGGTCTACCGCGCTGTCGTTGAAAACATTGCCTGTGAGATGGCTTCTAAAATGGTAGCGATGAAATCTGCTACTGATAACGCTGGCAAGTTTGTCGATCGGCTACAACTTGCTTACAACAAGGCCCGCCAGGCGGCTATCACTCAGGAAATTTCAGAAATTGTCGGCGGCGCAGCGGCCGTCTAGATTAGGAAGGATTAAGAATCCATGAGCACCGGTACGATTGTTCAAGTCATTGGCGCGGTAGTTGACGTCGAGTTTCCTCGAGAGGCTATCCCGAAGATTTATGACGCTCTGCAACTGGACGAGCAGAATTTAACGTTGGAAGTTCAACAGCAACTCGGCGATGGCGTTGTACGTGCGATCGCAATGGGGTCGAGTGAGGGATTAAAGCGCGGCTTACCCGTTAATAACACGGGCCAGCCGATTACAGTCCCCGTCGGTGAGAAAACCTTAGGACGAATCATGGATGTCCTGGGTAGACCCATCGACAACGCCGGGGAAATCGGTGAGGAGGAGCGCTGGCCTATCCACCGCGATCCTCCTGCCTATGAGGATCAAACTACCACGACGGAGCTATTAGAGACGGGCGTTAAGGTCATTGACCTAATCATGCCAATTTCGAAGGGTGGCAAGATTGGTTTATTCGGTGGTGCCGGTGTTGGTAAGACGGTCACACTGATGGAGTTGATCAACAACATCGCCAAGGCTCATGGCGGGTACTCCGTGTTTGCTGGTGTAGGGGAGCGAACTCGCGAAGGAAACGATTTCTACTACGAGATGAAGGAATCGAAGGTTCTTGACAAGGTTTCTCTGGTCTACGGGCAGATGAATGAACCTCCTGGTAACCGCCTTCGCGTGGGATTAACGGGTTTGACAATCGCTGAATACTTTCGTGATGAGGGACGTGACGTGTTGATGTTCATCGACAACATCTATCGCTACACCCTGGCCGGCACTGAGGTATCGGCTTTGCTAGGCCGAATGCCCTCGGCTGTCGGGTATCAGCCAACGCTGGCCGAAGAAATGGGCGTGTTGCAAGAGCGTATCACCTCAACAAGCACTGGATCCATCACATCGTTCCAGGCTGTTTATGTCCCTGCAGATGATTTAACCGATCCTTCTCCGGCTACCACCTTTGCCCATCTGGATGCGACGTTGGTGTTGTCGCGTCAGATTGCAGAGCTGGGAATTTATCCTGCCGTGGATCCTTTGGACTCTACCAGTCGGTTGTTGGACCCAAACGTTATTGGTGAGGAGCACTACCAGACGACGCGTTCCGTTCAAGCAGTGTTACAACGTTACAAGGAACTCCAGGACATCATTGCCATTCTCGGAATGGATGAGCTTTCCGAGGACGATAAACTGATAGTGCAAAGGGCGCGCAAGATTCAACGTTTCCTGTCCCAGCCCTTCACCGTTGCAGAAACATTCACCGGGAGTCCCGGCAAGTACGTTCCACTAAAAGAAACCGTCAATGGCTTTAAGGCCATTATTGCAGGTGAATTTGACCATCTGCCGGAGCAGGCGTTCTACATGGTTGGACCCATTGAAGAGGCAGAAGAGCGGGCCAAGAACCTGCAGTAGGTTGGGACGGCAAGAATCATGGCCAGCATACACGTTGATATCGTTAGCGCCGAGGGGGAGATATTCTCCGGAGAGGCGGAGATGGTGTTCGCGCCGGGACAGCTCGGCGAAATCGGTATTGCTCCACGTCATGCTCCACTGTTGACTGATCTCAAACCAGGAGAGGTCCGTGTGCAAACGTCAGAGGGTGAGGAGCAGTTTTTCTATGTCTCTGGAGGAATCCTGGAGATACAACCTCAGCTTGTGACTGTACTGGCCGACAGTGCGTTGCGAGCTGAGGATCTTGATGAAGCTGCAGCGTTGGAAGCAAGGGAAAGGGCACGGGAAGCACTAGAGGGGCGTCACGGGGAGATTGATCTTGAGCAGGCGCAGAGAGATCTCGTTGAAGCCGAGGCGCGTTACCGAGCGGCTGAAAACCTAAAAGGTAGGCGTTGAGCCGCCCTCTGGTCCGCCAGCGCGCTATTATTGCAGTCACTAATCTGTAAGAGACCAAAGGACGCACCATCGTGGCGTTAACTACCGTCATCCTGGCAGCAGGTCAGGGTAAGCGCATGAACTCCGACATGCCGAAGGTGTTACAGCCCCTAGGGGGCCGCAATATGCTATCTCATGTCCTTGATACGGCGGCCGCGCTGGAACCGAAAGCCATAAACGTGGTGTATGGGCACGGTGGCGAGGCTGTCCCAAAAGCGTTCCCCGAGTTAACCGTGGATTGGACTCTTCAGGCTGAGCAACTCGGTACAGGCCATGCGTTAGGGCAGGCACTACCAGGGATTCCGGAAGACCACCAGATCCTTGTTCTTTTCGGAGATGTTCCGCTGGTAACAGTAGTAAGTCTGAGGGCGCTGCTTGGGGAGGTGCCCACGGGCGGGATAGCGTTGCTCACTGTTTTTTTGGAGAAGCCCTGCGGTTATGGTCGGATACTGCGTGACGATGAGGGTGCGGTCACGGCCATAGTTGAGGATAAGGATGCCACGCCGGCGCAGCGCGCTATCAATGAGATCAATACCGGAATGATGGTAGCTCAGGCCAGCTCACTCCGTCGTTGGGTGGAGGTATTGAATGATGACAACCACCAAGGCGAATTTTACCTGACAGACGTTATCGCTATGGCGGTTGGGGAAGGTGTTCCGGTGGTCGGTGTCTCCGTAGCAGACCCCGATGAGGTATTGGGAGTTAACGATCGAGTACAACTCGCGGCGGCTGAGCGCGTTCTGCAGCGACGTTACGCCCAAGATGTTATGGCGCGAGGCGCAACGCTCGCTGATCCTGGACGGTTTGATCTTCGCGGCGCGCTAACGATTGGTCGAGATGTTTTTATCGACGTAGGGGTCGTTTTTTCGGGAGATGTTGTACTCGGAGATCGTGTGCAAATAGGCCCTAACGCGATTATTTCAGATACTAGTTTGGGCGATGACTGTAGAGTTCACGAGCACTGTGTAATTGATGGCGTAGTAGCGGGGTCGCACTGCGAGATCGGGCCATTCGCACGACTTCGACCAGGCACGGAATTTGAGGAGCGAGTAAAGGTTGGTAACTTTGTCGAGGTTAAAGCAAGCAGTGTCGCGCCGGGTAGCAAGATGAATCACCTGAGCTACGTGGGGGATACGCGGGTCGGTCAAGATGTGAACATCGGAGCTGGAACGATAACCTGCAACTATGACGGTGCAGCGAAGCATCGAACGCAAATCGGTGACAGAGTGTTTGTAGGGTCTGGCGCTATGCTAGTGGCACCACTTGAAATAGGAGCTGGTGCCACCATTGCTGCAGGATCAACCATCACGAAGAATGTGCCCGGTGAAGCCTTGGCCGTGGAGCGGAATCGTCAAGCAACGGTAAAGGGCTGGAAACGCCCCACAAAACCCGCTAAGTGAAAGGCACGTTCAACTATTTCCGCGTCGCTTTGCAATAATGGTTTTAATGATTTCTTGGGAGGATAGTGCCTTATGTGCGGAATCATAGGCGCAGTAGCCGAGCGCGACGTAATACCCATTCTCATAGAGGGGCTTCAGCGCCTAGAATATCGTGGTTACGATTCGGCGGGTCTAGCAATAGTCCATGATCAGAAACTTAAGTGTGTGAGGCGTTTGGGCAAGGTGAAAGGGCTTAAAGATGCACTCAAAGACCAGAACGTGGGCGGTAACATAGGCGTAGCCCACACACGCTGGGCAACGCACGGTACACCTAGCGAAAATAATGCGCATCCCCATATGTCCGGCAATGAAATTGCCGTGGTTCATAACGGCATCATTGAAAACCATGCGAAGCTGCGCGCGGAACTAGAAGCGGAGGGATTCGAGTTTAGTTCAGAGACCGACACGGAGGTCATTGCGCACCGGGTTCACTATCATCTTGCAGAGACCGACGATGTGCGCCTAGCGGTAAGCCGAACAGTAAAAGAACTGGAGGGCGGTTACGCGTCAATAGTCGTTCTTAGTACTCACGATCCCGAGGCGCTGTTCATTGCTCGCTCAGGCACGCCGGTTGTAGTAGGGCTAGGTTCCGGGGAGAATTTTGTTGCATCTGATGTCTCAGCATTGTTGCCTGTGACCCAACGCTTCCAATTTCTTGAAGAAGGGGACATCGCGGTAGTGCGGAAGGACTCGGTGCAGATATTTGATGCTGAAGGCCACCAGGTAGAGAGACCGATTCGAGAGAGCGAACTCACAGCAGATGCAGCCGAACGAGGCCGGTTTCAACACTACATGGAGAAAGAGATTCATGAGCAACCCGCCGCTCTGATACGAACCCTGGAAGAGCGAATTAGTGATGGTAGTATTCCAGATTCTGTGTTTGGTACGAACGCAGAGGAGGTTCTTAACAAAGTAACTGGCATACACATCGTTGCGTGTGGCACCAGTTATCATGCGGGGTTGGTGGCGCGATATCAGCTTGAAGAGATCGCGCGGCTGCCTTGTACCGTGGACATCGCCAGCGAGTATCGCTACCGGTCTCCGGTGGTACCGGACAATACTCTCTTTGTGGTCATTTCTCAGTCTGGCGAAACCGCTGACACACTAGCGGCGTTGCGGGTAGCTAAACAGTTTGGTTATCTCGCCACATTAGGCATTTGTAACGTCTCTGAGAGTTCTTTAACACGAGAAGCAGATTTAGTGCTGATGACTCGCGCAGGACAGGAGATTGGTGTCGCGTCGACAAAAGCTTTCACAACTCAGCTTGCAGCACTACTCATGTTGACAATAGCGATCGCTAGGCATCAAGGATTGGATTCAGGTGCGGAACGAGAGCTAGTCACTCATCTGGCGGAAATACCAGGAATGGTTGAGCAGAGCTTAGTGTTGAATGATGCCATCGCAGATCTGGCCAGAGAGTTTGCAGACAAGGACCATGCTTTGTTTTTAGGCCGCGGGGCATTGAACCCTATCGCTATGGAAGGGGCTTTGAAGCTGAAGGAGATTTCTTATATTCATGCTGAAGCTTATGCAGCGGGCGAGCTTAAGCATGGCCCCCTAGCTCTGGTGGATGACGATATGCCCGTGGTAGCTGTCGCACCCAATAATGAGTTATTGGATAAACTTAAGTCGAATCTTGAGGAAGTCAGAGCCCGGGGGGGGCAGCTATATGTTTTCGCAGATCCGGCAGTGGACTTAAGCGATAGCGACAATGTGCGTATCTTGCGGATGCCCGCGCACGTGCAACCAATTCAAGAACCGCTTCTTTACACCGTGCCGCTGCAGCTGTTGGCATATCACACTGCCGTACTAAAGGGTACCGATGTGGATCAGCCTCGCAATCTAGCTAAATCAGTCACTGTCGAGTGAGTTCAACATGTGGGTTTTATTTAATTCTTTTTTTTAGATCTACCAATCCAGTATTCGTAAAATCTCATCTGAG
>DBZY01000089.1:2956-4560 GCA_002311835.1 Proteobacteria bacterium UBA1148 | reverse complement strand
TCGTATCTTTAAAATCATTGGGCTTCATCAACAACAACGTAATCATATGGCGGCTTAGCCCGAGCGTAGATAGTGCATAGAAAATGAGGTTCAGCTTTTTTTCTCTGCTGACGGCTGAGAAGCCGGTGGTATTTCACGGCCCTAGAAGGTATTTGTGGTTTCTAATCCCAATTCGAGGCGTCCGTACTGCTCGGTGATTCGGTCAACGTGGGAGATGATATGCAAGGGCATTGCCTGGAAATCTCTGAAATGTCTCTCAAAATTGGTCCCCTCTCTTAAGCCGTTGCCGCCCAGTATTCTCTGAATGAGCTTCATCGCCTCGTCGCACAATAATATAGCCTGCATACCTCCTGCAGTTTGGCGGAAATAATCTTGTTCGGTTGGTGGTGTCTTAGCAGCTATTCGCTCATCAGTTTCGCGGAGTGCGTTGTAGGCAGTATCGGTGGCAGCGTTAATGAGACTGCGGGCCCGTCCTAAGTTAACGTGTATTGTTTGACGTTCGGCCATTTTTGTCCCGAAAACTGCTATTCGATCTTTGATTCCCTCGGCCATTTCTTTGAAGCTTGCTTCTGCGAGGCCGCTTGCCATCGCGCCCAACCACATAGCTGAAAGGGCAACCCAATCTTCGCGGTATCTCGGGTTTATTACCGGATGATCAGGTGTTCGGTACATTTCGCGATCCTTGAATGGAATAGGTACAACCCTGGAAATGGGTACTTCGGGGCCATCGAAATAGACGTGGTCTGTCGACGACGCTCTAACGCTCATGGCTTCCCAGGTAGGATCTACTCGGATTTTGGGGTCCATCATGTCGACTACAGTAAATTCTGGGGACCCCATGTTAAAAATGATTGCGGCCCAATCTGCATAGCGAGACCCCGATGCAAATGCAGAAACTCCGTTTAGTTGCATTTTATCTTCTATCCTAGTACCGCCAACCTCAGTCCCCGCCCCCGCACCTTGGCAGAACCAATCGGCGTTGGACACTCTTTCACGTAGGAAGTCGATGTGTGGGGGGCCTAACAGGGCGCACGTATGATGGAAAAGTACGGTGTGGTTCCAGAGGACCCATGCGGTAGATGTGCACAACGGCGTTATCGTTCTTAGTTCGTTAGCAATTCCGACCAAGGTTTCGTCTTTCCCTCCAAGTTCGACGCTCGTTCCCAGCCGCAGCATGTCGCTCTCTTTGATGGCGGTAATCAACTCATCAGATATAGAACGGCTAGCGTCCGCCTGATTGGCTTGCTTCTCGATTAAACTTAAGAGATCGGTTGCGTGTCGAGCCTCGCCGACTAACTCGTTTCTTGGCATCTTCGTTTCTCGATGAGCTGATGAGTGGGTTGTCCGTTACTCGCTGGTTTCTCGTTATAGTGTACGCAGTCATAACACATTGGTGGTCTGAGCATTGGTATTACCTCCAGTCAAGATGATCTTTGGGCGCAGGTTCTCCATACAGGTTGTCATCGTCGTTACTACGGCCCTCTTTTGACTCTGCCCACTTGTTAAATTCGTCCCTCACAAACCGTGCATGTTTGTGACCCTCCGCGCTGACAGTCATTGCTTCCTCATACCATATCTTTGGAAGGTCGTTCACCTATGGTCCG
>DBZY01000089.1:992-2716 GCA_002311835.1 Proteobacteria bacterium UBA1148 | reverse complement strand
ATACCAAATGTGTGCGTGCACATAATCCTGCACCACGCCCCGGCCGTCAGCGTACATGTGGCCGAGGTTGAACTGCGCCCTGGCATATCCTTGGTCGGCGGGCATCCTTATTCTTTGTAGTATGGACCTCAAGCCGCACGGTGCCAACAGCCAAATCCACCTGGTCCCAACGCAATCGCAGGACCTCACTCTGCATACGCCAGCCCGTATTATAAGCGAAGACTGGTAGAGTTTTGCGATGTTCAGGGAGATTAGAAAGGAGTTCCGGACGCGTAGACGACTCAAAACCGAAAAAGCATACTTCACTTCATGATGCGAGGCGGTACTACCTCGAAGGGTAACGTCACAATTGCTTATCGACGCTTGAGAGATAGCCTCGAATTTGAGAAGATAGATCTCAACAGAAGGGGTAACTATGAGTAACGGTCCAGTTCGTGTTATCGATCAAACTCCTCCCCCGGACCGGTTTGCTAGAGGCTGGCATTGCCTTGGTTTGAGTAGGGTTTTTACTGATTCCTTAACCTCTGTGACCGCCTTTGACACTAGGTTAGTCGTATTTAGAGACAGCAACGGAGATGCGGTCGCCCTGCAATCCGCCTGTCCACATATGGGTGGCGATCTTTCCGGCGGAACAATAGATGGAGATATGGTTAGGTGTCCTTATCACCATTGGGGATGGGGGAAGGACGGCAGATGTTTGGATATACCCTATTCCAAGAAGATACCCAAGGAAGCTAAGATACGTAGTTGGCCCGTCATGGAGCAAAATAAATTGCTTTTTATATGGAATGACCCTGAGGGTGATGCACCGGACCAAAATATTACCATACCAAGGGAAGGCGCCTGTTTTTCAGATAATTGGTCTGATTGGGTTGTTGACGAGAATATAATCAGCATCAACTGTCGAGAGCTGATCGATAACATGTCTGACAAGGCGCATTTTGGCACAGTCCACGGGGTACCGCCAACCTACTTCAAAAACATCTTCGAGGGCCACACGTTAACTCAACTTATGCAGGGAAGAAACGAGGGCGCCACCGAATATGATGAGGGAGGTTTCATGGACACCAAGGCGACCTACTTTGGTCCGGCATATATGCTGTGTTGGATGACAAACGAAGGAGGCGGGATAAAACATAGATCCTTGCAGTTAGTCAGCCACGTCCCAATCAACAAAGATAGTTTTGTACTTAGACATGGCGTTATGGTTGAAAAAATACCTTCCTTAAGTAAAAAAGAGAACGACGCGATAGTTGGGCAATACACAACCATGACCCAGCTAGCTTTTAAACAGGACATCGATATTTGGCACAGTAAGATAAGGGTCGATAATCCATTAATGAGCGAAGGCGATGGGCCCGTCAATAAACTGAGAGAATGGTACGATCAATTCTATGTTGATAAAAAGGACGTTCCCACAAGTCTCTTAACGCGTTTTGAATGCGAAGCATAGATCGATAGCCTAAGAGAAGAGCCGGGGCTCCCTTGTCATTGTCCGGATAACTGGATTATATCGATCAGCTCACCAGTAGCGACAAACTTAGGCGGTGTTTCAATATCCAGCTCAACATCATATTCATGTGCTCCATGTGACCGTCCCCCAAACTCGTATCTACGAACCTTTTTTAAGTCTTCGATTCTCGCTACAACCAGATCACTTGCTCCGCGACGAAAGAAACGCAAGATGGGATCAATAGGTTCACGGTCCAGCAATTTCTCTACCT
>DBZY01000089.1:657-908 GCA_002311835.1 Proteobacteria bacterium UBA1148 | reverse complement strand
TGTTGTTTTTAGTCGAAAGGCAATGGTGGGCTGTCCGAAAGCGGTAGCGGTGCTGAAGTTAGTAAACTCGACAGTAAGCTCTTTGGCGGTCTCTTCTATATCCTCCAGATAACCTCGGAACAGTATGAGATTCTCTGCGTGCTCCTTAAAGAATCGCTGAAGCTCATACGTATATACAGGGCCCTTAAGGCTTTGCGGAGGAAACTCAATGGCCGTATGCGGACGGCAAGCGGACGCCAAGTGTCGCATGC
>DBZY01000089.1:0-488 GCA_002311835.1 Proteobacteria bacterium UBA1148 | reverse complement strand
TCCCGGAGGTGGTTGGTTCGAAATCCACGACCTCGAAATTATTGTCAAACGACCAGGAGCGTCCGATCAAGTCACCTGCTGGGTCATAGACTCTCAGGTCGAAGTCACTCCCAATCGCGTGAGCGTCGTCCTTGTGATCGAAGGTGTAGGTGCCCCGCGTGAGCCAACTCATGGCAACCCGTACTCGATCGTACGAGTCGTAGACAAAGACTTCGTCAGTGATGTAGCTGTCGGCCGCCCCATCCCCTTTATCCAACGCATCGAAGTCATCGTTGGCACCTTCGTAGTAGAACTTTGTGGCGCTGTAATTTGCGCTGTGGAAATTGATGCCGCCAACACCAGTCTTGTCTGGAATAGTTTCTTCTGTGATCGGTGCCGGGGTGCACGGTACGGTTGGAAAGAAGGTGGGCGCGCAATCACCGATAATCGGATCCGTAGCACCAGCCAACATTAAGGCTTTCATAAGCGCCGGCTTACGCGTGAACCAT
>DBZY01000005.1:9014-10712 GCA_002311835.1 Proteobacteria bacterium UBA1148 | reverse complement strand
CATAGGGAAAAGAAAAATCCTTAAAGGAAAAGACCCATGAGATATACCATTCTAGGATGCCTTTTAGCCGTTTTGTCTACCGTCTCTTATGCGCAGACTCCATCTCTAGAGCGTCTCAAGACCTATGTCGAGATCGACACCACGAACCCTCCGGGTAATGAGAGTCGAGGAGTTGAGTTTTTCGCAGAAATTTTTTCAGGAGCGGGTATTGCTTATGAAACAGCAGAGTCAGCGCCAGGACGAGGAAATATCTGGGCGCGTTTAGAGGGGGGTGATGAGCCTGGACTGGTGCTTTTGCATCACATTGATGTAGTGCCGGCGACGCCTGAGGCATGGGTAACCGATCCGTTGCGAGCTGTTGAAATTGATGGAGAGCTGTACGGTCGTGGGACCCTTGATACGAAATCTCTCGGCATCATGCATCTCGAAGCCTTTCTTGCACTTCATAACAGCGGGCAGCCTCTAAATCGGGATGTCATCTTTATGGCCACTGCGGATGAAGAGGCTGGTGGGTTTTATGGTGCCGGATGGTTAGTAGAAAATAGACTTGAGATCTTCGACGGCGTGGGGTACGTCTTGAATGAAGGTGGTAGTGGTACCGAGTCTGTGGGCGGGCATGTTTGGTTTCGGATTGAGCTTGCACAAAAGCGCCCGTATTGGCTTCGATTAACGGCCACTGACCAACCAGGGCACGGCTCCCGGCCTTTACCTACCTCGTCAACGACTCGGCTTATAGCGGCCTTGCATAGAATCCAAGAATCACCTTTTGAGCCACGGATAGTTGGACCGGTACGAGAGATGTTCGTAGGTCTTGCCGATAATCTGGATCCTAAATGGCAGCAGTCATTTCAAAATATCGATGAAGCTATCCTCGATTCTGAATTTGTCGCCGATTTTCAGGCGGAGCTACCAGCTTTACATGCGCTGATCCGTAATACTTGCTCGATCACCATGTTGACGGGCAGTCAGAAGATAAACGTTGTACCTCCAACCGCCGTTGCGGAGCTCGACTGCCGAATACTGCCTGATCAAGATGCAGATGAGTTTCTAGAGGGGATTCACGCGCGCATTGATGATGACCAAATAGAGGTCGAGGAAATCATGCTTTTTAGCGCGGCTGCGACGAGTTCGGATACGCCTTTCTATAGTCTATTGGTTCAGAAGACTCTGGAGCATTTTCCGGGTGCAGGTGTGGTGCCCTCTGTATTGGGAGGATTTACAGACAGTCATTTTTTCCGTGATATTGGTATTGCGAGCTACGGGTATATCCCAAGTATTAGGACCTCCGCACAATCTTCCGGCGTGCACGGAAACAATGAACGTATTGGAATCGAAGCGTTTAATAAGAGCGTACAAGTCATGATTGAGATCGTTGAATCATTCGCGACGGATTAAAATAACTACGAGGGGGAATCTATGCAGAAGTTACTTAATCGACGCGACTTTCTTGTCACCGGGTCCACTGGCCTAACAGCCGCTGCTGGGGCGAGCCTATTCTCTTTTCCATTATCGTCAAACGCACAGGGCAATCGTTCAGCATCGGTCCCGCGTGGAACCTATGTGCGTGCTGATGCGGATATGGATCTTTTGTTTCTGTCTGGGACGACGGCACTGGACCTCTACCATCTGCATCCCCATGTACCCTACGAGATCACTATGCCAGAGGACATCCGTGGTCAGACGCATATGTGCATGCGT
>DBZY01000005.1:8273-8766 GCA_002311835.1 Proteobacteria bacterium UBA1148 | reverse complement strand
CAATGTCTGACGTGCTTACAGGAACAATAAAAGGAAACGAACATGCCGATAGAAGTAGTCAACACCAGAAATGTTCAAAAAACGAGTTTTGCTGCCGGTATTCGCGTTAGTTCGGATATGGACATTCTGTTCTTATCTGGTGTCACCGCACGCCCTTTGGATCTTGCTCCTGATGAGCCCTACGAGTTCCCAGAAGACCTCGAACAACAGACCCGCATGGTATTAGATAATATCCAGGGTGTGTTGGATGAGGTGGGGATCACTTGGCGTGACGTTATTAAAATCGTCAGGTTTTATACTGAGGCTGGTGGTAATGCAATCCGTGCAGAATATCTTGGTGACTGGAATCCTTGTAGCACGACTTTAGGCGTTGAACAGTTGCCTGATCCAGGTGCAAAAATCATGTACGACGTTACTGCGGTTGTGCCTAGAGCTTAGGGATTAGATAAATGAATTCCAGGTTCGGCGTAATCCCTTTAGGGATTACCCTTTG
>DBZY01000005.1:7743-8243 GCA_002311835.1 Proteobacteria bacterium UBA1148 | reverse complement strand
GCGCTCAGGATGGTACGTTGCTTGTGGTTAATCGCCATTCTAAGGCGGGTAGTGTTTCTTTCTTTGATCTGGAAACCGAGACCGAAATCGCTCGTATCCCTGTAGGTCCGGGCTGGCCCCACGAGGTGGCTGTATCTCCTAACGGCCGGTTAGCATTGACTGCTGAGTATGGCGAGAACGGTCCTGGGCGTTACGTGACCGTCATGGATATCCCAGGCGCTCAGATCTTGGGCCGTATTGATATGGGGCTAATGTCTAAGCCTCACGATTCTGTTTTTTTGCCTGATAATCTTCACGCCGTCATTACCTTAGAGACCCAGGATCAGATTGCGGTCGTTAATGTTGAAACGTTGAGCGTTGTGCGAACTTACGATATCGGTGATGCCGCACGCGAGGGCCACATGCTTCATTTAAGCCCAGACGGTAGTAGGGTTTATGTCGGTGGGCGCCTTGGTCAAGGGACAGTATCAGTAATTTTTCTTAATGAGGATCGAGAGCCT
>DBZY01000005.1:6753-7700 GCA_002311835.1 Proteobacteria bacterium UBA1148 | reverse complement strand
ATCACCGTGACATCGGACAATGGGAATATCTGGGTAATCAACCAGGATGAGAATACCATTTCTGTCATCGATTCAGAGACATTGGTTGAATTGGAGAAGTTCGAAGCGGCGACGCAGCCTCGGCGACTCGTGAATTTACCGGACGATCGGATGGCCGTGATATATGGCAACCGTGAAACAGCTGGCATTCGTATCTATCACACACAAACCCGAAAAGTCTTGCACGACCTTCCTATCCCCGGCGATGGTGTGGGTGCCGGTGGTTTTGGGTTTTTCGCTGTTGGTAGTGTTGGGTTCGTCAGTACCCGTCTTGACGGGCGTATCCTTGTTTATGATTTCACCAATCTGGAAGCCCCGCCACGCACGCTGGTTGTGAATCACGAAACACCAGATGGTATGAACTGGACGCCTTTGCGCCTAGATGTATTTAACAGATAGGGGATATTTGTCATGGATCGTATTGGTTTTTTTCTCCTGGTACTTATGTTTTCAAGTTTTTCTGCTGCACATCACGCGGTTACTGTTGCTTACGACACAGAAAATCTGAGAACCATTGAGGGAGATGTCACGGATATTTTCTGGAGAAACCCTCACGTTGTTGTGACCATTGAGCGTATTCTAGAAAATGGTGAGCAGGAAACTTGGGAGGCTGAATCAGGCTCTACAAATTCTCTTCAACGGATCGGAATCGGTCGAGACATCATCTCAATTGGGGACCATGTCGCGCTCACAGGTGCAGTGTCCAGGCGAGGGTTAAATAGTATGGCGGCTTATACCATGACACTTGCTGATGGTACGGAAGTGCCGCTGTGGCCGCAGCGTGCTGTACAGATTGGTAGGGAGGTTATAGCAGCACCGATTTCAGAAGCTGCTCAGGAACAGAGTTCTCGCGAGGCTCAAGGAATTTTTAGAGTCTGGAGCAGAAGCACAGGTTTTGAGTCTCATTT
>DBZY01000005.1:0-6633 GCA_002311835.1 Proteobacteria bacterium UBA1148 | reverse complement strand
CCTGCTCTCGAATGCATTCCGCCGGGCATGCCTGCCATGATGAGTAATCCTTATCCCATCGAATTTGTTGATGAAGGTGACCGCATTATTCTGCGGCTTGAAGAGTGGGACGGTATGCGCACCATTCACATGGTGGAAAATGTACCTACTGAGAATCAGCCTGCTTCTCCTGTTGGTTATTCTATAGGTCACTGGGAAGACACTACGCTTGTTGTAACAACAACGCGTATTAGTGAGTCTTTTTTCGACGACATCGGCACACCACAGAGCGAGGAGATTGAAGTTGTTGAGCGCTTCATACTTAATGACAGCGAAGACCGGTTAGATTACCGGGTCGTGTTGACAGATCTTACTGTTTTCACAGAACCAGCAACACACAGTGGGTTTTGGTTTTGGCAGCCTGGAGAGGAAATAAAACGCTTCGAGTGCGCTCTTCCGGACGTGTGAGATCAATACGGCATTAGACGAACAAATACAGCCGCATAAAACGTCAGAAAACCTCTGGAATAAGGAAATAAACATGTCACGTTTGTTAGTTTTGGTGCTTCTACTGCTGACAGCGGGGTCTGCTGTATTTCAGTCCTGGGGTGTTGATGCGGCGCCGTCTATCTATCCTACGGGTACCACAATCTATCAGCCTGACAGGACGTGGAATGGCTACACGGTGCTCAACTCCAGCCTATCGGAAGTCGTGTTGATCGACATGAACGGAAATGAGCTTCACCGTTGGGACGGAATGCGCGGTTATCCGCCGAGACTGCTTCCAGGTGGTTATCTCATGGGTGGGCTAGGTACGCGAAGACCTCACCTGGAGAGTATTACCTTTGCTCAATTAGATTGGGATGGGAACATCGTCTGGAAGTATGACGGTACCGAGGAGGTCCAGCTTGAAAGCGGTGACACCGTTTTGTCTGCCCGCCAGCATCACGATTGGCAGCGAGAAGGCAGCCCGGTTGGCTATCATGCCCCTGGTGCCGAGCCGATGGTGGACGGCGGGCGAACGCTTGTTCTTTCTCACAAGAATCTGATTAACACCAACGTCAGCGATAAGCGTTTGGAGGACGACTACATCTTCGAAGTGTCTTGGGACGGCGAGGTGCTCTGGGAGTGGTTGGCCAGCGACCACATTCACGAGCTCGGCTTCTCCGAGGATGCTCGCAACGCTATCTACCGATCCGTGCCATGGCATGAGGGTCGTCAGAGCGCGGACTGGATACACTTGAACAGCGCAACTTATATAGGACCTAATCGCTGGTACGATGCTGGTGACGAGCGTTTTCATCCTAACAACATCATCATCAGCAGCCGCTCCGCCAATATTGTTGCGATTATCGAACGGGCAACCGGTGCCGTTGTCTGGCGAATGGGTCCCGACTATCGGGAATCTAGGGCGCTACAGGAACTCGGCCAGGTAATCGGTCAACACCACCCGCATATCATTCCGGAAGGGCTGCCGGGGGCCGGGAATCTGCTGTTGTTCGACAACGGCGGCAACGCGGGTTACGGATCCGGGAACCCGAGTGCTCCAACGGGTGTGAATATTGTTACTCGGATGAACTCTAGAGTCCTCGAGATTAATCCGGTCACATTCGGCAAAGTCTGGGAGTACTCGATCGCGGGCTTGCCGGGGTTCCTCTTTTACAGCACCTTCGTGAGTTCCGCTCAACGTTTGCCCAATGGCAATACACTGATTACCGAGGGCGTGGTGGGCCGAGTCTTCGAAGTCACCCCTGGGAACGAGATTGTCTGGGAATACCTGAACCCTCACTTCAACGAGGACGGGGCGCCTAATCTCGTCTATAGAGCCTATCGGGTTCCTTATGAGTGGGTTCCCCAGTTAGATAGGCCGGAGGAGCGGGCTGTTATTCCACCGCGACTTAGTGAATTTCGAATCGATGCGCGCTAGGACGATGAGAGAAAATTACTTTGTCTAAAAACTCATTTTTTAGAAGAAAGATTTTTGATAGCCTATATTAATCACCCATCCTGATTTCATCTGAGGACCATTGAGGTTCTGACTTATGGGGTATGTGAGTTCAACGCCAATACGATCAGCGTGATCCCCTGGAAAGATATTGAACAGTTGGTTTATTCCTAAACCTAATTCAAGAACCTTACCACCGTAATTCGCAGGATTTGCGGTCTGGATTGGCGCCACAATATTAGAATCCCTACCATCTATGGGGTCTTGTTTATCGAAAGCTAATCTTAGAGATAGTGCCGTTTCTAAGGAAATTTATTTTTGTATCCAGCTTGTTAAATAAAAATCGTTTCCAAAATTCCAATCATCTTTACTAACCACCCTTTTTAGTTTTATTTGACTCCCATACGCCCAACTACTTCTTTCAGTTGAATAGGTAAGCCCAGTAATCAGGGACGAGAGTATGTTCGTTCGTGGTTTATCCCAGAGACAATAGGGGATAGGTTACTAGGAGAAATTTTATAAACAAAGGTGTGTTACCTCATACGTTCGACGAGCCACAGTGCTAGATCTGGAAACAATATTAATAGCGTAAGCACTAGAAGTTCTCCGATAACGAATGGAAAGACACCTCGGAAAATTTCTTCCATTGGAACATCTGGAGCTACACGGTGCATGACAAAAACATTTGCTCCGATGGGAGGGGTAATCAAAGCAAGTTCTGCCATGATAACGACAAAAACGCCGAACCAGACCGGATCGATTCCAAGCTCGGTTACGACGGGTAGGATGAACGGAATGGTTAAGACAAGCATCCCGAATACATCCAGCATAGCGCCTAATACGAAGTAGAGAAGTACCAACAGAATAAGGAAGCCAATGCGGCCAAGTTCAGCTGCAATTATCAAATCAACTAATGCATCTGTAAGTCCGGTAACTGCAAGAAAGCGTGCGACGACGTAGCCCCCAATAATAATGGCGAAAATCATTGCGCTGATCAGAGCTGTGCTGCGTAATGCTGCACTAATTGCCGCCCAGTTGAGTTTGCGCTGTATCAGCGTGGTGATTAGCACACCTGTACAACCAACTCCTGCTGCCTCTGTTGGGGTAAAAATACCTGCGTATATTCCGCCGATTATGAGTGCGAAGAGCATTGCGACAGGACCTAGGCGGCTAACTGAGACGATTCGTTCTTGCCAGCTAGCTCGTGGGCCTTTGGGTCCGAGGGCGGGGTTGAGCACGCAGCGGATTAGGATGATGAGGGAAAACATCAGTGCCGTGATTGCACCTGGGACTATACCGGCAATAAAGAGTGCACCAATGGACGTTTCCGTCATGACCCCGTAAAAAATAAAAATCAGGCTTGGGGGTATGAGAATCCCCAGAGTACCAGAGGCCGCTAATGCCCCTGTGGCAAGGCGCGAGTCGTACTTAAAGCGGCGCATTTCGGGCATTACGATGGTACCCATAGTTGCCACGGTTGCGATGCTCGACCCAGTCACTGCTCCAAATCCACCGCATGCGAGTACTGAGGAAATCGCCATCCCACCGGGCACCCTTCCGACCCATTTTTGGAGAGACTCATAAAGATCACTCGCAAGTCCAGCGTGATAGAAAAGCTGCCCCATCAGGACGAATAGTGGAATAGAAACGAAAATAAAATCTCGTCCATGCTCCCAGGGAATTAATGCCGCGTGTGCCATGGTAGGTATTGGCCCCTCGACGATCCATAGTCCGAGAATTCCTGTGAAGGCCATCGCGAATGCAATAGGTACGCCAATTGCTAGCAGTACAAGCAGGAGAATGACACCCGCGATGCCGATAAGGATCAAATCCACTGGTTTGAGTCCTCATCTCTGCTCGTCGGCATCGCGGAGGGGTTGGCCAAAAGCCGTGCTGAGAAAACAATGCCGCATAATCCCACGAATACCATAAAGGGCCAGAGCGGCGCATCTAAATCCTCACCCGTTTCACTGGTTAAGATCATGTAGTGAGAGAAGCGGAAGGCTTGTATGGTAAGCAGAAAGAAAAATACGAACCCTGCCAAAGCGGAGAGTACATCTGCAAAACTACGCCAGCCCGGGGATAGCCGATCGTAGATCATCTCCATACGAATGTGGTAGCTGCAATCCCAAGCGTGAGGGAGGGCGGAAAAAAGGGTAATCAGTAACAGTAGCCCGTTAGCATCTCGACTCCACTGCAGTGGTGCGTTGAATACGTAGCGCAACACAACTTCCAACGTGACGAGTATGAATAATGCCGGTAGCGCGCCGTAAACCCCAAGATTATAGAGCCACCGGGATGCTTGCTCCGACCAGCGGTCGAGCGCTTCAGCAATCAAAGATCAATTATCCCTTGGGTTGGTGAGTTGATGATGCGATCATTGATCTGGTCATTGGTGAGCGATGCATATTTGGCGGCGAGATCTTCCAGGTCGGCTACGACGACGCGTGCTGGCAAACCTTCCGCTTCGTACTGTGAGATATAGCGCTCTTTTAACGGCGTGACTCTATCTCGCCAGCGAGCAAGCTCGTCTTCTTCTAGCTCGAAAATTTCCACGCCCGACTCTTGTAGCCTAGAAAATGCACGTTCATAACCTGGTCCACTGTAATAGTTCTGTACCGCAATTTGGCTTCTTATTCGAAGTAACTTGTAGAAAGCTGCTCGCAAGTCATCGGGTAAAGCATCGAAACTTTGGCGATTCAAACAATAGTGCAGGAGAGTCACGTTGATATCGACTCGGGTGTAGTATGGGCCAATCTCTTGCAATCGATAGGCGACTATGTCGGAGGGAGCAAGTGAGACCGCATCTATGACTCCCCTTTGAAATGCTAAGTAAGTCTCGGCTGCGGCGATTGCGACAGGAACGGCGCCGAGCTCACGGAATATTTCTGCGGTGAGGCCTGCGGTTACGCGAATTTTTATTCCACGAAGGTCCTCCAAGCGTCTGATTGGCGTCTTGGAAATAATGTTATACGGGCTTGTGCAATCGCAGTGAGCAAAATACACGCCCATGCGCTCAAACTCTGTCTTGAAATGCCGCGGGTAGAGTTCCTCCACCACAAGGCTTGCGACCTGAGGGCTGGAGAATAGGAACGGCAGTTGTGGGGCGTGTAGGAGTTTGAAGCTGCCGGGTTGATACGTGATATAGGAGTGAGTGTAGTCGGTAATGCCTGTGACTGCGGCTTTAAAACCGTCGAGGGGGCCGTGGAGGATTCTATCGGTAAAGGGCTCCAGTCGTAGTCGACCTTCCGTCTCTCGCTCGACAAGCGCTGCAAAAGGTACAAAGGCCTCTGTATAGAGTCCGTGAGATCTTGGGGCGTGAGAGGTGTAACGCAGAGTAATCGGTTCTTGAGTCCAGTCTCTACGTCCCGCGATAAGCGGGGCGGCCAGCCCCAAGCCTGTCAACGATACCAGAAGGTTCCGGCGAGTGTGGTTAATACTTCTGTCGGTTTTATTACTTGTCACGCAAGTGATCATAGGGCAGTAGCCATACAATTAGAATGCACGCGTCTCGGGCTTATACAGTGAACCCGTGCAACTGGACTATCCGCGGCCAGGTCTTCAGAATCAGGCTTGACTAGTCCAAAATACAAAAGATAGCCATAATATTTGGGGGCGAACATGATGGTCACAGCACGATGTCTTGCAATCGCGTTACTTTCATCTTTGATTCCAATAATTGGTTCGTCACATCATGCGGCGGCTGGACTCTATGATAGGGAGGCTGTGGGCATGATTGAGGGTGAGGTTGTGTCCGTTTTTTGGCGGAACCCTCACGTTCGTTTCACCGTGGAGAGTTTAGGGGAGGACGGTGTATCCGAGACGTGGGAGATAGAAGGGGGATCGGTCAACACTCTTGAGCGTGTCGGTATCTACGCAAGTACGGTCCAGGTAGGCGATCATGTCAGTTTTTGGGGTTTTCCAGGCAGAAACGGACAACAAGTCATTTTTGCCCGAGAGATGACTCTCTCAGGCGGGCGGCGGGTGCCGCTGGCTGTACAGCTCAGCGATCGCTATATTGCGGCAGCCGAAACAAACCGCCGTGACGAGCAGGGACTTTTTCGAGTTTGGGTTCCCACCCAGACCATGTCAACGGGTTCTGGGCGTCTCAGTTTTCCGTTGACTGACAGGGCAAGAGAAGCCAAGGAAGCATGGGATCCAGCAGAAGACACCGCATTACAATGCATCCCTCAGGGCATGCCAGGCGCTATGGACAATCCGTATCCTATTGAGTTTATAGACCAGGGCGAACAAATTATCTTGCGCTTGGAGGAATGGGATGGCATTCGCACGATTCACTTAAACAGCGAATCGGGTTTGGAGTCATCCGAGTCGCCGATGGGTTACTCCATCGGTCACTGGGAAGACACCACGCTCATTATTCAAACAATGGATATCGCTTGGTCTTACTTTGATGATCTAGGTACGCCGCTGAGCCGTGATGCTGTCGTCATGGAACGTTTCACCCAACACCCGAACGGTAGGGCGTTGATCTGGGATGCGGAGATCACAGATCCAGAAAATTTCACGGAGCCTGTCCAAATGCATGTTGAATGGCAGTACCTGCCCGGTCAGGAGATCAAGCCATTCGACTGTGCCTTGATCGAGGGTTAGCAGTACGCGAGACGCTTAGGGAAATATACTTCTTGACGTTCGTACTGGCGCTTCTTACTTCTGGTAGCGTCCGAATTCAGTAAGCTCCATCTCTT
>DBZY01000095.1:435-2923 GCA_002311835.1 Proteobacteria bacterium UBA1148 | reverse complement strand
CCCGTTTTTACGGGCAGGTCAGTGAACGGCAGACATCGTCAGCTGATTTACACCGCCTCGGTTCACACCTGAAGATTAGAGAGGACAAAAAAGTGGCAACCAGGAAAAAGCGTACCATCAGAGCGAGTGCTGACCCCAGGCAAGCCTACAGCATGCCCTACATGTCGCCCCTATATTTCGCGCCGCCCATGGAATACCGCGACAACTGGTCGCAACACGTGACGTTCAGGAGCGACCCCAAGGTCATTTCCAGATGGATTCCGAAGCAGCTGGTTCCCGATCCCGACGGTTTGATGTTCATGTTGACCAGCTATTTTTTTGCCACGGGGTTCGGTCATTATCGAGAAGCGACCCTGTGTGCACACGCCAGGTTCAAAGGAAAACCCGTGAACTACACGTTGTTCCTCATGCTGGACAACGATATGGCGATTTGCGGCGGACGGGAAATCTGGGGTTGGCCCAAAAAGATGGGGACCATCGAGGTCGATGAGAACGACGCGGTAGTGCAGGCGCGGGTCGGGCGCGGCGGTGTTGAATTAGTGCGCGCAAACGTCGTCTTGAACGAACTTGTCGATGCGAGTGCGCTGAGCGGTACCACGGAGTATGTGAACTGGAAATTCATCCCATCGGTCAAGAATGGTGCGCCGCCGGACGTCAATCAGTTGACCTTGACCGAGCTCACAAATTTCGTACCCGACAAGGTCTATCGCGGGCCGGCCACGATCGAGTTCGGTCGCTCTCCATGCGATCATTATGCGGAGATACCCGTCGTCGAAGTGATCGAAGGGTTTTATTACAGCTCAGACTTCACCCTGGAGGATGGTGAAGTCATTCACGACTATTTGAAGTCATGAATGGGCCGGCCACTTTCCGCATTTCACTCCGCGTAGACGGGAATTCCGCTCTCCCCGGAGGGCGGAATTGCTGGAGTATAAGAAAAACAAGATGTCGGCTCGCGTAGTCGTGAAGTCCCTCGAAGAACATCCTGCCGACTTGCACATGGGCGCCAACAGTCTTGTACTCAACGCGCTCAGGCTCGCCTTCCCATGCACCGAATAACCCAGCCTCATGACTGAAAAGCACAAAACGGGCCTACCCGGCCTTCACAACCTGCACAAAACACTGGACGCCGCCACCGAAGTCATAGCAACCTTCATTAGCGTGACACGGAGCGACGAGAAAGCACCCGAAAGCCTCATTGAAGCCGCTGACAAGGCGGTAATCGACTTGGCTGGATGGCGGGCCACAATGAAACAACTAATGGACTCGCCGAAATTGCGGGACGGGACATTCGAGACAGGCTCGCCCGGGACACAACGCGACATTGCTAAATGGAAAGTCTAGTAGAATTTCAAAGGGGATAATCGATTACCGTCTAGTGAGGTAGACAACATATCTACAAGCAGGAAAGGGCTAAGAAAAAAGCGCAGCTATACCGACGCGGACCGCAGGAAAGCGGCGTTTCAATTCGCGCTGTATGGCGTCATGTCGAAGGTGTCCAAGGCAATGAATATCCCGGAGACGACGCTGAGCGGTTGGACGCGGGAGCCTGAATGGGATGAATACCTCGCAGACGCTCGCAGCGAAGCAACGGATACGCTGATTGCCGAATACAGCCAGGGCGCCATTGAAGCGGTCCGCGCCTGCCGGGAGCGCGTGCAACATGGGAATTTGCGCTATGACACACGCACGGGCGGCTTAGTACGTGTACCCATGAATGGTAAGGATTTAATGGTAGTGAGCGCGATAGCCACCGATAAGAGCCAGGTACTGCAGGGGCGGCCGTCTAGTATCACGTCCAATGCTGATACCAGGCTCGCCGCGCTACTTGATAAGTTTGAAAGAGCCGGCGCTATGCTGCGCGCTGGGGACAGTGCGTCATTTGCCATGATTGACGGCAAGACGGGCGAGATAATTAAAGAATAATCGGGCGTTAGTATCCCCCTAGGTGTACTTGTATCGCCACTTGTACGAGCAGTGCAGCGTTAGCAGCGTATTACTACTGACTAACAATCAGGAGGTTGTAGGTTCGAGTCCTACATGGACAACGGTCCAAGGCTCATATTCAGCGAGTCCGGGAAATCAGATACGAGTTAAAGTTGCTTGAGGAGGTCGCTAGAAGCCACGGGTGGATTCGTTAGAGCTTGTTCTCCNNCTGTTATGCCTGTTTTTTACGGTCGGGCAGCACTCAGAAGCGGCCCTTATAGAAACCGGTCAGACAGGGGTACAAGTGGGCCACAGAGACGATGGAACGGACAAACCTTTGGTCCGCCAAAGATAGGCACGTTGCACCGAATGGCGCGGGATATGAACCGAGCCACGGGTATAAGCACGGTGACCAATCAGGGGCCCGACTGCCAATTCAATAGGTCAGTCGGGAATCTATTTTCGAAAGAGCGGTGAGGTGAGGTCACCGCATTCGCCGCTCAAGCCCTAGGTGCAAGTTTTTAACTGACGTTTAGGAGATTTTTCATATGAATGATCCCAA
>DBZY01000095.1:0-307 GCA_002311835.1 Proteobacteria bacterium UBA1148 | reverse complement strand
GATTTTTCATATGAATGATCCCAAGACAATTGCCCTCGAGAGGAGCCAACAAGGGATTCGTCATAGCGTGCTGGTCCGGGTGTACGAGGCAGGACTGGATGAACTGCTCCGTAACCGGCTAATTGGCCCGGAGGAGATCGAGGATAAGGATAAGGTTGCGCGGGCCGTTGAACGCGCGTTGACGTTGTGGGGTGATGGGGTTGGGTCCCGGCTCACGGCCCAATGACCACAAGCACGGAACGGTCGCGACGACTGCGGTCACGGCGACGAGATGGCATTGCGATGTCCGTAACGTTAGAAGTGCACA
>DBZY01000008.1:2647-3847 GCA_002311835.1 Proteobacteria bacterium UBA1148 | reverse complement strand
CCCTCGTTTTCGTGGCAGGCCCCGTCATTTCGTATGATTCGCTTCATATCTGCCGTAGCGACTGCAATGATCTTAACATGCTAAGCGATTATGTAGCCGAACACTTTCGTCCTTACTCTGGCGAAACGGCCGCCAAGATTGTCGGTAATGGAGACCATCATGGTAAATTCTTTTTTGAAGGGTTCACGACTTATCTTGGAATCTTGAAGATAATATTCGGTTCATTTTGGGATACAGCCTTTCTGCTTGTGAATGGGGCGCTCTTAGCCTTGTTGGCCATTACCGCCACGCGAAGCACCCATTCGCGAGAGGGGACGAACTGGAAGCCTATCGTCATAGTTTTGGCGGTAGGCGGTAACATCATGGGGGTTGTAACTTCACGACTCCTGCTTACCGATTACTTTTACGCTCTTCTCACCTTATTGGCTTTTTTGCTCCTGGCTGACGGCCTGGCGAGATCGTCCCTCAAGCCGCTTCTCGTCGCACTAGCATTGTCTATATTTCTTCTTTTTGTTCGACCGGTCGGATTGTTCGTGCTCGGCTTGGCCGTTTTCGCTGTTTTTGGGCACTTGATATTCAAAGGAACCAGACTTTGGCATTGGGTGCCAATGGGGCTGCTGGTCACGGGTTTGGTCGGTCTGCTGGCAATGGCTGGTATTACGGTCGTCATTGCGCAGAGAGAAGCGGGGGATGTTCGGTTCGATGGCGGCCTTCTATCAACCATTAGTGACCTGACAGCTCGCGTGAACGTGCGAGGTGGCGCGGCAGCCCCTGTGAACGTGCCGGCTAGCGCTTGGATCCTAGGTAATGCCGGTTTACCGGATGAAACTTTCGAACACCGTGGGGAATTCCAAGCAATCGTCCTGTCGTTCGCATACCGGATATACCGAAACTTTGATATTCGTATTCCCGGCTTTAGTGCCAAACATAACCTTTACCGAATGATCTACCTTCCCACCCTGTATATTGGATCGTTGATTGCTATTGTTTTCGCGCTCAAGAGACGGCCGATACATTCAGCAATCCCTATATTCGCTGGATTTGTCTGTGCTTATGTAATGCTAGTTTCGTCCATTCAACATATTGAATATCGCTACTTGTTAGTTATCCAATTTGCAATGGCTATCTTAGCATCGTTCGCGTTCTCCGAGGTCTTGTTCACGTTGGCTTCTTCACGTTTTCGCTCTTCTCCTGAAGTCG
>DBZY01000008.1:2157-2577 GCA_002311835.1 Proteobacteria bacterium UBA1148 | reverse complement strand
ACTTGGTCTCTCTGGTCGCGCTAGATCGAGCAAGGGGCGGGACTTTGGTAGACCGTTAATATCTGGAGTTCCTCTCTCAGTCTTATAGAAGGTATAACTTTATGCCATTGCACCGCTCGCTGGCGCTCTTAACCTCTTGCCGGGCGGCCCACTGGGCACAGAGATTAGCATGGTTGCACTACTAGAGTCTTCGGGAGTTGATACCGCGGTCGCGACTAGCTCAACGGTGGTGACACGTGTGTTCACGCTTTGGTTGGCCGTCGCATTAGGTCTCTCTGCGCTGTGGGGATTGCGGATCAGGTTATAAGTCTTGTGCATTTGTCCGATTCACCACAAACGCGAACTTGAGACCCCTATACCTACCCACTGTCGCCGCAGATGATGAACGCGAGTCGATCTGCAGTGGCTGCGCGACTAGGA
>DBZY01000008.1:1174-2025 GCA_002311835.1 Proteobacteria bacterium UBA1148 | reverse complement strand
CCTCTGTTTTTTACGGCCAACGACACCTCCGGGTTCAACTATGCTTTTTACGCACCGGAGGCCGTAGGCAAGGCCGTCGGAGTATTTGTCACATTTTGCGCGCTCAGTGGAGGCGTCTACATATGCAACGATATCTTCGATCTTGAGAGAGATCGGGCGCACCCTATTAAACGCTACCGCCCATTGGCATCAGGCCAACTACCAATTCCGCTGGCGGTATCGGCGGCAGCGGCATTGATGTCCGCGGCACTCGTGGTGAGTTTTTGGCTAACGCCGCAGTTCGGAGCAATAGCTGCAGCATATGTGATTTCTCAGCTAGCCTATTCCATCGCGCTGAAGGCCATTCCGATTCTGGATGTGTTCCTTGTTAGCTCAGGGTTTCTGTTCAGGGTTGTTTCCGGAGCTGCAGTCCTCGCTGTTCCTATTTCACCATGGCTGTACTTGTGTACAGGATTGGGGGGCTTGTTCATCGCAATTTCAAAGCGCCGAAGCGAGTTGGCAAGGGCAGGAGAGCTTGCTGGCGTTCAACGTGATACTCTAAGAACGTACACCTTAGGCATGCTGGATCAGATGGCTACAATAGCGGCGGCCTGTGCACTTGTTAGCTACGCACTGTACACGTTCACAGCAAAGAATCTCCCGGCAAACGATGCGATGATGTTGACGATTCCGTTTGTTGGTTACGGGTTATTCAGGTACATGTTTCTGGTCCACGTTCGCGGTTCAGGTGAGAACCCAGAGGACATCCTAGTGACAGACGGTCCATTGATCGCAACAGTTGTGCTGTGGTTGGTTACCAGCGTTGCCATTCTGGTGAGTCCCAATATCTGATAGTTGGCTCATCGTTGTCG
>DBZY01000008.1:0-883 GCA_002311835.1 Proteobacteria bacterium UBA1148 | reverse complement strand
TGTCCCGCACCAGCTCACCCGTTGCCTGTTAACCCTGTGCGTTGGCGTTCTCAAGATCGTGTTTGGAAGCCTCTGGAAGCTCGCTTTTGTGGCCGGAAACTGCCTGCTGATGGTGGCAGTGGCAGCCTTGAGCACCCGGCTCCTCTTCAAGTCCTGGACCCCGCGCCTGTTCTCTGTGGCCATAGTGGGCCTCGCCTGCGCCAATCTGTGGGTGGTCAACTACGCCAGGTTCCTATGGACCGACTATGGCTTCGCCTTTCTTGCCATGGCCGCCCTCACTTTGGCAGCCCACGGGGCCGTCACGCGAAACCGCAAGGTGGTAGCCGCAGCCCTGGTCCTCTCTGCCCTGTTGGTCTTCTGGCGCTCCACCGGAGTGAATGTTTTCGCCCTTGTCACGGGGACGGTCCTAGTAGCCTTCGTCGTACCCGAGAGGTACCGGTTTCGGGCGACGTTGGCGGCACCGGTATTGCTTGGTGTATCCGGCGCAATAGCAATCGCCGTACTTTCCACACTGCCCAAGGACCCCGAGTTCCTGCCGGACTACTCAAACACCAGCGGTCTCAGCATCTCGGAGGGACCCAAGAACGCTCTTTCGTTGATGGCGAAAATTAACCTCTTCGCCGGCGAGGACCAAGCCCCGCCGGATGGGAAATACGGCTCATGGATCGTCGTGAGTCCATATGACCAGATCTTCTGGCATGACGGCGATGTGATCGACATGCTGCTAGCTTCGGTCAAACGGACCCCAAAGCTTTTTGAAATATGGATCGGAGGGTTCAGTCTGCCTCACAACATCTATCGCGTCCTATACTATGTCCCCCTATACTCGATTGCTGTCATCTCCGTGGTAGGGATCGTTCGCCACCCTGGGCCGAACCGGGTG
>DBZY01000060.1:7237-35760 GCA_002311835.1 Proteobacteria bacterium UBA1148 | reverse complement strand
CCTGGTTTTACGGGCAGCTGTCTGTGCAGGGGATTGAGATAGGTTCCCCGGGCGGATCCAGGGGTACAGCAGTGAGTTGGCGACCCCAAACACAGCCGCTATCCAGACACGTGTATCCAGGTTGAAGGGTCAGACCGAGTGACGCCCAGTGTCCAAATACAATGTGAGTCTTGTAGCCGCCAGGGCGGGGAAAGTCGTACCAGGGCTTGAGTGTAGCCGGCTGGGATCCAGGAGGTCCTTTATTGACGAAATTCAGTCTACCCTGACTATCGCAGAACCGTATTCGGGTGAACGCATTGATGCTATAGCGGTGACGTTCTTCTCCATCAAGTGAGTTTGACCAGAGGTCCGGCTTGTCACCGTACATGGTGCCCAGGCTCTTCTCCCAGGAACTGCTTGCCAGTAGTTCCCCTATCTCAGAGGCATGGATCTGGGCCTCCTGAAGTGACCATGCAGGTGGAAGACCGGCATGAACTAGTGCTAAATCACGCCCTACGTCGTAATACAACAGGGGCTTATGTCTTAACCAGTTGATTAGTTGTGGGGCGTCGGGCGCATCCAGGATCTCCTGAAGAGTATCTTCGGGGGTTAGTTTTCGAACATTAGCCGCTGCTGCTAGCAGGTGTAAGTCATGGTTGCCCAGGACCATAGTGATATTCCCGTCCAGCTCAATGAGACGTCGAAGAACAGCGAGGGAATCAGGTCCTCGGTTAACCAAATCCCCAGTGAGCCACAAGTGGTCCCGGGAATCGTTAAACGAGATTGTCTCAAGAAGAGTATCTAGGGATCTCGCACACCCTTGAATGTCCCCAATCGCATAAGTCGTCATGGTGGCTTGGTGTTTCCAGTCCAATCGCATGACTCCAGGTTAGCCAGCTTAGCGAAATCCTCTGGGCGGAGTTGTTCGGGGCGTTCACCAGGATCTATATCCGATGCTGAGATCTGTTCTCGACTTAACCACCCACTCAGGGATCTTGCGATCGTTTTGCGTCGCATAGAGAAGGTGCGGGCAACTAATGCTGAGAATTTCTCCTGATTCTTTATATTAAAGCGTGCTTCTGTCCGTGGGGTTAGTCGAATCACCGTTGACCAGACTTTAGGAGGTGGCGAAAAGGCGCCAGGACCAACATCAAAACAGGCTTGTGCATCAACCCAGGGAGCGAGCATTACTGTCAATCGTCCGTATTCTTTGCGTCCTGGGGTTGCCGTGATGCGTGTGGCGACCTCTTTCTGGAACATGAAATGCATGTCTTCAATCACTGCACGATGTCTGAGGAGATGAAAGAGGACCGGTGTTGAAATGTTGTAGGGCAGATTTCCCACGATCCGTAATGAACCCGATGCAGGTGCCAGCGAGGAGAAATCCATCTTGAGCGCATCTCCTCGATGCATAATCAGTCGTTGAGGCTCCGGTACGAGTTTCATAAGGTGTTCGGCTAGCCGAACATCCAGTTCGATGACGTGTATTGCTTCAAGCGTCTCGAGTAGTGGCTGTGTAAGAGCCCCCCGTCCACTGCCAATTTCCACCATTGTGTCTTTAGGTTCAGGAGCGATTGTTGATACGAGCCTATCGATGACCGCGGGGTCATGTAGAAAGTGTTGACCAAGTTTCTTGCGTGCGCGCAACATTAACGGGAACCAGTAGCCAGCTTAATCGCAAGATCCACGGCTTGCCTTAGGCTGTCTGGTCGTGCACTACCGCTGCCCGCAAGTTCCAGTGCTGTCCCGTGATCCACCGATGTTCGGATTATGGGCAAACCAAGTGTGATATTGACCACCTGACCAAAAGCCAGTGCTTTTATCACGGGTAACCCTTGATCGTGATACATCGCGAGGACCGCGTCGCATTGCGCCAGGCGTTCACGGGTAAAGGCGGTATCGGCAGGCACCGGGCCAATTAAGGTCAGGCCGCGATTGGACAGGGCTTGTAGTGCTGGATTTATGATTTCCAGCTCCTCCTTGCCCAACGTCCCATTCTCACCAGCATGGGGGTTGAGTCCCAGAACCATGATTTTCGGTGATTCAATCGAAAATAATGAGCGTAGATCATGATTGAGGATCGTGATGACTTCCTCTAGTGACCCTTGAGTGATGGAAGCTGGGACGCTGTCGAGTGATAGGTGAGTCGTGGCAAGCGCTACGCGTAGGTTGCTCGATACAAGCATCATGACGGGGCGCATAGCACCCGTGCGTTGTGCTAGCCATTCTGTATGTCCGGTGAAGGGGATGCCTGCTTCATTTATCGTGCTTTTTTGAACCGGTGCAGTGACCAACGCGGTGTGTTTGTTCTTGGAGCATAACTCGACACTCATTTTGAGTTGGTTGAGAACATACTGAGCATTTTCAGGATCCAGTTGCCCGGGCTGAACTGGCCGTGCTAGGGGAATCGGCAATACCTGTAGCGACCCTTTCGTCTGACATTCTGCTTCTTTTACGTCTTTGAGAATACGTTGGGATACGCGTAGCCTTAGGTCACGGATTCGCGATGCCAGTAAGTTGGGGTCGCAAAGGACGATAAGCCGAGCCGGTAGATCGTGCATGGCCAGTAGTCCACAAATGTCGGGGCCAACCCCTGCGGGCTCGCCTGACGTAACAATAATGGTGGGGGGTGACGTGCTCAAGCCTAGAGTCCAGTGAGGCAGGCCCTTTGGGCTACGGGTTACATTCGTACTTCGACAAATGACTCATCCCTGAGGCGGCTCAGCCATAGTGTTCGTTCTTCTTCAAACTTGGCGCCACGAATCTGCTGAACGCACTGCTGTTCTTTGACTTCTTCTGTTGTATCGTATGAGCGGCTATCCAAGACCTCTGCAATATGCCAGCCGAATTGAGTCTTAAAAGGTTCGCTAAGTTCGCCAATCTCAAGTCCCGCGACGACCGCCTCAAACTCTGGCACGAAAACCCCGGGTTCCGTCCAGCCCATATCACCACCTTCCGTGCCAGAAATAGCGTCAGCGGAGATGGTTTGCGCAAAAACGGCAAAGTCACCGCCATTGAGTATCTGTTCACGAATTCCTTGCAGCCTTTGCAATACTGCTGAATCGTCCATGACCTCATTAGGCTCTATCAAGATATGGCGTATTTGGAGCTGATCCACCATCATGGGTTGTGCGCCCCGCGCCGCATCGAGCTGAACGATATGAAAACCACTAGCGCTCTGAATGGGTTCAGAGTGTTGCCCCTCGTCCAAGCCGATGATTACATCAGCAAACAGGGTCGGAAGTTGGCCGCCCTTCCGCCAACCAAGTGATCCTCCTTCCAATGCGGTCTGTCCATCGGAGTAAGTGAGCGCCAGTTCCGTGAAGTTTTCGCCATTTTCCAATTTCTGGTGAATCTCTTCGACCTGTTCTCGTGCTTGGTTGATCTCCGTACGGGTAGCTGTTGAGGTAATTCCAATCAGAAGGTGGGAAGCAAGATAATCGAGTCCAGCAGCAGCAGTTGTAGTAGTTTCTGCAAGGCACAGACCCATCTCGCGTGGGCTGACCACAATATTGGATAAAATCGCGCGCTGATGCAGTTGGTCTAGAATCATCTGGTTACGAGTTTCATTACGAAAAGTTACATAGTCGATGCCATCCTGTGCCAAGGCAGCGGGAAGCTGCTCTAGTGGTATGTCCGCGTTCTGAGCAACATTGGCAATTCCCTGATTGAGGGCGTCATCACCAACTGTGATTCCGAAGCGCTGGGCTAGCTGTAACTGCAGCTCCGCTAAGATCAGTTGTTCGAGAACTTGTTCTTCCAGTAAAGATAAAGGGGGTAACGGTCGCCTCTGAGCAGGCGGCAGTTGAGCCATACTATTTTGAAAATTATTGATAACTACAGTGACCCTTTGATTGAGTTGGCTTTTCAACACAATACCGTCATCGACAATAGCCGCAACCCCGTCCAGCAGCTCGCCAGTACCGCCTAGTTCGCGGGTTTGTGCCAAAGCTTGCTGCGATCCGAGGAGGAAGGCAGCCGTCAGGGCTAATTTAAGACTTCTTTTCACTGGCTTTCTTAAGGCGTATTTTCGAATCTTCGGTAGCCAAGAATACCACGCTCCAGCAACTCCTCAGGAGAATCTCCATCGTCCGTGAATCCCCTGAGCAGAAACTGGATGGTGAGTGAACTATCTGACTCGCCTGTTCTTCGACTGATATAGCGTCGGGAGATGAGCCGTAAGCGCCAGCAACATGATTCGTACTCCCAACCGAGAAACCGCTCAAGAGGCCTATCATCCAGAAAAGAATAACTGGCTCGGCCGATCACCCGCCAGGCTTGCCCAAGGGGCCATATGATTGAAATATCGCTCTGATTGAGCAGTCCATCCTGATAACGGTAGGCTACCCCCAGGAGTCTGTCGCTTCCAGGTCGATACTGGAACCGAGTTTCGGAACGTGCCGTCTTATTAGTCTCGCTGTCCCACTGGTAATCCACCCCCAGGCGCCATGATGGATGCAGACTGAGTGATACTTCGGCGATATAGTCAGAGGTATTTGCTGGGCTCGGCAATTGATTTGGTAGCACAACTTCTTGAGAGCTCAAGTAACGTGTTTGTCCGATTGTTCCTGTCAGTTTTTCCTGTCCGGTGTGGACGTCTATCAATCTTGTGGTTAATCCAAAACTCATTTGATCGGTATCCGCGATTCTATCTGCACCAAGGTATCGATATTTTCGGAAGAGTTGTACGCGATTAAACGTTGGTTCGATGGTGTCGAAAAGCGGCAAATCAGATTGATCCTCAAACGGTACATGTGCGTAGAGAACCCTTGGTTCGATGGTCTGTATGTGTCCTCCACCCATACCAGTTACGCGATCGAAAGTCAGACCCGCATCGACACTTGCAACGGGTAGCGTTCTAGAAAACTCGGTGCGCTCATCTGAGGACCGATCGTCCAACCAATAATTAGTTTGCCGCAAGGCAAAGGCAGGTGTAAGAAACATTCCCGGCTTGGTAAAAGCGTAACTTAGCTCCTCGGTGTGATCCATTCGCCAGCCCGTCGTTCCCACACTACGGTCAAACTTGACAAGTTCGTTGTGCGATGAAAAGCGCATCGCGCTTCTATTCCAACGTCCCGAGAACGCGAACTGGGGCACACGCCTATAGGGTTCGTTCTCTGCATCGATGAAGGGGTCAATGGTTTGGTAGCCCTGCATTCGCCCTAACAGCGACCATTGCGGCGCCCGATAGGCGATGTCTATACGACGGTCCAGATGAGTTTGGGTAGCGACACTCAGGCTGTTACCCAAGTCCTCAAAGTAGTTGTCGTCGGAGACCTCTTGGATGTCTGCGATCATACGCCAACCCGTACCGAACACCGTTTCGTGATTTAGACTTAGGTAGCGTCTGGATAAATTCACTTTCGAGTCGTTGGGAAGATACTCGAAATCTATCTGCCCCTGAGTACCTGTTGATGCATAACGAAACTCGGTTGTCACCTGAACACCGCGTTGTTGCATGTAACGGGGCGCAATAGTCATGTCGTAATTGGGTGCTAGATTCAGATAATAGGGAATTGAAACGTCTAGTCCGATTCTGTTCCGGTTAGAGAAATTCGGAGTCAGCAGCCCGCTCTTGCGGTTATTGTTTATTGGAAATGTCACGTAGGGTGCTGCAAGAATTGGGACGCCCCTGAAGTTCAACCTTACGCCGCGGGCCGTACCAAATCCCTTACCGACATCTATTTCCATCTCGCGGGCGAGCAGTTCCCAACTGGGGCGTTCTATCGCGCAGGTCGTAAAACTCACGCCCTCAAGAGAAATGGTGTTGTTGTTGTGGATTCTTATCGAGTCAGCCGATCCTCGGGCTGGGCGTTGTGGTAAGTCAAATCCGCCTCCGGCGAATGAAATGAGCTCTGTTTGTGCGTCGACTTCTGCATCCTCGCCGTACACGATGACGTTAGGGTCCTGGTAAGTCACTGAACCTTGTACTTTGGCTCTTTGTGTCGCGCGGTCAAAAGTCGCACGCTCTGCCGAAACGCTACGATTGCCGTACCGAAATGTGACTTGATCAAAGAAGTCGATATATTCCTCATTGGACAAATCAATGCGCCCCGCCTCTATATTGAGGAGTTCCCCACGGGATGCATCAATCTCGGTAGGTGCAATTGGTGGGCTGGGATCTTGAGGCAAGCACATTTGCTGTGCCGTGGCAGATGTCCAGGGCGCAGTTAGAAAGAGAGACGAAACTAGTATGAGGGTTTTCTCGGGGGCCACAAGCTTGAGCGCAACAAAGGCGGCTACAATGGCACAGTTCTCCCACGTCTTCAATGAATTGGACAGGAAGCCGCAAGTGCTGGATGAACTAACCTCTCAAGGCTTTCGGAGCCTATGCATATTTGGGAAAATCCAATGAAGTTTGGTGGGAAGCTTTCTGTGCAGAAATCCCCATGAAAGCGATGTTACTGGCGGCGGGACGTGGGGAGCGGATGGGGCAACTGACTGTGGATCAGCCCAAACCACTCTTATCTCTGAGGACCGAGACACTTATTGACCGTCATCTTAGACGGCTTGCGGAGGCAGGAATCGATGAGGTTGTGATCAATCTCTCCCACTGTGGCGATCAACTCAGGCGCGCCGTGGGTAAAACCTCCGAGTGGGGACAGACCATTGTTTACAGTGATGAGGGAGTGCCGCCACTCGAGACAGCGGGCGGCATTATCCAGGCGTTGCCACTACTCGGTTCGGAGCCGTTCTTAGTGGTGAGTGCCGATATCGTGACAGAGTTCGACTTCGGAACCCTTCTGGCTGGCGAGGAATCAGGTTGTTTGGTCCTGGTGCCCAACCCTGCTCATCACACAGCCGGAGATTTTGGTTTGACGGCCTCTGGGGAACTCACCCTGCAACCGCCTTTATTCACCTATAGCGGTGTCGCTTTGCTCAATCAATCGGTTTTCCGGGGCCTTGATCCGGGGGTTAGACCGCTACGTCCAGTGTTTGAAGCGGCAGTGGAAAGGCATGCTCTTCACGGTATGCTCTTTGGCGGGTTGTGGAAAGATGTCGGTACGCCGGAACGGTTAGCTGAGGCGCGTGCCGCTTTGGTCTAAGTTATCAACGAGTGGCAGACAGGCGTCATCAGCTCAATGCGTCATTGCGTAGATGACGTAATTGACTGCAAAACGGTAGGCCATAGCGGTCATGGGTTCGGGGTAACCTGGCGTATCTGCGTGTTCCCAGGCATCGCCGAGATCCATATTAAAATTGATGGCGACCATCAGACGCCCTTTGTCGTCGTAGACTCCACGCCAATGCGGGCTCACCCCACCCTTTTCCCAGGTGCGTCCGTTATATAAAGCGGCAATGCCAGGAATCTGAGTGCGTCTGTCCAAATCATACAGTACGTGCATGACTTCATCGGTTTCTGGGATCTCAAGGATAGGTCGATCCGGAAAGACGCGTGCCATTGAGTTAAGAAACCCGGCCCACTCGCGTGGTCCGTGAAAATCATCAACCATCAGAAAGCCGCCGCGGAAAAGGTATTCCCTGAGCCGGGCTGCTTGTAGTTCGTCGAGTCGCCACGCACCGACCTCTACTGCGTAGAGCCAAGGAAAGTCGAAAAGTGAGTCATCGTGAAGGTTGATTCTGCCTCCGCCTGTCCCGTCATAGCGACTGACGATTGCCCCGTTGACCCGGGTTAGACGGGCTAGTCCCTGCATGAAGTGGTATTCGGCATCTGGCCAGTCAACACACTCGTGGCTGAGACTGTACCCATACTCAAAGCCGAAACCGCACCTACCTCCCGAGTACATGAGTCGAGTGAATTGAAACTCGGCACTAGAGGGCTGGGTAGATAGTACAAACTCCTGTCCAAACGCAGAACAAATGACAGTTGGCCCGGTCAGAATGACCATAACAAGTGCTGTGAAGTCCTTCCTCATTGTCATTTCGGGGCACCATAGCACGATGTTTAGTTACCAAATTTTGGAATCAGCTTCAGGTTTTAATCCTCGGCGTAGAGAGATTCCAATTAAGCCTCAAGAGGCTGTAGCGATGATGATATCATCGTCTAAGACGCCTCAAAGTGAAAGGATTGACATCGGTTGAACTGTTTCATGATGAAGTGTTTGTACGACGCTTGTATCGCCGTATTAAGGTCAGACAAAAATTTGATAAGCGTTCTCCATGAGAAGTACCTAGTGGGCGAAGGTTTCTTGGAATAGAAGATTGTTTGAGTTCCTTTTTAAGTACTCACGTACCACATTCGAGAATAGCGAATTTCTCTTTGCTCGCGAGTGGCCGCTATGGGCGCTAGTTGCAGCCATATTTATTTGGGCTGCGGTTATCGGCTACAGCCTCTTACAAAGGAGAGAGGCGCTACATGTTGCTAAGCTCGCTATCCTAGGGATACTTCAGGTGGCGATGGTTGCAGTTTTGTTGCTGCTGTTATGGCAGCCTTCCCTTTCTACGCAGACGCTGCGAGCACAAGAGAACTCAGTCGCAGTTGTGCTCGACACCTCGGCAAGCATGAGTTATGGGGAGGAGGACACCTCACGTCTTCAGCAGGCGGTTACGGCTCTCGAAGCTGGTGTATTGGAGGATCTAGCCGCTACATTTGAGATTCGGTTATACGCGTTTTCATCAGAGTTGGAGTCTATTGGAGCCCTAGAACAGGTTCCTCCACCTGGTGACGCCACGAGAATTGGAGAAGCGCTTATTGAAGTACTGCGTGAGGCGCGCTCGTCGGCTCTTGGTGCCGTGGTTTTGGTCAGTGACGGGGCGGATAATTCTGAGTCCTTTGATACCACGCAGCTCGCCGAGATTGGTGGCTACGGGGTGCCAATTCACACCGTTGGCATTGGCCGCGAATCCATTCCCGAAGATATCGAGCTTGAGAACGTGAGCATGGCAAGTACGATCATGTCGGGCTCTCAGGTCAGCGCTCAGGTCAGTATTAGGCATGCTGAGCCTGGCCTGGCTCGGCTCAAAGTCTATGATGGCGGCGCAATCCTAGCTTCGGAGGAGATAGATCTTCAGGGCGCTGCCGGCCTGACTACCCATTGGGTGGACTTTGATATTGGTGAGGCTGGGGTTAAGGATCTGCGGTTCTCGCTCGACGCCATCCCGGGGGAGCGCAACACAATTAACAATGTCCAGTATCGATCGATACACGTACCTGAGGATCGCCGTCGTATCCTATACGTCGAAGGTGAACCTCGATGGGAGTACAAGTTCATTCGTAGAGCTCTGGAGGAGGATTCACCTATAAGGCTGGTAAGTCTTCTGCGTACAACACCAAACAAGTTCTATCGCCAGGGGGTGGAGAGCCAGGAAGAGTTAGAAAACGGTTTCCCGGAGGACAGGGAAGAACTCTTTGGCTACGACGCTCTAATTATCGGTAGTTTTGCGGCAACGGACCTGACAGAGGATCAGCAGGAAGCTATCCGAGATTTCGTCAGCGAGCGCGGAGGGAGCCTTCTCATGCTTGGTGGACGGCGCGGACTTGCAGATGGAGGTTGGGAGAACAGTTCTGTTGCTGAGGTACTCCCAGCCAGGTTGCCCAACATTGATGCATCGAGCTTTGTTCGTTTGCCGGTTCCGGTCATTCTAACAGCGGAGGGTGAGGATTCGCTTTTGACGCAGCTGGATTCGGACAGAGAAACGAATCGGGAACTTTGGGCCGGGATGCCAGATATTGCCGATTTCCAGTACCTTGGTGAGATAAAGCCGGGCGCGGTAACACTTTTGGAAGCGGATGTAAGGGGGACGGCTCAACCTTTGCTAGTGCACCAGCGCTTCGGACGCGGAAGCGCCTACATTCTTGCGAGCGGTGGAACCTGGCGCTGGCAGATGCAACTACCTTCCGAAGATCAGCGTCATGAGACCTTCTGGCGCCAGATGCTTCACGCGCTTGTGTCCGGAACACCTCGTCCGGTGGTGCTTACGGCGGAACGAGTTTTCTACGGAGATGAGGACGAAATCACTCTTCGTGCGGAAGTAAAGGGTAGGTCGTTTGAACCCGTTGGCGATGCGGTTGTGAGCCTTTCCGTGATCAGAGGGTTTTCCGAGCCCACGACAGCGACTCTTAGCCCCATTCCCGGTGAGATCGGCACATACGAAGCAACGATTCAGGCGGATGAGACCGGGTTGTACCAGTTCGAGGCCACCGCTAGTCTCGGAGAGGAATTGCTGGGGACTGCCCACTTCGCAGTCCGGCGCTCCGATGGTATTTCCGAACACTTTCAGTTCCAGCAGAACCGTCCGTTACTGGAGCGTCTATCGAGTATGACTGGCGGTCGGTACTTCACTCTGGGTGAGTTAGATGAGTTGCCCGAAGCGATTCAGTTTTCGGAGGCCGGTATTGTGGAGCGCGAATTGCTTGATCTTTGGAATATGCCTATCAACTTCCTTTTACTTATGCTTTTAAAGGCGGGTGAGTGGGTTTTGCGACTTTACTGGGGGCGGCTATGAGGCTGTTTTCAATCTGTTTGTTGCTGGGCGGGATGGGCTTAGTCACCGACGTCCGGGCGGATATGTATTACCTCATTGTAGAGGGGTTGGGCGGGGAACCACGCTACGCGGAGCGCTTTGCAGCACAGGCTGAGTCATTAGCCCATGCTGCTCAACGCTCGCTCAGGGGTGGCTCCCGAGTCTCGCTTTTAAACGGTGATGCAGCCAGCCGGGAATCAATCGTGTCAGAACTGCAGAGGTTAGCTGAGGTGGTGGCACCCGACGACAGTCTGGTTGTATTCCTCATCGGTCATGGTACGCACGATGGGAATCAGTACAAATTCAACCTGCCTGGTCCTGATATTGATGGTGAGACTCTAGCTGAATTGCTAGATGGAGTGCCTGCCGGCCAGCAAGTGGTCGTGAATGCAACCAGTGCAAGTGGCGCCATACTGGAGCTTTGGCTGAGTGAGGGTCGCACACTCATTACTGCAACCAAGACTGGTGGTGAGCGTAACGCTACCCGTTTTGGCCAATACTGGGCGGAGGCACTTTCTAGTGATGAAGCCGACGCTAACAAGAATGGCGCGATTACGGCTCAAGAGGCCTTCAATTTTACGGCGCGCAAGGTAGCCGATAGCTACGAGCGTGAGGGAACACTAGCGACCGAGCATCCACAACTCATAGGCGAGACTGCGGGTACGTTCAACGTCGCGTTCCTTGAGAACAGAATTGCGACGACCCGAGAACTTGAGAGGCTATTTACCGAACTGGATACCCTAGAAAGTGGGGTTGAATCACTGCGGCAGCGGCGAGAAGAAATGGAGAGTGATGTTTATCTTGATGAGCTTCAGGAACTGTTACTAGCGCTTGCCTTGGTTCAGCGTGAGATTGATGAGGCTCGCGGTGTTGAGTAAGAAGTGAAGTTCCGATTCACAGTTATTTGTCTGTGGAGTATTGGTAGCCAACAGGCCGCTGCACAGGCTTTCGACTACTCGGCTGATCGCGAGACTTCGCTCCGAGTCTGCGACCAATATTTTTACCGTGGTGAAAAGTTGGAAGCAGACCGTTGTTATTCAGGGCTCTTAGTTAACAGCGATGACGCTGTCGTCAGAGCAGAAGCTGCTTGGCGCAAAGGCGATCTGACCGCAGCAAACGCCTATTTCAGGACAGCCGTAGAACTTGCTCCGGAATCTCCGCGTGCCCGAACTCGCTGGGGACGGTTATTTCTCACAACCCATCAGAACAGCGAGGCAATCAAGCTCTTCCAGGAAGCATTGGAGCTTGATGGTGAGTACATACCAGCGAAGATGGGGTTGGCGTCCGTTGCCGCTGGACGGTTTGAAGATCGAGCGAGAGCACTAGTTGGAGAAGTGTTAGAAGCAGATTCTTCACAAATTGAAGCGCAGTTGCTGCTAGCACGGATGAGCTTAGAAGACGGCGCTCTAGCGCGGGCCGAAGAGGCTTTGACCGAGGTGCTTCGGGTTGCTGAGGAGCATGACTTACCGCCGTTAGAAGTCTATGCACTAAGCGCATCCGTTGACCTTCTTCAGGGCATTACAGAAAGTGCCTGGACCGAGCGGGCACTGGCATACAACCCTGGTTTTGGTGAGATCTATGCAACGCCCGCCCATTTTTATGTGATTACTCGACGCTACCGTGAAGCAATCGAACTTTTGTTTAAAGCGGTTCATATTCAGCCGGATCTCTGGTCCGCTCATGCGGAGCTCGGAGTAAATCTTTTACGTGAGAATCGAGTTGAGGAAGCTCAGGAGCACCTTTCTCTAGCCTATCAAGGTGATCCTTATAGTGCCCAAATCGTCAACACTCTGCGCTTAATAGATAGCTTCGATAACTTCCAGGTGCTCAATCGAGATTTGTCTCCGTCCAACAGAGGTTCGATGAGTGTCAAATCCCCAGGAATTATTTTACGCCTACATAATGATGAGGCGAGTGTGCTTGATCCCTATGTAACAGAACTCGTGTCGGACAGCATCCAGACGTTTTCGGAAAATTATCAGTTTGAACTCCAGGAGCCAGTGGTAGCAGAACTCTATCCCGAGCACGATGATTTTGCTGTACGCATTTCCGGATTGCCTGGTATTGGATTACTCGGTGTAACCTTTGGGTATCTGGTTGCCATGGATAGCCCGTCTGGTCGAGGTAGCGGTGAGTTTCACTGGGGGACCACCTTGTGGCACGAGATGGCGCATGTTTTCACATTAGAGGCTACTGATCATCTTGTGCCGCGTTGGTTCAGTGAAGGTATTTCAGTGTTTGAGGAGTGGAGCACCGGGCCACGACCGGGCCGCCACGTTCCAATGCATGTTTTGGAAGCGATGAAGGATGACAAGTTTCTTCCTGTGGCAGAGCTTGACAGCGGGTTTATTCGTCCGACCTATCAGGGCCAGATCATGGTTTCCTACATGCAGGCGGGCCTCATCTGTCAACACATCGAGCAAAAATGGGGGCGGCGGAGTCTTGTCGCTTTGCTTCAGTTATATAAAGACGGTTCGGATACAGTAGAGGCGATCGAGCAAGGTTTGGGCGTATCGCCTGAGGAATTCGACCGGGACTTCAATGAATTTCTCGAGTCCGAATTTCAGGTTACGCTGGACGGGCTAGATGAGTGGAAGGAGCAGACCGAGGCGGCTTATGAGGCCCTGAACGAAGGTGACTGGGAGAGCGTCATTGGGGCCAGCACGACCGCGATGGAGCTTAATCCTGGCTATGTGGAGGAAGGCAACGTCCACATTATGAATGCGAAGGCGCATGATGAACTGGATCAGAGAGAAGCTGCAATAGGTACACTTGAAAAATACTGGCAACTCGGTGGTTTTGAGCCGCGTGTTCTCCATCAACTCGCAGATTGGTTATACGATGCTGGACGTTCCGAGGACGCTATTGCTGTCTTAAACGACGTGATTTTTGTCGCACCATTGGATGAATCATTGCACACAAAGCTTGGCGATTGGTTGTTGAAAAATGAACTAGCAGCTCCAGCTTTGCGTGAGTATCAGGCTCTCTTGGCAATGGATCCGTACGATAAAGCCGCTGCACACTATCGATTGGCGACGGCCTATGTACAGCTCGAAGATGAAGCCAAGACGCGTGAGCATTTATTGTATGCTTTAGAAACTGCTCCCCATTACAGAGAAGCACAGCAACTGCTACTGGAGATTTTACGTTGACTTCTAAAACAACCAATCGGCTTGATACCGACGAAGCTCGAGCCCTCATCAAGACGTTCGAAAAAACACTTGACACTATTCGGGTCGAAGTCCGGAAGGTGATCATAGGACAGGAAGAGGTCGTGGATAATCTACTTATGACCTTGCTTGTGGGGGGGCATTGTCTGATTACTGGGTTGCCCGGGACGGCAAAGACATTACTAGTTCGAACCTTAGCTTCGGCGCTGGGTCTCACGTATAAGAGGATACAATTCACCCCAGACTTAATGCCTAGCGATGTCACCGGCACGGATATCATTGAAGAAGACATCACGACTGGACATCGTACCTGGACATTTGTTGCCGGCCCTATCTTCACCAACGTGTTGCTGGCTGACGAGATCAATCGGACTCCGCCAAAGACTCAGTCTGCTCTGCTTGAGGCGATGCAGGAACTCACGGTGACAGTGCGCGGGGGGTTGCACACGATCACCCCCCCGTTTTTCGTATTGGCGACTCAAAATCCCATTGAGCTGGAGGGGACTTATCCCTTACCAGAGGCTCAATTGGACCGTTTTCTTTTTAACGTCATCCTGGACTATCTCAGCGATGATGAGGAGCTTGCGGTAGTTGATCGCTACACTACGCAAATGGGTATACCCGATGTCGATCCGTGCACCACGCCGGAGCAGATCATTCAGTTCCAAGAACTGGTTCGGCAGGTCCCTGTATCAGAAACGGTTAGTCGGTTTGCGGTGAACCTAGTTCGTGCTACACGCCCCGAAGACCCATTAGCGCCGGAAGTGGTTCGACGCTATGTGCAGTATGGAGCAAGTGTTCGTGCGACCATGTTTTTGACTCTGGCTGCCAAGGCCAGGGCCTTGATGCTGGGTCGTTACCACGTAACACAGGATGATATTACGGCGTTAGTCCTCCCCGTGATGAGGCACCGGGTGCTCACCAATTACTTTGCGGAGTCAGATAAGGTTGATGTAGACGATATCTTGACTCAGCTCGTCCAATCGCTCAGCGCTCCCAAGCGTGCGGTGCAGGCAGGCTAAGGTCGGGTTGTGTCCGGAGCTACTGAAAGATCGCCGTCCGACACTCAACATCTTCTACACCCCGAAGTGCTCGCTGGCCTTTCCAATTTGGAGTTGGTGGCGCGTGCTGCAGTACATGGTTTTCTGAACGGACTCCATCGCTCCCCGTTCTTTGGGTTTAGCCAAGAGTTTGCGGAGTACCGGGCGTACGCGGAAGGAGATGACCCTAGGTTTGTCGATTGGAATGTCTATGCCCGAACCGACCGGACTTACGTAAAACGCTATCTGGGTGAAACCAACACACGGCTAGTAATTCTTCTTGATGCCAGCGCCTCTATGGGCTTCGGTTCAGGACCCGTGACCAAACTACAGTACGCGAAGTTCCTGGCGGCGACGTTAGCCTACATGGCTTCGAAGCAACATGATGCTGTTGGGTTGATTGTGTTTGATGAAGAGGTGCGTGAATACCGTCCGCCTTCCTCTCGTGTGGGAAAGTTGAGCGGTGTGCTACACGCCATCGACCGTGCGTCGCCAGGTACAGGCACAGATCTAAAAGTTCCGTTCGAAAAATTTCGACAGTTCGAACGTGGGAGAGGGTTGGTTGTTGTCATCTCGGACTTCTATTGTGAGCCGGAGGCTATGATAAAAGGCGTTCAACCGCTCGCGTATCAGGGGCAGGACGTGGTTTTATTCCAACTACTGGATCCACAGGAGCTAGAACCTGAGCTGAAGGAATCCGCGCTTATGGAGGATATGGAGACTGGAGAATCTATGGAGGTATCTCCAATATTTATGCGCTCTCGTTACAGGGAGCGAATCCAAAAACATGTCGAAGCGCTTCATGATCATGCAGCAGGTGCAGGCGCAGACCATGTCTTGATTAAGATAACCGACCCACTCGATGCCGCCCTTAGGGACTACCTGCTGTTTCGGCAGCGACGCGGTTAATGTCACTGCTCGCCCCGGCATTTTTCATTGGCCTGTTGACAATCGCGCTACCTGTCTGGTTACACCGAATTTCATCGGAGAACCCCAATCGCCAGTCTTTCAGCTCGGTCATGTTTTTGGAACCCGGTGAGCCGCGTCGGGTACTGGCAAAAAAACTTCAGTACTTGATGTTATTTGCTCTCAGGGTAGGCGTCCTGATCCTGTTGGTTCTAGTTTTTACTAGTATTGTTTTGCAAGGGCGTGTCCAAAGCCTAGTGACAGATACAGCTAGACTCCATGTGATCATCATGGATCTCTCCACCTCAATGAGTCATGGTGATCGTTGGGCGCGCGCGGAAGATCTCGCTAACTCAGTGATTAACAGCCTCGATAACTCCGACGTGGCCCAAGTGGTGACCGCCGGTCGGATCATCGAGGTGGTCGCGGAGCCATCCCTTGACCGCAGCGCTACTCGTCAGGCCATCGCAATGCTTGAGCCAGGATCATTTCGTGTCGACTACGGGCAGTTGATCAGTTCGATGGATAGTTTGGTTCGCGGAGCAGAGTTGCCAGTAGTCATCCATATCATTACTGATGTTCAACGGACGGCTTTGCCTACGCGGTTTGCCGATCTAGCGCCGCGGACACCGCTTGATCTTGTAATTCACGATGTCTCAGCGCCTGATGATAATAATTGGGCGGTCAGTGGGCTGACCTGGTCGGCGGTATCTGGGGACTTCGTTGTCAGTCTACGCGGGTATGCCGTACAGGATGTTGAGAAAACTGTGACCTTGAGGCTCAACGGTACTCAGGTTGCGGCACAGAATGTCTTATTTACATCGGGAAACACAGCGCAGGCCCGGTTCGAGGGGTTGGCACTGTCCGCTGGGCCTAATCGCGTGCTAGCAGAGATTACGCCTGGTGATGAATTGGCCGACGACGATATACGATACCTCGTAGTGAAGCGTCCCACTCCGCGACCGATTTTGCTGATCGCCGATGACAATCGGGGGCGCGCTGAGCTTTTTTTAGCTTCTGCGTTGTCGACTCTTTCTGCTCAGGCTTACAAGGTTGAACAAATTTCCCCAGCCGTTCTCGCTGAATACTCGCTTGATGACTACGTATTTGTTGTTGTGGCGGACGCCGGTGCACTGGCGGGTGAAGATGCGGCTATTCTTCGTAGTTACGCTGAATCGGGGGGGGCTATTTTAATGGCGCTGGCTCAGCGGTCGGTCGGGTTGGACGAGGTGCCCGTCACAGGGCATATTTTCGAGCCATTTTCCCAATTTGGAGTGGCCGACGGAGAATACCTGGTGGTGGGTAATATAGATCGATCTCATCCAGGGCTGGGTCAGATGGATGAGCTGAGATCGACCCGATTCTATCGGCATATATCGTTGGAGCTTGAGGATACCGATAGAGTCTTAATAAGTCTTGAGCAGGGTTCACCGCTTCTAATAGAGCATCTGCTAGGCGATGGTCGGGTCATGATTTTCAGCTCTTCTCTCGACCGAGAGTGGAACGACCTACCGGTGCAACCGGTTTTTGTACCCTTGATTGCACAGTTGTCCGCCTACTTAGCTGGGGATCACCAGATCAGCGTCGAAGCTCGTTTAGGCGGTACACTGTCTGCCCAGGCTATGGGCTTATCAGGAGGACAGATATTTGCACCAGACGGCGCAAAGGCACTAGGTCTTGCTGGGGCACGTGCTGGCGACGACGTTCTTGTGGATCAAGTCGGGTTTTATGAAGTCGCGGGGGCCGGTCAAGCGGAACTGGTGGCAGTCAATATGGATCCAAGAGAATCAGACGTCACGCCAATAGAGCCCAATGCTCTCGCCCGTTGGCGCGATCTAAGCCCAGGTGCGGGTCAAGCAGGGGCGGGTAACTTAGAAGTAACGGAAGCTTCCCCCACAGAGTTGTGGCCCTGGATTCTCGGGCTACTGGTTATGGTAGTTCTCATGGAGTCCTGGGTCGGGAATTGGCATCTTAGAGTGCGAAGAGGAATTGCAACATGACGGTACGGACACAACTAGAGGATTACCTCTACGGGTTTCGCCAGCGCTTAAAGGCGTTGATCGTCGCGCGTGGTTTGGCAGTGCTCTGCTTGGTTGCGCTGGGGATTACCTTGGTGGCGGTTCTGATGGGCACCCGACAGGCATTTCCGGATCAACTCATGAGCGGTGCCCGCTTGTTACTGGCTTTGTCCTTAGGTGCTATCGCTGTCGCATTATTGGTATATCCCCTACGCATGCTTCGACAAACCCGAGGCGTCTCAGATATTGAGAAACGAGCCCCGGACTTCGATGGGCGTATAGAGACTTACAGTGAGCTTGTTGTTCAAAGCAATGAGCACCGGGAAAAGCCGTCACCGTTTCTAGGCTTACTAGCCGAGGATGCTCTCAGCTTGGCGCGTCGAATACCTGTTTCTTTGAAGTTGCCCAGTTGGGAGATTTCTTTCCCCATCGTACTCGCTGTGTTCGCGTTGGGAACGCTTGTGTGGTTTGCAACATCTGGACCGGGTAACTGGCGCTACGGTGTCCGCCATTTGTGGGCGGGTTGGGCTTTGTCCGATACGCTTCCACCGCAGCGCATCGTCGTGAATCCGGGTGATGGTGCTGTACGTCGTGGAGGAGATCTTTTCATCGATGCATTTGCAGAGGGATTTGACCCTCTTGAGGCCGAGGTTTTTGCTCTCTTTGAAGGAAGTGAAAGTTGGGAGAGCGCTCCCATGCTCACCGGCGACAGCGATGATTTTGAGTTTACGTTTTTCGCTGTTCGGGAGCCTTTGCGGTATTACGTGGTTTCCGCTGGTATCCATAGTCCCGAGTATTCAGTCGAGGTTGTGGATCTTCCTCGAGTGAGAAACGTCAAGTTGATCTATCACTACCCGAGGTGGACACAACTGGAGACCGAGATCACCGATCCAGGTGGCGATATCCGTGCTGTTGTTGGTACTCAGGTTGAGGTAGAGGTAACCACAGACCAACCCCTTGGTGAGGCTGAGCTTATCGTAAACGGCGAGAATTTTTCCATGGGTACGGATGGTTCTGTCGCTAGAGCTACGGTCGAGGTGCAGGAGGAGGGAGAGTATTTTGTTTCCACCTTCTTCAATGAAGAGCCCGTACGACTTACGGACGATTATTTTATTGATGTTGTTCCCGACAACAAACCTGTTGTGAAGGTGGTTCGACCTGGACGGGACTGGAAAGCCAGCAATATCGAGGAAGTGTCCGTTCGGGTGGAAGCAACAGATGATTTCGGATTGGAGAGGCTCGAGTTGCACTATGCGATCAACGGTGCAGAGTGGCATGTCCTTCAGTTAGACGTGGACGGTGACTACACCTTGAGTGACGAGGTCTTATACCTCGAAGAATTAGGCAAGACGGTTGGTGCGGGCGGTTTACTGGATCTTTTAATGGAGAACGAACCAACTGCAGAAGAAGTAACTTCAAGTCTCGCACCGGGAGATCTTATTACCTACTTCGCCGAAGCTCATGATCGCGATACTTCCGAACGGACCGACTTGTTTTTTGTCGAAGTGCAGCCGTTCGAGCGCAGCTACTCGCAATCCATGCAGGGCGGTGGCGGTGGCGGTGGCCAGCAACAGGATGAAATTTCTCAGCGACAGAAAGAAATTTTGCTTGCAACATGGAACCTTATCCGCGAGCAGGAAGAGCAAACAGGATTCCAGGACGAGCAGCGGCTTGAAGATAATGCACAAATGCTATCCGAGCTTCAGAGGACACTTGCTGAACAAGCGCGTACTTTGGCGAATCGGACCCGAGCACGGCAACTCACTAGTGTTGATGAACAGATTCAGACTTTTGTTAGTAGCTTGGAAAGCGCCGCTGAAGCTATGATGCCGGCGGCCGATCGTCTGATAGATCTCGAGTTTGATGATGCAGTTCCATCTGAACAGGAAGCCCTTCGTCACTTGTTGAAAGCTGAGGCTGTCTTTACGGATATCCAGGTGTCTTTCCAACAAGGCGGTGGCGGTGGTGGCGGCGGCGGGTTCGCTGGGCGTGATCTGGCAGAGCTCTTTGAACTTGAGATGGATCTGAAAAAAAACCAGTATGAAACCGAGTCCCCCGTCTCGTTTGAGGATACTCCTGAGGTGGAGATAGACGAGGCTATTGCGAAGCTGCAAGAACTCGCACGCCGACAGGAGAATCTTGCTCGTCAGGCTAACCAGCAGCGTGCGCTGACTGAAGAGGAGCGCTGGCAGCAGGAAGAGTTGCGTCGTGAAACTGAGGAACTGCGCCATCAACTGGAAGAGCTTCGCCAGGCAGCGGCCCAGCAACAGTCAGGACAGCAGTCGGGCCAAGGCGGGCGTGGCGATGCCACGTCCGAAGCAATTCGCGAACTGGATAACGCATTGCAGGCGATGAACCGCGCACGAGCCCAGAGCGGTATGGATCCCGAGCAGACTCAACGGGCGGCTGAGCAGGCGCGTCGGCAACTGGATAGAGCGTTAGAGCAAATGACTGCTCAGCGCCAAGCGGTTGCTGAGGAAGTATTCTCAGATTTGGCAGAGCGATCCCAAGATCTACTGGATAGGCAGCGTCAGTTGGCTGCTGAGCTACAGCAGATCGCAAGCGAGTCTCTCGCGAATAGAGACGGGGATGGGGTCCGGGAAAGCCTACTGAGTAATGACGAGGCGCTTGAGCTAGCCGAGCGCAAACAGGATATGCAGGCAGAGCTAGAGGCGGTGGAACAGGATCTTCAGCGGGTGGCCCAGCGGTTCAGGGCACAGACGCCAGGAGCGTCTGAGGAGCTTGACAATGCGCTTTCCGATCTACAGCAGACTCAGGTTGTTCGCCGCCTGGCTTACGCCGCAGAGATGATCCGTCGCGGACTCGCAGATGAACTTGCGCCGTTCGAAGGTATTGTCACGGCTGCGCTGGACGATCTCCGACGGGATACCGAACAGGCACTAGCATCTGCAAGCCGCGAAGCTCGCGAAGGACAGCAGATGGGACAGGACCCAACTTCAGAGTTAGTTGCGGAACTCCAAGCGCTCCGGCGGGAACTCGCGAGCCTGCAGAGCGGCGAGTCAGGCCAGCAAGCTCAGCAGAATGGTAGCCAAGGTAGTCAGATAGGTGGTCAGATTGCAGGTGGTCAATTGGGCGGCAACCAGTTTGGCGGTGGCGGCGTTTATGACGATCGACGTGGGTTGAGGTTCTGGGACCCGACGCGGCCACTGACGTTTGATACGGAGACCCAGGCAGAGTTGGAGGCTCAACTTCAGGAGGCTGGGCGTGATCTTCTCGCGTTGGGCACACGGCTTCGGGCAGAGGGTTTGACGCCTGAGGAATTAGAGTCAATCAGACGTTTAGGTGACACTCTGAGGGGGGGGTTGGGAGATAATCCGGAACTGATCGAGCAGGAATATCTCACCATGCTGGATCTAGTGGAGCAGCTGGAGCTGCAGCTTGTTGCGGATGGGGTTGGGAGAGAGGAATCCGCCGTTCGTACGCAAACCCCTGCTAAAATCGCGCAAGAGTATGAGGAAGCAGTCGCTGAGTATTTCCGGCAGCTAAGTCGTTCGGAGTAGCCCTAACCCGAAAGTAATAAAGAGTTATTTTGGATTATAAATAATCCTTTAGAAACGAGCATTGATGCTTACTAACGGCGCAATTTGAGTTCTGAGATGTGATAATCACAGAATGACTCAATTGCATGAAAGCGCAAAGCTGGGAACCGACGCTGGGTTTCTGGATATCACCGAGGGTAAGACCCGGCCGATGATTCTGACGCGAAACTTGCAGCGTCGCTACACAATGGGCGGGGAAACTGTTCATGCCCTGCGCGGTGTAGATCTAGAGATTGCGCACGGGGAATACGTCGCCATCATGGGCCCATCCGGCTCCGGGAAATCTACACTCATGAACATGATTGGCTGCCTTGATACCCCCGATGACGGGGAGTACTGGTTGAACGGCAAGCTAGTTTCGTCAATGAACGATTCCGAACTCGCTAAAGTACGTAATAAGGAAGTCGGATTTGTATTTCAGACCTTCAACCTGTTGCCACGGGCGAATGCGCTCCATAATGTGGAAATACCACTAATCTATGGCGGGATGAAACGAAAGGCGCGCCTAGAACGAGCCGCCGAGGCACTGATCCGGGTTGGTTTGGGAGACCGAATGCGCCATCGACCTAGCGAGATGTCAGGCGGTCAGCGGCAGCGCGTGGCAACTGCGCGAGCACTGGTCACGGAGCCTAGCATTCTTCTTGCAGACGAGCCTACGGGAAACCTGGATTCAGTGACGGGCCAGGATATAATGTTGTTATTTGATGAGCTACATGGGTTAGGTAACACCATTATTCTTGTAACTCATGAACCGACAATTGCCAGCCACGCGGCACGTGCTATTACTCTTCGTGACGGTACCATCAAGGAGGATCGGGAAATGATGGATGGGAGTCATTAAAAATGAGGGCCTGGATCGGAGTAATACTCGTATTTTCTCTAGGGGCCTGCGGACAGGAAGAGACCCAGTCCATAGCGCCTTTGTATGACACGGCGCCTGTAGAAACTCGGTCCATTGAGGTTAGTGTTAATGCTGCGGGGGTTATTGAACCTGAGATCACGGTTGAGGTGAAATCGAAGGCTTCAGGGGAGATTCTGGCGATTCATGCAGAGACGGGCGATGTAGTACCAGAAGGATTTCTGTTGGTCGAAGTAGACCAGCGCTCGCCGCGTAATACGCTTGCCGAGGCAGAGGCGGGTCTTGTTGCTGCAAAAGCTCGCCGGACCATCGCTGAGACACAAATGGGACGGTCCAAAACCCTGTTTGGCACCGGTACATTGACTGAAACAGAGTATGAGCAGGCGCAACTCGAGTTTGCTAACTCAGTGGCACAAGTGATTGGTGCCGAAGTTGCTCTAGAAAATGCTCGCATTGCCATGGATGACACGGAGGTCAGAGCTCCCATTACTGGCATGATTATTGAAAAGCATGTAGAGCAGGGCACAGTTATTTCTTCCCCCACTCGGGATGTCAGCGGTGGAACGGTTCTACTCCGGATGGCTGACTTGACAACCGTCCACGTACGAACGCTCGTGGATGAGACGGATATTGGCAAGATCAAGCCCGGGATGAAGACACATGTAACGGTGGCTGCTTATCCCAATCAACCCTTTGATGGTGAGGTGTTAAAGATCGAACCACAGGCAATCGTTGAGCAGAATGTGACCATGTTTGCCGTACTCATACGTCTTGAAAATCGAGGAGATCTCTTGAAGCCTGGCATGAACGCGGATGTGGAGATCCGGATTGCTAGTCGCGACTCAGTAGCGGCCGTACCTACTATGGCTTTGCGTACCAACAGCGACATTCCAACCGCAGCACTGATGCTGGGGCTTGGGGAAGAGGAATTACGTAGTGAACTCGGCCGTCCGGTTGAAGGGTTCGATAGATATGCCGATGTTCGGGCAGAGGGGCCTAAGCCAACACAACTTCAGACCGCAACGAGGGGATCGGGTGACGGATCCTTCAGAGTAAATGGTTTTGGAGGTGGCACTGAAAATGGAGGGGTTTCTCGGAATCGGGATGCCTCCATGACGGATTATGAGTTTGGTGGTAACTATTGGGTTGTCGCTTTAAGAAATGGAGAGCCTGTCCCGATCCCAGTTCGCACCGGTGTGACCGATTTGGAATTCAGCGAGGTTATTTCTGGACTGAACCCCGATGATGAGGTGCTGTTGTTGCCAAGCTCAAGTCTGTTTGAACAGCAGGAAATGCTACAGAGGTTTATATCCGACCGCTTCTCCTCGACACCATTTCAGCAGAGGTCGCGTGGTGGACGGTTCCGGTAGTCATGTGAAGTTAAGAGTATTTGCCTTTCTCGGAGGCTTGACCTTCTCGACCGTGGCGGGCGCTCACCATGCCGCGTTCGTGCATTTCGACAAGGACGACGTAGTCGAGATCACTGGGGAACTGGTGTCGATCGAGTGGCGAAATCCACATTCGGAGTTGGTCGTGCGCACGACCGACGAGGCAGGCAGTGAAACGTTGTGGCTGGGGCAGGAACGGGGCGTCACGCTGCTGACTCGCAAGGGCGCCACGCCGGACCTCTTCCGGGTTGGGGAGATGATTCGAGTCGCGGGATTTCGGGGTCGCCGAAACAAGACCTCGTTGTTCGTGACGAACATCATGTTGGCCGACGGTCGCGAGGTCTACAACGAATCGTTCGCCGAGCAGCGATGGGAAACGGACCTCGCGGGCACGACGATGAGAGCGCGCCAGCAGGAGAGACTTCAGAATCGCTCGATCACCGTGGACGGCATCTTCCGCGTCTGGAGCACGGAGATCGCAGAGTTCCAGGGCGCGAGCACGAATCTCGACCGCGTGCTCTGGAACGAGAACTATCCCCTGACCGAATACGCCGAGGAAGTCCAGACGGGGTGGGACCTGGTCGCCGACAATCCTTTCCTGTTTTGCGAAAATGGTATGCCGGCGATCATGGATCAAGTTCATCCCATGGAGTTCATTGATCAGGGCAGCGAGATCGTCATTCGACTCGAGGAGCAGGACGTCGTCCGCACGATTCATATGTCGGATGATGTCGACCCTCGCGACGTCAGCAGTCCGTTCGGACATTCCACCGGTCGCTGGGAGGGCGATACGCTTGTCGTCTCCACGACCGATATTGAATGGCCCTGGTTCGATCAGGAGGGCATTCCACAGAGTGACGAGCTCGTGCTGACCGAACGCTTTACCCCGAGTCCGGATGGGTACGTGTTGAATTACACGGTGACCGCGATCGATCCCGTGGTATTTACGGAGCCTGTCGAGCTGAACCGGGCCTGGATCTGGGTTCCAGGCGAAGAGATCCGGCCTTTCAACTGTGTCTGGGAAGGGTGATCCACTCTAAGATCAGAGAGGCACGGGAGAAGAGTAATGAGAGCACTGCGACTTATGGTGTTCGCCGCGAGCGTGATCGGACCCCCAACCGCCGGCGCTCAGGGGACGAGTGGTCACGAAGTAACTGGGTACTAACTTTAAAACAATGAGAGTCATTACTCATGACAGTACAAACTAAGGTTGTTGAATATAGCCAGGACGGCACGAACTTCGAGGGTTACTTTGCATGGAATGATGCCGCTGCCCAGCCCGGTCCCTGTGTAGTTGTTTCGCACGCGTGGGGTGGTTTGGGTGAGTTCGAGCAGGCGCGTGCACGGGATCTTGCAGAGTTAGGTTACGCAGCGTTGTGTCTTGATTTATATGGTAAGGGTGTGCGTGGCAGTAACCCGGAGGAGAACTCTAAGCTTATGCAACCTTTTTTGGACGACCGGGCTATGCTACAGAGCCGGTTAACACTAGCCGTTGATGTGGCGAGTCAACAGGAGATTGTCGATGCCTCTCAGGTGGCGGCAATGGGATATTGCTTCGGCGGGCTTTGCGTCTTGGATATGGCTCGTGTTGGGGCTGCGGTTCTTGGTGTGGTTAGTTTTCACGGGATATTTCACCCACCGGGGAATACTGAAGGTAACGACATTACGGCCAAGGTTCTAGCACTCCACGGATGGGATGACCCTATGGCTACGCCCGAGCAAGCAGTTGCTCTGGCTGCTGAGCTGACTGCGGCCGGTGCCGACTGGCAAATCCATGGGTATGGACATACCGTTCATGCGTTTACCAATCCTGCGGCCCAAAATCCATCTCTTGGCACCGTATATAGTGAGTCGGCCGCTCGCCGATCCTGGTCGGCATTAGTAAATTTTCTCGAAGAAATTTTCTAGGACACTCAAATCTTCCCGGCGTAAAAGATTATTATTTTTTGTTTATTTTCGGTGCATCTATAGCTAGGGGTGTATAAAAACAGTCAGGTCCCAGATGGTGCACCTCATCGGTTTCAGTAGCGAGTCTGGATTTAGACTAAGAGAGAAGCTTCGGTTTGCAGGGCAGGGAAATACGGCATCTTCGATAAGGTGGGAGTCACGTGGTAGTAAATGAACCAGTAGCCTTCAGGGATGGATCACATAGAGTTGGCGGCGGTGACGCTTCTGATGTCGAGGGTCAAAAACGGTTGGCTTTCCGTTTAACCACCCTTTATCAGCTTATTAGTCGACAGTCTACCCGTTGTCTAGGGGAGCGCTTCGGTCTTTCCATGGCGGAGTGGCGAGTGTTGGTCCAGCTTGGTGAGCGCTCGCCTAGAACACTGTGGTAACTTGTCGAAAGCATCCATGCGGATAAGGCTCAACTCAGTCGTGCTAGCGCCTCTCTTCTAAAGAAAGGGTTTGTCAGACGAGAACCCGACCCGCAAGATGCTCGAAGTGTTTTGTTCTCAATCACGCTCGAGGGCTTGGCGCAGAAAGATGCAGTGATGCCGACGCGGCAAGCGTTCAATCAGATGCTTATGGAACAACTCTCAGAAGAAGAACATCTAGCGCTGAGTTCCGCCTTAGATACCTTAACCGACTTCCTGAATACCGACCCTAAGAGCTCGTAGGCTTATAGCTATCAACCGAAACTTAGATAATCACCCATTAACTACGTAGGCCAAGATTTCTACAACCTGTTCTGGTGTTCGGGCGGTAGCGTTCGCGGCAGCATCAATTTCTTTTAAGGCGTGGTTGTGCTCCTCTTCATGGAGAATAATAAGTGATTTGTTGAGTGCAGCTGCATACCCGGCATCAAAGGCAGCATTCCACTGTTTGAACTTCGGGCCGAAGCGCACCACTACTACGTCTGCGCGACTAATTAGGTTGGACGTTCGAATCGCATTTATACTGGCGCCTTTGCGATCCTGCCAAAATTCTTGCGATTCCTCGCCAAGGATCTTGACTCCGCACAGATCGCTAGCATCATGGTCTGTGACGGGACTGGAAAATGTTACTGTAAGGCCCATAGTCTCCGATCCTTTCATGATTTGATTCCTCCAATTGGAATGAATCTCGCCAGAGAGGTAGATGTTCCACGTCTTTTTTATCATTGAATAATGCTCCACTTTTAAGATTTATATATCCTGATATCCTGTAGTTGAGGTTCTCAGTTAGTCATTCAGTTGAGGATTACATGATACCTACGCTCGATTTAGGGCCCTATCTAGCTGGTAGCACCAAGGTACGTGATGAGCTGGCGCACGAACTCCGACGGATCCAAGAAAACATCGGATTCTACGTGGTGATCAACCACGGGGTTTCGCAGGCGCTCATTGAGCAGGGTTACGATGCTCTACGCAGGTTTTTTTCACTTCCCCTAGAAGACAAGTTGAAAATTAAGATTAATGAAAAATCTGTTGGTTATGTTCCTATTCGTTCAACCGTTTACGTCACTTCAAAGTTCAATAAGAATACCAGGAAGGACCTCAATGAAACTATTACGATTGCCCGAGAGAGGCCCGCGGATGACCCCGACATTCAGCGGGGGCTGCGTTTTGTGGGTCCCAATCAATGGCCCGAAGGGCTAATCGGCTTTCGTGACGCGATGATTGCTTATCAAGAAGCTCTGTCCGTACTCGGCTACGCCATGTTGCCCTTGTACGCTCGGGCACTAAATCTTCCCGATGACTACTTTGACCCATATTTCACGCGGCCGACCTGGTGGACGCGGAATGCTTACTACCCAGCCATTGAACCGCAGGATAATCAGTTCGGTATTTCACCTCACTCGGACCACGGTTTTATTACGTTGCTACCTATGTCGGACGTTACTGGTTTGGAAATTTTGAGCCCACGGGGTGAATGGATCTCGGCCACACCGGTGAAGAATGGGATTATCGTCAATACGGGAGAGTTTTTAAACCGGTGGTCAAATGGCCGATTTCTTGCGACCCCCCACCGTGTCATTCCCCCTAAAAAAGACCGTTATTCGATGGCGATGTTTTTTAATCCCAATCCGGACACGTTGGCCGTACCTCTTGAATCTTGTGTGTCGCCTGAGAATCCAGCAGCTTTCGAACCAGTTACCATGATTGACTATATGGGTTGGTATATTGATAACAACTATAAACGCGAAGCGGGTGGATCTCAGGAGTGACTCTTAACGCGCGCTGTTGTACCAGTCGAGGATTTCCTCTCCAGTCATCATACATACATCAGGTTTTGAGAGAATGTAATTGTAGAGTTCTGCGAGGTATTTGATACGGTGTGGCGCCCCTGTTAGGAAGGGGTGCACACTGATGGCCATAACCCGAGTGTGTGTTGCACCTTCTTCGTAGAGCCGGTCGAAGTGGTCTATGCCCCTTCTCAACAGTATGTCGGAAGCGTGTTGTTGCAGTGCCATAATCGGAATGTCGTTCACTTCAACGGTGTAGGGTATCGAGATTAATGGTCCAGCAGTGGTCTTCAATTCTACGGGTTGATCATCAACCACCCAGTCAGCAACATACTCAATGCCTTCCTCTGCCAGTAGGTCTGGTGTTTCGAAGGTCTCCGTTAGTCCTGGGCTCTCCCACCCGCGTGGCGGTTTACCCGTTGCTTTGTGAATGGCTTCGATCGTATCGCGAATAGCCTGCCGTTGATCGGCTAGTTTGTGCATTGGTTCTTGCAGAAATCCGTGTCCCATTATTTCCCAGTTTTCCTCCAACGCAGCTTCGATAACCCGCGGATAGGTTTTGCAAACTGAGCCATTTGTTGCCAGGGTAGCGCGATAGCCAGTGGCTCTAACTGTTTCCAGAAGTCGCCAAAAGCCGACCCGCATGCCGTACTCGTGCCATGCCCAATTTGCCAAATCTGGGAGTAGAGGCTCGCCCCGTGGTGGGGGTAGGACTGTACGCGGCATAGGATGATCGATAGACCATTCCTCAACATTAACGATGGTCCAGACGGCAATTCGTCCACCATTTGGGAGTGGAAGCCGAGGACGGTCCACGATCGCACTGTACGATAAACGGTCCCGGGGTTTCATCGGCCTAGGCAATGCTACAGTTCTCCCCATCCCGCTTCGACTAGGTATTCCTCAAACGTTAATAACCATGGGAATTCTTTGCGTAGAGCCGTGACGCTAACGGGATCAACGTTATCTCGGTACCATGTTGTAGCGGCAATTGCCGTCGGTGGTGCAGACGC
>DBZY01000060.1:0-7129 GCA_002311835.1 Proteobacteria bacterium UBA1148 | reverse complement strand
CATGGCAGCCGCGATATCTGCGTAGGTAGTACGATCACTGGCAATCGAAATTTCACGACCTAGCCACCCCGACGGATTGTCAAACGCCGTAGCTACAAACCGTCCGATGTCTGACGGCGCGACGAAAACACGATCTAAACTTGGTGCTAAAGGACCGCTGAAACCCCCAGCTTGTGCATCCTCCTTAAATGTTTCGATTGTGCTCATAAAACTTGCTGGACGAACAATCGTGTAGGGCATGTCAAGGGAACGGATATAGTCCTCGATCTCCAATTTACTTTCGAACTGAGGCACCCCAGTTCCAAGTGTTGCCTTGGCTACGGACGTATATATGAAGTGCTGAATGTCTGCCCGTTTCGAAGCGTCGGCAAACGCTTTACTTTGCCGAATTTCCCCATCGACGCCAACGCCGCGATACTGCTGCACGGAGAATGTTCCATAGGCGCCTTCCAGTGCTTTGTCCAACGATGCGGCATCATCGAAATTGCCGCGGACCATCCGTACACCCAGTGCACTCAACTCGCGAGAAGCTTCGCTATCTGGGGTGCGGGAAAGCCCTCGAACCCGGTATCCACGCCGCACTAGCTCGCGGGCGACGGCGCCACCCTGAGTACCAGTCGCACCAGAAACCAGAATGACTCGCGAGCTGCGATCAGGGTATTGGTTCCAGCCGACAGTCGAACTTAGGCTCAGGAGGAGCAAAAAGCAAAAACCGTAGCGGAGTGTGATAGTTCTTATCATTTTCTAACTTTGGTCCTAAGGATTTTCTACACTAGCATTTTTCGAACTCCCTCCACGGCAGCCTCATCCCGTGTGGAAGCAGCCTTGTCAGATGGCACAGAGATTCCTCTTTGTACGGCTGTACGTTTTTCTATGACGTTTTGCCAGCGTTGAAGGTTTGGAAGGCCATCCAAGCTCACCCCCGCCCAGTCATGTCCCGTAATCCAGGGCCAGGTCGCGATATCCGCAATAGAGTAATCCTTCGCGAGATATTCTTGTTTTCTAAGCTGTTGATCCAGAACTTCGTAGAGTCTCCGCGTTTCTTTCTGGTAGCGTTTGATAGCGTAATCAATTTTTTCAGTGGCATAGCGGTAAAAGACATTTGCTTGTCCTTGCATAGGACCAATGCTGCCCATCTGGAACATTAGCCACTGAATAACAGTTGAACGTTCTTTGCGGCCAGAGGGTAAAAATCGACCGGTTTTTTCAGCGAGATAAATTAGTATAGCGCCGGATTCAAACACCGCTAAATTATTCTCGTCTCGATCCACAATCGCAGGTATTCGTCCATTGGGATTAATCTTCAAAAACCAGGGCTCTCTTTGGGTTAGTTTGCCTAGAGAGAACCAGGTAGCTTTGTAGGGAAGCTCGCATTCTTCGAGCATTATCGAAGCTTTGCGACCGTTCGGGGTTGCAGCGGTGTAAAGATCGATCATATTGCTTTCAATTCAGAGATTGAGTTACTAGATGGCAACAAGCTAAACGTCCTCAATGACGGAGAATGAGGCGCCGTCGGCAAGCTCAATTTTGCCTAGTGTCGTTTGATCCACATTTTCTAAACAACCTAAATTGAAGCCACAGCTCAGAGGGTCCGCGCGCCTTTGGTGATGGGTATAAATTCCGCAGGAGGAACAAAAGTAGTGTTTTGCGATTTTCATGTTCCACTGATAAAGCGTTAGGCTATCCTCGCCGCGAAAAACTTCTAATTGCTCCTTGGGAACAATACACATAATAGCGCCCTTGCGGCGGCAGATTGAGCAGTTACATCGCCTGAGTCCTGTTAAGCCATTGTCAAGTGTCACGCGAAAAGCGACGGTGCCACAATGGCAAGTTCCTATGTAAGTGTTTGACATAAGAGTGATGTTACCATCGTGCCCATAAATCTGAAGTTGTAAGGTTTATTTGTCTATGCTCCAAGAAAGAATTCAGAGTAGGAGCTTTCCACAAGGTCGTTCTATATTGGACCTATAACGTGAATAGTACGTACAAAAACAGAAGATTCATCGAACGGTTGAGGTTTGCCTGTAATGGACTTATACAGTGTTGGCGAGAAGAAAGTAGTTTTCGCTTTCAGATACTCGTTGCCTTTGGCGTAATTATTATTCTTTTAATTTTGCGTCCCCCGCTGATTTGGGCCGCGTTGATTATTCTGTCCTCATCTTTGGTCCTTTGCGCAGAGTTATTCAATTCAGCTCTGGAGCGCCTGGTGAGTAAGTTCGACTCTATTCCCAGTCCTGAGATTAAGGCGGGAAAGGATATGGCTGCTGGAGCTGTACTCGTACTCACGTTGACTGCTGTAGTGTTAGGATTCTTTTTTCTGCTCTTCATATTGAGTGGAACTGCTTAGCTCATGTTTAGACATGCCTTCATTCTTTGCGTACTCGTCGGGAACTCGTTAGCTGTTCATGCTGAAACCTCAAGGGATTGGTGGGTAGATGATGTCCTGCTCGGAGCTCTTCCACTGACTGCTTTATGGATGACTTTTAGTAACGATGACCGAGAGGGACGCTTCCAGGTTGCTAAATCGATTGGTTTAAATACGTTGGTCGTAGCCACACTGAAAAAAACGGTAGATAGGGAACGTCCGAACGGCAATTGTTGCGATGCTTTTCCTTCTGGCCATACTGCAACCGGTTTCGTCAGCGCGGCCTTTATACATCGCCGTTATGGTTTTAGGACAGCCTTGCCCGCGTACGTTGTGGCGACTTATGTTGGGTACGCTCGAGTTGATGCTGACAAGCATTTCACCGAGGATGTGGTTGCGGGCGCAGCGATCGGGTTTCTTAGTAGTTGGTTTTTAACTAGCCGTTACGAGAACACACAAATTGCACCAATCATGCAAAAAAATTTATATGGTCTTCAAGTGAGCGGACGTTTTTAGCATCGGAGGCATTCAATAAACATAGACGGCGCCGGACTCAGGGGCGGCTTCATCGCCCGTGGATTCTTTAATATCACTTGTTGAGCTTGCCTCTCGAGGTGCCCCTACTGCTAGTACCGTGCCGTTGTCATTGAGCGCAACGGCCATACCGAACTCGTCACTGGCTGATGCGTTTGGTGCCTTGACGTATGCGATCGGGGCCCAGGTTGTTCCGGTGCGTTGGTAAACGTAGACGGCGCCCGAGTCAGGTGATGAGTCGTCTTGCTGATCCCCATTGATGCCTTGACTGCCACCGTTCTCGTAATGAGCCCCCCCGGCCAGTGTATTACCATCAAGACTCAGGGCTACTGCCCAGCCAAAGTGTTGGTTTCCCTGTGTGTTCGTAGGTTTAATAAAGGCCTGCTGTAGCCACTCGTTGTCATCGCGGACAAATACGTAAGCGGCACCTACCGCCAGGTCCGTGGGTTGATCTCCATTACCTTCATTGCTCAGCGCCACACCGATGAGCGCGCTATCCTCATCAAATGCTCCTCCCACGATTGTGTTTCCGTCGGCGCTTACGGCGATAGCGGAGGCGAGCGCATCACCAATCTCTGCATTGGATGCCTGGACCCGAGCCTGTTCTAACCAGCGGTTATTCTCACGGGAAAAGATATAAATTGATCCCCTGTTGGTATCCTCATTAAATCCGCTCACGGCCAGAGTGTCTCCGCTGGCATCCAATCCAATTGCAAAACCGAAAAGAACACTGCCAACGAGTGTTTCTCGAGGGCTTTGCCGAGGCTTTAGATAGGCTTGCTGATTCCAAGTTTCGTTGTTACGTGTATAAACATATACGGCTCCGACGTCGACGGCTGAGTCGTCATTTTGATTGCCGTTGATACCTGTAGCCGCACTGTCCTCTGTGATTGCTGATACGGTTAGTGTTGTGCCATCAGCGTTTAGAGCGACATCGTAGCCGAACTGGTCCCCTTCTTCGGTCCCGCCGGTGTTAGATGCTTTGACATAGGCTTGCTGAGACCAGATTTTTCCATTTCGGGCAAACACATAAACCGCACCAGCATTGTCCATAGAATTGTCAGTCTGGTCACCATCAATGCCAATGGATGAACTGTCCTCAGAAATCGCCCCCGTTGCGAGGGTGTTCCCGTCGTGGCTCAATGCAATAGAGAAACCAAATCGGTCACCGGCCTCGGTGTTCGAGGCCTTGATATAAGCTTGCTGTACCCAACGATTACCTATACGCGTGAATAGGTAGACAGCACCTGCATTTGGGGCTGAGAAGTCACTCTGATCACCACCGGTACCTGTGGCGCCGCTGTCTTCAAAGACTGCTCCAACCGCTAAAGTATTACCGTCCGCACTTAGTGCGACTGATTCGCCGAAATGCTCGTAGGCCCCGGTGTTGGAGGCTTTAATATAAGCAATGGACTGGGAATCTCGCCCGAGACCCACTAGATTCGAGATAGTGGCCGTTGTGGCCGACGTTTCAGCGGGTGCTTGTCCTGCAGTATTGTTGGAGACCAGACAAACCACGAGCACAGCTATGGTCGGGAAGAATTGTTTGTTTAGCATCATGCTCCCCAGGGGCATTTTGGCCAATAAATCGGTTATTTCGTGTCCGCTATAGCATAACGTTTAGTCATACTAAAGCTCTATGGTTGACAGTTGCCTGTCTCAGGTCTAGGTTCCCATTCACGGTTCATTAAAAAAATCGCCGTCCGGCAATCTACAACGGACGAGCACAAAACGGCGGAGGTGCCCCATGAGACGCTTGCCAGTTGTTATCGCCTTGATATTTACAGTGTCAACGCGCCTTTTTGCCCAGGAAGTGGTGCCATTCAAACTGGGAACGTTTGAAGATAGTGATGGTACTTATCTTGGATTAGTGCTTGAGGACAGGCTAATTGTCCATATCGAGCAGGCGAACCAGGCACTTGCTGGTGCAAAACCAACAATACCCGGTGATATGACAGGGTTAATCACCCAGTACGACGGGCTCCGCGATCGATTACATGCGATTGCCCGCACGGCAGCATCCATGTCTGGGGCCGCCTACATAAAAGATGTGAGCGCGGTGGATGTACGGCCACCTATGATGCCTCACGTCATCTATAACGCTGCTTCTAACTATGCGTTGCATGATGCGGAGATGGCGCGACGGAGTAATCCTCAGGCGGATCTAGAGCCACGCCCCCCCGCTCCAAACGCGATAACTGGCATTTGGGAACGGGAGCCGGATGACATTCGGCAAAACCCTTACATGTTTCTCAAATTGCCGAACACGATTATCGCCGATGGTGAGGCGATCCGCGTTCCACCCGGGCGTCCTAATCTAGATTGGGAGTGCGAGCTTGCAGTGGTGATTGGCAAGACCGCAAGCCGCGTCTCCGTTGCAGATGCGGAGGACTACATATTTGGTTACACGTTGGAGAATGACGTATCTGATCGTGGAGGTCGTGGTGATGGCCGAATGGGCGGTGGTCCGGATTGGTTCTTGCAAAAGAACCACGACACGTTCGCACCGTTCGGGCCTTACATCGTTCCTAAGGAGTTCGTGGATGACCCACTAAACCTTAAACAGACACTGACCATGAGCGGTGAAGTGATGCAGGACTCCAACACGGGCAATATGACGCACGACATCTACGATATGTTGAGCTATGTCTCCCACGTCATCACCATGACACCGGGTGATGTTTATGCGCTGGGTAGCCCATCTGGTGTGGGTACCGCTCGAGTGCCCCCGATATACATGCAGGCTGGGGATACAGCGGTCTGTGAGATTGAGGGTATCGGCGTTCTCACCAATCCGGTTGTCGCTTGGGATGAGTAGTCTTCAGTAAAGGAATCGATAGGCAGCGGCCACCCTACAGGGTGGCCGTTTGTCGATAAGGCTGTAATAAGGCTAGCACTCTCACGAATGGATTTTCGTGGGAGTACCGTCCGATCAGTTCAGTAGTCGGAATTTTTGGACCCGCTCACCCTGTTGAACTTCTCCGGTGTATAGATTCCCTTGAGAATCCACTGCAACCATGTGAAGGCCATGGAATTGGCCACCATTGTCGCCTGCACTGCCGATTTGATTAACAACGGTGCCGTCTTCTCGGTTAAGAATCCAGATGTTGTTGTTTTGGATATCTGGCACGATCAAGTAGCGTTGTTCCGGATCGTGGGAGAAAGCAACTCCACCAGCAGAGCCCCGTTGTAGCGTCGATGTGGCTAGAAAAAATTCTTTGATGAATTCACCTGACCTGGTAAATACTTGAAATCTGTTGCCTCTTCGATCAGCTACATAAACCAATCCATCATTAGAGAGTCCGAGTGTGACATGACCAATCCACTCCAGTGCCGCGGGTGATGCTGGATCGTACCGGATGTCGGCAGCATCCATGCTGATCTCACTTAATGGTTTTCCGTATGCGCCCCAGCCACGTTTAAATTCCAAAGTATCCATGTCGTGCACCATGACACGTCCATTTAAATAGTTGTCCACATAGTAGATTTCACGTGCTTCCTCGTCGGCGCGAACCTCCTCAAGCCCGCCCACTACGGCTTCGGTATCTGGAGGTGGCATGGAATCCCGGGGAACGTGTGCAATCTCACCCATTAGGGTTCCGTCAGATGTGTATTTACGGACAGTTTCTTGCCCGATCCAGACATATCCTTCGCTATCTACCATCATTCCGTGTCCTTCTTGGGTGTCCCAGGATTCGATGACATTGCCCTCAAAGTCGAATGCGATTATGGCAGGTGGCGCTACACAGCAAGCACCCGTTGGGGGATCGAGTTGCGCGTAGTTTTCGGTATTGTTCAGGTTGCTGGGGCGATTCAGTACCCAGATATTATCTTCGTGGTCGACATACAAGCCAGTGACTCCTTGCATCCACCACTTATTGGGTAGAGGGAGTTTTGGCCACTCCGGATCAAATTTGTATTGAGGGATTTGTGCTTGAGCGCTGATAGTAAAGCATAAGCAACAAAAACCGATTCCTATAGCAGAAGTTATTTTAGTATTCATGTACACCTCCTGAATAAGGGCGTTGAATTATTCTTGCCCTGGCCTCATATGTGGTAATTCTGAGAGCATAAGCTCCTGGCAGATAGTTTCTGCCAACTCAAATTCTCTATGTCTGTAGTTAATTATTCCTGTCCATGGTTTCTCGTAGGCAATTGGATCATCAATTGTGATTATGTTCTCTAGCCTGCCGTTGTTGATCGGTCGGATCCGTTCGATAATTCGTAATT
>DBZY01000053.1:7014-14363 GCA_002311835.1 Proteobacteria bacterium UBA1148 | reverse complement strand
ACGGTCGTTACATTGTCTAACAGGAGTGATAAAACCGTAATAGCGGTCCCCAGCAAGACCAGCATAAAAAACTGTCGCCCTTTACTCAGCGCTGCAATCTTGTAAGCCATCCAATTGAACCCACCAGTGGGGATCATGACCGAAACGATTGTCATCATTCCAGCTAGCAGGAAAATAACATTCCAATCAACCGCCTCAATTGCTTCCGCGGGCGAGTAGAACCCAAATATTTGTCCTACAATGATCATGGTTACGGCACCGACCATAGCTACTTTTGGTCGCTCAAAGCCATGCAGTTGCTCAGTAAATATTGCCGTAAATGTAACGGCCAGAATAATTCCTGAAATCAACATTTCATTATTAAAAACTAAGGCTTCCATTGAATCTCCAGATTTTCTTACTTTTATATGAAGCGATCGAAGAGCGAGATATTAGCCGCTTGAGCAAAGTCCTGCAAAAAATTAGCGCGCCGTAAATAAAAGCTTACTGAGAATCTTCGGACTCGATACTCTCCCAGAGAGTCGGCTCTTCACGCTGCGCTGCTAGAGCATTGAGCATTGCCTGGTGAGCAGCCATCTCATCTGCTGAGGCGCTAGGAACAACTAGCGTCAAGCCGTCCCGATCCACTGGCACAACCTTGAGGGCTTGCGTCTGAATAAGTTCCGAGTCCTCTTCAAGTGAAAGACTGGCCTGCCCTCCCGTCATGGCCAGATAAACCTCGGCAAGGATCTGTGCGTCAAGCAGTGCTCCGTGAAGCTCCCGCTTGGAGTTATCCACCTGATAGCGCTTTGCCAAGGCATCTAAACTATTGCGCTGCCCAGGATGTAGGCGGCGGGCTAGGGCCAGTGTATCGAGGATATCGCAGCACTGGGTGATGTCTTGCGTCGACACCTCAAGCCTCCCAAGCTCTTGATTAATAAAAGCGACGTCGAAGTCAGCATTATGAATTACCAGTTCAGCACCGGACACAAAATCGAGAAATTCCTCGGCTACATCCTGGAACAGGGGTTGCATAGACAAAAAGTCATCATCAATCCCATGTACCTCTAGCGCACCGAGATCGACAGCCCGTTCGGGATTCACATAACGGTGAAAAGACTGTTGAGTAGGCCGGCGGTTAAGGAGCTCGACACAACCAATTTCGATGATGCGATGACCCGCCCCGGGCTCAAGACCCGTCGTTTCTGTATCAAGTACAACCTGTCGCATCAGGATAGTAAATTCAAACCAGAGTCTGAATAAGTTACCCGGTATCTTGCCTTAGGTCATCACAAAAACAAACCTTTCCTGCACAAGACTACTGTTCGGCAAGCATCTGATCTAACCCCTGGTTCGCCAGAGCATCCGCGCGCTCGTTGCCTGGATCACCTGCATGCCCCTTAACCCAGTGCCAGCTGATTTCCTGTTTCTCGACTAACTCTGCCAGCTGTACCCACAAGTCCTGATTCTTTACAGGTTTCTTTGCGGCAGTTCGCCAACCACGCTCCCGCCACTGAGCAAGCCACTTGGTTATTCCATCCCTAACGTAGACTGAATCAGTGTAGATCTCCACAAAACAGATTTCCTTCAATGCCTCTAAAGCTTTGATAGCCGCCGTAAGCTCCATGCGATTATTAGTTGTCTCTAACTCCCCGCCGTAGAGCTCTCTGACATGGTCTTGATATTGGAGCATAACCCCCCAACCACCAGGTCCGGGATTACCGCGGCATGCTCCGTCGGTAAATATTTTGATCGTCCTCATCAGTACTCACAGTGGTTGGAAGAGCGTGTGGTCGGCTCTGCCAAACCACCGACGACTTTCAAACGTGAGGAGCGCCATCGGGGTCTCACCAAAGTCATAGGATGTACACGTTTTTGAGCACTTATAAAAACCCCGCCACTCAGTAGTGGCAACCACCGTCCCGCCCACTCTTCTTTCGGGAACGAGCCAAACCGTTGAACCTTTTCTAGAGGCAGTGTATGGCAATAGCGTCTGCGATTATCAATCTCAAAGCTTAAAAGCTGCAACCAATCCCGCAAACGAGCCTCGAAAATAAGGCGCTTATGGCCAGGAGGATAACCGTCGGCAGCCAGCAAGTGCCTCAGCCCCCAGAGTCCACTTGACTTGAAGCCCAGAATAAGCACCTGTCCATCCGCCCGAACTACCCGATCTATCTCTCTAAGCAACGCGTGGGGCGAAGGCGCTAACTCAAGTGTATGGGGCAATAACACCACGTCTACAGAGTCTGTTGTAATGGCCAGCGCGTGGGGATCACAAAGTAGCTGGGCACCCGAATCAGGGCGCCAATCAGCAAATGTAGCGCGCTGGGTCCTGGCATACCGCAAAAATGTGTTCTGACGACCCCAGAGACCAACCTGGAGAAATTGCTCCCCGAACACGCGCTCAAGAGCATCCTTGACCAAGCGCTGCTCCTCAACAAGGCAACGTCGCCCCAAAGGGGTGCTCAGCCAACCGTCCAGCGTTTGGGATTCCACTTTCATGGTCGAACTTTGAGACAGGGTTAACAGAGAGTCAATTGCTATAACACCGCTCTCACGCTTGCACGTGGGTAGCCAATCCGTAGCATAGCTAGGCTGCAGTAAACACATGAAGACGGGTTATATGAAAAACGATAGCCGTCGCGACTCCCGCGGCGATGTTTTAACAAACACATCGCGGTCAGGATTGGCCTGGATGCTCACTTTTGTTGCTGCACTACCCGGATGCCAAACAATAACCCCTCCTGTCACTCAGAACCTTGAGAACCCGGGGATAGCGCCACTCGAGACCTCACAGACAAATGTGATGCCCACAGAACCTTTAGCTATTGAAGTACTCCAGGAATCCGAGACGGATATCCAAGAAATCGAACCCAGTCCAACGATCACTCACACTGAACAGGAGCTACTCGGCCGGATTCGTAACGGGTCACGACTTCCGCAAGACCAAGATCCCTCGATAGACGCGGAACTCAACTGGTTTGCTACCCACCCAGACTACCTTGAGCGGGTGTTGTCACGCTCAGAGCGCTATCTTTACCATATCGTTGAAACATTGGAACACAGGGAGATGCCCTTGGACCTAGGACTACTCCCAGTGGTGGAAAGCGCCTTCGATCCCTTCGCTTACTCCCACGGTCAAGCCGCTGGGCTCTGGCAGATCATTCCAGGGACAGGCAAACGCCTAGGACTCAAACAAAACTGGTGGTATGACGGCCGGCGAGATGTTCTGGAATCTACCCGCGCCGCTCTTGACTATCTTCAGTACCTGAACGACTTATTTGATGGTGACTGGCTACTGACCGTTGCCGGTTATAACTCCGGCGAAGGCAACGTCGCCCGAGCCATACGTCAGGCAGAGGAAGCAGGCGAGCCGACGGATTTTTGGCACATCAGGCGCTATCTACCGGTAGAAACGAGGGCTTATGTACCCCGGCTTCTCGCGCTTCAACGGGTGGTGATAGCACCCCACGACTATGGCTTGTCTCTACCAGTGATCCAAAGCGAACCCCACTTTGAGGTCGTGGATATTGATGGACAAATCGATATGGCGCTAGCAGCTGAGCTTATAGGCATAAGTACAGATGAACTTTATCGGCTCAATCCCGGTGTTAATCGCTGGGCCACTGATCCCGACGGACCCCACCGTCTTCTCGTACCCGAAGAGCGAGCTGCAAATTTCGCTTCAACCATGGGCGATCTGAGCGCACGAGATAGAGTCCGTTGGTCCCGGCACCAGGTTAAAGCTGGCGAGACGCTAGGTCATCTAGCCCTTGCCTATCAAACAACACCCGCGGTGCTCAAGAAGGTCAATAGCCTTGGCAACGATATGATTCGTATCGGGCAAAGCCTAATGATTCCTCATGCGGTGAAAAATCTAGAGGACTACCCTCAAACCCTGGATGCAAGGAGAGCTCGAACTTTGAACCAACCCCGCGATGGGCAACGCCACTCTCATACAGTTCAATCGGGCGATTCACTCTGGAGCATATCCCGTCAGTACGACGTTACCACTATGGAACTCGCTCGCTGGAACGCCATGGCTCCCGGCGATACCTTAAGGGTTGGTCGCGAGCTGGTCATCTGGACACAGTCGGCTGCGTTGCTTGTGCCTACTCAGAATGAAAGAATCCGCCACCTAACGTACACCGTACGTAAAGGCGATTCATTGTCGCGCATCTCCACACGTTTTCGAGTAACGGTTCCAGAATTACTTGAGTGGAACAATTTATCGGCTAACAAGTATCTTCAGCCTGGCCAACGGCTGGTTATGTACGTTGATGTAACTGAGCAAACTACGTAATAGGAGCGCTAAAACATGGCAACACAAAAAACGACTAAGGGCGTGACATGAGTTTTCTTGCCGATAAACGAGCAGTCATCATAGGGCTTGCAAGCAACCGTTCAATCGCATGGGGTATCGCCCAAGCGCTCAGGGCACGCGGTGCAGAACTTGCGTTTAACTACCAAAACGAAAAACTTCAAAACCGTGTGGAGAAAATGGCCGCGGAACTCGATAGCAAGATTACCTTGCCTCTAGACGTCACAGAGGATGAGCAGATTGAGAATTTCTTCAGAGATCTTTCGACACACTGGGATGGCTTCGATATTCTTGTTCACTCCGTCGCCTATGCCCCCTCAGAACAGCTCGAAGGCCGTTACCTTGACGCGATAACTCGCGAAGGATTTCAAATTGCCCATGACATCTCCAGCTACAGCTTTTCTGCCCTGGCAAAAGCAAGTCGCACGATGATAAAAGGACGTAACGGTGCACTACTCACTCTGAGTTATCTAGGTGCCGTGCGATCTATGCCAAGTTACAATGTTATGGGTCTTGCAAAAGCCAGTCTGGAGGCCAACGTTAGATTTATGGCTCTCGATCTTGGTGTAGACGGGATTCGAGTCAACGCTATCTCAGCTGGTCCGATTCGGACGTTAGCTTCATCAGGTGTCAAGGGAATGCGGCAAATGCTTACACACGTGGGTAAAACCTCACCGCTAAAACGAAACGTAACTATTGAAGACGTCGGCAACGCAGCAAGTTTTTTGGTATCCGATCTCGCGGCTGGCGTGACCGGCGAAATCCTATACGTTGACTCTGGCTACAATACCGTTGGCATGCATCTCGATTCGACGTGACCAACGCGTAGAGATAGTTTATCTATTTGCTATACGGACAGTGACTCAAAACAGAGGCTAGTTTTATTTCTAAATAAGGGAACTGGCTATACCAAACTAGTAGATTGATAGTGGGTCTAGCACCGCTTCAGGTATGCGCACGGTCGCTTGACTGCGGACCTGTCCAGCGTAACTCGTCAACTCGTACATGGCCAACTGTTCTGCCAACTGGTTTATCCGCTGCCGCTGCTCTCCTAGCGTCATACTGTCCGCATCTCCGGGCCGTATACCTGAAATCACAACCACGGCCTGATCACCGCTTGCCAGCGCAATTTGCTCACGGACGGTTTCATCTTGAACTTGTTGTGCACGAAATACCGCTGCCAGGATTGCCGTTGGCACATTCGGATCGATCCGTTCCACCCACTGTGGTGCCGTCCAGGCACCACCATGATCGATAACTAACGCAGCAAGCGAACTCCCAGAATCTACGGGAACTTCCTCTTCAGCGTTTGCGATAACCGTCCCCTCAACCGTGTCTTCCGTCTCTTCGCTTCCAGCTACCTGAGACCCCGTGACACGTTCTACCAGATACCTTTCCATCTGCGACGAGACCCCCTCAGCAGCCGCACCTGCCAGGGTCTCCGCAGCGACCTGGGTTAATTCTTCCTCAATATCAGTTCTCACAGCATCTAGCAGCTGTTCTGCTGGTAGATGGTGAGTAACAACTCGAAGTACAACAACGTGGTCGTCTGCAATCTCCACGAGTCCACTGTTCTCGCCTTGCCCCAGAACCTCGGGGCTAAATGCTGCTTGAATGACCGGTGCGCTAGCTGCAAACGGGCTCCCTAAACCTGTGCGTGTAAGACCCTCGAATGACTGGAGCGGCAGCCCAATTTCAGCCGCAACGCTTGCTAACTCATCAAAAGCGTCGAAAGCCTGACCCGCTAGTTCGGTGGCTTGCTCATAAAACATAGTCTCCACACGGCTGCTTTGATAGTCGCCGATCAGTTCCTCTCTTACCGACTCAAACGTTTGTACGTCACCCGCACGAATCTCTTCAAGGAGAATTATGTGGTAACCGAATGCCGTCTTAATAGGACCCTGCAAATCACCCACTTCCATGGCGAAAAGTGCGTCCTCAAAAGGACCCACCAGAATCCCCCTACTTAACCAACCGAGATCACCACCTTGAGCACGAGTACCAGCATCTTCTGAAAGCTCACTAGCAAGCGCTTGGAAATCCTCTCCAGCTTCCAATCGTGCCAGGATCTCCGTAGCATCGGCCTCAGCTTCAGAATCCTCCTCCGCCGAATTAATTAGGATATGCCGCACCCGGCGCTCATCCTCCGTCTGGAAACGATACTTCTCATCTTCGTAGTAGTTCTCGAGAATTTCATCAGTAACCTCGATCCCTTCGGCAAGGTCAGCTCGTAATACCTCAATGTATTCGAGATCGACGCTTTCTTCAGTATAGAATCGGACCTTGTTAGCTTCGTAGTACGCGAGGGTATCAGCTTCGTCCAACACAACTTGGTCACGAAAGCTATCAGCTTCAAATAGTGCGTACGCGAGTTCGCGTTCTTCGCTATAAAGCTCAACGTAACGAGCAAGCTCGCTAGACGTGTAGAACGCAGAAGTCACGATACTATTCTCTAGTTCAAGAAGCGCTAGTTGCTCACGCTGCCGATCCAAAAAAAACGACTCTGGCAATCCTTGAGAGAGAATCCGGGCTCGCAAGAGATCTAAAGAAAACTCGCCATTCACCTGAAACTCCGGTCTCAATTGAATGGCCTGGATCAGGCGCTCGTCGGATACCCTATAACCTGATGATTGCACCCGCTGCAAGAGTGCCCGATTCCGCACAAGATTCTCAATGACAGAAAGCCTCAGCTCCCTCTGAAGGTCATCCGTAATCTCCAAACGATAGAGCTCTTGATATTGGCTCCGTTGTACCTGTAATGCGCGCTCGAAATCCCCTAGCGATATATCTTCACCATTAACCTTAGCGGCAAAGGTTGTTCCCATAATTGTGGGATCGACCCCCCAAAAAATAAATGCAACAGCGATCAGCACGAGAACGATTCCCGCAACCCATCGACCACCACCTTCACGAATTTTTGTCAGCATAGTTGCTTACACTAAAGTTGTGGAAAGAAAAAGGACAGACCTACTTCCCGTCAAAGAAATAAATCTGTCCTCCACATCTGGCGGAGTGGACGGGATTCGAACCCGCGACCCCCGGCGTGACA
>DBZY01000053.1:228-6973 GCA_002311835.1 Proteobacteria bacterium UBA1148 | reverse complement strand
CGGCGTGACAAGCCGGTATTCTAACCAGCTGAACTACCACTCCGGCTCTTACTTGGTGGGTGCTGAGGGGATCGAACCCCCGACCTTCGCCTTGTAAGGGCGACGCTCTCCCAGCTGAGCTAAGCACCCTCTGGGACAGATCCCCTTAATCAGCCGGCCGGTCAGTTTACGGCTTCCTTTAGGGCCTTGCCAGCCTTAAACCCAGGTACATTGCTAGCCTGAATGTGAATGGCCTCACCCGTTCTTGGGTTACGCCCCATCCGAGCAGCGCGATGCTTAACGCTAAAAGTACCAAACCCAACAACCGCGACTTGTTCGCCCCTCGACAAACTCGACGCAATGCTCCCCGTTACCGCATCAACTGCTCGACCTGCATCAGCTTTGGAAAGGCTAGCTGCACTTGCTACTGCATCAACGAGTTCCGCTTTATTCATTCCGATACCTTTTAGATTTAAAAGTTAATCCCTAGACGCATACATCACGCCTACCCACGAATCGCCTGTCAGGAAGTTATTGGCACAAACCCTGTACACACCAGGCAACGTACCCGACCCCATGACACTAAACTTATACCAAGCAGCATTTTACGGTGTCAAATAAAGCGCTGCGGGTCTAGTGAGGAAGAACCGCATCACCCGTCTCTTTTTCCCCTAGACGAGCTTCCTGCTCATCGCTCAATACCGGGTTATCAGACTGTGTAACAGGTGAATATTGCAGCGCCAATTCAAAGACTTCATCAATCCATTTAACGAGAAGAATATTCAACTTGTCTTTGATGTTCTTCGGAATTTCTACCAGATCCTTCTTGTTTTCTGCAGGAATCAATACGGTATCTATGCCGCCTCTGCGGGCAGCTAACAACTTTTCCTTCAGTCCGCCAATGGGAAGAACTTCGCCACGCAGAGTAATCTCACCAGTCATCGCTACATTTGCTCGAGCTGGGATTTTCGTCAGCGCTGAGACCAATGCCGCGCACATTCCAATACCAGCGGAGGGGCCATCTTTGGGGGTTGCGCCTTCCGGCACATGAATATGGACGTCATTCTTCTGTTGAAATTCGTTATCAATACCAAGCATATCGGCACGACTCCGTGCTACGGTCATGGCCGCCTGTATTGATTCTTTCATCACATCACCCAGCTGCCCAGTGTGAATAAGCTTGCCTTTTCCGGGCACTATGGCCGCCTCAATAGTGAGCAACTCACCGCCACCCTCCGTCCACGCCAAACCAGTAACCTGACCAATCTGATCATTCTCTTCCGCGCGACCATAACGAAACTGCTGCACACCAAGATATTTGCCAATATTGCGGTGGTTCACGCGTATGACGCCCTTACGTGGCTTTAACAATAGCTTCTTCACGACCTTGCGACACACGTTAGCCAATGCTCTCTCAAGATTCCTAACGCCCGCTTCACGCGTGTAGTAACGAATTGCGTCTAGAACAGCCGAATCTGAGATTTTCAGCTCAGTCTCTTCAACTCCGTTGTTCTTCATCTGCTTTGGAATGAGGTATCGCTTAGCAATATTAAGCTTATCATCCTCCGTATAACCCGCTAACCGAATGACCTCCATCCGGTCAAGGAGTGGCGCGGGTATGTTGTTGAGGCTGTTGGCCGTACACACGAACATGACCTCAGACAGATCGAAGTCGACTTCTAAGTAGTGGTCGTTGAACGTGAAGTTCTGCTCAGGATCAAGTACCTCCAGCAGCGCGGATGAGGGATCACCACGAAAGTCCATAGACATTTTATCCACTTCATCAAGTAAAAAGAGTGGATTTCGCACTTTCGCCTTACTCATATTCTGAATAATCTTGCCAGGCATTGAACCTATGTAAGTTCGGCGATGGCCACGGATTTCCGCCTCATCACGCATACCGCCCAGAGACATGCGGACGAACTTGCGGTTGGTTGCGCGAGCGATGCTCTGACCTAGCGAAGTTTTACCGACGCCCGGGGGGCCCACTAGGCAGAGTATTGGACCTTTGAGTTTTTTGACACGTTGCTGTACAGCTAGGTACTCGAGAATTCTCTCTTTGACTTTTTCTAAACCATAGTGGTCTTCCTCAAGTACCTGTTCTGCTTCTTCGAGATTTTGGAACACCTTGGTTCGTTTCTTCCAAGGCGCCTTTAACAACCAATCAATATAGTTACGCACTACAGTTGCTTCGGCCGACATTGGAGACATGAGCTTAAGTTTCTTTAACTCCGAGGTAGATTTCTCCTTCGCCTCCTTGCTCATCCCTGCCTTACCAATCTTTTGCTCAAGCTCACTGAGTTCGTCGGGTGCGTCTTCCATTTCACCCAGTTCTTTCTGAATAGCCTTCATCTGCTCATTCAGGTAGTACTCACGCTGGCTCTTCTCCATCTGCTGCTTGACGCGGCCACGAATGCGTTTCTCGATACGCAAAACGTCTATTTCACCATCAACCAACCCATGCACATACTCCAGGCGTTTCGTGACATCATGAACTTCGAGAACCTTCTGCTTGTCGGAAAGCTTCAGCGCCATGTGTGCGGCTATGGTGTCCGCTAACCGGCCAGGATGATCGATGCCTGCGAGTGAGGTCAGCACCTCAGGTGGGATTTTCTTATTGAGTTTTACATACTGCTCGAAACGGGACATTACAGAGCGCGATAGAACGTCCATCTCCTTCTCATCGTATGTTTCATCTTCGAGTAGCTCTTCGAATTCCGCAGAGAAGTGCTCGTCAGTCTCTATCCCCAAGAGACGGGCACGCCGGACACCTTCGACCAACACTTTGACAGTCCCATCCGGGAGTTTTAGCAACTGAAGGATCGTGGAAATTGTCCCGATCTCGTAGATATCATCCTTACCGGGATCATCAACGTCAGCTTGCGTCTGGGCCACGAGCAGGATTTCTTTGTCTGCAGACATGGCCTTATCAAGCGCTATGACCGACTTCTCCCGCCCTACGAACAATGGGATGACCATGTGCGGGTAAACCGCGACATCTCGCAGTGGCAAGACGGGCAGCCGTTTTTGACTCACTCGACTCACATTTGGACCCGGTGTGTCTTCCACCATATGCTCCTCAATAGTACGAATCTATCGTCCCAGAAGTTTTATTTGGGGCTGATTGCGCTAAAACTCAACCCTTATACCATCTTCTCAGCTTCAGCCGAAATTCAGCTTAGGCTGAAAAACAGACGCGGATTAGCGACGTTCATCCCCAACTGCCGCCGGTTCCCTCGACGACTCATAGATTATATAAGGCTTTGTTTCGCCCGTTACTACGACTTCATCAACAACGACTTTGGTCACATTCTCCATGGATGGCAAATCGTACATGGTATCTAGAAGTACGTTTTCCAAAATGGTTCTTAATCCCCGGGCTCCCGTCTTGCGCAGCATTGCTCGATTGGCAATCGCTCTCAGAGCATCCTCTCGAAAATCAAGCTCCACCCCCTCCATATCGAACAACTTTTGATACTGCTTTGTGAGGGCATTCTTAGGCTCGATTAGAATCTCGACCAGAGCCTCCTCATCCAGCTCTTCTAGAGCCGCAACTACGGGCAGTCGACCAACAAACTCGGGTATGAGTCCATACTTGATAAGATCTTCCGGCTCCACGTCACGTAACACCTCCCCAATATTCCCATTGCCATCCGGGCCTTTGACATCTGCTACAAACCCGATCCCGCTGCGTTGGGAACGATTAAGAATAATTTTTTCGAGACCGGAAAAGGCCCCGCCACAGATGAATAAAATATTGGCGGTATTAACTTGAAGAAACTCCTGCTGTGGATGTTTGCGACCGCCCTGTGGGGGGACCGAAGCAATAGTACCTTCTATTAATTTTAAAAGTGCCTGCTGAACACCTTCACCAGAAACATCACGTGTGATCGATGGATTGTCTGATTTGCGCGAGATTTTATCAATCTCATCAATGTAAACAATTCCAGTTTGCGCTTTATCAACGTCGTAGTCACACTTTTGCAGTAGCTTCTGGATGATATTCTCGACATCTTCACCCACGTAACCTGCTTCCGTAAGCGTAGTAGCATCGGCGATAGTAAAAGGAACATTCAGCAAACGGGCGAGTGTCTCGGCGAGCAACGTTTTCCCACAACCTGTAGGGCCAATCAGAAGAATATTACTCTTAGCAAGCTCAATATCTTCCTTGCCTTTTTCACTAAGCCGCACCTCGAGCCGCTTGTAGTGATTGTAAACCGCAACGGAAAGAACCTTCTTAGCACTCTGTTGCCCTATAACGTACTCGTCCAGTATCGTTTTTATATCCTGGGGTTTTGGCAGCTTTCCCTGGCCATGCTCTGTCCGGTCATCAAGTTCCTCTCGGATAATGTCATTGCATAGCTCAACGCATTCATCGCAGACAAAAACAGAAGGCCCAGCGATAAGCTTACGAACCTCGTGCTGGCTCTTACCGCAGAACGAACAGTACAGCAGTTTGCCGTTTTCCGATTTGCCGTTGGAATCCTCACTCATATCGCATCCTTCGCACTATTCGCTCTACTTGAAAATTAATAACCGAGGCGTTATAGCACTACGTCCAGGTATCTGCCAAGCGGTATCCGCTAAACCTTAAAATCTCGCTGATCTCTCATAATACAAAATAACCTATTAATATATATAGCATTATTTTAGCTCTGGCGCAGATTTTTCAACTCTATTTTTGAGAATAGAGTCAATTAGACCGTATTTAACCGCAATTTCTCCATCCATGAAGTTGTCCCGGTCGCTATCCTGCGCGATCTTTTCAATAGGCTGTCCAGTGTGTTTTGCCAATATTGCGTTCAATCGCTCACGAAGCTTTAAAACCTCTCTTGCATGAATATCGACGTCTGAAGCTTGGCCCTGAAACCCCCCGCTAGGTTGATGAATCATGATTCTGGAGTGTGGTAGACAGTGACGTTTCCCCTTTGCACCACCCGCCAATAGTAATGACCCCATACTAGCTGCCTGCCCGATACAGATCGTGCTAACGTCCGGTTTAATAAATTGCATAGTGTCGTAAATAGATAGTCCAGCTGTAACAATACCACCAGGAGAATTTATGTAGAGATGGATATCTTTGTCTGGATTTTCAGACTCAAGAAATAGCAATTGAGCAACAACCACGTTGGCAATATTGTCATCTATACCTCCAACAATAAAAACCACCCTATCTTTGAGCAGTCTGGAATAAATGTCATATGCACGCTCGCCACGTGCAGTTTGCTCTACCACCATTGGTATTAAATTCAAGCCTGTTGTGCTCACCATCTACTCCTCATAAAAAACAATGCAGTTCTACCTCATAAATTTTTTAAAACTTTCAGTTTTCTCTTTAGTCTTTGCATGCTCCAATATAAAGCCCACCACTTGATCTTCTAACACACCAGACTCCACTTGAGCTAATAGCTCACGGTTGCTTCGATAGATCTGTGCCGCTTCCTCAGCCTTCTCGTAAGGAGCAACAAGTTCCTCGATCCGGTTATTAACACGCTTGTGATCAAGCTTAATATCATTTTCTCGAATTAGTTCCTGCACCAGAAGACTCAAGGTTACCCGCCGTAGAGCAGCGTCCTGAAACTCAGACCTCGGTGGCGCTGTCTCTGGATCTTCGATACCTAAACGCCGCATCGATTCCGCTTGCATAGCACTGACTGTCCCCTCAACCAGGGTATTCGGTACCTCAGTACCGTTCGCTTTGAAAAGGCCATCCAATGCCCGGTTCCTGGTCTCCACTTTCAGACGTTCCTCCAATTCCCTTTGCATACTCTGCCGCAGTTGATCTTTTAGGGCGTCAATTCCACCCTCCTCTATGCCCAAAGTCTTTAGAAATGCTTCATCAACCTCTGGAAGGTTTTTCTCTTCCACCCTGAGAACCGTGATATCGAACACAGCCTTCTTCCCAGCGAGTTCCTCAGAAGGGTAATCCTTGGGGAACTTTACCTTGGCCAACTTAGACTGTCCGGCGGTAACTCCTTTGAGTGCCTTTTCGAAATCCCCAACTACCTGGCCGGCCCCCACAACCACGGGTACCTCCTTCCCTTCGCCTCCCTTGAACGGCTCACCACCAAGCGTACCGGCATAATTAACTACCGTACGGTCATCAACAGTGGACTTTCGCTCAACGGTCTCCCACTCCGCTCGCTGGTCTCTAAGCTTCTCTACCATCTCATCTATATCTGACTCGTCGAAAGCAACCCTAGGCGTTTCAACGGTGATAGTTTTAGTCGGCTTGAGCTTTATTTCAGGATAAACCTCGAATGTCGCCTGATAACTAAAGTTCTCCTCGTCTCCTACGGTAACAGGCTCGATATTAGGGTCTCCTGCCGGATTTAACTCCTCTTGGACCAAGGCTCGAGAGTAGCTTGCTCGGATAGTGTCCGATATGACCTCTTGGCGCACCTGTCCGCCATAATGCTGGAGGACAACTTTTGCCGGTATCTTGCCAGGACGAAAACCCTTCAGCTTGGCTGTCCTCCCAACTTTCTTCAGGCGAGTATCAATCTCCTGCTCGATTTGTGTAGTAGGAACACGTACCGTAATCCGACGCTCCAAACCCTTTCGTTTTTCCACAGAAACGTCAACCGCATTTGTATTTGGTGTATCCACAAGCTCCTCTGAGATCAATTAATCCAACGTCTATGCATCACACTTTCGTGCGTGCTACGAGCACCTAAAAAGTGGTGCGAAAGGGGAGACTCGAACTCCCACGGGTTGCCCCACTGGGTCCTAAACCCAGCGCGTCTACCAATTCCGCCACTTTCGC
>DBZY01000053.1:0-127 GCA_002311835.1 Proteobacteria bacterium UBA1148 | reverse complement strand
CTACCAATTCCGCCACTTTCGCACAAAACCACCCCAACAAGTATTATAGCGAAATCCCTTCTGGCCCCGACTTGGTGATGCCAGGAGTTAGCGCAACATTAACGGAGCGTATCAACTCAGAGACCTA
>DBZY01000048.1:2402-3272 GCA_002311835.1 Proteobacteria bacterium UBA1148 | reverse complement strand
CTATGGCGTGGCTTGGAAACAAGCTCGATTTTCGAACTATTTAACCAATTCAATTATTGTGACAACCATAACGGCGCTCGGTCAGTTAATTATTTGTTCGTTGGCGGGTTACGCGTTTGCAGCGATTAACGTTCGTGGTCGCAATGTCATGTTTGTTCTCGTGTTGGCGACTTTAATGGTGCCAGAGGCCGTACTTATTGCGCCACTGTATCAAGTCATACTGGGTCGAGTCCTCCCTATAGAAGTATTGAATTCGATTACAATTTTGATCGTGATTCTTTGTGTTACGGTCTGGTTATGTGTGCTGGTCTCGCTGGTCAATACTCGGTTTAATTCTCAGATCCGGGTGGCAAAAGTCGCAGTGATTGGGTTCCTTATGCTCGGTGCAGGGCTTGTTTGGCTCTACTTGCAAGTGCCAGAAGCCCGCAAAGTTCTAACCGATGAGTTTGCTGGTGGAAATTGGCTCAACACTTATACGGTGATGATCGTGCCATTTGTTGGGAACGCCTATTGCATATTCTTATTTCGCCAGTTTTTTAAGCAATTGCCAGGTGAGCTATGGCAGGCTGCACGCCTAGAGGGAGCGAGCCACTTTCAATACTTTACGCAAGTGGCTGTACCTCTTACATTGCCCGCTTTCGCGACTATCGGACTTTTATCCTTTATCTGGTCTTGGAACGCTTTTATGTGGCCAAGATTGACCCAACTCGATCACCGAGGCCACTTCACCTTACCGGTAGGTCTTGACGCGTTTACCCGCGACCAGGGAACCGAATTGCATCTGTGGATGGCTGGCGCTACGATCACGGTGATTCCGGTACTATTACTGTATATTTTTGCCTTGCGACTGTTTATTAATTCTGCGTCTCG
>DBZY01000048.1:1515-2295 GCA_002311835.1 Proteobacteria bacterium UBA1148 | reverse complement strand
CTGAAACCAATGGAGATCATTATGAAAAAGCTTTTAATCAGCGTGGCAGTAGCTGTCAGTATGGCTAGCACCGCGTTTGCCGGATCTTACGAAAACGTGGACCCGACGGATGCAGAAGCAACCGTATGGTATCGCGTTAGCCGGGACAATCAGATTGCCTTTCTCGATCAACTGACCCAAGAATTCAACCGAACCAATCCGTATGGAATCACCGTCACGGCAGTTTCAGCTGGCGGCTATGGAGATATTTTCACAAAGTTTATAAATCTGATCGGCACTGACGAATTGCCAGACATGTTGATTGGCTACCAGAATCAGTTGGCCCTCTACAATATGCCGCCAGCTTCCAGTTTGATAGATATGAACGAGCTGGTATTGTCTGAAAAATGGGCGATGTCAGCCGAGGATATGGCGGACATTCCGGCTGGCTTTCTGGCTCAGGATATCTCCTCCGATTTCGGCGGAATGCGGCTTGGTTTTCCCCCTCGGCGCTCTATGGAAATCATGTACGGGAATCTCGACTGGCTGGCTGAACTTGGTTTCGATGGGATTCCGACCACGCCGGAGGGCTTCAGGGAAGCTGCCTGCAAAGCCACAAAACAACCATTCTCGGGCGCAACCGATTCTGCGGCGAGTCCGCAGGGACTGGAATTCGGGCTCGATGCGTCGCGTCTAGCCTCTTGGATTCTAGCTTTCGGTGGAGAGACACTCGACAAAGACAAAGGCGAATATGTCCTTAACAGTCCCAACGCCATTGCCGCTGCGACGCAACTTTCCGAA
>DBZY01000048.1:1072-1402 GCA_002311835.1 Proteobacteria bacterium UBA1148 | reverse complement strand
TTGGTCTATTTACGCGGTTCCCCACACTACAGCCGAGCCGAGGGGCAATCTTTATGGCCCATCGTTTGCTATCACAGATAAGGCTGACAAAGGCAAGCAGATCGCTGTCTGGTTGTGGCTACGAGCATTTTTGAAACCGGAAAATCAGGCCGAATTCGTTCGACTGACGAACTACGTGCCGGTCCGCAGCTCGGCGCTTGATCTTCTGGATGATTACCGGGCCAAAAATCCCCAGTTCGACATTATTCGTAAACTGATGCCGACAGCTGGATCGGAAACACCGCCTTCAGCCTCGTACGAGGAGGTCCGTCGTCTGATGCGGGACGTGCT
>DBZY01000048.1:397-763 GCA_002311835.1 Proteobacteria bacterium UBA1148 | reverse complement strand
AATAACTATAAATCAGCGGTTTAGTGCGGTGATCGGAACAACGGCAAGTTACTCCAATGCCCAGAATGTTGACGAAAGAACAATCGGTAGAAATAGAAAACCCGTTTTGCGTAGTGATAGAAAATACTAACGAACAACCTATATTGGGACTTAGTTAGTAATGAATAAAGGCGGGAAGGTAACAACCATTCTCTCTCGTAGTTAGTTGGTAGGACAATAGCCATAAACACGAGTGGACCGTAAATTAATTTAGGCGTTTTTTTACACTCGTAGGAATATGCAGAGAGCCTAAGGTATAGCAAATAATTCAAGACGAACTTATCGAATGCGGGAAGTCGTTCTTTCCAATTACTTCGTCGAATGGAG
>DBZY01000048.1:0-301 GCA_002311835.1 Proteobacteria bacterium UBA1148 | reverse complement strand
TGTGACAATCGACAGACGATCTCCCCACCATCGCAACCCCGCCCATGTGGACTTAGTGATGCAGGAATGGAAAGAAATCCCAAGCCAATTACATACTTCTGTGAGGACTTCTTCCTCTGCCATATCCTCCAAGCGAAGGACGCGGAAATGATCACCATATCTCGACAATGGGTCCAGCGATTCAACGATACGATGTAGGACCCCGCATGGCAAATAGGGGTGACGTGTATATGGAACGACTCGCCGCCAATGTTCGATGCCCGAAACGTAAGCTGCTCTCGGGTCGCGAGTTGTGCCAATG
>DBZY01000054.1:4471-4821 GCA_002311835.1 Proteobacteria bacterium UBA1148 | reverse complement strand
ATTGTTATCTAATGCGTTTATGCGGCCTGTTGATGCGAAACATCACATGTAGTGAATAGGATATTCTTCCTTTCGGGAGGAAAGGGAGGTTTTTTTCTCGGGTCAGAACCCTTCAGTAGAGGTGAAGAGTCCAACGCGCAGGTTCTTTGCATGGTAGATAGTTCGCCCATCGACATCCATGGTCCCATCTCCAAGACCCATCACAATATTTCGCTTAATGATTCGTTTCATTTCCACGTGATATCGAACGAGCTTACTCTCACGCAGGACTTGTCCCTGAAATTTCACCTCACCAACACCCAATGCCCTACCCCGACCGCTAGCACCTGTCCAAGCCAACCAGAATCCGA
>DBZY01000054.1:0-4240 GCA_002311835.1 Proteobacteria bacterium UBA1148 | reverse complement strand
GGGGTCGGCAGTTTGGCATTCCCTGGGCCGAAAATCCCATCGGTGCCCGACGTCAAAAGCTCCTCACGCGTGTAGCTTGGCTGTCGTGGCCAACGCTCTAATTTCTGTTGCTTATCTGTACTGCCCATCTCGGTTTTTAGTATCGATCGGATGCGGAGCATACGTGGTCTACAACGAAATTACACGAAGCTTCTGGACTATGCTCAACTCCCCGCAACATATTACTGATAACGAGTCTAGTTGCTGATCTAACGATCTTTTTTTAGCGTTTGGAACACCGTGAACTGAAACCGTGAATATATCCAGCATTTCTCCAGCTAGCTTTCAACTGATACCATCGCGCCCATGAGTGAGGATATAACCCCCGAAACCGTTCAACTCCCAGAGACCGAATTGGGTATAGCACCCGTATCGAAGCCGGTAATTGGCCGCATCGTTTCCAATGATTCCTGTCTAAAAGGTAAGTCTGCAAGCTTCGTTCGACATACTGAAATCGATATCAGTGGCACGCCCCTGGAAGGACGCTGTCTCGTCGGACAAGCTTTTGGGATTCTGGCACCAGGCGTGGACGAACGAGGCAAACCTCACAAGGTGCGCCTCTATTCCATTGCCTGTCCCAGTGACGGGGAGGATGGTGCTGGAAAAGTGATCTCCACTACGACAAAACGCACCATTGATGAACGCACGCCTCAAAAGAAAATAGACGACCCCGACGATCATAGTCTGTTCTTAGGGGTCTGTAGCAACTACCTGTGCAACCTGCGTCCTGGAGACGAAGTTAAGGTTACTGGACCTAATGGCAAGCGATTCCTCCTACCCACATCATCCTCCAATCATGACTTTCTTTTCGTGGCTACAGGTACTGGAATCGCTCCCTTTCGCGGAATGGCTATGGAACTAGTCGAGCGAGGCTCTACGGCAAGCCAAATCCACCTCTTAATGGGAACGCCTTACACTACGGACCTAATCTACGATGACTTATTCACAAGGCTTGCAGCCGAGCATGAGAATTTTCACTACCATACAGCCATTAGCCGTGAAACTCATCATAACGGCCAACCCGGCCAGTACGTGCATCATCTCCTGGAAAAGCAAATGGACACCTTCGACCCACTACTGTCGAACCCTCGTACCCTACTTTACATCTGCGGGCTAGCGGGAATGCAAAGCGGATTATTTCAAGTGATGGCCCAACACAATATTGGAGATGGCTACTTCACGTTGAAAAACCAATTGGCTGGTGTCGCGCCCTCTGACTGGGACCTCAGTCAGGTCCGTCGCGGCGTTAAGACTACCGAACGTTGCATGGTAGAGGTGTACTAAATAACTGGTGAATAACAAACGGGGGCGTATGGTGAGCACCGATACATCTCAAAAAGATGACGAACTCTGTCGAGAAAATTTATCTCCTGAGGAAGATAATGTCTTGCGGCTATCAAGACGGCGCGTTCTACAGGGCGCAAGTGGCTCATTAGCACTTGCCACCTTGGCTGCATGCGACTCAGGTTCGGTTGCACAAGCACCGGTAACACCGACTACTGCTGGAATTAGTGCGACACCAGCACCTCGAGGCGCAGACCTGACGGGTCGACTTGCTCGCTATATGGCGGAAGTTCGTAATACACCTCTGCCACCGAACGTAGTCTTAGCAGCAAAACATCGGATATTGGATTCTATTGGAGCAGTTGTCTCAGGCGCACAACTTCTGCCTGGCGAGGCAGCAATCAACTACATCCGCGGACAAGGAGGCGTGGCAGAAGCCTCCGTTGCAACAACAGACATCATGACAACAGCAACAAATGCAGCTTTCGCAAATGGGATGTTTGGCCATTCTGATGAAACGGATGACTTCCATCCTTTCACTAAGGCCCATCCCGGCTGCGTAGTTATCCCAACAGCACTTGCAATGGGAGAAAAAGAAGGTAGCTCAGGAACAGAATTTCTGCGTGCATGCGTATTGGGTTATGACCTGTGCTGTCGTTTTCTGGTCGCGCTTCAACCAGCTCTCGTACGCGCAAGAGGCCGAGCAGCAGAAGGATATAGTTCAACCTTTGGTGCGACCGCAACTGCAGCTTCTCTTGCTCGGTTTAATGAAACCGAAATGCGTTATGCAATCTCCTATGCTGTACAGCAGGTATCAGGAGTCTGGAGTTGGGTCAGAGATGTCGAACATATTGAAAAAGCATTTGATTTCGCTGGAATGGGTGCTCGCAATGGTGTTGCGGCAGCGACTATGATTCAGGCAGGCTTCACAGGCGTACTGGATGCGCTGGAAGGGCAACGTAACATCATCGATGCTCTTTCCGTGGAACCCAGTCCTGAAGAAATGGTCGCCGACCTAGGCAGTCGTTTTTATGTCGAAGAAACAGCTATTAAAACTTTTCCTACCGGATATCCTACTCAATCACCGTTAGCCGCGTTTTTTACCTTACGTGAACAGTATGGAGTGACTGCTGACAACTTAGAACACATGCTTATTCGATTACCAGAGGATGGCGCTAGAATCGTCGACAACCGCACTATGCCGGATATCAATGCCCAGCATCTTATGGCTGTAGCTGTGGTTGATGGCTACATAGATTTCGAGAACAGTCATTCCTTCGAGCGTATGTCTGACCCCGAGGTACTTGCTGTCAAAGAACGCATTGAATACATTGCGGACCCAGAACTCGCAGTAGTCGAAGCCCCTCGTAGTGGATTTGTTCAGATCACCTTAACTGATGGCCGACAAGCTGACCTATTTGTTAGCCATGCCCCTGGCACACCTGAAAATCCTCTGGATACTGAGGGAGTCAATGCAAAAGTTCGTACTTTGATGGCCCCCATTCTAGGAGATGAACGGACGGAAAGGCTCATCGAGCGTGTGAACGCCATCGAGGACGTGGAGAACATTCGCGAACTCAGGCCTCTTCTCTCTAACAATGTTTGAAACCCCTAATCACCCTCATGGTTGCCTGGTCTCGGAGGCTGGCAATTTCACCACCCCTCCGTCGGACTTTTTCTTAGACCCTAAAATGTGATTACCAACCTCCTCAATCTATATCTGCAATAGGTTCCCTACAATAAAAATTGTGTGCGTTTTTTGTCGTTAGAGGGTAATATTTTGTCCCGTTTCAGGCACTGCTATAGCAACTGCACTGTTGCACCCTTAACTTTCCGGAAGCGCAAAGGCATATATTTCGTTGTGTCCGTGAACCGTCCTCACACGACTAATTGCAGTTGGTGTTGCTGTACCTGACTGACCATTCCCGGTCATCACCGCAATGTACTGCCTACCATCGACTGCATAGCTAATCGTACTTGTCTGGATAATACCGCCGAGCACGACCTGCCAAAGAATCTCTCCACTGTCCGAATCGAATGCATTAAAACGACGCGCCATATCACCCCAAAATAGTAAGTCACCTCCAGTTACAAGTGCTGAGCCATTGCCTGGTGCAGCTTGCACATGAATCCGCTCCATACGCCCAGTGGATAAATCCACTTTTGCAATCGCGGAATATTCGTCCGGGTTGACACCCGGGCGTAAAACACCACTCCTCGGCCCAAATCCCGATGGTGTCGATGCATTTGCTGTCATATCAAGACATGCATCGTGGAACGGGATGTAGAGCGCATTTCTAGTCGGATCATAGGCTGTGGACCAGAAGCTTCGAGCGTTATGAAAACAAACGAGTATCCTATCTCCGTCTTCCTTAAACACACTGTCCCAGTTCAATGTTGTGCGCCCAGTCTCCACATTTATGTCCGCGATATGAAATTCTGGCACGTCATAAGGAAAAGGCATTGCCCAGAGGAATTCACCGGTAACTCGATCTAGCAACCAGATCCCTCCACCCTCTCCTACGGTTGCAACAACTTCACGCTGCACGCCCCTTTCAACCCCTGGGTTGATCCATTTCACGGCCGCAGGATCAGGATCGACACGAGTTGAAAGAATAGTCCGCTCGTGCAAATGATCCAAATCCCAATCATCCCCAGGCGAGTGTTGGTAGTACCAAACCAGTTCACCAGTCTCAACGTCAAGCGCCACGGTTGAATTACTGTAGAGATCCGCAGGCGCCGTCCGCGCGGTCCCGTCGGCAGCCCCATGGCGGGAAAGCCGTGTATAGGGTTTTGGGTTAGATATCCCCCAGTACGTAAGCTTGCGCTCCGGATCGTAGGACCCTGGTAAACCCCATGAGCTTGCGATTCTCTGTTCAAGCGGAAGATCACCCCAAGAATCCCCATCGCGCGTACC
>DBZY01000011.1:493-5009 GCA_002311835.1 Proteobacteria bacterium UBA1148 | reverse complement strand
GATCCCAGGGAGTAAGAACGTGGAGTAAGCTTCGATGGGAATTCTACCAGGCCATCGCGGAGGTCTTGCTCGCGATGCCGATACAATCCGGGGAGTAGAGTTTAGATACTGAGGGCGTAGGCGGCCAAAACGATGAAAGAACTATGACGGCATTAGGCTTGACCATATTTGTCGACGACGGGGGTGTCATGAACGACAACTCCGTCAGAGGTCCTCAATGGCAGCGACTGGTCAGTGAGTTCTTCGCACCTCGTCTTGGGGGACATCAAGAAAGCTGGGCCTTGGCCAACCGAAATATCATAGCCGACGAGCCTTGGCATATGATTCTGGAGGGGTTCGCTAGGGAGCCTCAGCAGGGCTTCCAGAAGTACAACGATGATTACCTTTGGGAGTGGCTACGAAGTATGTGCCAACTCGTGGGAGTAACCTGTCCCGAACGGTCTGAAGCCGTGGCTCTGGCAACTGAGGCCAACTCCTACATCACAAGGAAAATTCACTCGGACTTCCCAGGTGCAGCTGATGCCATTAAGGGGCGGTATCCCCTTCGCTCTCGTAAGCGCAAGATATAGGTATGCGCACCGGACAGGATCGGCCCCACCCCATCAGCGGGGTAGACTACCCGAGAACGCTTCAGGAAGTTGAAATGCCAACAGCCATTATCACAGGTATAACGGGCCAGGATGGCTCGTATTCGGCTGAGTTGCTCCTTGCCAACGGCTACCGGGTTATTGGTGCAGTTAGAAATGTGCAAAATGCCAATGAGACACTCCCCCCGGCGCTTATACATGGCGTTGAGTTGGTCGCGTGGAATATGTTGGACCAATGTCACATGGCGGAGGTCTTGGCAGAATATCGCCCCGCCGAAGTATACAATTTTGCGGCCTATTCATCTGGGGCGGGCATGTTTGATAATCCTGTCGGAATTGGGGAGGTGAATGGGCTTTCTATTGCGCGAATACTGGAGGCTATCCGTAAGGTGGATGCAACTATCCGATTTTGTCAGGCGTCAAGTAGCGAAATGTTTAATGATGCTACTGCCAGCCCCCAATCTGAAGAGACACCCTTCCAGCCTAGGAGTCCTTATGGCGCAGCGAAACTCTATGCGCACTCGATGGTTGGGATTTATCGACAGCGTTATAGTTTGTTTGCGTGTTCGGCGATTTTGTTCAACCATGAAAGCCCTCGTCATGGATTGGGTTTCGTTACGAGAAAGATCACCCAAGGGGCAGCGAAGATCAAGCTGGGACTGGCGAATGAGCTTCGCCTCGGCAATCTCGATGCGCGCCGGGACTGGGGGTTTGCGGGAGATTATGTGCGCGCCATGTGGCTGATGTTGCAGCAGCCGTACGCTGAGGATTATGTAGTGGCTACCGGCGAAACGCACTCGGTGCGAGAACTCTGCGAAATCGCCTTTGGGCATTTGGGGTTGGATTATCGCGACTACGTGCGGGAAGATGCTGCCGTGTATCGTCCCGCTGAATCAGTGCAGTTGGTGGGAAACTCCGAGCGGGCGAGAAATCAATTGGGCTGGGTGCCTGAGGTAGGGTTTCGCGAGATAGTGAGCATGATGGTGGATGCCGATCTGCGAAAGCTGCATTGAGCAGGATAAAGTCAACGGACAGGGACTAGGTAATGTATAAACAAATAGACAAGTGCAGGATTTGTGGAAACACGCATCTGGCGAGCGTGCTCGATTTGGGAGAGCAAATGCTGACCGGTGTGTTCCCGCGCGAAAAAGGGGCGAAAGTCACGACCGGCCCGTTGCGTCTAGTGAAATGCATGGGAGGCGATGAGGTCTGTGGGCTGTTGCAACTTGAGCATTCCTACGATTTGGGGGAGATGTACGGCGAGAACTATGGCTATCGCTCCGGCCTCAATGCCAGCATGGTGGCGCATCTTCATAGCAAGGTGAAAAAAATCCTTGGGCAGGTCGAGTTGCGGGAAGGCGATCTCGTTATCGATATTGGCAGTAACGACAGCACGACGTTGCAGGCGTATCCATCCTCCGGCCAGGTCCTAGTGGGTATCGATCCGACCGGCGTCAAATTTCGCAACTATTACCCGCCGCACATTCAATTGATTCCAGACTTCTTTTCTTCCGCCCTAGTGAAAGAGCGTTTCCCTGAACAGAAGGCAAAGGTGATCACTTCGTTCTCTATGTTCTACGACTTAGAAGACCCCATGGGTTTTATGCGGCAAGTGTATGACGTGCTCGCAGACGATGGGGTTTGGGTGTTCGAACAAAGCTATATGCCGACCATGCTCGAGACAAATTCCTACGACACTGTCTGCCATGAGCATCTTGAGTTCTATGCGCTGCGCCAGATCAAATGGATGGCCGACCGAGTAGGCTTCAAGATTGTTGATGTTGAGTTTAATGACGTTAACGGGGGCAGCTTCTCGGTTAAGGTAGCGAAGTCACATAGTAACCTTACTCTAGCTCCTTCCGTGCAAAAGATTCTCAACCAAGAACTGGAAAAGGGGCTAGATACGCTCATACCGTACCAAGCATTCGCGCAACGGGTGGTTAAAACGAAAAATGATTTACTGGAATTTATCAAGGTTGCGCATTCGCAAGGCAAAACAGTCGCGGCACTTGGTGCTTCGACGAAAGGAAATGTACTGCTGCAATACTGCAGGTTGACAGAAAAGGATGTTTCATTTATTGGCGAGGTAAACCCCGAGAAGTTTGGGTGCTTCACCCCGGGTACATGGATACCGATCATCCCGGAAGCTGAATTGTTGGCTAAGAATCCGGATTACCTGATCGTTTTGCCCTGGCATTTCAGGAAATTCTTTCTTGAAAATAAGAAGTTCTCCAAATTCACACTGGTCTTCCCTCTTCCGCAACTGCTTGTGTAAAGTGGCCCGATGATGTTGGGTGGCGCCCAGTGTCACTGGCGTTCTGTTTTGAAGCCAGCAGCTTTCCCATTGTAATAATATAACCACCTAGATTATGACAGGGTGTTAAATGAGTGATGTACGTCTTTCCTTTTGCATACCCACCTATAATTTCGGTGCATTCATAGGTGAAACGCTTGAAAGCATCATAACGCAGGCCGGCGACGAGGTGGAAATCATCGTTGGGGACGGTGCCTCGACGGACAATACGCAACAAGTTGTACGGGGCTATCAATCAAGTTTCCCCAGGCTTTTCTATTACAGGTTTGAGGAAAAGGGTGGGATAGACCTGGATTTAGCCAAGACAGTCGAACTTTCAAGAGGGGATTACTGCTGGTTAATGTCGAGCGACGATGTTTTAAGGCCCGGCGCAATTCAGTGCGTCCTGGAAGAAATTAAACTCGGGCATGATGTTTATTTATGCAATCGGACCGTGTGCGATCGGAACCTTAGGCCCAAGCGTTATAGCAACTTATGGTTGTCAAATAGGATGAGCGGTCGCGTATTTTATTTCTCAGACAAACCCGATCTGCTCGATTACTTGAACGCCTCTCAATCAATCGGTGCCTTATTTAGCTATGTTAGCTCAATTGTTGTCCGTCGAAATAAATGGAACGAGATCGGTTATGACGTAAGATTCGGCAGGAGCAATTATGCCCATGTATTCAGGCTCTTCTCCTTTCTTCAAATAAGCGGGACCAGTTTGAAATATATAAAAAAACAGCTTGTTCTATTTCGAGGAGACAACGACAGTTTTCGAGACAAAGGTTATGCTAACAGATTTCTGATCGACTTTGACGGGTATCGGCATCTTGGCGAGTGTCTTTTCCCTGACGAGGATGTCCGGAACGCTTTTAAAGCCGTTATGAGGCGTGAGCATAAATATTATTTCTTGCCAAGACTTAAAAGCGAAGTGGATGATGAACTTAAGTGGAATGAGCTAGAGAAAAGCTTATCCTACTATGGTTATAGCTCTTGGGAAATGTTTTTCATCAACAGGCTGGGAGCCTCACAAATATTCGTTGGAATGGCAAGATCGTTGAAAAGGTTGTTGCGGATTTAACTCAGTATCAGCCCGATGCAGTTCGAGAAAAACTGGCTCGCGGCACAGTTGAAGAAGTCCGCATAGTGGGACCTGAGGAACTATTTGTGAAGTCAGATGTAGATTTGCTTGCGAGCTGTCCGATGCTGATGACCAGTGCAAACATAGAGTTGGATGACGCGCCGAAATGAGAAAACCATTTTCATCGGTAGCCATAGGGCTAATATTGCTCTCAACAGTGGCGTTGCCTCCGCTCGTGTTTCTCGTTTTTGGGACATCATCCATGCACCCCGGTGTCTTCCTCGTATCGGGGCTGTATGTCTTCCTGTTCATGGCATTACGCGTCATTTCCCGGCAATTTCGAAGCCGGGGCGCCGGCACCATTCTCATCGCCGCTGTGCTGTGGGTGGTAATGGCTCATGGCGCGATCAGATTCCTGATCAACGGCGAGTCCGATTTCGTCCGTTTCTCGCAGTCGTATCTGTTGCTGATCCTTGTCCTTCTGGGGTGTTTTTCCCTTGCAACACTAGCACGGAGGGTGCCCAATTTTCGAGCAGCTATTGCCGTAAAGCT
>DBZY01000011.1:0-474 GCA_002311835.1 Proteobacteria bacterium UBA1148 | reverse complement strand
CGTGGCCGGTATCCTGCGCTTTTCACCTTTTTCACATGGGGCTTTCCTCAAGCCTGTACTGTTTTTCTCCGAATCGTCGCACTTCGCATTAAGTTTCTTGCCTTTCATGCTTTACGCGACGGTGATCGCTAGCCCAAGGATGAAACTGCTGTTGATTGTATCGAGCTACGCGATTGCCCTCCTTCTGAATAGCGTGACCCTCGTCGTCGGCATCGCCCTTGTCACTGCCATGGTGATCCCCTTGAGACAATTGCTGCTTCTCGTACCCATTGCCGCGATACCCTTCCTCTTGAACTTCAGCACCGTGACTCTCCACTATTATTCGTCGCGATTGGATCTCTTTGCGCAAGACATTAGCAGTACCCAAAATTTGTCCGCGATGGTGTTTCTTTCTGGTTGGGAAAGGGCCTACCTGAATCTTAAAGATACCGTCGGCCTCGGTGTCGGATTCCAGCAATTCGGAATCATCGGAAG
>DBZY01000027.1:36617-57391 GCA_002311835.1 Proteobacteria bacterium UBA1148 | reverse complement strand
AACGAATCCATTTGCGCTCAAAGATGATGCAATGTCCATAGCCCTATCGTGACTTAACTCAGGGCCCACCCTGACCCTGAACATTGTGCTACCGCTAGTAGTATAGGTAGAAACGCGAGTGGTGAAACCAAATGTTGCCACACGATCTGCAAGTCGGCGGGCATTTTCCTCCTCGCTAAAACTTCCGAGTTGAACTATCCAGCCTTCACCAGTTGAGGTATTTGCATTTTCAACTTCGACAAGCCTTTGTGGCTCCGAAGGTAGATTTGGCTCGACTTCTCCGGCAGAAGAACCTATAGCGGGGTTAGCGCTCAACTCAACACTCGCTTCAATCTGCGCCGCCGGGGTACGATTCTCATCAAGGTGAACGGTCTGAGTTCTTACTGGAGCTGAAGATCCCTGAGCGGCAGGCAGTTCAAGTGTTTCACGCACGTCTGCCTCCTCGGTTCGTCCCAACCTGCTAAATACTCGTGACAATACACCAGGGTCTCTCCTTGCAGTCCTTGTTGAGGCGGGAGTCAGGGTAGCGTCACGCTCAAGTCGGACGACGCTATCCTCCTGGAAGAAAACGATGAACCAACGTTTTTCGATGTCACTTGAACGGCCGGAGCTCAGGTAGTAGGTGTAATCCCATCGGTTCTGATGAAAACTGTCGTTTATCATTGGCGTGCCTAATAGGAACTGGACCTGGCTACGAGTCATGCCTACTTCCACCTGTTCAATGAGCGAATCGTCAAGTAAGTTGCCTTGCTGAATATCGATTCTATAGACGCAGGCTGCGCAAAGCAGAAACACTGCGGTAAGGGTGCTGATATTACGAATGCTTTTGGTGTAGTGCCAGAACACGGTGGAGCACACCTCGGGTCTGAGTCATACTGAGCGTCGGTATCATACCCCACAAGGGAAATGCAAAGAACGTGGAACGGCAAGATCTCCGCAAAGCGGGTTTAAAGGTCACTTCTCCTCGGCTCAAGATTCTAGAGGTTTTGGAGAATAGCGCTGAACGGCATTTGAGTGCCGAAGCAGTTTACAAGGCACTACTTGTTAGCGGCGAGGAGTTCGGTTTGGCGACCGTATATCGTGTTTTGGCCCAATTCGAACTTGCGGGGCTGGTGTCCAGGCACAACTTCGAAGGCAGTACTTCGGTATTCGAGCTTGCTGATCGGACTCACCACGATCATATGGTGTGTCTTGAGACGGGCAAGGTTATCGAGTTTGTGGAAGAGCAAATAGAGGTACTTCAGGCGGAGATAGCCGAGAGGCATGGCTACATCATTGAAGATCACAGCCTGGTGCTCTACGTTCGCCCTAAACCATCCTGATTCCACTCCAGGAATAATTCTGCACGACCGTACTTTTATAAAACGAGTATCATCGGGTGGCACGCCCTATCATTTCTTCTGCGTGAGCTCTTGTTCTATCTGTAATTTCTACTCCCCCGAGCATCCTCGACAGTTCCTCTACACGCTCATCGGGCCCTAATTCTCGAACGCTTGTCCGGGTTGTGTATCCGTCAGTTAATTTAACTACTCGATAATGGTGTGGTCCCTGGCTAGCGACTTGAGCCAGATGTGTAACGCACAGGACCTGGCGTTGTGCGGCGATCTCCGAGAGTCGCCGTCCCACGATCTCAGCGACACCACCACCAATTCCGGCGTCAACTTCATCAAAGACCAGCGTCGGCACAGCCGTAATACCCGCACTGACAACTTCCAGGGCTAGGCTGATACGTGATAGCTCGCCTCCTGAGGCAACTTTGGTCAGCGGTCCAAGTTCTTGTCCTGGGTTGAGGGCAACTTGAAATTCGATTTGATCGAAGCCACTTCCGTCCGCTTGTTCTTCTGGTCTTGCCCGTATTGCAGTGTGAAAACGCCCATGAGGTAATCCAAGTTCGGTGATCTGCTCAGAGACGGTTTTACTCAAAGTGACTGCGCTAATTTTTCTTGCCGCACTCAGTTGTTCGGCAGCTTCAAAGTAGGTCGTCCGTGCCTGTTCAGTGCACCCCACTAATGCATCAAGAGACTCTGATGTGTCCTCTAGTTCTACAATTTGTGCGTTGAGTGTATCCAACACGCTGTGCAGATTTTCTAGTTCTACTTTGTGCCGGGAGGAGAGATCCTGGGCCTTCGCTAACCTAGCGTCGACGTGCTCAAGCCTTTGAGGATCAGGCTCCAAGCGGTCTCGATAACGCGCAAGTTCACTTGCCGCCTCCCTAATCTGGATTTCTGCTTCTCTAAGCAGTTTCGTCGGCTCAGTCAGTGTGGAGTCCAACTCAACCAGTCCGTCCAGAGTTCGTTGCGCATTAGCTATTAGCTTATGTGCGGATAGATCATCATTTTCATAGATCTCTCTTAGAACACTATCCAGTGAATGCATTAACCGATCGACGTTTGCTAGGCGATTTCGCTCTGTCGTGAGAGGTTCCAGTTCTCCATCCTGCAAGTGAAATGCTTCTAGTTCCTGAGCCTGGAACCTTAGTAGCTCAAGCCGAGACGTATGGTTTTTTGCCCCTTGTATTCGGAGCGAGAGCTTTTCTTGCAGCGTCTGCCAGGCTTTGAATAGGGTTGAGACCTGGTTAGCTAAGTCTTGATGGCCGCCATGATGATCTAGAACTTCTCTTTGGGTTGGACCATGGAGTAGGGCTTGGTGCGAGCTTTGTCCATGGATGTTTACTAGGAACGCTCCCAGTGTTCGCAGGTCTTGGCGGGTAACGGGGTGGGTGTTGATGAACGCCCTAGAACGGCCTTCTGAATTGACTACTCTTCGCAACAAGCAACAGTGTTCTTCGTCTAGGCTATGTTCCCTTAGCCATTTGATGGCAGGATGATTGTCGGGGCATTCAAATAGAGCGCTAATCTCTGCCCGGTCTGAACCTGGGCGAACGGCGCTCGCATCGGCACGTTCACCTAAGGTTAATCCCAGCGCGTCAACAAGTATTGATTTGCCTGCCCCGGTCTCTCCCGTCATAACGCTCAAGCCCGCCCGGAACTCGACCTCCACTTCGTCGATAACGGCATAGTTCCTGACTTTAATCAGGCTTAGCATCAATCGTTCGGATCAGAATCCAGAGCCTGCGTTCGATTTGTCTGGCCCCAGTTGAGTTTGGATCTCAATAGCTCGTAGTAGCTTTGTTCACGGGGGTGTATCAGTTGAACGGTCTCTTTAGCTAACTGAATTGTTAATTTTTCGTTGTGGCTCATTTTCCCTAGGATTTCACCGTCACAGGCCACTTCCGCGGAATCCTGGAACTCTGGTCGTGGCTCTATGAGCACCTCGATCTGGCTAGACGACCTGACGACTAGAGGTCTGTCGGACAGGGTATGTGGCGCAATGGGGGCAATAACTAGCGCATCAACATCAGGTTGAATAATAGGACCACCACAGGAGAGCGCATAGGCTGTCGAGCCGGTCGGTGTTGCGATGATTAGGCCATCTCCACCGTGGGTATTTACATACTCGCCGTTAACGGAGGTTCGGAAATCTTGCATATGTCCGGTGTAGGCAGATTTGAGGACTACATCATTAAGCGCAAGCATCGGTCCGTGTAGATTATTGGCGCTCGAGATTTTCGCTTCTAGCATCAAACGGTCTTCAGCGACATAGTCGCCGGAGAGGACCGTTTTAATCGTCTCAGTCATGAGCGCCGGGGACACGTCTGTCAGAAATCCAAGCCGACCGCGGTTTATGCCTAATAGAGGGACTCCATGTACTGCGGCACCGCGCGCAGCGTGTAGCATGGTCCCATCACCTCCGACGGCTACGATAAGGTCTACTTCACTGGCTAGCTGGTCAGGAGGTAAACAGTCTGCATCACCAAACCCCTCTGGGATGTTTGGCTGCATGGGGATAACGACTTCAAGCCCAAGCTTACATAGTTGGGAAACGATCTCAAGCGCCGGTTCGGCGACGCTTTTTTCTCCAAGGCAACCCCAGAGGCCAATTTTTTTAAATCTAATCGTCATTCGTTATGGGAGGCTTAAGTAGCATTGTACTGAACTCATTAGGGGTCCGCTTGAGATGAATCATATGAGACATTTCTTGACAGTGACAGGAATCGGTTGCTAGCGTCTTCCATTAATGCCCTAAATTCCTAAGTTAACATAGGCCCACTCCATGGCGGGGAGCAAACTAACAGAAAGCCCCAATGAACGTGCTCAGCACCTCCTGGGAGTGCTGGTGGATCGGTATATCCGGGAAGGACAGCCAGTCGGTTCACGAACCCTGTCCCAGCACTCCGGTCTGGATGTAAGCCCCGCTACCATCCGCAACATCATGGCTGATTTGGAGGAGCTAGGATTTGTTACAGCACCTCATACGTCAGCGGGTCGTGTCCCCACCATAAAAGGCTATCGGTTTTTCGTTGACACTCTAGTAAAGCTGCGTCCGCCCAAAGAAGAAGAACTACTACAGTTTGAGAGTGCCCTAAAGGATACTGATCCCCAGGCTTTGGCGTTGTCGGCATCTAATTTATTATCAGCTGTCACAAAGCTTGCGGGCGTTGTGACAGTGCCGCGACGCGCACATACTGCATTACGTCAGATTGAGTTCTTGCCGCTCTCCGAGCAGCGTCTTCTTGCAATCGTAGTTCTAAATGATCGTGATGTGCAGAATAAAATTTTAAACGTTCACAGGGATTTTGGTGAGGAGGAGCTTCGTCAAGCGGGTAACTACCTCACTGAGCAGTTTGGAGGCTGTGACCTCAGTGAGGTGAGGCATCGTCTTCTAACAGAGCTTCGTGAAACTCGAGAAAGCATGAATACCATGATGGTAGACGCGATCGAAATGGCTCAACAAGCTTTTCCTGCGGATGAGCTGGAGGGTGAATTTGTAGTGGCCGGGGAGACGAATCTCATGGGTTTAGGGGGGTTAGCTAACATGGATACGTTGAAGAGACTTTTTGAGGCATTCGGTCGTCAGCAGGATATGTTGCATCTTTTAGACCAAACCCTAAATGCTCATGGAGTGCAGATTTTTATAGGTCAGGAATCCGGGTACCAACTTTTAGATGAGTGCAGCATTGTTGCTGCTCCTTACACTACCGAAGAGAACACAATGGGAGTATTGGGGGTCATTGGACCTACGCGAATGGCGTACGAGCGTGTCATCCCCATCGTCGATGTAACGGCGAAGTTACTAGGCAGCGCCTTGAAGTCGAAAAACTAGCCCGCATATTTCATCGAGACTCCAGCAGTGTGCAGAGTAAGGTTGCCAAGTACCAGGCTAAAACCACTGGGCAGCGCTGGGTACTGATACTGAGTCCAAGACAGGAGGTAGTATTTTGATGATCCAGGATGTTGGTGGTGGATCGCGTGCAGATGCTGAGGGTGAGTCTGCTGCAGTGGATGGGCAGCCTGAGACTGATGAGGCAGAAGAGGCAGAAGAGGAGCGCGTGTCGGACACCGAGGACCTAACTTCGTCTAAAGTTGGAGAAGAGATAGAACTTCTTCGTAAGCAGGCCGATGAGAATCAAGACAAATTCATACGCGCGGCCGCAGAACTTGAGAATTTTAGGAAACGCGCTGGTCGAGAAGTTGAGAATGCCCGTCGGTATGGTCTAGAGCGGCTCGCCCAAGCGCTTTTACCGATCAGGGATAGCTTAGAGGCAGGCTTGGCCTCCGCCGAGCAAGCGGATGTAGAGGCGCTTTTGGATGGGGAAAAGGCCATGCTGCGGCTTTTGGATAGCGCATTTGAACAAGCGGGGATTGAGGAATTGGACCCCCAAGGCGAACCCTTTGACCCCGCCAAACATGAAGCGATGACGCTAGCGCCCTCAGAGACAGTAGAGCCTAATACAGTATTGACCGTCGTGCAGAAGGGCTATGCGATTCATGATCGATTACTGCGTCCTGCTCAGGTTATTGTTGCCCAGGACCCAGGCGACGAGGAAAGCTGAGGTTAGGGGCTGGAAAGACCCACGAACGCCTTGAATTGCCCAGAATATGCCCCATTTTAGATGGACGAGATTCTATTGGTGATTTTTGGAGAACTGCAGCCATGGGACGAGTGATCGGTATCGACTTGGGCACAACCAATTCTTGTGTCGCTGTTATGGACGGCGATAAGGCTAGGGTGATCGAAAACAGCGAAGGTGATCGCACTACACCCTCGGTCGTAGCGTTCAGTAAGGACGACGAGGTTCTAGTCGGGCAAACGGCGAAACGTCAGGCGGTAACCAACCCAACCAACACACTCTCTGCCATTAAGCGTCTTATCGGTCGCCGGTTTGACGATGATGTGGTTCAAAAGGACGCTGACATGGTGCCCTATAGCATTGTGAAGGCAGAGAATGGCGATGCTTGGGTAACAGCCAACGATAAAAGCATGGCCCCTCCAGAGATTTCCGCACGGATTCTGAGCAAGATGAAACAGACCGCAGAAGATTATCTTGGCGAACCCGTAGTGGAGGCTGTTATTACTGTACCGGCGTATTTCAATGATTCGCAGCGTCAGGCGACGAAGGATGCAGGACGCATTGCAGGTTTAGAGGTAAACCGCATTATCAATGAGCCTACCGCAGCTGCATTGGCCTACGGGCTTGACAAGAAACGTGGTGACCGCAAGGTAGCCGTCTACGATTTGGGCGGCGGCACCTTCGATATTTCCGTTATCGAGATCGCGGAGGTTGATGGTGAGCATCAGTTCGAGGTGTTGGCGACCAACGGAGATACGTTCCTGGGTGGGGAGGACTTTGATAAACGCATTATTGACTACCTATCTAAAGAATTTGAGAAAGAGAGTGGAATTGATATTCGTAAGGACCCACTCGCTATGCAACGATTAAAAGAGGCGGCTGAGAAGGCAAAAATCGAGTTGTCGTCTAAGCAGCAGACGGAAGTCAATCTTCCATATATCACGGCGGACTCAGACGGGCCAAAACATTTGAACATCAATCTGACCCGCGCAAAGATTGAGTCCCTAGTTGAAGATTTGGTCGCCCGAACCTTAGTTCCATGTAAGACTGCTTTGAACGATGCGACCCTCAAAGTGGACGATATTGACGATATCATTCTCGTTGGCGGTCAAACTCGTATGCCTAAGGTGCAGGAGGAGGTTCAGAACTTTTTTGGGAAGGCGCCGCGTAAGGATGTGAACCCCGATGAAGCTGTTGCAGTGGGGGCGGCGATCCAAGCGGGCGTTCTTTCGGGCGACGTTAAGGATGTTCTGCTCTTGGATGTGACCCCATTGTCACTGGGAATTGAGACATTGGGGCGGGTGATGACGCGACTCATCGATAAGAACACCACAATCCCGACGAAAGCAAACCAGGTATTCTCCACGGCGGAGGATAATCAGACCGCTGTTACGATTCATGTTCTTCAGGGTGAGCGGCAGCGTGCGGAGGATAATAATTCATTGGGACGGTTTGATCTGAGCGATATTCCGCCAGCATCGCGAGGTATGCCTCAAGTTGATGTGACGTTCGATATCGATGCGAACGGAATTTTAAATGTTTCAGCAAAAGATAAAGCTACAGGGAAAGAGCAGAAAATCGTCATTAAGGCTTCCTCGGGTTTAAGCGATGAAGAGATTGAGCAAATGGTTGCAGACGCTGAAACTCACGCGGCCGAAGATCAGAAGTTTCGAGAACTTGTAGAGGTACGTAATCAGGGTGATGCCCTTGTGCACGCCACCGAGAAGATGCTGGAGGAGTTAGGCGATAAGGCTGAGCCTGAAGAACGCGCCCAAATAGAAGCAGCGGTATCCGAGCTGAAGGAGGTTGTCACCGGTGACAGCCAGAGTGCTATTGAAGCTAAGATCAAAGGGCTCAGTGAAGCTTCCGCTGGATTAGCTCAGAAGCTTTATGCCGAGCAAGCCGAACAGGGTAATGCGGACAACCCTGAGGCGCCAGAAGGTGGCGTTGATGAGGAAAATATCGTAGATGCTGAATTTGAAGAAATCAAGGAAGACGACGAGCAAAAGAGTGCGTAAACACGCACAGACGATAAAAAATTTGCTGATAAGCTTGGGGGGCATGGAGGATCGCGTCCTCCAATCGTGTTTATAGAAAAGGCATAGGGAAGTGTGAAGGATTAACCATGGCCAAGCGAGACTATTACGAAGTCTTAGGCTGCGGCAGGGATACTGGTGAGGCTGAGTTGAAGAAAGCCTATCGGCGTTCGGCCATGAAGTACCACCCAGACCGTAATCCGGATGATCCACAAGCAGAGAGTTCCTTCAAGGAGGCAAAAGAAGCCTATGAAGTGCTTTCCGATTCGAGTAAGCGTGCCGCATATGATCAATTCGGACACGCTGGCGTAGAAGCAGGCCAAGCTGGTGGTGGTTTTGGTGCGGACACCGAGGCTTTCAGCGATCTTTTTGGTGATGTCTTTGGGGATATTTTTGGTGGTAGTCGTAGCAGTAGCAGTAGGGCTCAAGTATTTCGCGGGGCAGACCTGCGCCATGAACTGTCACTATCACTGGAACAGGCGGTGGCGGGTGATTCCGTAAACATTGATGTTCCCACTCGAGTTGAGTGTGGGGACTGTCACGGTGGAGGTGCAGAGCCAGGCACAGAGCCGACACCCTGTAGCACGTGTAAAGGGGCGGGACAGGTCCGTATTCAGCAAGGATTCTTTTCCATTCAGCAGACGTGTCCTAATTGCAGAGGGCTGGGTAAGGTCATAACTACGCCCTGCACAGGATGCTCAGGCCGCGGCCTGGTTCGCAAGGTTAAAACGCTAGCTGTCCAGGTGCCGGCTGGTGTTGATAATGGCGACCGGATTCGACTGGCTCAGGAAGGAGAAGTAGGACGTAATGGAGGCCCGTCAGGGGACCTCTACGTTGATATCACGGTAAAACCTCATAGCATTTTCGAAAGAGATGGACAGAACCTAAACTGTGACGTGCCGACAAGCTTTTCCTCTGCGGTGCTGGGCAGTTCTATTGAGGTGCCTACATTGGATGGTCAGGTTGCATTAAAGGTTCCTCCTGAAACACAGTCGGGCAAGATATTTCGACTGCGCGGCAAGGGGGTTCGCTCAGTTCGCTCGAAGGGGGTAGGGGATCTGTTTTGCAAAATTCAGATCGAAACTCCAGTAAAGTTAACTGACGAGCAAAAAGAATTACTTGAGCGCTTCGATGAGTCAGTCCAGGCTGGTGGCTTGCGGCATAGTCCGCGCTCACGCTCCTGGGTAGATGGAGTCAAACAGTTTTTTGAAAACATGGGGGCTTAGGTTGTGTTGAAAATCACTGTCCTGGGAGCATCAGGTCGAATGGGTCGAGCTGTTTTGCGTTGTATTGCTGAGTCTGATGATCTTGAGGTCGCTGGCGCTGTAACAGAATCAACGGATCCAGCGATGGGTTGCGATGCGGGTGAAGCATCGGGGGTTGATTCACTCGGCGTTCCACTCACGGATGATCGCGAAAATGGTCTTCATGAGGCGGATGCGGCGATTGATTTCACACTGCCCTCGGCCACCGAAGCAAATATTAGAGCTTGCGTTAAGGCAGGTGCTGCCTTGGTAATAGGTACGACTGGTCTGGAGACTCAACAGCTAAAAGCCATGGAGACCGGCGCTGAAGAAATACCGTTAGTCTACGGACGGAACATGAGTATCGGTATGAATGTTTTTATGGACCTAGTTAGCCAAGCAGCATTAACTCTGGATGAGGATTATGATGTTGAGATTATTGAGGCTCACCATCGCCAAAAGGTCGATGCACCGTCAGGTACCGCGCTTGCGCTGGGTGAGCGTTTGGCAGAGGCGAAAGGTCATCGTCTGGAGGACCTAGCTGTCTACGAGCGCCATGGCCAGATCGGGCCACGTGTACCTGGCATGATAGGGTTTTCCGTGATTCGAGCGGGCAATATTGTTGGTAATCACTCAGTAGTGTTTGGTGGGCCGGAGGAAAGTATTGAGCTTACTCACCGAGCCACCGACCGCATGAGTTTTGCCCGAGGCGCCGTTAGGGCGGCACGCTGGGCTGCCGGACGGGCATCGGGGCTCTATTCTATGGCTGATGTATTAGGTTTGCTGTACGCGAAGGTGCACGAATAGAGCAGCTTCATTTAGAGGCTTCAGCCGGGGTTAGGTGACCGTTTTCATTATCGGTGTGTCCTTCGCTATGGCAACGGATTACAATCTACTTCTGAGACTCCCTAAGTAAGGATCATGCGGGGTGAGCTGCGCGCCTTGCGGCTGTCCCGCTTCGTTTATACAAGGCGCATATTGACTATTAGGAACTCAGCGTGGCGGAGCCGGCGATATTAGCGCTCGAGGACGGGACGGTCTTCAAGGGCCTATCGGTAGGTATTCCTGGTAAGACGCTGGGCGAGGTAGTTTTCAACACCGCAATGACGGGTTACCAGGAAATCCTGACTGACCCTTCTTATTTTCGCCAGCTAGTCACACTGACCTATCCTCATATCGGTAACGTGGGCACGAACCTTGATGACTTTGAATCACGGGACTTGTTTGCGGCTGGTTTGATTATTCGCGACCTTTCATTGGTCAGCAGCAATTGGCGATCAGAGGCATCTTTGGCTGAATTGTTACAGCGCGGCAACACCGTTGCTATTGCGGACATTGATACACGAAAGCTCACTCGGATCATCCGTGATAAGGGTGCTCAGGCAGGGTGCATACTCACGGGGTTGGATGCAAACCCCAAGGAGGCGGTGGCGGCAGCTCGGAAATTTCCTGGGCTTAAAGGTATGGATCTGGCAAAGCTTGTTACGACCGGGGAGTCTTATCAGTGGACTCAAAGGAGTACTTGGCCAGATAGACAAGCCGTTTCTACGGGGCGAATCACTAATCCTGATTTTCACGTGGTTGCCTATGACTTTGGTGTCAAACAAAATATTCTGCGATTGCTTACGGATGAAGGCTGCCGAATCACCGTTGTGCCTGCTACGACCTCGGCTGAGGAAGTTATGGAGTTACTACCGAATGGGGTTTTCCTGTCCAATGGGCCAGGCGATCCTGAACCTTGTGAGTACGCTATTACTGCTATTCAAATGCTAATTGACTCAGGCATACCAATTTTTGGGATTTGTCTAGGGCACCAGCTCTTGGCACTTGCTAGCGGCGCCAATACCATGAAGATGAAATTTGGTCATCACGGTACGAATCACCCTGTTGTCGAGATTGATTCTGGTCGGGTGATGATCACAAGCCAAAATCACGGTTTCGCCGTCGATGAGAAGAGCCTACCAGATCATTTGCGTGCTACGCATCGGTCATTGTTCGATGGTTCTTTGCAAGGCATAGAACGCACTGACCGCCCAGCTTTCTCTTTTCAGGGACACCCTGAAGCCAGCCCAGGTCCACACGATGTAAAACCACTGTTTCGTCGTTTTATCGCATCGATGCAGGATTACCGAGAGCAGTCTATATCCGTTGACGTGTAATATTCGATTAAAAACAATTAGTTATAATTATAATCTAGATGCATTATTAAGTTTATGCCACGACGAGACGATATCGACGGTATCTTAATTATCGGCGCCGGTCCGATCATCATTGGTCAGGCATGTGAGTTTGACTACTCAGGTACCCAGGCGTGCAAGGCGCTTAGAGAGGAGGGGTACCGGGTAATTCTGGTGAACTCCAACCCAGCGACCATAATGACGGATCCAGCTAGTGCTGATGCGATCTATATCGAACCCATTAATTGGCAAACCTTAGAGAGGATCATCGAGAAAGAGAGGCCTAGTGCCTTATTGCCCACAATGGGGGGGCAAACTGCGTTGAACTGCGCTCTGGACCTAGATAGTAGAGGTATTCTTGAAAGGTATGGCGTTGAACTGATCGCTGCTTCGAGAGCTGCCATCGAAATGGCTGAGGACCGTGAACAATTTCGTGTTGCGATGCAAGAGATTGGCTTAGAGGTCCCTAAGGCAGGTATTGCAAGCACTCTTGAACAGGCTTGGAAAGTCCAAGGTGAAGTTGGTTTCCCTACCATTATCCGGCCGTCGTTTACGTTAGGAGGGAGCGGGGGAGGTATTGCCTACAACCGGGAGGGATTTAATGAGATCGTCGGTCGCGGCTTAGAGCAGTCACCAGTCACAGAGGTGTTACTCGAAGAGTCAGTTCTGGGTTGGAAAGAATTTGAGATGGAGGTTATTCGGGATCGCAATGATAATTGCATCATTGTTTGTTCTATAGAGAACCTGGATCCCATGGGGATCCATACTGGTGATTCCATCACCGTGGCACCTGCCCAGACGCTCACTGACAAGGAATATCAGCGAATGCGTAATGCCTCAATTGATGTGCTGCGCAAAATCGGTGTTGATACCGGGGGATCGAATGTTCAGTTTGCGGTTAGTCCTACCGACGGACGTCTGCTCATCATAGAAATGAATCCACGGGTATCGCGATCTTCGGCACTGGCATCAAAGGCGACTGGTTTTCCTATCGCAAAGGTTGCAGCGAAATTGGCCGTTGGCTACACCTTAGACGAACTCCGCAACGAGATTACGGGTGGTGCAACACCCGCGTCTTTTGAGCCTAGCATTGATTATGTTGTCACCAAAGTGCCTCGCTTTACTTTTGAAAAGTTCCCGCAGGCTAACGATCGGCTTACTACCCAGATGAAGTCAGTGGGTGAGGTGATGGCTATTGGGCGGACGTTCCAGGAGTCATTCCAAAAAGCCTTAAGGGGGCTTGAGACGGGGGCCGATGGGTTGAGCCCGATTTGTACTTCGATCGAAATGGATGAGGATCATGAGGCTCTTTGCAGGGAACTAAAAATGGCCGGGGGGCAACGCATTTGGTATGTCGCAGACGCGTTTCGTAATGGAATGAGTTTGAAAGAAATGGTTACGTTAACTGGGATCGATTCATGGTTTCTTTCGCAAATTCTCGATTTGGTAGAAGAGGAAGCCGAGCTAGCCGCGGCCGGTCCTGATGCACTCACAGAGGTGCGGTTGCGAAAATTAAAACGCAAAGGTTTCAGCGACAGTCGAATTGCAACGCTGGTTGGGAAAGATGAAGCCTTTGTTAGAGAAAAGCGTTACGAGCAGAATCTGAGGCCTGTTTTTAAAAGGGTAGATACTTGTGCCGGCGAGTTTTCAAGCGATACCGCTTGCCTCTATTCGACCTATGAGGAGGAATGCGAGTCTGAACCTACAAATGCTGACAAGATTATAATTCTTGGTGGAGGGCCTAATCGGATCGGGCAGGGGATTGAATTTGATTATTGTTGTGTTCACGCTTCTTTTGCTCTGAAAGAGGCCGGCTACGAGACGATTATGGTGAATTGTAATCCGGAGACGGTGTCTACCGACTTTGATACCTCGGATCGCCTGTACTTCGAACCGCTTACCCTTGAAGACGTTCTTGAGATCGTGGCGAAAGAGCAGCCCAAGGGCGTTATTGTCCAATATGGGGGTCAGACGCCTCTGAAACTTGCGCGGCCTTTGGAGGCTATGGGAGTGCCAATTATCGGTACAACGCCTGACTCCATCGATTTGGCTGAAGACCGAGAACGATTCCAAAAGCTTGTTGATCGTTTGGGGCTCAAGCAGCCACCGAATCGTACTGCGAGGACAGAGGAAGAAGCCGTCACGATGGCAAAGGAGGTCGGCTACCCGTTGGTTGTGCGACCTTCATATGTTCTGGGCGGACGCGCTATGGAAATTGTGTACGAGGATGAGGATCTCAAGAATTACATGGCGGAGGCTGTAAGCGTGTCGAACGAAAGCCCCGTTTTATTGGACCGGTTTCTAGATCTTGCAGTTGAGGTGGACGTGGACGCGGTTTGCGACGGTAGCCAAGTGATTATTAGCGGCATTATGGAACATGTGGAACAAGCTGGGGTGCATTCAGGGGATTCTGGTTGTTGCTTGCCACCGTTTACGCTCGGTGTGGATATTCAAAAGACCATGTCTGAGCAGGTTCGGCAGATGGCCAATGAGCTTGGAGTGGTGGGCATTATGAATATGCAGTTCGCAATTCAAGACGGTGTTGTTTATGTTCTGGAGGTCAACCCTAGAGCTTCCCGCACAATTCCATTCGTTTCCAAGGCGACGGGTCAGCCGTTCGCGAAGATTGCCGCCAAGGCTATGGTCGGTATAACCTTTGAGCATCAGGGGATCAAGCTGCCGGACAAGTATCCCTACTATTCTGTAAAGGAATCGGTATTCCCGTTCATTAAATTCCCGGACGCGGATCCAATACTTGGTCCGGAGATGAAGTCGACCGGAGAGGTTATGGGAACTGGCCGTACTTTTGGGGAAGCTTACGCTAAGGCGCAAATAGCTGCTGGGGTGGTCTTGCCGGAGCGTGGGAGCGTGCTGCTGAGTGTTCGTGATCCGGACAAGTCCGCAGCCGTTGAGCTTGGGCAAACACTACTTGACCGAGGTTTTGACATTTTTGCGACGGGCGGAACGGCTAAAGCTCTAGCCAAAGGCGCTATTCCCTGCCGACGAGTGAACAAAGTTAGAGAAGGTGGGCCACATATTGTCGATATGATCAAGAATAACGAGATCTGTCTGATCGTAAACACTACAGAGGGTAAGCAAGCAATCAAGGAATCTCATGCAATTCGTGCGGCTGCCGTGCATCAGAAAGTGGCTTATTGCACGACGTTAGCTGCGGCAAAAGCGACCTGTGGTGCGCTGGACTATCTAGATAATGTAAGCGTAAATCGGTTGCAAGATCTTCACTCTGAGATGGCGTGATGTCAAAGATTCCGCTGACTGTCCAAGGCGCAGAACAGTTACGGCAGGAGCTTAAGCGCCTAAAGAGAGAACGGCCTCAAATCAGTGCGGCCATCGGTACTGCGCGCGAGCATGGAGATCTTCGGGAGAATGCGGAATACCACGCGGCTAAAGAGCAGCAGGGATTAGCAGAGGCTCGGATACGTGATATTGAAGCAAAGCTTTCCGACGCTCAGATTATCGAAGTTTCCAAACTGAATGTGGATGGAAAAGTGGTTTTCGGTGCGACTGTGCACCTTGCTGATGTTGATGAGGGCACCAAGGTGTTTTATCAGATCGTCGGGGAAGATGAGGCAGACATTAAAAAGGGTCGTGTTTCCATTAGTTCTCCGGTTGCCCGTGCCATGATTGGTAAGTTAGAGGGTGATGTGGTTAAGGTCTCAGCGCCCGGTGGGCAGCGGTCCTACGAGATTATTTCAGTCAAGTACATCTAAGGTGTCTGTACTATTCCCGTTTGGGGAGAGGGACCTTTTATTTCTCAGCTTCGCGATATAACAGCGCTACATTACCAATGCGTTGCAATAAGGTTGCTTTTGATTGGTTGATGAGGTCATCAAGCAGGGCATCGCGCCGATCGCGGTTCCCCACGCGTACGCGAACTTTTATGAGTTTGTGGTGGTCGAGCGCGTTCTCAAGTTCCGCGAGGAGGTTATCTGTCAATCCGCTTCCACCGACGGATACGACAGGTTTCAGACTATGACTGAGGCGGCGTAAATGCTTACACTGAGTTTGGCTGAGAGGCATGGTAGCGGATTATATAAGGTGTTGGTTTAAGGTGAGGTGAGGTAAGAGTGGGACGTCGATCTGGATCTTCGGGCCATTGGCGGCAACATCAAGAGCAAGACGCCTACGTCGAGCGTGCTGTACGGGAAGGCTGGCGTTCGCGGGCGGTATACAAGCTTGAACAGATACATTCGAAGGAAAAACTCCTTAAGCCGGGTTTGGCATGCGTGGATCTTGGGGCTAGTCCTGGGGGTTGGAGCCAGTTTGCTGCAAAAGTTGTTGCTCCAACTGGACGTGTTTGGGCGTTAGATCGGGAGTCGATGGAGCCTATAGTAGGCGTGAGATTTATTTGTGGGGATTTCACTGAACCACAGACGATATCGATGCTGCGATCGGCTTTAGGGGGCACCTGCATCGACCTTGTAATGTCTGATTTGGCCCCCAATATCTCAGGTAATCGAGCGGTTGATCAGCCTAGAGTGATGCGGCTTGCAGAAGAAGCTCGGGATTTTGCTTCAGGTGTGTTGGGCGATGGAGGTGATTTCCTTGTCAAACTGTTTCAGGGCGAGGGATTTGAAGAATTTATCAGTGCTACAAAACTCTGTTTTAAAACCGTTCGTGTCATGAAACCTCGCGCTTCTCGACCCGAAAGTCGTGAGGTGTATTTATTGGCGAGAGCCTATGGGATGTAGTAGGGTCTCAAACCTAAGAGCGGTAGAAATACCTCGAGGGTAATGCATTGAATGACTTAGCAAAGAACGTGATTCTCTGGATCGTGATAGCGGTCGTGCTGCTCTCTGTTTTTCAGAGCTTTAGCCCAACCAACCAACGTGTTGATCCCGTACCTTACTCGGTTTTTTTGAATCAGATTGAAGACGGTTCTGTCGAAGAAGTTACATTTGACGAGGACGTCATCCGTTTTGTGCGTAATAGTGAAAGTTACGTGACCTACAATCCAGAGACCGACAATACATTGCTTATCGGGACTCTGGATCAGAACGATGTCCTAATCCAGGCAAGCCCACCGGAGCAGCAGTCATTCCTTATGCAGCTGTTCATTTCATCGTTCCCGATCCTTTTGTTGATTGCTGTTTGGGTTTACTTCATGCGGCAAATGGGGGGTGTTGGTGGTGGTCGTGGTGCGATGTCGTTCGGGAAAAGCCGTGCTCGATTGCTTGGGGAAGATCAGATCAGCGTGACGTTTGCGGATGTTGCCGGTGTGGAGGAAGCCAAGGAAGAGGTTGTCGAGATTGTCGAATTCTTAAAGGATCCCGCAAAGTTTCAGCGCTTGGGCGGGAAGATTCCCAAAGGTGTTCTGATGATTGGTTCTCCTGGTACAGGTAAAACTCTACTTGCGAGAGCTATTGCGGGCGAAGCTGAAGTTCCATTTTTTACGATTTCCGGTTCAGACTTTGTGGAAATGTTCGTTGGTGTGGGCGCGTCCCGTGTTCGCGATATGTTTGAGCAAGCAAAAAAGCAGGCGCCATGCATTATCTTTATTGATGAAATAGATGCTGTGGGGCGTCATCGTGGTGCTGGTCTAGGTGGAGGGCATGATGAGCGTGAACAGACGCTGAATCAACTGCTCGTGGAGATGGACGGCTTTGAGGGCAACGAAGGGGTCATCGTAATTTCTGCTACGAACCGACCAGATGTGCTTGATCCTGCGCTGTTACGCCCAGGTCGCTTTGATCGACAAGTAGTGGTTCCGCTACCTGATGTGCGTGGCCGCGAGCAGATTCTCAAGGTGCATATGCGGAAGGTCCCTCTTGCCACTAATGTGAAGCCATCCGTTATCGCTCGTGGGACGCCTGGGTTTTCTGGGGCAGATCTAGCGAATTTGGTGAATGAGGCAGCGCTTCTAGCAGCGCGGTCGAATCGCCGGACTGTCAGCATGGCGGAATTCGATAAGGCGAAAGATAAAATTATGATGGGTGCAGAGCGCCGCTCCATGGTTATGAGTGAGGACGAGAAAAAACTCACTGCTTACCACGAGTCAGGTCACGCTATTGTCGGCCTTTTAGTTCCTGATCATGATCCAGTTTATAAGGTTACAATTATTCCGAGGGGCCGCGCTCTTGGTGTGACGATGTTCTTGCCTGAGGAGGACCGTTATAGTTTCTCAAAACAGCGCCTCTTGAGTCAGGTGAAGAGCCTTTTTGGAGGGCGCGTCGCTGAAGAATTAATTTTTGGTCCAGCCTATGTGACAACTGGTGCCTCTAACGATATTGAGAGGGCAACAGAGATTGCAAGGAATATGGTTACCAAGTGGGGACTCTCTGAAAAATTGGGCCCACTGACTTATAGCGAGGAGGATGCAGAGATTTTTCTTGGCCGTAGTGTAACTCGCCATAAGCATGTATCGGATGTTACCGCTCATGCGATTGACGAGGAAGTGAGGGAGTTGATCAATGAGTGTTACCAGGCGGCGAAGGTGATTCTCGAGCGAGAAACAGACAAACTTCATCTTATGGCTGCAGCCTTGATCAAGTATGAGACGATCGACGAAGGTCAAATTAAACAGATTATAAATGGTAAAGAACCAAGTCCTCCTGAGGATTGGGATGACTCCGAACCGGACGAAGATGAAAGCGTTGAAGCCGAGTCATCTGAGGAGAAGGGAACGCCTCCTATCGGCGGCCCTGCTGGTCAGCATTGAGTTTTGAGAATCGATTGAGGGTTTTGCCCTTACGCGGTTACACCGCATATATACGCTAGGAGAGGTTGGCTGTGCCTAGGCAATACTTCGGAACCGATGGTATTCGCGGGGAGGTAGGCCAGTCACCGATGACGGTTGACTTTGCGTTGCGTCTGGCAAGTGCCGCTGCGAAGGTGCTTGTTCCCGAAGGAGGTTCCGTTCTCATCGGTAAAGATACGCGCGTTTCGGGATATATGTTTGAGTCTGCCCTGGAAGCTGGCTTCGTGGCGTCTGGCGTGGATGTGCTTTTAACTGGACCTTTACCGACACCCGCAGTCGCCTATCTCACTCGTAGTCTTAGCGCCGATTTCGGAGTCGTTATCAGCGCGTCCCATAATCCCTACTACGACAACGGCATCAAGTTTTTTGACCGAGATGGTGAGAAGTTTTCAGATGAGTTAGAGGAAGCTATCGAGCATCACCTTGCAGATAAGCCTATCACTCGGTCTTCAAAATCTCTCGGCCAAGCCAAGCACGTATCCTCAGCTCGTGTTGACTATCAGAATTTTTGTAAGGGTATGATTCCAGAAGGAATGAACTTTTCTAACCTCAAGGTCGTGGTGGATGCTTCCCATGGAGCTGGCTACAAAGTTGTGCCTCGAGTTATCGCGGATTTGGGCGCAGAGGTAATCCCTGTCGGATGCTCGCCGAATGGACGAAATATCAATGACGGATGCGGCTCGCTGAGACCAGACCTGCTTATGTTGACGGTGGTTGGAGTTCGGGCAGACCTTGGTATTGCTCTGGATGGTGATGGTGATCGAGTGGTGATGGTCGATCAAGATGGTACGTTGATCGATGGCGATGGGTTGTTATACATCCTGACACGGGATCGATTAGAACAGGGCACTCTGCGGGGCCCCGTGGTGGGTACTGTTATGAGCAACCTGGGTTTGGAAGTTGCATTGCGAGACTTGGGCGTAGATTTCAAGCGAGCTAGTGTCGGCGACCGCCATGTTTTGGCTATGCTGAAGGCAAATGGCGGAATTTTGGGTGGTGAGACATCTGGTCATTTGATTTGTTTGGACAGAACGACAACAGGGGATGGGCTTGTCACAGCGCTCCAAGTACTGACCATGATGATGCGTACTGGGACCAGCCTAAAGAAGCTCGTTAGTGGTATGGAACGCTTCCCGCAGGCGATGCGAAATGTAAAGGTTGAAAACCGAGTTGATCTTGAGGCTGAACCCACCATCATAAAAGCTGTTGGTGAAGTAGAGTCGACACTGGGGGATCGTGGGCGTGTGGTACTTAGAGCATCGGGCACTGAGCCCGTTATCCGGGTAATGGTAGAGGGAGAAAGCGCGGATACCGTGGATGCTCTGGCTGAACGATTGGCCGACTCTGTGCGTATTGCTGTCGGCGCCTAATCGTTGCTTTGGATGCTCAAGCCCCTTAAGCTCTCGGCCCGCCATTCAACGACATACTGAACGCGGACCAAGATAAAGCGCTACAAGGGGATAGCTCAGGAAGTGAGCACACGGACGCCATTAATTGCTGGCAACTGGAAGATGCACGGTTCTCTCAAGGACAGTGAAGCCTTAGTGTCAGCATTGTGCGCGGGAGTGGTAGGTAGTGAAGGGCCTCAGATGCTTCTGTGCCCGTCATACATTTATATACAGGCCGTAGGAAAGTGGCTCCATGGAAGCGCGATTCAACTTGGCGCCCAGAATCTTGCAGAACCAACGGGCCCGGGCGCATTCACTGGCGAGGTTTCTGGGACGATGTTGAGAGATTTTGGATGTGAATATGTGATCGTAGGTCATTCTGAGAGGCGTGCTTTGTACGGTGAGACGAACGAGCTTGTGGCCGCCAAGTTCGTTACGGCTCAGAGCCAGGGGTTGACGCCAATTCTTTGTGTTGGAGAGACGCTGGAAGAGCGAGAGGCTGATCGGACGCAAACTATCGTACAGCAGCAGGTAGAAGCAGTACTTGAATCAGTAGAGGTGGAGGCGTTGAGTAATGCCGTGGTTGCCTACGAGCCGGTTTGGGCTATTGGTACCGGACGTACCGCGACGCCGGATCAGGCGCAGGAGGTGCATGCACTTATTCGGGCCATGATCGGGAGCCGAGATGTTACAATTGCTGCGGGCCTGAGGATTCTGTATGGCGGTAGCGTCAAGGGCGCGAATGCGAAAGAGCTTTTTGCCATGGAGGATATCGACGGCGGTTTAGTGGGTGGCGCGTCGCTCGACGCCCAGGAATTTCTAACTATTTTTCAGGCAGCCTGATTTCAGGTTCCAGCAGAGTAGGGTCAATCTGATGGCTTTCCAATCTATCGTGCTCTATATCCACATGCTGGTGGCATTACTGATAGTGCTACTTGTATTAGTACAGCGTGGTAAGGGTGCGGATGCGGGCGCTGGATTTGGAGCAGGCTCTTCTGCGACAGTGTTCGGTTCCCGCGGCTCGGCGAGTTTTTTTTCCCGAGCAACGGGAGTGCTAGCCACTATGTTTTTTGCAACAAGTCTGACGCTGGCGTACCTATCGGGGCAAGTAACGGTGCCAGATAGTATTTTGGATGAAATGGCTGAACAGCAGAACGAGGCGATTGCTCCACCTCCCTCATTGGAACCTGCCGAGTTGCCGGATCTGCCGCCCTTGCCGGAGGAGACTGACGGGACAGAGAATGGGATCCAATGAGGGGTAGAGTGACCCGTCAACTTGTCGTTAAGTCGGGATTCAAGC
>DBZY01000027.1:22149-36586 GCA_002311835.1 Proteobacteria bacterium UBA1148 | reverse complement strand
GCCGATGTGGTGGAATTGGTAGACACGCTGTCTTGAGGGGGCAGTGGCGCAAGCCGTGCCGGTTCGAGTCCGGCCATCGGCACCATCTTCAGATAACAGCCAAGAGGCGTACAAACTGAGCGCTGGCTGGTACAATCCGCGCCGTCTACAGGGTAAGAAATGCTCGCAAATTACGCACCTATCCTAATTTTTCTGTGCATCTCAGGTGCTTTGGGTATCGTGCTGCTGTTGCTCGGTATGGCTCTTGGGAGTGGGCGGAAGGATCCTGACAAAACCTCACCTTACGAGTGTGGATTTGAACCTTTCGAAGATACTCGGATGCGGTTTGATGTCCGCTATTATCTGGTTGCAATACTGTTCATTATCTTTGATTTAGAGATCGCGTTTTTGTTTCCATGGGCGGTATCTCTAGAGCAAGTGGGTTTGTTTGGACTGGTTGCTATGGCCGTATTTCTCGGTCTCTTGGTAGTTGGGTTCATTTATGAATGGCGCAAGGGAGCACTGGAATGGGATTGAGTCAAGAAGTTCCTATTGATATTCCAGAGGTCATGGAGAAGGGTTTTTTTGTGACCCAAGTCGATAGCCTAATCAATTGGGCGCGGACCGGTTCTCTGTGGCCCATGACCTTCGGCTTAGCATGTTGTGCTGTAGAGATGATGCACGCGGGAGCATCACGTTACGATCTTGATCGTTTTGGAGTGGTTTTTCGAGCTAGTCCAAGGCAGTCCGATGTAATGATCGTTGCGGGCACGCTGTGCAACAAAATGGCCCCTGCTCTAAGGAAGGTCTACGATCAGATGGCCGAGCCGCGTTGGGTGATTTCCATGGGATCGTGTGCAAATGGTGGTGGTTACTATCATTATTCATACTCTGTGGTACGTGGTTGTGATCGCATTGTTCCCGTTGACGTGTACGTACCCGGATGCCCGCCGACGGCGGAAGCATTGCTTTACGGTATCGTTCAACTGCAGAAGAAGATACGTCGCACCCATACCATCGCCCGGTAAGGCAGTACGGCCATAAACAGCTGCGGGGTGACCGTTCAGCGGAGATATGGCTTATTAGAGAGAGTTATAGAATGGTAGAACTCACAGCAAAATATAGTCTGCTCGCTGAGGCGATAGCCGAACAGCTCGGAGAACGAGCGCGTGCATTGGAGAACTCCAATAGAGAGTTAGGCTATGCTATTAAACCAGAAGATCTCCTGGAGTGCTGTAGCCTTCTGAGGGACTCGGAGATATTTACATTCGATATGCTAATGGATGTGTCTGGGGTCGATTATCTTAGTTACGGACGAAGTGAGTGGGAGACGTCATCAGCGACTAGCACCGGTTTCAGTCGAGGCGTAAGTAGAGGGAATGCTCCAGAAGCTGGAGAACGAATTGCTGAGACGAAATATGAGCCTGCTGGGCGTTTTGCAGTGGTGTACCACCTCTTGTCCGTAACCCATAATCATCGGTTAAGGCTAAAAGTGTTTTGCGAAGACGATCAACGACCCATTCTAGATTCGGTCATCGATATCTGGTCGGCAGCGGATTGGTACGAACGTGAAGTCTTTGATCTCTACGGGATTGTTTTTCGAGGACATCCGGATCTACGGCGTCTTCTAACAGACTATGGGTTTATCGGCCACCCCTTCCGTAAGGACTTTCCGCTGATCGGCAATGTAGAGATGCGTTATGACTCGGAGAAGGGGCGTGTCGTGTACGAACCCGTTAGCATCGAAGCTCGTACGTTAGTGCCAAAAACCATACGAAGCGATAATCGCTATGAGCCAGACCTGAAGGACGGATAGCGAGCTAAAAGGTATAGAGCGTGCCCGAAATCCAGAACTTTACGATGAACTTTGGTCCTCAGCACCCAGCGGCGCATGGTGTGTTGCGTTTGGTATTGGAAATGGATGGAGAGGTCATTCAGAGGGCAGATCCTCACATAGGTTTATTGCATCGCGCAACGGAGAAGTTAGCGGAGAGTAAACCGTTTAATCAATCTATTGGGTATATGGATCGTTTGGATTACGTCTCCATGATGTGCAACGAGCATGGCTATGTGCTCGCGATAGAAAAACTACTGGGTGTTACGCCACCTGTTCGGGCGAAATACATTCGCACGATGTTTGATGAGATTACTCGTATTCTGAACCATCTTATGTGGCTAGGGGCACATGGGCTCGATATCGGGGCGATGACAATGTTCTTGTATTGTTTTCGTGAGCGCGAAGATCTTATGGACTGTTATGAAGCGGTTTCTGGTACGCGAATGCATGCTACCTATTATCGTCCGGGAGGTGTTTTCAGGGATCTACCTGAACGAATGCCGAAATATCAAGCCTCTCCACACAGAACTCAGAAAAATCTTAAGAAAATGAATGAAAATCGCAGCGGGACGCTACTCGATTTTATAGAGTCTTTTATTGATCGGTTTCCTGGGTGTGTTGATGATTACGAAACGCTGTTGACCGATAATCGAATATGGAAGCAGCGTACTGTGAATATCGGTGTTGTTTCGCCCGAGCGAGCAAAGCAGCTTGGATTCTCGGGGCCTATGCTGCGCGGTTCTGGTGTTGTTTGGGATCTGCGTAAGATGCAGCCCTATGAGGTATACGAAACGCTCGATTTTGATATTCCTGTTGGCGTGAACGGCGACTGTTATGACCGCTACCTAGTGCGGATAGAAGAGATGCGACAGTCAAATCGAATCATTAAACAATGTGTCGACTGGTTACGGGAGAACCCTGGGCCGGTTGTCTTGGACGATCATAAGATAACCCCACCCACGCGAATCGAAATGAAGGATGATATGGAGTCTCTCATTCATCATTTCAAACTATTCACCGAAGGATACTGCGTGCCTGAGGGGGAAGCATATGCGGCAATTGAGCATCCGAAGGGTGAATTTGGCTGCTATATTATTTCGGACGGTGCTAATAAGCCTTATCGGGTAAAGATTCGGGCTCCGGGGTTTCCTCACCTCGCCGCAATGAATGAGATGGTAACCGGTCACATGTTGGCAGATGTGGTAGCTGTGATCGGTAGTCAAGACATCGTGTTTGGGGAAATTGATCGGTGAGTAAGGGGGCGTTATCTGAGCAAGTATGTCGTGAGATTGACCACTGGGTTGCGAAGTTTCCTAAAGGACGACAACGCTCTGCGGTTATTAGCGCTCTGCAGGCAGTGCAGCACGAGAATCAAGGCTTTTTAACTCAAGATCTTATGGATGCTGTTGCCGAGCATCTAGATCTACCACCGATTCAAGTTTATGAGGTCGCCACGTTTTATTCGATGTTTGAGACGGATCCAGTGGGCCGGCATTGCATATCTGTATGTACGAATATCTCGTGTATGTTGTGCGGGTCGACTGAGATCGTGGCTTACCTTGAGAAAAAACTAGACGTGAAACTTGGTGAAAGCACGGAAGACGGCAAGTTCTATCTCAAGCAAGAGGAGGAGTGTCTTGCTGCTTGTTGTGGTGCGCCGATGATGATGGTCAACCACGATTACCATGAAAATCTAACACCACAGAAGATCGATGAGATTCTTGAAGAGCTGGACTGAAATCTCTAATGGCTAGGTTAAATCAAGTTTGTTTTGCCACTCTCGGTTTTGAAAGTGAATCGTGGTCACTCAAGAATTATCTCAAAGTTGGTGGTTATAAAGCATGGCAGAAGGTGCTCGATGGCAAGCTTAAGCCAGATGAAATAATCGAGGAGGTTAAGGCATCAGGGCTTAGGGGTCGGGGAGGCGCTGGTTTTCCAACTGGTTTGAAGTGGAGCTTCATGCCAAAAGATATTAATACTCAGAAATACCTTGTCTGCAACTCTGATGAGAGTGAGCCTGGAACTTGCCACGACCGAGAAATTCTGCGCTATAACCCCCACTCTATCATCGAGGGTATGGCGATAGCCGGATATGCCATGGGAGCTACGGTCGGTTACAACTATATCCGGGGCGAATTTCTAGGCGAACCCGTGCCGCGATTCGAAGCGGCTCTCGCAGATGCGTACGAGAGTGGTTGGTTGGGCAAAGATATTAAAAAGTCCGGAGTAGATTTCGATCTGTATTCGTTTATTGGTGCAGGCGCCTACATCTGCGGCGAGGAAACGGCACTATTAGAATCGCTGGAAGGGAAACAAGGTAAGCCGCGTTTTAAACCACCGTTCCCAGCCAACTACGGACTCTACGGTGCGCCTACCACTATTAATAATACGCAGAGTTTAGCCTCGGTGCCGTCCATTATACGTAATGGCGCTAAGTGGTTTTTAGATTTGGGAATGGAAGGTTCGGAGGGTGCAGCCATTTTTTCCGTTTCCGGTCATGTCGAGAAACCGGGCAACTATGAATTGCCGCTTGGAATCCCTTTCAAAGAATTGCTGGATATCGCTGGGGGTATGCGTGGCGGGCGGAAACTAAAGGCTGTTATTCCAGGCGGTTCATCAGTACCTGTGCTTCCTGCAGATATCATCATGGATCTAACGATGGGTTTCGATGCGCTCCAGAACGCAAAGTCAGGGTTTGGAACTGGCGCAATGGTTGTTATGGATGAGACGACCTGCATGGTTAGCATGCTGCGACGGATCTCGCGATTTTATTTTGCTGAATCTTGTGGTCAGTGCACGCCCTGTAGAGAGGGTACGGGTTGGCTTTACAGAGTTCTGACGCGCATTGTGGAAGGGAAGGGGTGCGAAGAAGATATCGATATGCTTGTTGATGTCGCTAATAAGATTGAAGGCCATACAATTTGCGCGTTAGGTGATGCCGCAGCCTGGCCCGTGCAAAGTTTTATCCGGCATTTTCGGCACGAATTTGAATATATGGTTCAGAACGATGGCCGTAGTGTGGTCGATGAATTGGACTCGGCTGCCTAAGAGCTAGAAGTAAGACTAATGTCTGATAAAACTGTCACCATAGAAATCAATGGTATGCCTGTAGATGCAACTGCAGGCCAGATGCTCATCGAAGTAACGGATCGCGAAGATGCGTATGTGCCGCGTTTTTGCTATCACAAGAAACTCTCCGTGGCCGCAAACTGTCGCATGTGTCTTGTAGAGGTTGAGAACGCACCAAAACCTTTGCCGGCCTGTGCAACGCCCGTGATGGAGGGCATGAAAGTCTTTACGCATTCTAATGCTGCTATTGAGGCTCAAAAGGCCACAATGGAATTTCTACTTATTAATCATCCTCTCGATTGCCCAATATGTGATCAGGGGGGTGAGTGCGAGCTTCAGGATTTGGCAATGGGTTTTGGGCGCAACGTATCTCGCTATACCGAGAGAAAGCGTGTTGTGAAAGATAAAAATCTGGGCTCCTTGGTATCAACAGATATGACCCGCTGTATTCACTGTACGCGTTGTGTCCGCTTTGGGCAGGAGGTTGCTGGAATACAGGAGTTGGGGACGACAGGTCGCAGTGAGGATATGGAGATAGGGACTTATATTGAGCGCAGCGTTGACCATGAACTTTCAGGCAACATCATTGATCTCTGTCCGGTGGGAGCCCTTAACGATAAGCCTTATCGTTATAGTGCTAGAGCTTGGGAAATGCTCGCAAAGCCCCTTGTTTCACCGCATGACTGTGCTGGTTCCAATCTATTTGGTCACGTATTACGAGGCAGGCTGAAGCGTATCGTTCCCCGAGACAACGAATCTATTAATGAGACGTGGATAGCCGACCGTGATCGTTTCAGTTACGAAGGTATTTATGCGGATGACCGTCTTACTGCCCCTATGCTCAAGGTCAAAGGGGACTGGTTGGAGGTGTCATGGTCACGTGCAATCAGTGAAGCACGGGATGTTCTACGTACCAGTGTTGGGGATGATGGAAATAGGCTTGGCGTGCTTGTTTCGCCCAGTTCGACCGTTGAAGAAATGTATCTTTTGAATAGGATTACACGTCATATCGGCAGCAATAATATAGATCATCGATTACGGATGAGGGACTTTCGAGACCAGGATGCCGACCCTGTATGGCCAGCATTGGGTATGCCGATAGCCGCTCTTGAGGAACTCGATGGTGTGTTGATTGTGGGTTCTAATTTGCGTAGGGAAGTTCCCATCGTAGCGCATCGAATTCGTAAAGCTGCCATTCAAGGCGCGTCAGTTGGATTCGTAAATCCGAGCGCTTACGAATACCATTTTCCATGCGCAGCTTACGTGGAGGCACCGGTCCAGTTGCTATCACAATCGCTTGCCTCGGTTTTGGTGGCTGCTATTGAGATGGATGGGGGTAAAGCGTCGGAAGCCGTTCGTCTGGGTATTGATATTGCCGGAATAAATGAATCTCACCGCGCCGCTGCACAAGTGCTATTGGGCAAAAAACAAGCGTTGTTACTGCTGGGACAAATCACATTGCGTCATCCTCGCTTTGCTGACGTTCGTGCTATTGCAGCAGCTCTCTGCGAAGTGACCGGCGCGAAGCTAGGGTATTTACCAGAAGGGGCAAACGCGGCTGGCGGGGCATTGTCTGGTGTTCTTCCTCACCGCGGACCGGGCGGTCAGGTAGCTAGGACAGTCGGCTTGAACGCTAGCGAAATGCTTACTGATCCCCGACAGGCCTATCTCTTGTACGGTTTAGAGCCTGAGCACGACTTCTCAAACGCCACTCTGGTAACGCAGGCGCTCACAGCAGCCGACACTGTCGTGTGCTTTAGTTCGTACATGACTGATGCCTTGCTTGAGTATGCCGATGTGCTACTGCCCATTGCTACTTTTGCTGAGACGGCTGGGACATTCATTAATGTAGAGGGCGTCTGGCAAAGCTTTGATGCGGCTGCGAAGGTCTTAGGGAATGCCCGCGAAGGTTGGCGTGTATTACGTGTCTTGGGGAACGAGTTAGATCTGCCGGCGTGCGAGTATCGCACGACCGCTGACATCTGCGACGCATTAGCTGCTGAACTAGGCAATCAAGATTTGGATACGTCCTACAAGGGGCGATTTAAGCCCACGCTTGAGGAAGCCGACATTGATATTTTGGCGCTGGATGTGCCTATGTATGCGATCGACGCAATCGTTCGCCGCGGTAGCGCGCTTCAAGAGACGGCCGCAGCGCGTGAGAGCAAATCGATATGACTGCTATCCTAGTGCAGCTAGACCGCCTATTAGATTTTTTCGGGTTGCCGGATCTTATTCACTACACGTTATTTAACGGTATTAAAATAATCATCGTTCTATTGCCGCTCATTATAACGGTTGCTTATTTCACCTACGCTGAGCGAAAAATTATCGGTTTTATGCAAAACCGACTGGGCCCTAATAGAGTTGGCTGGGGAGGACTCCTTCAGCCTTTTGCTGATGTCATAAAAATGTTATTGAAGGAGGTTTTGATTCCTAGTAATTCCAATCGATTTCTATTTTTGTTGGCACCAGTTCTTTCGTTAACGACAGCACTCGCTGCATGGGCCGTAGTGCCCTTTGATAATGAGTTTGTGATTGCCGATATCGACGCCGGACTACTTTACATACTGGCTGTGACATCTTTGGGTGTCTATGGAGTCATTCTTGCAGGCTGGGCTTCAAATTCAAAGTATGCATTTCTTGGCGCCATGCGTTCTGCCGCACAGATCATTGCCTATGAGATTGCCATGGGTTTTGCATTGGTAGGTGTGTTGATGGCTAGTGGTAGTCTGAATCTTGGGAATATCGTTGAGGCACAAGCAGGAACCAGTGTTCTGAATTGGTTTGTCTGGCCACTATTCCCCTTATTTCTTGTGTACTTTATCTCCGGTGTTGCTGAAACAAATAGGGCGCCATTTGATGTTGCGGAAGGAGAATCTGAAATTGTTGCGGGGTTTCACGTCGAATATTCTGGGATTGCGTTTGGCCTGTTCTTCCTGGGCGAGTATGCCAACATGATTCTAATTACTGCGCTTACCACGCTGTTCTTTTTTGGGGGGTGGTTATCACCCTTTTCAGAAGTGAGTGCACTTGAGGGTAGTTTTTTGTCAGAGCCAAGTTTTGCTTGGTTGGCGCTAAAGATGAGTTTCTTTATGTTTTGTTTTCTTTGGTTCCGAGCCACTTTTCCCCGCTACCGATATGATCAGATCATGCGTTTAGGTTGGAAAGTATTCATCCCAATCACGATCGTATGGATCGTGGTCGAGGGTATTATGGTCGTTGCAAAGGTGGGTCCTTGGTCGGTCTGAGGAAGCAATACATGATAAAGAATCTTGCAAAAACATTTTTGCTAACAGAATTGGGCAAAGGTCTACGATTGACGCTGAAGAATCTCTTCGTCAAGAAAATAACGGTTCAGTACCCAGAGGAGAAAACTCCACAGTCACCACGATTTCGTGGCCTCCATGCTTTGAGGCGTTATCCAAGCGGTGAGGAGCGCTGCATCGCTTGTAAATTATGTGAAGCTGTCTGTCCGGCGCTTGCCATTACTATCGAATCCGATGTGGACAAGGACGGTACTCGTCGGACAACCCGCTACGATATTGATCTTTTTAAGTGTATTTACTGCGGTTTCTGTGAAGAAGCTTGTCCAGTTGATGCAATCGTCGAGACGCGTATACATGAGTACCACATGGAAACTCGCGGCGAAAACATCATGAACAAAGATAAGCTTCTAGCGATCGGAGATAAATACGAAGCAATGATTGCGGCGGACAAAGCCGCAGATGCTCCTTATCGTTGAACAAAGTACGCGCGCAAAGAAGATAACCGTTGATTACGTCGTTTCTGTTCTACGCTTTTTCGCTGATCTTAGTGCTAGCAGCGCTCGGTGTAATTACAAGTCGTAACCCAGTACATTCTGCGCTATTTCTAGTGCTATCGTTTGTGCAGAGCGCATTATTGTGGCTGCTCTTAGAGGCTGAATTTTTGGCTGTTGTGCTGATTCTTGTCTACGTTGGAGCAGTTATGGTGTTGTTCCTATTCGTCGTAATGATGCTCGATGTTGGTATAGAGGAGGTTAAGGAGGGGTTTACACGTTATCTGCCGGTTGGTGTGCTAGTTGCCATTATCGTTGTAGCGGAAATCGTGTACATCATTTGGTATCGAGGACAAGATATTTTTTCTGTTGTGCTTCCCGAACCCTACCCGGAAACGTACAGCAATACTCAGGCACTTGGTGGTTTGCTCTATACGGAACATGTTTATGCGTTTGAGCTTGCTGCAGTCATTCTCTTATTGGCGATTGTTGCAGCAATTTCGCTGACCATGCGCCAGCGACCAGGCCTGAAGATACAGAGCATTGCGCAACAAGTTGCCGTGAAACGTGAGGATCGAGTCCGACTCGTAAAAGTAGATCCAAGTGAGGATCGCTGAGGTGCTGAGTCAATGATTGTTACGGTAACGCACTATTTGGTCCTAGCTGCTGTTCTTTTCAGTCTGAGTGTCGCGGGAATCTTCATCAATAGAAAGAACGTTATTTTGCTATTGATGTGCATAGAGTTGATGTTATTGGCGGTGAACTTTAATTTCATCACCTTTTCGAGAATGTTGGGAGATGAACTCGGACAAATTTTTGTATTCTTTATCCTGACAGTAGCTGCTGCAGAATCAGCTATCGGATTAGCAATTCTTGTCGTGCTATTCAGAACTCGGCAGAGTATCAATGTTGAAGAGTTGAATTCGTTGAAGGGCTAGACGTGGAAGGAATTTACCTCGCCATTGTATTAGCCCCCTTGATCGCTGCGATTACTGTCGGGCTCTTCGGTAATCAAGTGGGTCGTGCGGGCGCACACTGGATCACAATTCTTGGGGTCGGCATTTCATTTGCCCTATCTCTGTTTGTCCTGAAGGGGATCGTTTTTGATGGGGTACCTGTTTTTAATGAAACCATCTATAGGTGGGCAACGGTCGGCGATCTCAGCATGGAGATTGGTTTTCTAATTGACCATCTGACAGCGCTGATGATTGCCGTCGTCACATTCGTCTCTTTGACCGTGCATATCTACACAATCGGCTATATGCACGATGATGACGGTTATCAGAGGTTCTTTAGTTATATCTCGTTATTTACCTTCGCAATGTTGATGCTAGTGATGTCCAACAATTTTCTTCAACTATTTTTTGGATGGGAAGCGGTTGGCGTGGTGTCATACCTTCTGATTGGATTCTGGTTCAAGAGAGAGACAGCGATTTTCGCAAACATGAAGGCATTTCTTGTTAACCGGGTAGGTGATTTTGGTTTTCTGCTAGGTATTGCAACAATTCTGATGTTTACGGGATCTCTAGACTACTATCAAGTTTTTGCTCTAGCAGGAAATCTCAGCGAGGAAACCATCCAAATTTTTCCTGGAACCGAGTGGTCGGTTCTCAGTCTCGCGTGTATCTGTCTATTTGTTGGGGCCATGGGTAAGTCGGCGCAGATGCCACTGCATGTATGGCTTCCTGACTCCATGGAAGGCCCAACTCCCATTTCGGCGCTCATTCATGCTGCGACCATGGTGACGGCAGGGATCTTCATGGTGGCTAGAATGTCCCCTCTGTTTGAGTATTCTCAGACAGCTTTGAGCGTAGTTTTAGTTATAGGCGCGACGACTGCGATCTTCACCGGGTTACTGGGCATCGTTCAGCAGGATATCAAGCGAGTGGTGGCGTATTCGACGCTTTCACAGCTCGGCTACATGACTGTGGCTCTAGGGGCGTCGGCGTACGCGGCTAGTATTTTCCACCTGATGACCCACGCGTTCTTTAAGGCGCTGCTTTTTCTTGCGGCAGGGTCCGTCATTATTGCCCTCCATCACGAACAGGATATTCGCAAGATGGGGGGGTTGAAAAAATATATGCCAATCACGTATTGGACGGCACTGATAGGAACTTTAGCATTAGTTGGGTTTCCAGGTTTTTCCGGATTTTTCTCTAAAGATGCACTGATCGAGGTAGTTCATCTCTCTACCACGCCGGGTGCTCATTACGCATATTGGTGTGTATTACTAGGGGTATTTGTGACAGCACTTTATAGTTTTAGGATGTTTTTCATTGTTTTCCATGGTGAGGAGCGCATAGACCCTCACGCGAAGAAGACTCTCAAGGAGTCGCCAGCCGTTATTACAGTTCCGCTGATCATGTTGGCTGTGCCATCCGTTTTAATTGGCTGGTTCACTATCGGACCTGTGCTTTTCGGAGAATTCTTCAATGACTCGATATTTGTTTTGCAAGACCCAGGCGTTGTGGCACAACTCGGTCAAGAATTCCATGGTCCACTGACATTCATCGCTCATGCGGCGACCAGTTCCGTTACTTTGTATATGGTGCTTGCGGGCGCGCTAACTGCATGGTTCTTATACTTAAAACGGCCAGACCTCCCAGGGCGCTTTCGGGAACGCTTTGCGCTGTTTTACAAAGTGTTGGATAACAAATATTACTTTGATTGGTTTAATGAAATCGTCATTTCAAAAAATATACGTTTGTTAGCGAGCTTGTTCTGGCGGATAGGGGATGAAGTTTTGATTGACGGGATTGTTGTGAATGGTACAGCACAGACTATTAGACTCTTTTCTAGACTCATTAGGACGCTTCAATCTGGTTACCTCTATCACTATGCTTTTGCCATGATTATCGGTTTGGCAGTGATTCTAGGCTGGCTAGTTTTTAGCTACTGATTCTGTGGCGAATATTCCAACTCTTAGCATTCTCATTTGGTTTCCCATAGCGGCAGGAATTTTGATTCTTGCTCTGGGTTCAACGGAGAAAGGTGTCCGTCTCGGTAAAATTGTTGCGCTTGTAGCATCTACTGCGACGTTCATCTTGAGTCTTCAACTCTATAGTGGTTTTGATATTGATACGTCTAATATGCAATTTATCGAACGGTTTCAGTGGATTACACACTTTAATGCGTATTACCACGTGGGGTTGGACGGTATCTCGTTGCCCTTGGTTTTACTTACTACATTTCTAACCCCGCTTGTTGTTATTGCCGGGTGGGAGGTTATCGAACTGCGGCCCTCCCAATATTTTGCAGCGTTTCTGTTTCTTGAAGGAATGATGATAGGTGTTTTTTCTTCACTTGATGGCCTCCTTTTCTATGTTTTTTGGGAAGCCATGCTGATACCGATGTTTATCATCATAGGGGTGTGGGGAGGTGAGAGGCGGATTTACGCCACGGTAAAATTCTTTCTCTACACGTTCCTCGGATCTGTATTTATGCTGGTCGCACTTATCTACATGTACCTGCAGGCCGGAACTTATGAGATCACGAGTTTTCATGAATTGCCTTTGAACATGCGCGAACAGACCTTAATCTTCTTTGCGCTCCTATTAGCTTTCGCCGTAAAAGTCCCAATGTGGCCGGTGCACACCTGGCTGCCAGACGCGCATGTCGAAGCTCCGACGGGGGGTTCAGTAATGCTAGCTGCCGTATTGCTGAAGATGGGTGGTTACGGGTTTGTTCGCTTCAGCTTGCCTATCACCCCTGATGCGAGCCAGTACTTTGCGGGTTTGATGATTAGCTTGTCGTTAATTGCGATTATCTACATTTCTTTTGTAGCGTTGGCTCAGCAGGACATGAAGAAACTTATTGCGTACTCATCTATTGCGCATATGGGGTTTGTGACGTTGGGGTTTTTTGTCGTATTCGTGATTGCCGAGAATGCGATGGGAGGTGAGGGCGCGCGCCTTGCGTTACAGGGCGGCATGGTGCAGATGATTTCCCATGGCTTGATTTCTGGCGCACTTTTTCTTTGCGTCGGAGTGATGTATGACCGACTGCATAGTCGGCAGATTGATGCTTATGGCGGTTTAGCTAATACGATGCCCAAGTTTGCTGCGTTGATGGTTTTTTTCGCATTAGCAAATGCAGGCCTTCCAGGAACCTCTGGTTTTGTAGGAGAATTTTTGGTCATTCTAGGCAGTTTTCAAGCTAGCATCTGGCTTGCCTTTCTAGCTGCAACGATATTAATTCTTGGCGCGGCGTATACGCTTTGGCTCGTGAAGCGAGTTGTTTTTGGTGAGGTTGGTAATGAGGGCGTGGCATCCCTTCAGGATATTGGACCACGAGAGTATTTCATGCTAGTGGTTCTTGCGATTGCGGTTCTGTTTTTGGGGGTCTGGCCGGCTCCATTAATGGACTTGATGGAGCAAACGCTGGGACACTTGCTCGAGCATGTGTCGCAATCAAAATTATAAACACAGAGAGTCTTTATGCTTGACCTAACTCCGGTGGCAGCAGAAATATTTTTAATCTCAGCAATCTGTGTAGTGCTGATCGTTGATGTCTTTCTAAAGAAGGAACAGAGACTTGTAACCTTCTATTTGGCAATGCTATCTCTAATTGGCGCCGCTGTGTGTTCAGTTTATTTTGGCGTGGACGAGACTACTATAGTTCTAAATGGCGCTTTTATCGGAGACCAGGCTGGTAATGTACTAAAGTTATTTTCATATTTGGTTATTGCGGTCGTATTTTTATATTCACGGGACTATCTGCTCAGTGCGGGGTTATTCAGAGGCGAATTTTTTGTTCTTAGTTTGTTTGGGTTGCTTGGGGTCATGGTGATGATTTCCGCTCATAACCTTCTTATCCTATATCTTGGTTTGGAGCTATTATCTCTTTCGCTCTATGCCTTGGTCGCTTTTGATCGTGACTCAGGAACCGCGGCGGAAGCCGCCATGAAATATTTTGTTCTGGGTGCAATCGCTTCAGGCACTCTTCTTTATGGCATCTCAGTTCTATATGGAGTGACCGGGACAATACATATCGACGAGCTCGCTGAGTACTTTTCGCTATCAGGTGATACTAATGTACCGGCTTTGTTAGGACTTGCGTTTGTCATAGTCGGTGTCGCCTTTAAGTTTGGAGCGGTACCGTTTCATATGTGGTTGCCCGATGTGTATCAGGGCGCACGAACTCCCGTGACACTTTTTGTTGCCACAGCGCCCAAGCTTGCGGCGTTTGCATTGGCTTGGCGTTTTTTGATTGAAGGTTTAGGTGATCTTCACAGTAGTTGGCAGGACATGGTAGTTGTGCTTTCGGTCTTGTCTTTAGCGGTTGGGAACGTAGTCGCGATTGCGCAAACAAATCTAAAACGGATGCTCGCTTATTCAACTATTTCTCACGTGGGATTCATTCTAATGGGCTTCATTGCAGGAACAGAAGACGGTATTCGTGCTGCCATGTTCTACACTCTGACCTACGTGATTATGGCCGCCGCTGCCTTCGGCATGATTATTGCCCTAAGTCGCAAGGGGTTTGAGGCGGAAAATCTTGATGATTTCAAAGGGCTAAACGCCCGAAGCCCTTGGTTTGCATCCATGATGCTCATGGTTATGTTCAGCATGGCGGGGGTGCCACCGTTCGTGGGTTTCTACGCAAAGTTGGCAGTGCTCAGTAGCGTCTTAGACGTGGGCCTGGTGTGGCTAGCTGTCCTTGGGGTTATTTTTACAGTGATCGGTGCGTTCTACTGCATCCGCATAGTCTGGTATATGTATTTCACTGCGCCTAAGGATACGTACGAACTAGAGGTAGCAAATGATTTTCGATTCATACTCAGCGCCAATGCT
>DBZY01000027.1:16967-22085 GCA_002311835.1 Proteobacteria bacterium UBA1148 | reverse complement strand
TGGCATTGCTCGTATTGGGTCTTTTCCCAGGGTTCTTGTTAGATCTTTGTGCCATCGTGCTCTAGTAGAGCAGCAGCGGCAGCAGCCTGTTTGCGAGACTCGCTTGCAGAGCCTTTAGGCCGCTTGTATGATCCCGGCACTCGATTGCGGGGTGGAGCAGTCAGGNNGTTCGAATCCTACCCCCGCTACCATTTTTTCAAAGGCTTACCCCACTTTATACATAAAGGGGAAATGCAAATGCATAACCTGAATAATCCACTTTTAGCTGTATTAGTGCTGTTTTTATCGGGGCCATCATTCGCACAGGGTTGGTTTGAGTACATCAATCAGGCTGATCACTTCAGTGTGAATTTTCCAGCTGAACCTGAAGTGCGAGAGTTTACCTACAACTCGGAGTATGAGTTTCCTTTCCCTGCGCGCATCTACTCGGTGCAAGTTGGTGCGAATAGTTATTCTGCGACCGTCGTTGATTTTACAGATTCTGCTCGGATTCACGCAGAGGCGGATAGGCCCGAGGCGGCGAGTGGCCCGACTAATTGGTTATATGATCAGAGGGCGTCCGTTGCCCGTGCGGCTAGAGAATTTCGTCAAAGAGGTGGCGAGGTGACTTACGATGCCTGGTCGCACATGGACCGTGTGGAAGGGCACCAGATTCAGACGCTCAATACCGATGGGTCTAGGACATACGCCGGAATTTACCTGAATGGTAATGTGAACCGTCTCTACGTATTGGAGGCAACAGTGCCCCCAGGGTCAATACCACCTATATTATTTCAGCAGTCGATAAGATTTCTCGACGAGGGGGGCGAGAGGATTCGTTATCTGTTATCGACAAACGGTTGCATCGTAGAGCCCGATAATCCTGTTATAGGATTGCTTTCGGGGCGATAGCGCTTGTTCGAAGGAAAGGGTTTTGACTCTATATATTGGTGAGGTTTAGAACACCCAGGCCAACTTAGTAAAAAAGGTATCACCCTGTTGTGATCGCTGGCCCTGCTCAGACGTTCCACGTTGATAAGCAATCTGGAGTGAACCGAAAGGAGGCTTGAATCTCCACACCCAAAGTGCCTGGAAATTTTCTTTGTCGATCACAGAGCTGGTTTGGAAAAAGAGCTTTACGAACAGATCAGGATTGAACGAGTAGAGCAGCTCGAAAACATGGATTGTGGTCGTTTCGCCCTCCAGATCGGGTTCAAGCTCCAGGTGCGTCAGGTCATACGAGAGTCGCCAGCGGTCGCCAAAAGGCCACTGCACTTTGGCACCGTAAAGCGTCAGATCATTGTCGAAGTTGAACCCGCTGCCGGTGTAGGCTTCGATCGAGCGTCCATCGCGGGCATTCCACCGCGTAGTCAGAGTCGTACGATCGTTCCGAAATTCCTTCTCGAATAACTGAAATTCGTCGACGTGTCGGGCTTGAAGCTCGAAGCCGTTGCGGAATATCACCTCCACGGTTGCGTGGAGACGCGAGCTCCGCAATACGCCCTCCTGACTCCGGTAGCGGTTGTAGTTCACCTCCGGGTGCACCTGTTCAACCGGCCCTCTCATCCAGAATCGGTGACGAATGTTGGTGTCAAATTCCTTTCGGTTGTCGTCGACTAGGAACCCTGTCGCGTTAAAGTCATCCATGATGCCCGCATCGAGCTCTGCGTAGCGGATGTGGAAGTGGCTGGTGGAGGTGTCCCAGGAGGGACGAACAAGCCACGATCGGCCACGATCAGCCGTCGGGCCGTACACCTGTAGGTATTGTCCGGTCATGCTCAGCGTATCTGTGAAATACATAGTGGTGTCGAGACCGACAGAACCCGCATTCTCTCCCAGAAAGTTTCGGTTAGCTGCGAGCAGCCCGACGTTTGAGCCTCGGGCTAGGCCGTGCTGTAGTCGGGCGACGGTGTAATTCGCGGTCGCTTCGCCGAGACCGTCTTTCAGCATAATATTCTCGGAGGTGGCGATCCCCGAGAAGTCGGTGTCCCCGAGCTTGCCGCTTGTCTTGGCACCCCACGTGATATTGCCGATCCGTCGACTGTAGAATTGGCGAATCCGCTGGTTATACATCTCGTTCCCTTCGAGGAAGAAGGGGCGCTTCTCTGGGATTCGAAGCTCGAAACGGGTGAGGTTGATGGTTTCCACATCGGCTTCGACGAGCGCGAAGTCTGGGTTGGCCGTGAGGTCGACGCCGAGTCGGGTCGACGGCCGCCACCGAACGTCGACACCCGCCTCGTAGTTCTCGTTCTCTCCTTCCTCGGATGAGGCAAGCCCGTAGGGGATCACGACCCAGGCGTCCGTCTCGGGGCGCGGTACGCTGGCTAGGTTGAAGTTGCCAAAGTCTGAAATCCTCCAGACTGCCTCGCCCGGGCCCGACCACAGCGATGTTTCCAGTCGTCGGGGCACTGTCCGTACGAAATTGATACCCCACGTGTTCTCGGGGTCGGCTGCGTACCTGAGTATGGAAAATGGAATCTCGAACTCCACCGTCCAGCGATCTTCATGACGCATGGCCGCGGACGCCCATGCTGCGTCCCACTGTTGATCGACAGTTCGGCCGTTGTCGGCGATACGGCTGTCTTCCTGAGTCGCAAGCGCGTTCGAGCTAAATAGGTAGGCCGTGCGGCCATCACCAAAGGAATCGAGAGCTATTGAGACCGAGTCGTCAACCTCGAGCCCCCCGTCGCGTCGCGTCACGGCTGCCGCGAGCCGTGACGGCTCAGAATCATATGCCTCGAAGGCCACGTAGAGTGCGGTCTCCGTCTGCCCGACCCGGACGACGGTCCGGAACGGCGATGCCTGGCCGAAGTCGGGTTCGAATTGGAGAAAGGGTTGATCAATTGTTACGGCCCCGGACCATTCGTCCCCGAAGATCTCACCGTCAATCGTCGGCGCTTGCTGAAGAAGTGACACCTCAAGAGATAACTGAGCAAAACTAACCTGTGCGAAGAGCGACGAGATAGCAGCGTAGACAAGCAGCGCAGCGATACTCAATGTGCTGTATGTACTGGACATAATCTGCTTAGTTGCATTATCGCGCCTGCCCGATCGAGGATCAGTTGTCTTTTTAGCAGTGTTCGAGCAAACACTCTGACAGCTAAATATCCGTAAGTTTTCTGATCTTCGCTTAGTGCCTGTCGGGCACCAGCATTCGAATCATTCCATCCTGGCGCGATGTGACGAAAATCTCGCCATCTCGGGTGCGGCTCAGATGCATGTCCGCGCGCAGCGCTTGCGCACCGTTAGTGCGTTCGATCAGTTCGCGAAAACTGACGAATACACGATTGCCGCTCGCATCAAGCGTATAGAGCTGTATCTCCTCGACGGGCGCTACCGTGCGGGGGACGCCGTCATCCGCGGCTTTCAGTGCGGCGAGGTCTGCAGCGAATAACCGCCCCCTCTGAAGGTCGCCGAAGACGAACTTGCCGCGTAGCGCTTCGATGCGTCCGTGGTACGCGAAGCCGCCGCTGATCGCCCGTCCGTCATTGTGGTCATAGATCGCCACGGGATAGGTGTATTCGTCTTTGGTTTGCCCGCCCAACACATCCTCCGGTAGCTCGAACAACTGATTCAGGGCGCCACCGGGACGGATCATGCCATTCTCCCAATACCCTTCACGGGGCATCCAGCCGTAGTTGCCGCCCTCGTGAACGATATTGACCTCCTCGATGTTGTTCATGCCAATGTCCGTCGCGAACATTGTTCCGTCGGTCAGGTCCCACGAAATCCGGTGCGCGTTGCGAAAACCGTAGGCATAGATCTCGCCCAGCGTATCGGGATCGTCATCGCCTGCGAATGGGTTGATCTCCGGAATCGTGTAATCCCCAAGTCCCTTAGTGCCGTTCGTCTCTGCGGGACTGCGCGGGTCGATTCGCAGAATAGCGGTGACGACTGAGTCAAGGCGCTGTGTCTGGGTGGGATTCTCGGAGTTCGGTCCGCCGCCGTTACTGAAACCGAGATCGCTGCCGCTCGTATACAGCAACCCGTAGTCCGGATCTCCCGGCTCGGCCGTGGGATTGAAACCCACGTAACCGAAGGGGTGCGACATATTTCTAGTCACATGGGCAACGCGCAGCAACTCGCGCCTCGTGCCATCGAACATATTCGCTGCAGGATCGTTTGCGTGCCACTCGGTGATGACGTTGTGATGCGTGATGTCCGCATCGCTGTATCCAGGCGGGATAAAGTCGGGCAAGCCGGAGTTTGTGAACGCGCGCTCCCCATGCACCGTGTAGAACAACCCGTTCTGGGTGAATTCCGGGTGGAAACCAAAACCAATGAAACCGCTCTCGAGGCGATTGTAGACCGTGAGTGGGAACAGGGAGCCGAAATCCAGGTAGACCGAAGGTTCCGCGTCGTCACGCAGCAGATACAGGAAACCGCGTGAGTCATTGGCGAAGCGACGGCCATCCGGCGCGTCGCGCACGAAACTGACACGAGCCCACCCAGCCGGGTTCACGTCCTGATCGGGGTGGAAGCGCCCGAGGGTCTTCGGAAGTCGAACGACGTCGCGAATCTGCACCATCAAACCTCGTTTTTCTATCGGGGCGGGCAGAGGATTATCGGTGATTTGGGCGCTACCGATACGCACCTGTAAAAACGTGAGTAGAACGATAATCAGAAGTGATGTTCGTATGCGCATTATGAGTCTCTTCTGCTACTGGGATTTCGAATACGCTTATACCAGATTCACTGGTATCAATGTCATAGCCAGGCTAATACCCGATGACTAAATACTTTAGATTTAGTACCAGTCAATTGGAGTGGAATAAAATTAGAATCGAAATAGATAGCTCAATTTCACAACTCCTTCCGAGGAAGTTGAATGAAATGAGTTAAATGAACGACTTTCAATTTCTTGGCCAAGATTATGATTTATTACTATGAAGGCTTCCCTGCCAGCTTCCGGAATCCAGTGTAGACGGCTGTCAATGCCCATCGTGTCTGACACATTGTCATATTGAATTAGATTGACCCATGAAAGTCTGCTGGAGAATGAGATACCAGTCTCAAGCTTAATTAATCGCGTTGTAAAATCACCTTGAGGCAGCTCAATGTCATTGTACTCATAGCCCACACTGCCTCTAAAATGAGGCGAAGGCCTCCAAGTGAGTTCCCCGCCGAGTACCAGTTGTT
>DBZY01000027.1:15831-16781 GCA_002311835.1 Proteobacteria bacterium UBA1148 | reverse complement strand
GTGACTTCTGTTTGTAGGTCACCGCCTAACAGGTCAATGCGTTGTGTGTCTATACCGCTAGAAATGGCGCGTACAAAACTATTTTGAAATCGATGGTTATAGCCAAATGCTAAAGTCGAATCTCGAATACCACTGTTGTTCACGAACCCGAGGGCAGGTTTGAAGTTCTCCTCGAGTTGCTTCATCCCTAATTCTGCCCGCCAGCCAAGCCTGCTTGGCATCCGTGCCCCGAATCCAAAGGCTGCATCATCTGTTTCCAAGCCTTCGGTATCACTTTGTTGATACCAGGCTTCGCCTTCAAGTGTTCGTCCCCCCGGGATCCGCGTATTTAGATAGGTAAAGTCGACTCCTGCGACGGAGTTACCTAGGTTCGAGCGCGGATCACCGTTGGTAAATATCATGCCAACACTTGATTCGGCCAGGACATTGGCCGATGCTCGACCAACGAATATATCGGTTGCCTCTACATCATCGAATTCAGCTTGGTGGATAGCGAGAGTGCCGACACTCCAGCGGCCGATTCGTCCGGTTAGTTTGCCACCGATATCAAGGTCTACGGGTTGACCTGTACCACTGAGACCGATTCGGCGTGAGAAGAACGGGCGTCCATTATGCCGAGACGTGCGTGAAGCGGCTGAGTTGCCAAGACTGGGATCTCCCCCGCGACCTCCAACTCTACCAAAGGCAAAAATGTCAGCATCTTTTAGGAAAAATTCTCGTTTTTCGGGGAAGAACAAGCTGAAACGGGTCAAGTTTACCTGCCTATCATCTACCTCCGTCGCTGAGAAATCAGTATTGAGTGTGAGCGAGCCGTTCAGAAGGGGGGTAATCTTATAAAAGAGATCTAGAGAGGGTTCAAAGCTGGATGTCGTTGCAGCAGTTGAGAAGTCCTTCCTGTCACCCAGACTTATTGAGGGACGAATGTCGAGACCACTACCCTCTGTTAGACC
>DBZY01000027.1:432-15681 GCA_002311835.1 Proteobacteria bacterium UBA1148 | reverse complement strand
CCTGGATCGAAGGATAGGGTCTTGAGGGGTATGGCTATTTCTGCTACCCAACCCTCGGCATCCCGGGTCGATTCCCCATGCCAGATACCTTCCCAATCGCGCTGTGAACTGGTCACGTTTTGATACTGGCTTTCGGCTCTGACGCTATTGGGATTGAGCTGAAACTCAAACCCGGTGCGCTGATCATTAAGTGGGTCAATAATTACTGTAAAGGTGTCTTCTGTCCATAAGGCCGTACCTTGCCTCATCACATGCGCGGTAACCTGTTCTGGTTCGCTATCCCACAGTTTTGCACCGACATACAGGGCCTCTTCATCGTACAAGAGGTAGACCTGTGTACGTTCCGAGGGGGAGGCGTACTCGTTAGGCTCGATTTGATGAAAATCTTCCACTACGACCGCCTGTGACCAGATTGCATCATCCAAAAGTCCATCAATATTGGGACCCTGTTCAACCTGTACAACTTGAACGGTTTTGCGTTCTGCAGCACCAGCAACGGATATATCGCTTTGACTCACTGATGTAGATCTTGCATCCACCTCAACGGTTTCAGCTCCAATGGGGCTAGTGGAAGTCACCGGAGCGGGATTGGCGCTGGGCGTAATAGCCGGCTCAACGCCTACTGTCGAAGTTGAGGGACTCCGAGTAGTGTTTGGCAATACTATCTCAGTAGTTTGTCCTGACTCGCTCAAGACCCAGGGTTGGGTAAACCCGTTTGCAGTTAAAAGTTCTGCAATAGCCATAGCACCCTCGTGACTTAATGTAGGGCCTATTCGTACTCTGAATATTGGGCGACCGTTGGTGGTAAAGGTGGATACGTGAGCTGTAAAACCAAACGTTTCCGCACGCTCTGCGAGCTGACGAGCGTTTTGCTCTGCACCAAAGCTTCCAAGTTGTACTATCCAGATTCCGTCGGTCGGAGTATCTGTACTTGAGATACCCTGTGCAGAGGCTAGGGCAGGTACCAGAAATACCCAACCAAGAGCGAAACAAACAATCCTAACCATCTGTGTTACAGCCATCCTTAGCTGACCTTTTCGAGAGACGGCGCGGATTGTGCCAGAACACCCCCGACAACAATATTAAGAAACCGTAAGAAATGCAGTCATGAATTTATGATCATAAGAATTACGCATAAAATCCAAGAGAGATAAGCTCTGATAGACGTCCATTAAATATAAGTAACAATCTTCATGAAGCGGCTAGAAATACCTTCATAAACGGAGAACTCAACGGTCTCTAGGGGATGTCCTAGCCAAAGGGTCAGTTAATGTTTATATGGAACTACAAAGACGGGGAACTATTAGACGGTGACTACATCCTCTGTTGCTAGCCTGATCAGCATGAACAGATACAACCTACTCCTTCTCTTATTCGTAAGCCTTACAACGCACTCCCAAGACTAGAGCACAAAGAGGTTAACGTTTTCGCGGCATTAGATAAGAATTAAGATAATGTCATATATAGGGGCTAGAAGATTCAAGTTTTTGATTGACAACAGGCGCTACGCCTACCCATCCACTATGGCGACCGCCTGAAGCAGTAGCCTGACCTCGGGACGAACAAAGCTGGCGTTGGTTATCAAAGTGCTCGCCGGATAACGAGCGTCGGGAAAGAATTCCCTCCTTACCTCGGTAAAGGCTTCGTAGTGTCGAGCATCACCTAGAAAGACCGTGACGCTCACGATATCCGAGAGATCGCTTCCGACTTCACGCAGCGTGGCGTCGAGGTTTCTATACGCTTGTCGTGCCTGCTCTTTAAAATCCGTGATTGGTTGCCCGTCAGCATCACGCGGACCCGACATGCCGGAAAGCCAGATCATGTCACCTCCCCTTGTAACGACCACTCGCGAATACCCTAGTTCAGCCTGCCGTGCCCCCTCAAGGTACATCCTTCCGGTTGCCGTAGATTCGCTCTGAGCCATTAGCGTTCCGCTAAGAAACAACGTTCCACCAACCGTTAGCCCGATCAAACCTAACGCTCCTAACTGTAGTGGCCTCCAAACAGATTCGTTTATCCATGCTTTCTTAAAATCCATAGTTTTTCCCTTCACCAGCTAGTGTTTTCCACACAGTATGGAACTTGTTGTGTTGCTCGTACACAGTTCTGATATGGCGAGATGGCCCCATAAAGAAATACGATCCCAACAACGGCGACAGCGAGAAAAATTAGATAGTTTCTTAGCTGTTTGTTATCCATCTGTTCTCTCCTCTATTCGGGAAACACTTTTATTCTGATTTTCGGACAAGCCCAAACATCAGATGCTTTGAGAACACCAGCTAGACCAAACATAATCGGCGGGTCGCAAATATCCCACTTTAAAAGATGGGTTCCAAAAGCACCCTCTTGAGCGATAACCTGGTTCCGATGATTATTTGCAACCGCCAAGGCTGCTCGTGTTAGAAGACTGGTTTCTCCTACCTGTGCCCCAATGATAAGCCTAGCACCAAGTTTGCTGGCTCTCTCTGCAATTGCAAGCGAACGAATAATTCCGCCCATCTTGGAAACTCGAAGATTGATTATCCAATTTTTTGCATCAACTTCGATTGAATCGAAATCCCGTATCTTTAAAAAGCTCTCATCTAGAATTATTGAGGTCCTGAGAGCCAAGCATATCTTACGGCAACTGTCATACGCCCGTACCTCTAAAGGTTCCTCCAACGCAAATATCGGGTAATCCATTTCCGCAAGATAGGAGATAGCTGCGGCCTTATCTTCCCAAAGATTGTTAGCGTCGAATCGCACTCGAACGTCACTTTGTGCACACTCTTTTAGCAACGTAATGTTTACATGATCGACCTCCGGTTCACCAAAGATCTTTACTTTGAAGTCCCTAAACCCAAAGTCTAAGTATTGTCCGAGTTGCTTCCTGAAACTTTCGGGGTTGCTGGCCCCTAATACGCCCGTAAATTGAAACTCACCAGATAATTCTGGAATGCCCAATAAGGCTTCAAGACTCTGCCCTTCTTCCTCGGCCATCGCATATAAAAGTGCCAATTCGATGGAACAAAACGCAGCTGGATTTTGATCGATAATATCTTCATGAGACGCGATCCAGGTCCTTAAATCTTCAACACTACCAATTTCGTAAAAGTCGGAGACCCATTCATTGAAAAAAGCATGCGAGCTACTCAATGTTTCTCCTGTCACGTATTCTCGTGGGCATCCCTCTCCAATACCCCTCACACCATCTTCGGTTTCAGCAGTTACCAAAATAGTTTCAGACGTAGAACGTTCTGCAGACGAATGCTGGAATGCGCTCTTGAAGGGGATTTCCAATGCTTCTATCGAAAGATTACGTAGTTGAATCGGATTTCTCCCAGACATATGGACTAAAGTCGAATAAGCAGTTCTCACGGTACTGTAGATGTACGACTTTAAATTGCCCCTCACGTTGCCCGCTTTTAATCATATCCTGTTTGTAAGCTTCAGCTGTCCCGTCGCGTACAAATATGATTCGTACAGGGTTCAAGCGCCCGCTTTTTATTTTTGCAAAGAACTCAATGTTAAGTTCCCCGAGTAAGCTTTCAATTTCAGAGGCATCAAAAGGTTTATGTTGAATATAAAGTACGTATTCAAGACTCTCGGCGGCCCCGAGCATCATGAAAAACTGAAGTTCAATACTCTGAGCTTTTTCTAAAGCTGAAATCGCCTGAATAATCTGATTTTCGTACAGTTTCTCTCCGGTCAGATTCGTAACACCTTTCCCCTTCTGCACAAATCGAATGGTTGGTGTTTCATTAAATCGGCCGGTTACTTCGATAATGTCATCTATATCGTATCGATAAAGCCCATTTTGGGTTGTCGCGAATACGTAATACTGCTTGCCGTCCTCTATCTCATCTAATCCCAAAAAAACCGACTTACCAGCTTCCCAAAGGTCCTTCTCAACAAACTCGAAGAAGTTCTCGTGCAATGTTGGAATTTGTTTATTATCAATAGCATCTACCGTTATTCCGCCTCTAAACTCACTGGACAAATACCCCATCTCCACAATTTTGGTTGCCTCGGAAAGCTTCTTTCGTAACGTCGGAATCAGAACACCGCAACTCCCACTGGTCCAGGTTGTTACTGATCTCAGATTCGGCCAAATGTCTGCAAACAGAAAAGCTCCTTTTTGATCAAGAAGCTCTCGCAATTCTCTTGCGCGACTAGGAGAATCGGATTCGATTTCCCGTATAAGTTCATCAGATCGAAGATTCATGATCTCGTTGATCTTTAAAAGTGTTGACGGATTGGCCGTAGCGATCGTGGAGATATTCGGTTCGGCTATCGCATGCCTAGTAATTAGGTAATACTTTCGTTCATTGTCCGTTAGTTCAAATACGTCTGAGGGAACAACGTATTTCGAGCGAACAATGGCTGGCATGCTCTTGTAGATAAGCCCAGACATTGAACCAAAAGCGGTACCAGATTTCAGATGTCCCTCAACTGCTGGGCTAGCAATTGCTAATATTTTGCCTCCAAACACGCCTGGTAACGCTAGGTATTTGGCGAATGCCGCAATATGTTGACTTCGACGGTGCTGAACAATTGTTTGCTTTAAAATTGGAATGTATTTTGGCTCGCTAGTTGTTCCGCTAGTTTGAGCGTACATAACTGGCTGTCGTGAGGTGAGGTGAGGTTTATTTTCAGCATCCTGCTTGCTGATGTATTCGCGAAGCTCCTCGTAACGATTTATCGGTACGGTCGCCCGATAGTCATCAATCGAGGCTATACCCGCAAAGCCATGTTTCTGACCATAACTGGTATCTTTGTTTGTCCTTAAAATATGGAGCAAAAGTTTTTTTTGCGTATCGCGAGGTCTTCGCGTCAGTCGTATGAGCGGATACCATAAGAAAAGCCGAATAAAGGCCATTTTCAGTACCACAATACTGTTCACAATTCTGTCCATCACGTAACTTTATCCAAGTCGCGGGTAAATGGAGAACTCATCTGCTGCATAAAGCCCGATGGGTAATTCCGATTTTCAAGGCCCAGATCTCCGACTAACCGATTTCTTGGCAGGAACCATGTTCCAAACAGTAGATCCCAAATAATTAAATTGTTCCCATAGTTACAGTTTGATTCCTCACTTAGTGCGGAATGATGCCAACGATGAAGTTCAGGTCCACTGATTAGGTAATTGAGGAACCCTATTTTTAGTTCAATATTGCAGTGCTGAAAAAAACCATTGAGCCCATAAAAGACAAAGTAGAGCGCGAGCACTTCTTCCGATACGCCTAGCACAATGAAAGGAAGCGCATCAAATAGATACTGAATCAGTTTCTCAAGCGGGTGGAAACGACCGACATTGATCCAATAAAGCTTGTGCGGTGAGTGATGTATCGCGTGTAAACGCCATAGAGGTGGCCATTCGTGCGCGAGCCTGTGGACCCAATACCGCATAAAATCTGCCGTAACCATCAGCAGCAGCGCCTGAAAGTACACCGGCCAGGCATGCGGCCAAACCCCCTCCAGGGTCATACCACGCGTTTGCAAGGCGCCGAGCAACGTAATCACCGCGAAAAACCCAAAGAACTGAGGTAATACGATTTGAACCAAGAGCATGTATGACGAGTCATTTATGACATCGCCTCTGTCGGCTAACCACGCACGGCGATGAGGAAACTTCAGTTCGAGAAACGTAATAACAAGACAACCACACAGGATTGGACCGAATGTAGCGATCTGGGGAGTAACTCCATTGTGGGTACACAGAACATGAGCAACGAATGCAGCCATCATGACTGTTGGGTAAGCTGACCAAGCAACTATGCGCTTCATGGTAGTCCTATTATGATTGTTAAGGATAATGAGTATTTTAGAGCCTCAGACCACCGTTCGTTCCATTGATATATTTAATAATCTCAACTCTTGATGCGCCCCGAAGAGGATTCGAACCTCTGACCTTCCGCTTAGGAGGCGGACGCTCTATCCGACTGAGCTATCGGGGCATCTTAAAAATCAAGTAGTTAAGCGACTTTTAGGCCTAATACGTCTGAAAAAGCGGCCTCTGACCAAAATTTCACTTCAATAGGCGCGCTGGCATCGTTACGCTTCATACAATAAATGATTTTGAGCACTCAGTTTACTTCTGAGCGTGGGCTTGAGCTTATAAAGTGTTCATAGATTACAACGAAAGCTACGAGCAGATCCGTGAAGCGGTTAAGCGCCTATGTGCGGACTTTCCAGGCGAATATTGGCGCCAAAAAGACAGCGAGTCAGGATACCCCACTGAATTCGTACAAGCACTCGTGGATACGGGTTACCTATCAGTCCTCATTCCCGAGAAATATGGCGGCAGCGGGCTCGACTTGAAAGCCGCCTGTATCATTTTAGAGACCATACATAAGAGCGGGGGCAACGGGGCTGCTTGTCACGCGCAGATGTACACGATGGGAATGATCCTCAGGCATGGGACAAAAGAACAGAAACAACTTTGGCTGCCCCATATTGCAGACGGCACCCTGAGATTACAGGCATTTGGGGTCACTGAACCCGCAAGCGGCACGGATACAAGCAGGATTACTACAAGCGCTGTGCGCGATGGCGATGACTACATCGTCAATGGCCAAAAGATCTGGACATCACGAGTTGGTCATAGTGATCTCATGATTTTGCTGGCACGCACATCACCACGGGAAGATTCATCAAAACCTACTCAGGGATTATCTGTTTTTATGGTAGATCTTCGAGAAGAAGTTGGGAAATCAATCACCATCACGCCGATCGAAACCATGATTAATCATTCAACTAACAATGTGTTTTTTGATGATCTTAGAATTCCTGCAAAAAATCTTATCGGAAAGATTGGTGAAGGTTTTAAGTACATTATGGATGGCATGAATGCCGAACGAATTCTAATCGGCGCGGAGTGCATCGGTGATGCGAGATTCCTAATACAGAAAGCCTCGGAGTACGCCTGCGAACGAGAAGTATTTGGACGGCCCATTGGGCAAAATCAAGGCATTCAATTCCCGATTGCAGAAGTGCATGTACAAACCGAAGCCGCTGCCCTAATGGTAGAAAAAGCCGCAACTTCTTTCGATGAATTGCGCACCTGCGGTACAGAGGCAAATATGGCAAAACTACTTGCAGCAGATGCTTCGTGGAAAGCCGCAGATGTTTGTATGCAGACATTTGGCGGATTTGCTTTCGCGGCAGAGTACGACATTGAACGCAAATTCCGTGAGACCCGCTTGTACAGAATTGCCCCCGTGTCTACGAATCTCATTTTGTCTCATGTCGGGACTCATGTGCTCGGCATGCCAAAATCTTTTTGAGCAACCATTATGCGCGAACTCCTCGCGAACACGCTCGTTGTGTCAATCGAGCAGGCAGCTGCAGCACCTTTTTGCACATCACGACTTGCGGATTGTGGCGCCGAGGTAATTAAAATAGAGCGCGCAGATGGTGATTTCGCCCGCAATTATGATCACGTCGTACACGGAGAAAGCGCTTACTTTGTCTGGTTAAATCGAGGCAAAAAATCAGTTGTACTTGATCTCAAAAATGATGCAGATAAAGCCTGCGTACTGAGAATGTTAGCCGAGGCCGATATCTTCGTTCAGAACCTCGCGCCCGGGGCCACTGAACGGTTGGGTCTTGGATCAAAAAAACTGAGAGAACGCTTCCCCCAGCTTATAACTTGCGACATTTCCGGGTTTGGGGAGACGGGGGAATACGCCGATATGAAGGCATATGATCTGATCGTGCAATGCGAAACAGGCCTGGCCTCTGTAACGGGCACACCAGAGGAACCCGGCCGTGTTGGAGTCTCCCTCTGTGACATCGCCTGCGGGATGTACGCGCATACAGCTATTTTGCAGGCCTTGATGCGGCGAGATAAGAACGGAGTGGGCAGCTCTTTAAAGGTTTCATTATTCTCCGCGATGGCGGACTGGATGACAGTGCCACTTTTACACCAAGACTATGGCGGATCTGCCCCGTCTCGAGTCGGTTTAAATCATCCTTCCATAGCACCTTACGGGGTGTACCCATCTGCGGACGGCAAACAGTTGATTATCGCTGTACAAAATGAGCGTGAGTGGCGCTGTCTGTGCAGCGAAGTTCTAAAAAAACCGGAACTTGGGCAAGACGAGCGATTCTCTAGCAACACTCTTCGCTGCAAACACCGCTCTGAACTGGATGACGCCATAGGCTCAGTATTTCAGAAACTATCGGCTACAGAAATCCGTAAACGACTAAGCAACTCTAGGCTAGCGTTCGGAGCAGTGAACTCAATCGGCGATTTTTCTCAGCACCCTCAATTGCAACGCACCACAGTCGGGAGCCCTAGTGGTGATGTCGATATCGTGGCTCCCCCTGTGACTTTTGATGATGAGGTGGCCACACTCAACGCTGTACCCACTCTTGGTGAGCACACAGAGGAAATCCGTGGCAGATTTGCAGCCTCAACGGTTGAACCCCAAGGAGATCTATCTTGAGGAGCCTAACAACTGAGCTTGCCGACCTAATACGTTCTAAACCCGTAGCACAGGAGGACCTTGTTGCAGCTGCACACTTTGTACTCGATACCGTAGCGTGCGTGATTGGTGGACAAACCTCGACCCCTGGGCGAATGCTGCTCGAGTGGTTTCAGAATGCGGGTAGAGATCCTGGCCGACACGCGTTTCTTGCCAGCGGACTCGCTCACATCCTAGAAATTGATGACCTGCACAGAGACTCCATCACCCACCCCGGGTGTGTCGTAATCCCGCTTGCTTGGCATCTCGCTGAACAACAGGGCGCAAGCGGACAAGAGTTCCTTACAGCTGTTTTATACGGATATGAAGCAGGCACCCGAGTTGGTATGTCGGTCGGGCCGTCTCACTATAAAACCTGGCACAATACGTCAACCTGCGGACCCTTCGGTGCAACCATGGCGGCTGCAACGTTGCTCAAATTAGATCAAGAGCAAACGGTATGGGCGCTCGGGAATGCCGGAACACAATCCTGTGGTCTGTGGCAATTTCTCCCGGATAAGGCTATGAGTAAACATCTGCATACAGCCCATGCTGCAGAAGCAGGCTTTACGGCCGCAAGTTTAGCTGCCCATGGATTTACTGGAGCTGATCACATCCTAGAAGGGGAGAAAGGGTTTTTCCGTGCGCTCTGCCCGGACCCAGAACCTGATGTTTTAGTTGGTGAACCGGATGCACCTTGGCAACTCAGACGAACCTCGATAAAACCATGGCCATGTTGTCGACACACACATCCAGCACTCGACGCTGCGCTGGAACTTCATCATTTAATTAATGGAGAGAAACCAATCTCCGTTGACATACAAACCTATCAAGTAGCCATCGATGTATGTAATCAACCTTCCCCTGATACGCTCTACGCTGCAAAATTTTCCCTACAACACTGTGTAAACACTGCCTTATCCGATGGGAAAGTAAGTTTTGAGTCATTTGATGCCTCACAACGAGATCGGTTTGCAGTATTTTCAAAAAATACGACTCTCAGCGTGACGCCTGAATTCAACGATGCTTTTCCTCAACGATGGGGCGCGGCTGTAACCACCACCCTACCCTCCGGTAAGGTGATTGGTGTAATGCGAAGAGACTGTAAAGGAGATCCCGAGTCACCTTTATCTCATAGTGAAATTATCGAGAAAGCACAAATGGTTATGGGCCAAGGTGGCCAGAAAAAAGGCTCCGTGGAATTGATCAAAAAAATCTTAGATTTACCTCAAGCACCTAAGATGCCGCGTTTCCCACTTTATACAACCGGTGAGCAGAAATGAGTGCGCTTGATCTAGATCTACTTCAAAGCTGGGAAGGACGGGAAGAAACAAACGAAGACGTAATCACGTTACCTCAAGTTCAGATGCTTGCATCTACCCTGGATCAGGACCCCGAAGAGTATCTCGATGGAGCAATCCTGCCACCGCTCTATCATTGGCTGTACTTTCTACAACCGACGAAATTCAGCGATCTTGCCCCGGACGGACACGCAAAAAAAGGCGCCTTCATGCCACCTGTTCCATTTTCGAGTCGGATGTTTGCTGGCGCCCGAATTGATTACCTTGGCGATCTGCGAATCGGTGAGCGAGTACAACGTACCTCCACCATTCAAGCAGTCCGTTACACGGAGGGCCGATCAGGCCCTCTCGTTTTCGTAACCGTAGTTCATAAAATTAGCAATGAAAACAGCGTAGCGCTCGTGGAAGAACAAGATATTGCTTATCGTCCAAAAACCACCATCAGAGAAAGCGCTTCTGGCCCCAAAACCACGATGCCAGACACTGATTTCCGTCGAGAAATTTGTCCGAACGAAAGCCTGCTATTCCAGTTTTCCGCACTAACCTTCAACTCACACCGCATTCACTATGACTTACCGTACGCCCGCTCGGAGGGATATCCGGCGCTGGTAGTTCATGGACCCCTGACCGCCATACTTTTAGCTGATCTCGTCACCCGGAAATGTAACCGACCCGAGTTAAGTCATTTTTCCTTCCGGGCAAGGAGCCCGCTGTATCTGGGAGATCAAATCAATCTTACGGGGCAGCGTGTAGAAAGTACCGTCGAACTAACCGCTTTCAGCGCTAAGGGTGTGGCATCCCTTAATGCAAAAGCTGTTCTGCGCTGAATCAATCAATGGCTTCCCCGACGAAGAGAGACTCAATCACCAAATCGACATCAAATAGAAAAATAGACGCTCAGATGCGTTAAGATTCGCATGCTGCGTAAAAGGCAGCCAAATAGAAAAAAAATAAGGAGAGAATCCTATGGCGGAGTTCGACGCCGACAAACTCGGCGAACGGTTGGATCAACTCAATCGAGGAGAACTTGAGACAATGCAGAAGCTTGTCGAAGAGTTGCTTAATGAGATGTCAGAGAACAAGCCGGTTCCTAAACGGGTTAATCAAATGTCTACACCTCCTAAAAACAGAACTAAGACTGGATAGTACACAGCAGGTCGTTGGCATATTCATAGCCAATATAAGGACAAAAACACACATCATGCGCACTATTCTAGTGATGTTGCCCGTGACTATTTTTCTGTTATCAACGGGCACGTTTGCCCAGGGCTTCACTTGGATGGAATATGTGAGTCAACAGGATTTTTTCAGCGTTAGCTTCCCTGATGAACCAAACGTGATGGAAATCACGTATCCCACAGAATATCGCATTACCTTACCGGGACGTGTCCACTTCTACGAGAGTGATTCCCATCGTTACTCTGTAACGGTAATCAACTACACAGATGCCGTCGATATTCATCAAACGCGTGTTGACAATTGTCAGGCAACTGGAAGCGATGGGGATATTTGCCAAAATGATGGTCATGAGGAGATGCGCGGAGCAATCGTCTTTGCATCATGGAATATCATGAATAGGGATAGAGTTAAGGTTAATCATTACGCTCACTACAACTCTGATAGAGTCGAAGGCCATGCAATTCGTCTAACTAACCCTGATAGATCGCGCACATCTGCCGTAGTACACATGCACGAAGACAGGCTCTACATCTTGGAAGCAACCGTGCCTCGTGGAGCCCCCGCACCCGGGCTATTTCAGATATCGCTACGATTTCTTGACGACGAGTTCAAACCGGTTCGCTACGCGTGGGAAGACACGCGAATATACTCCAACGGATACCCACCACCACGCCGTATTAGATAACTGCCCAAAAAGGCAAAAAACAATAGTACGGAGATTTAGACAAATGAATGTACACTTCAGAAACCTAGGATTGGCAGTAATTTGTTTCACTATCTCCAACTTGTCGGCCTGGGCACACCACTCCCACAACGCCTATGAAGTCACGCAGTGGTCAGATCTGGAGGGCGTCGTTAAAGAGGTGCACCTAATGAATCCACATTCGTGGCTCTACCTCGATGTCACCAGCGAAAATGGAGAGATAACCACTTGGGCACTAGAAGCTGCTAGCCCAAATTCCATAACAGAAAATGGCGTTAAACCCGAAGACGTCAAACCTGGGGACCCTGTCAAGGTCAGAATTCACCTACTTCGAGATGGTTCCAACGGAGGTCTTCTAGGGTTTGTAACACCCGCACACGGGGATCAAGCGCGGGGGCATGGGGTTGAACTGGAGTGGGACTAGGCTGAGTGCACGGCTCACCCGGTCAGTTTAAAAACTTGCCGATAGCATGCCCCAAACCTTATCGGTGTCCGTCGAGAATCCGCTCGCGTCGTAGTGCGCAAACCCTACCCACAGTTCGTAGCGATCACTGAAGGTCCACGACAGAGACATATCCAGTTCGTCCCCATAACTGCTATCACCGATTGCGGCAGAAAAATCATGGTATCCAAAAGTGAGTTGACTCTGCAAAAAAACAGCATTTACCGCAATGTAAAAATCCTCGACGCCGCCCTGCGGCGTCATAAGAAACTTGTCCGCCCAACCCTGAAAGAAATGCTTCCGTCCTAACGGCAACGTGAATGCTTCACCCGGTACGTTGCTACCACCGAGATGCTCGTAAGCGGCGCGAATCGCAAATCTATCTCGCCGCAAGCCAATCTCAATATCGTAATAATCAGCGCCAGAGCTGTTTGGATTGGCACCAATGCCCGTCTGGTGTGCATATTCTCCTGCGTAGGTCAGCGACCAACGATTCGCGAGTTCGTAAACGCCGGTTACGTGCGCCCCGAGCGTACGAGTAGAGAATAACGGGGCTTCCGGCGCATCGCTGAGATCCAGCCAATAACCATACCCTGTAATCCTAAACAGCGGGCTCAACGTGTAGGTAGCGTCGAACAGATTGATGGGACCTCCAAAAGCCTTCGAAGGTAGACCGGAGTCTGGGCCAAAGAATCGATTGACTCGATTCACGTAGCTGTAAAAAATACTCAAGCGATGATTCAACGCGTACGTGACGGAGGCAGCGTCATAAGTCGTCTCGTTTTGCCGCCACGGCAGACCGGACACAAAACGGCCGTTATCACGCAGAAGTCTCTGGCGACCTACGACAATTGTTGTTTTCTCCAGTCCCGTATATGTGACCGAGGCGAGGTTTAGATCGATGCCTTCGGGATCCGGGACCCGAGGATACTGAGTTTTCGCGTTACGAGTACTGTCGTAGTTATCCGCGCCGATGGCACGCACATCATCTACATTCAAAGTAACAGAAAATCCCTCTACAGAATCGTTCGTGTAAACTAGGCGAGTTCGCAAAGTCGATGCGTTTGCATTTCGGTCAAAAGCATCTTCACCTGAAAGCTCATAACGGTAACGCAAATCCAAGCCGAGCTCGCCGTTTCTTAGTGTCTGAAAGATTTCCGTGGCAACGTCCTGAGCCCCGGCCAGTGGAGCAGCCACCATCGCAGCAAGACTGATAGTTCGCACAAACACATGCATACCCTCTCCCATAATCTCTTTCCTGTCAGGGACTACGGAAGATTAACAGGAGTGTCGGTAGACCTGGAGCGGCCTGGCTCGGTAGGATTCGCCCTTTCATACGCGGGAAGACGCTAATGAGCAAGCTGCTCTCCAAAGATCGAATAATTGCTAGGCCAGGGTTTAACCGATGGCTCGTACCGCCTGCTTCTATAGCAATCCATCTGTGTATCGGCTCCGTATACGCTTGGAGCATCTTTAACCCAGCGCTGATCAGGGTATTCGGTGTAGTAACTCCAGCAGCAGATGATTGGTCGCTCAGTAATGTCGTCTGGATATTTACCGTGGCGATTGTCTTTCTAGGACTCGCGGCAGCATTTGCCGGTAAATGGCTCGAGGATGTAGGTCCGCGTACTGTTGGTGTCGTTGCTGCGATTTGCTGGGGTGGGGGATTTCTCATCGGAGGACTTGGGATAGCTCTACATCAGTTGTGGCTTATTTATCTTGGGTACGGTGTTATTGGAGGATGCGGACTAGGCCTTGGTTATGTGTCCCCCGTCAGCACCCTCATCCGCTGGTTTCCTGATCGACGCGGAATGGCGACTGGAATGGCGATCATGGGATTTGGTGGTGGCGCAATGATCGCAGCCCCGCTCAAGGACTGGCTTATCAAAATCTTCTACTCAGCCCCTGAGTACCTGGGAACCCTCGCCGAAGTAAACCTCATAACTGAGGCGGGAAGACGTTTCGCGCAATTCGCTGGTCAACTAAGAGAAGTCACCGTCATTGGCCCCAATGATGTTGCCAACATGATCATCCCCGGACCTGAAGGGGTCTATCTGGTGAATACGGGCACGGTAGGCGTTGCACAAGCCTTTGTTGTACTAGGTGTTATCTACTTCCTCGTCATGATGATCGCAGCATTCTCATACCGCCTACCAGCACCCGGGTGGAAGCCCGAAGGTTGGTCTCCTCCCGACGACGCACAACGCGCAAAGAAAATGATCTCCAGCCACGACGTTGACATTGATGAAGCATTAAAGACCCCACAGTTTTATCAACTCTGGATCGTGCTGTGTTTCAACGTCACTGCAGGAATCGGGGTGTTGAGTGTTGCGCGTACCATGATGACCGAGATTTTTGGCACAACCCTTCCTGAACTTGTTGATGGTGCCTTTGCTGCAACGTACGTCGTGATGATCAGCGTGTTCAATATGTTGGGACGATTCTTCTGGGCGAGCACCTCAGACTATATCGGCCGACGCACAACGTACTGGATATTTTTTGCGCTGGGAATCGCTCTATATGTTTCGATTCCCTACACGGCGTACCAAGTCAGCGTCTCCCCCGCTGTACTCTGGCTAATCTACTTCTATGCGGTCACCATGATTATCTTCACCATGTATGGGGGTGGCTTTGCCACAATCCCAGCTTATCTCGCCGATATTTTTGGGACTCGTTATGTGGGTGGGATCCATGGCAGGCTACTGACAGCTTGGAGCACAGCTGGTGTATTGGGTCCGCTTGCGATCACCTCACTCCGGGATAGTGCAAGCGCAAGCGCAATTAACGATCTTGCCGCAACAGTAGACCCAGTTGCCTTCCAAGCCGCCTTTGGTGCAGGAGTTAGCCAACTACAAACGCTCGTGGAGCAAAACACGGTCACAATTGCCAACCTTATGGAGATTGCCCCCGTGGGAACCATCAATCCCACCAGTAGCCTTTACAATACAACCATGTACCTGATGGCTGCACTCCTCGCTATCGCATTGTTATCTAATGCGTTTATGCGTCCTGTCGATGCGAAACATCACCTGTAGTGAATAGGGCATTCTTCCTTTCGGAAGATTAAAGAGAAATCTTTGCCTCGAGTTAGAAACCTTCAGTAGAAGCAAAGAGTCCAACGCGAAGATTCTTTGCATGGTAGATAGTGCGCCCATCGACATCCATGGTCCCATCTCC
>DBZY01000027.1:0-224 GCA_002311835.1 Proteobacteria bacterium UBA1148 | reverse complement strand
CTGTCCAAGCCAACCAGAATCCGACTAACTGCCACATCGCATCCAAGCCCAGACAACCCGGCATTACCGGGTCTTCAGTGAAGTGGCAATCGAAGAACCACAAGCTAGGCACAACATCAAGCTCAGCGACGATCTCACCCTTAGCGAAACGCCCTCCCGTATCATCGATATTTATGATCCGGTCAAACATGAGCATATTAGGGGTCGGCAGTTTGGCATTCCCT